>CAVQZQ010000144.1:0-34432 GCA_963718435.1 uncultured Acidobacteriota bacterium | reverse complement strand
CGTAGCTTTTTGATGATGGAAGCTATGCTCGTATACGCGCCTATCCCATCGCCGCGGGCCTGCTCCCCACAGCCGAATGTCGCGAACCAGCCTCGTAATGCCGTTGGCTCCAGCGAAGCTGCCTGGTCAGATCCCCAGCTGGCTCGATCAGGGTGATGTGGCGTTCCACAGCAGGCATCCCAACACCGCCGCACATACACTGGTTGGAATGCCGGTTTCATGCCCTGATAGTAGCCGACCGGGACGCCGTATCGGGCCGCCATGATCGGGATTGCGCGAAGATCAGTTCGTCGTAATTTGCCGGATCAGGCGCTTGTGGCGTGCATGAGAATGAGATCGTCTTTGCCAAGCACCTCGACGGCATGGTCGATTTCGTCATAGGTGCTCATACCGGTCGAAAGAATGATCGGCTTTCCGGTCTTACCAATGTGGCGCAAGAGGCTGTCATCGGTCAGAGAGGCGGAGGCGATCTTGTAGTACGGGCCAGGCGAACGGCTCCAGGAATTCACCGACGCCTCGTCCCAAGGCGAGGCGAACCAAGGCATCTTCACCGACTTGCAGAAAGCATCTATTTCCTCGTATTCTTCCTGGTAATTCAAGGCCGTATTTCAGGTCTCCGTTAGTCGGACCAAAGGGTTTTCACGCGGCTTTGCCAGCTCTTCGGGAGTGTAGTACCATGTCGACGGTACGCTTCTGGAATTTGACTGCGTCACAGCCAGTTTCCGGCACGGCCACGCTGATCAAGCGACTGGCGAGATCAATGTTGCCGCTATGATTGATTTCGATTTCTGCAACGATGTAACAGGGTTATCATCCCCATCAACGTATCGGCGACTTTAACTGTACCATGGAGAATATCCTCCTCTTAGCGCCTTGGTGGAATAACCGACCCAGAAGTCCCAAGGCTGCCAAACGACCTTCCTGACACTGCACCGCGGCTATCATAACAGTTTCGCGAATGCCAACCTAATTCCAGCGAACATGGTTACTGAACATATCCCGCCACCCTATAGGACGAACCGCCAGCGCCGCTTTCCCGGCGTACCTCTACGCAGATCGTGCTTTATTCCCCGGCCATCCATAATAGTCAACAGGTAAAGCGATCGAGCTCATGGGCCTCGCATTAAGGCATCAGAATCTCGGGTAATTATGCCTGATTGCGTGATTCTTTTTTAGGACCGAGTTCCGGCGGTCCGCCCCGGAGCATTTCCAGGAGGAAGCATTGAACAGCAAGATACATCCGATCGTCGAAGAGGATTTGAAGACAATTGTCTCTTGCCCGCTGCCGTGGGAACAGATGTTTGGGAAGACAGTATTGATATCAGGCGCTAACGGATTCGTCCCTGCGTATATGCTTGAAACCCTCCTGTACCTCAATGAAACGGCGGATGCGGGGATCGATGTTGTGGCCCTGGTGAGGAATCAAGAGAAAGCGATGCGGAGGCTGGGTCACTTGGCCGGCCGCAAGGATCTCACTTTCGTTGTGCAGGACGTTCGCGATCCATATAACGGCCCCGAACGAGTCGATTTTGTGGTGCACGCCGCGAGCCAAGCAAGTCCCCGGTTCTTCGGCAGCGATCCGGCGGGCACGTTTGAATCCAATGTTTTCGGGACCCAGCATATGTTGCAGGTTGCCAAGAATGCAAAGTGTGAGGGTTTTCTATTTTTCAGCAGCGGTGAGGTCTACGGCCGTCAAGAAAATCAGTCGATTCCGACTACCGAGAGGTCCTATGGATACCTCGACCCGATGGACCTTCGTTCCTGCTACGCCGAGGGCAAGCGCGCTGGTGAAACGCTGTGCGCCTGTTGGCACGCGCAATTTGGGACTCCAACAAAGATTGTGCGGCTGTCTCACACCTACGGTCCGGGTATGGACTTGAACGATGGCCGAGTGTTTGCCGATTTTGTGGCGGATATCGTGGCTGGGCGCAATATTGTCCTGAAAAGTGACGGAAGTGCCAAGCGACCCTTTTGCTATCTAGCGGACGCCACTATCGCTTTCTTTACCGTCCTGCTCAAAGGAAAAACCGGCGAAGCGTACAACGTTGGAAGCGATTCCGAGTGCTCGATCCTCGATCTTGCGGAGATGTTATGCAGGCTGTTTCCAGAACGTAATTGCAGCGTAATTCGCCAGGAACGAAAGCGGGACGATCCTTACATTGTCAGTCCAGCGACCGGAGGGCATTTCGATCTTTCCAAAATCCGCTCGCTCGGTTGGCAGCCGACAACAGGCATTGAGGAAGGCTTTGCCAGGACGGTGAAGAGCTACGAACTGCCGTAGGATCTCAGGTTGGTAGCAGTCCGCCCCCGGCCAGCTCGCAGATAAGCACTCGATGTCCGATCTTGCGGTTCCTGGCCTATGCAAGCTCCCGCTCGCAAACGCTCAGCTCGATCCAGTCGCAGAGCATATGGCCGCAGAGGATATGGCCTTCCTGGATGCGCGCGGTGTCTTTCGATGCCATCTGCACGGTGGCATCGGCGAGCTTGGCCATCATTCCGCCGCCTTCACCGGTAAATGCAACTGTAAAGGCTCCCAACTGGCGAGCTGTCTCAAGCGCGGCGCAGACATTTCGACTATTCCCTGACGTCGAGATGCCCACCAATACATCGCCTTTGACGCACAAAGCTTCCACCTGACGTTGGAACACCATCTCGTATCCGTAGTCGTTGCCGACTGCGGTCAGGACAGAGGTATCGGTTGTCAAGGCAATCGAGGGAAGTCCTCGCCGTTCCCGTCGAAAGCGCCCCATCAGTTCCGCAGCCAAGTGCTGCGAGTCAGCCGCGCTTCCGCCGTTCCCGCACCAAAGCAGCTTCTTTCCATTGAAGATAGCTCGGGTCATCTCACCGGCGATCCGCTCCAGCATCGGTTGTTGGTCAGAGAGAGCCTGAATCACCGCAAGATGGTCGGC
This sequence comes from uncultured Acidobacteriota bacterium, assembly GCA_963718435.1. Taxonomy (GTDB): domain Bacteria; phylum Acidobacteriota; class Terriglobia; order Terriglobales; family Acidobacteriaceae; genus Telmatobacter. Next base: position 31,523 of record CAVQZQ010000144.1, on the reverse strand, counting down.
AATCGCGTTCTGAAATATCGCTGAGGGATTCACGGTGGTCAACACTTCAACTCCTTCGACGGTCCTTGTTAAGGAAGGACTGACAGCTTTGATTTTCTCGGTTCCGATTCTTCGACCGGAACGCCTGTTACTCTCGACGTCTCGAGATCAGATTTCGACATGGATACAAACTCGGTAATGGCGCTTGCTACATAGTCGAGCATCTCATTTGTAAGTCCGGGGTAGACGCCCAGCCAAAAAACGCGATTCATCACAAAATCGGTGTTGGGGAGACTCCCGATCACGCGGTGCTCACAACCATCGTAGGCGGGTTGGCGCAGAAGATTCCCGCCAAAGAGAAGCCTGGTATGAATGTTCTTCGCGTCCAGCGACCGGATCAGGTCTTCCCGCGTAAAAGGGGCATCCGGACGAACTGCAAGGGGAAAACCGAACCATGAAGGATCAGAACCGGGTGTTGCCTCCGGCAGCAGAAGAAAGTCCTGCAGTGGCTGGAGGGCTGCGTGCAGATAGCGGAAGTTCTCTTTGCGGCGCTCAATGAAGTGGGGCAGCTTTTCGATCTGCGAAACGCCAAGTGCAGCCTGCATATCGGTAGCTTTCAAGTTATAGCCGATATGTGAATAGGTGTACTTATGGTCATACCCGCAGGGCAGCTCTCCGAGTTGCCAGTCATAACGCTTGCCGCAGGTGTTTTCCTTGCCGGGATCGCACCAGCAGTCGCGGCCCCAGTCGCGAAACGACTCGATGAGCACCTGCAGATTGGGCTTGTCGGTCAGTACCGCTCCACCCTCGCCCATGGTGATATGGTGCGCCGGGTAAAAGCTGACCGTGGCGATATCGCCAAACGTGCCCACCTTGCGCCCCTTCCATGTGGAACCGAGAGCATCGCAGCAATCCTCGATCAGCCAAAGATTGTATTTCCTGACGAAAGCTGTGACAGCGTCAAGGTCAAAGACATTGCCCAGCGTGTGGGCAATCATGACTGCCTTGGTTTTTTCGCTGCGGGCCGCTTCAAGCTGGCTTACATCGAGCTCGTAGGTGGGCAACGTCACATCCACAAAAACCGGAACCAGTCGATTTTGAATGATCGGATTCAAGGTTGTCGGGAAGCCTGCGGCTACGGTAACGACTTCATCGCCCGGCTTGAGCCGGCGATCGCCCAGCTTTGGAGATGTAAGCGCACTGACGGCAAGCAGGTTGGCAGAAGAGCCAGAGTTAACCAGCGAAGCACTGCGGACGCCCACAAAGCGAGCCAGCTTCCGCTCGAACTCCTCGGCAAAATGGCCAGTCGTAAACCAACTGTCGAGCGCCGAATCCACGACAGAACCCAAGTCGACAGCATCGATGACTTTGCCGGATACCGGAACCGGCGACGATCCCGGCACGAATTCCCTATCGGGAAAAGCCTCAGTGAAATATTCGGCTGTCAGGTCGAGAATCTGCTGCCGAAGCCGAGCTGTCTTGTCTGTCATCCGGGGGTCCACAACTAAGCATACAAAATCGGGAGTCGTCAGTGTAGTGTATTAGTCAGCAAAGTGCCCTATGACCGAAGTGGTACGTCCTGGTAACTGACAATGGCTCTTTTGCGCGCATTGAAGGCACTGAAATGAAAGCGGTTAACCTAGCCAGCGGCCTTGGAACTCGACCGAGCGAAGAGACCGGCTCGCGCCCCAAGCAGATGATCGAGATGGGCGGGTGGTGGCACATACTGAAGATCTATTCGCAGCATGGCATCAATGACTTCACTATCTGTTGCGACTACAAGGGCTACTTGATCAAAGAGTATTTTGCGAGTTACTTCCTGCCTGTGTCCCACGTAACCTTTGACATGCAGGAGAACCGAATGCAGGTGCATCAGAGCGTTGCGGAGCCCTGGCGGGTGACGCTTGTGGATACCGGCGAGAACGCCAGGTACAGAAGGCCGGTTCACGAAAGTCACCCAATATCCGGAGGGCGAGGAGGCTTTTTTGCATGAAGCATGGTGACGGTGTTAGCGATCTCGATATCTCCGCGCCAATTGCCTTCCACGAGAGGCATGGAAAGTTAGTGACGGCAACAGAAGTGCAGCCACGCTGCGGGACAATCAGAGACTGGAGCAGCTCTGGGTCAACGGGCGGGCTCCGTGGAAGACGTGATGAATCAGTGGCAAGGGCGACGGGTTTTCCTCACCGGCCACACCGGTTTCAAGGGCGGCTCGTGTTGATCTCCGGTAGGAGGAAACATGGCATTTTTGACAAAGAGTGAAGGGTATACGCCTTTGGAGAATACAGAACAGGCATCCTCCACAAAGCTTCGACAATTCTTGCGAAGTGTCTTCTCGTTTCCGGTCATGCTGGCCGCCCTGCTGATCGTGCTCGGTATGCTCACTGTGCGGTCACGTTTCGACGACCCAGATATGTGGTGGCACCTCAAGACAGGCGAAATCATCTGGACGACCCACACGATTCCCTTGAATGATATTTTCTCGTACACGACGAACCATCAAGCTTCAGTGCCACAGGAATGGCTCGGGCAATTGTCTATTTATGCGGCTTATAAGTGGGAAGGTTTTACCGGCTTGATGTTCTGGTTATGTTCGCTTACCGCTATGGTTCTGATTGCAGGGTACCTTCTTTGTTCGATCTATTCGGCGAATTGTAAAGTGGCATTTCTAGGAGCTATGACGATCTGGCTTTTTGGCACCATCGGTTTTGCCGTTCGACCACAGATGATCGGGTACCTTTTGCTAATCATAGAATTGCTGATCATCCACCTCGGGCGCACACGCAATCCTCGTTGGTTCTTCTGGCTGCCTGTCCTGTTTGCACTCTGGATCAACTGTCATGGATCCTTCTTCCTCGGGATCGTTGTGGCAGGAATTTTTCTTTTCAGTTCCTTTTTTGAGTTCCGGGCGGGTTCACTCATGGCGCAGCGATGGGATCCGCAATGCCGGCGGATATTCGCATTAGCACTGATCCTATCGGCGGCTGCGTTGTTGGTGAATCCGGATGGCATGAGGCAGATACTTTACCCGTTCAACACCATATTTCATAATCAGCCTCTCGGGCTCAGCACTTCGGAAGAATGGAAGGCGACTCAGATGACGGACGCCCGTGGTGTCGGGCTATTAGCCGTTCTTCTGTGTGTGTTCCTCTCGGTCGCAATCCGTCGCTCCGAGATTTATTGGGATGAACTGCTGCTTCTGGGGTTGGGCACATGGCTCGGCGTCAGTCATCTGCGCACTCTGTTCGCATTCGGAATACTTGCCGCGCCGATTCTTACCCGCCAACTTTCGAAAGCCTGGGACGAATATAACGCGGCTATCGATCGCGCATTGCCCAACGCAGTACTGATCGGGATGGCGCTGTTGGTTGCAACCATGGCCTTTCCGAGCGGGCAGAATCTTGAAGGGCAAGTGGAGGATAAGAGCCCGGCAAGAGCAGTGATGTTCATCAAAAACAGCCATCTGTCAGGGCCCATGTTGAACGACTACACATATGGTGGTTACCTGATCTGGGCGGCGCCGGAATACCCGGTCTTCGTGGACGGCCGGGGCGATGTCTTCGAATGGTCGGGTGTCCTCGCCGAATTTGGGAATTGGGCAACTCTACAAACCGATCCGAATGTGCTCCTGAACAAATATGGAATCAATTTCTGCCTGTTAAGCCACAATTCCCCAACGGCTCACGTCATGCCACTCATGCCTGGCTGGAAGACCATTTACTCAGACAACAATTCAGTGATATTCGCACGAACTTCGTTCTCGGGTCAGCCGGGCAAATCGACCGGGCAGCCGCAGGTCACATGGCCTTCTCAACAATAAACCGAGGTCTCGCTTTCGCTTCGGAATATATCTTGGCGAGGTACTGTCCGATAACACCCAGGCAGAGCAGTTGTATCCCTCCAAGCATGTAAAGAGGTATGACGATAGAGGCCCAGCCAGGAACGAAACCAAGATTGAAGAGCCTGACGAGCAATGCCCACGCAGCAAGCCCAAAACTGAAGAGAGAGACCATCATGCCGATAACCGTGATGATCTTCAACGGTATCTCTGTAAAAGAGGTAATTCCGTTAAGAGCCAGGGAAATCATTTTCGTAATTGGATATTTTGATTCTCCCGCAAATCGTGCGAGCCGGTCATAGTAAACCAGTTCTGAAGGGAAGCCCAGTTGTGGGATCAGGCCTCGCAGCAAAAGGTTGCTCTCTTTGCATTTGCGTAACTCTTCCACCACGCGGCGGCTCAATAGCCGAAAATCAGCGTGGTTGAACATGAGTTCCACGCCCATTGCCTGTAGCAGCCAGTAAAAGCCTTCGGCCGAGATGCGTTTGAAAAAGCTATCGGTCTGGCGGCTACGCCGAATGCCGTATACGATCTCGCGCCGCGTGCAAACGCGCGCACCATTTCTTCGATAGCCGTCACGTCATCCTGCAGGTCGGCGTCAATACTGATCAACATGTCGCCGGGTGCCTCGAGTAGTCCTGCCAGGATGGCATTCTGCTGGCCAAAGTTCCGCGATAGTTTGATACCGTGGATGCGCGGCTGTTCGATCGAGAGGCTCTCGATGGAGATCCAGGTGTCGTCCACCGAGCCGTCGTCGACAAAAAAGATGGCCGAATCTGCAATCAATGCTTTTTGGGTCAGTTCATCGAGCAACGCACAAAGACGCTTTGTAATTTCAGGCAAAACCTGCGCCTCATTGTGGCAAGGGACCACGAGCGTAAGCTTCGGGTTGACAACGCTCCGGGATGAGTCAGTCAATGGCATCCCAATCGACCGGCAACATTAAGAGGGGTGAGAGTGCTAAAACGCTTATTCTGAACTAACTTAGCGATCACTCAACCTCCGGCATGCGATGAAGATATGGTGTTTTAGGAGTGCGAGCTTCGACACGCATCCATTCGGTAACAGCGAAAGAACGCGAGCTTTAACCTTGTGGGCCATCGAAGCCAAATCTGGAATCGCCAGTCCATCGGGTATTCCTGAATAGAGCACCGTTAGCGGTAGTGTTGGAATGGCTTTCTCAGCCACGTATAGTACGACGTTGTGGCGGTACCATGACTCCACCGAACGGTTTCCCTTGATCATCGGACGGAAAAAATCGAAAGGCTTGTATCCATGCTCGGCAAATAACAGACGCCAAAACTGATGGGTCTGTTCATTGATATGGTTTTCGCCACCCTGCCCCGGAGTAGCAGCCGAAAACAGGATCCGGTCGCCATGTATGGTTAGGTTCTGAACCAAAGCACGTGAGGAGTCCGTTGGCAAATGCTCTCCCACTTCGAGGCACTGGACCAGGCTGAAGCGGCGTCCTAAATCGAATTTCAGCATTACGTCCTGGCTGCGAAAGTGATCGACTGGAATCAGGAGCGAACTTGCTGGAACATAATCTCCATCAACCCCCCAAAAGTCAGTAATCCCGTGATTCTTGTACACCGAAAGCCAAGCGCCTGCGCCGCATCCGACATCGAGAACACTGACTGGTGAGAGTTCCGTAAGCACGAGCGGAACCAGGACTTTGGCTGAACGGAGAGATCCCGATTCAAGATAAAGATAGAAGGTACCCGAATAGCGATAACGGTTCGGATCCGGAGGTATGGCTTGCGCTCGTTCTGCCTCAAACGCTATTGTTCTCGTGCTGGGGCTCAAAGTGGGCATTTGCTTATGGAATGTTGGAGATCATTATAGACATAAAAATAGGCACCGGGGTAGGAGAACAGCAAATGGTGGCATCCTTTGGTGCTATGCCGAATAAGGTGCGGTCCTGGAACCGTAGCAAGGGGGCTACACCGAAGAGAATCATTGCCGGATGGAGCAGCTTGAAACAAGACCTGGTTCAACCCACCAAGGAATTCGCCTTTGCGATTCATGAAAACCGCGAGTGATATTATTCTGAATCGGCACACTTGGTGAGAATAGGACATGTTGAGTATGACGCGTGCGCGGCTGAAAGCTCTGCTGTGGCTGTCGCTGTGTGGAACAATCCCCGCGCTGTGGGGTTTTGCTCTACTAACCGCCTCCCCTTCGGATTTCAAAAGTGTCTACTACGGCGCTCGATGCCTGCTTCAGCGGGGTGACCCTTACAAGACTGGTGAGCCCCTGAGACTCTATGTGGAAGATGGTGGAGTTCGTCCGCCAACCTCTAGCCCGTTATTTCAAATCATGACGCGCCAAACCTACCTGCCAACTGGCTTTTTGCTCGTCGCGCCTTTAACGTTGCTGCCGTGGAGTGTTGCACACCTGTTTTGGATGATCCTCTCTGAGACGAGTCTCATCTTCGCAGGTTTTCTGGCGTGGGATCTGGCATCCATTTATGCGCCACGTATATCTCTTTTTCTGATTTGTATCCTCCTTGCAAATAGCGAAGTTCTCTTTTCCAGCGGCAATCCCGCCGGGATAACGATAAGCCTCTGCATAGTGGCCGTCTGGTGCTTCCTCAAAAATCGGTTTGTAACGGCCGGTGTCCTTTGCCTCGTACTCAGTCTGCTGATGAAGCCCCATGACTCAGGCTTGGTCTGGCTTTATTTTCTGTTGGTGGGAGGAATCTACCGCAAGCGTGCCTTGCAAACCCTCGCACTGACACTTGTCTTATGCTTGCCGGCATTCCTGTGGGTCACACATATTGCCCCGCATTGGATAGAGGAACTGCACTCTAATATTGTTGTGTATGAGGCGCCTGGCGGTTTGGACGACCCACACCCCGACGCCTTCATGAGCCATGGACCTGCGATGGTAATCGATTTGCAAGGCGCCATCAGCGTCTTCCAGAGGGATCCGCGCATCTACAATCGTGCAAGCTACCTTATCAGCGGAACGCTCCTGCTTGTCTGGTCGATTACCACTCTCAGGTCTCGCGTAACGCAGGCCAATAGTTGGCTTGCCCTCGCAGCAGTTGCTGCGCTCACTATGCTGATTACTTACCATCGGCCCTACGATGCAAAGCTCCTTCTGCTCACGGTTCCAGCCTGCGCGATGCTTTGGGCCGAAGGCCGACCCATTCGTTGGCTCGCACTCCTGCTGACCACTTTGGGCATCTGGTTCACTTCAGATATTCCGTTGACACTTCACATTATGCTCACCGAGAGCCAGAGCCGGTTCCCTGTCAGCCTGCCGGCAAAGATCATGATGGTCCTTCTGATCCGGCCCGTCCCTTTTATCCTTTTCCTCGTGAGCGTTTTCTACCTGTGGGCGTATGTGCGGAGGATCCAGACCAGCATAAAGGTCCCTGCTCCAGGTGTCGCCGTCGTTTAGTTAAAGTCAGAGCTCTGACCGCGTTCCTGCCGGTGCAGCAAATTGCGTTAGCAAACTGTGGGGCCAAGCGCGATCCGCACCCACCATCGATCAAGCTGATAGACGTGTTCCGGCACTGATAAACTCTGTAACGTGCCCGACCAAGCCAAACCGCCCGTTTTTCTTCTGGACGCGATGTCATTTATATTCCGCGCCTACCACGCGATGCAGCGCAGCAGGCCCATGTCTACGCGCTCAGGCCTGCCCACGGCGGCAACGTATGTGTTCGTCAACATGATCAAGAAGCTGCGCCAGGATTTTTCGCCGCTTTACTTTGCGGCGGTCTTTGATCCCAGCGGCGAGGTCTTTCGCGATGAGCGTGCGCGCACCATGGGCCCGCTGCGCAAGTGGAGTTCAAAGACCCAAACCTTCGAAGAAACAACTTACGATGGCTATAAGGCAAAGCGCGAGTCCATGCCGGAGGACCTGCGCCGCCAGGTTCCCTACATTCGCCGCGCGCTCGAAGCACTGCGCATCCCAATCCTCGAGGCCGTGGGCTTTGAAGCGGACGACGTGATTGGGACGCTGGCCCGTGAGGCTGCCGAGCAAGGACACGAAGTCTTCATCGTCTCCGGCGACAAGGACATGATGCAGCTGGTCACGCCGCAAGTGAAAGTCCTCAATCCGCAAAAAGACAACCTGATCCTCGACCCCGATAAGGTAACGGAGACCCTGGGCGTCCCTCCCGAAAAGGTTGTCGATGTGATGGCGCTGCGCGGCGACACCATCGACAACATCCCCGGCGCACCCGGCATTGGCGACAAAGGCAGCGTCGAACTGATTTTGGAATTCGGCAGCGTGGAAGCGGTGCTGGACCGTGCCGATGAGGTCAAGCGCAAGAGCTACCGCGAATCGCTGCAACAGAACCGGGATGCTGTCCTGTTGTCGAAGGAGTTGGTCACCATCGACTGCCACGTGCCGCTGCCGCTAGACCTGAGTGCGATGGAGACGCAGCAGCCGGACGTCGAGGCCTGCCGCGAACTGTTCGCCGAGCTGGAATTCACATCGATGCTGCGCGATCTTGCTCCTGCGGCAGGCGCTGCCGTAGCGACGCTAATCGACGACCCAAGCCAGGAGCAGATTGCAGCTTTCTATGCGGCCGCGCACGAGCATGGTTTTGCGCTGGCGCTGGATGCCTCAGAACCCGTGACTGAGGAGACGGAGGATGACACACAGCAAACCATGTCGCTGCTGGATGTCGTCGAGGAAGCGGAACGAAAGACCGAGTGCAACATCGGCGTCTGCGCCGTCCCTTCGATCGCGCTGCGACTCGAGCTTACCCCTGAACTGCGCGCGCTGCTCGAAGACGCCGCGGTGCCCAAGCGCATGCATGACTGGAAACTGGCGCTTCACGTCCTGAGCGCGCTCGGCGTTAACCTGCGAGGTTCAGTGGATGACGGGATGCTACTCTCCTACGCCCTCAATCCGACGCACGCAAACCAGGGGCTGGCCGATGTTGCGGCGCGGAACGGCCAGACCCCACCAGCGAGCTTGCCTGCGGCCGCCGCGGCCATTCACGCCCTGGTCCCGGCCTTGCGCACCGAGGTGGAACGAGCCGGACTTGAGCGTGTTTACAACGAGATCGACCTGCCGCTCGCACCCGTATTGTTCCGCATGGAACGGGCAGGCGTGCGCATTGATACCAGCGTGCTCGAGGGACTTTCGGAGCGGTTTGCTGTTGAACTAGACCGGGTGGGCGAGCGCATTTTTGAACTCGCCGGACAGCGATTCAATATCAACTCGCCCAAGCAGCTCGGCGTCGTACTATTCACTCATCTGGGCCTGCCTGCGCCACCCAGCCGCGGCAAAGGCAAGGCTGTCTCCACCGCACAGGATGTGCTTGAATTCCTTGCTGAGAAACATGACGTGCCTCGCCTGGTGCTCGAATACCGGCATCTCTCGAAGCTGAAGTCGAATTACATCGACGCATTGCCCCTGCTGGCCGATCCAGATTCGCGCGTGCATACCACGTTCCAGGCAGCCGCCACAGCCACGGGCAGGCTCTCTTCGGTTAACCCGAATCTACAGAACATTCCCATCCGCACCGAATTGGGGCGTGAAATTCGGGCGGCCTTCATTGCAGCGCCGGGAACCCGAATGCTGTCGGCGGACTATTCGCAAATCGAGCTTCGATTACTGGCTCATTTCAGCGGCGACCCGCTGCTGGTGCGCGCCTTTGCGAACAACGAGGATATTCATACCCTGACCGCGAGCGAGGTCTTCGGCGTATCCGCTGATGCAATGAACAAGGAGACTCGCAACCGCGCAAAGGCAGTGAATTTCGGCATCGTCTATGGAATATCGCCATTCGGGTTGGCCGCGCAGTTGGGTATTCCGCAGGCCGAAGCACGGGCCTACATCGAGCGTTATTTTGCAAGATACGAAGGCGTGAAAGCGTTCATCGAGAAGACGCTCGAAACCACGCGGCGCGAGGGCAAAGTGCGTACTCTCTTCGGACGCGTCCGGCCCATTCCGGATATCGAAAGCCGCAATCCCAACCAGCGTGGATTCGCCGAACGCACCGCCATCAACACACCGTTGCAGGGTACCGCGGCCGATCTCATCAAGCTGGCCATGATTGCTTTGGATCGCAAACTCATGGAGCGCAAACTCAAAACGCGGATGCTTCTCCAAGTCCACGACGAATTGGTCTTTGAAGTCCCCACGGACGAAGTTGATCAAGTGGAGACGTTGGTGCGCACAGAAATGGAAAGCGTGTTAAAGCTCAACGTTCCTCTCCTCGCCGACTTATCGTTTGGACCCAACTGGCGGGACCTGTAGTAACCATCACCAACTCAGCGGACGCAGCGGCATTATCCACCCAGTTCGCTCTGAATTGCCCCTGCGATGGCCTCGGCGTGGCGGTGCATCGCCTTCTCGCTTTCGGCTTCGATCATGACGCGGGCCAATGCTTCCGTTCCGCTGTAGCGAATGACCACGCGGCCTGAATCCTTCAGTTCCTCTTCAGCAGCGCGGATGCGGGCGACTATAGCGGGGATCGCTTCCAACGGCTTCTTCTCGCGTACCTTCACATTGACGATGACCTGCGGGAAGACCTTCAAATCCGCGGTCAATTCTTCGATGCTTTTCCGTGTGCGGGCAATCAGGTCGAGGACGACGAGCGCAGTGAGCAGGCCGTCGCCGGTGGTGGCCAGGTGCGGGAACAGGATATGGCCGGACTGTTCGCCGCCCAGTGCCGCGTTGTGTTCCCTCATCATCTCGAGCACGTAGCGGTCGCCCACGGGTGCGCGCAGCATGCGGATTCCGGAGCGCCGGAGAGCGGCCTCAAGGCCCATATTGGACATGGTAGTGGCCACAACCATGTCGCCCGTGAGCAGCCCCCGCTTCTTCAGGTCGCGCGCGGCGATCAGCAGGATCGCATCGCCGTTGATGATGTTGTCGTGTGCGCCGGTCAACATGCAGCGGTCTGCATCGCCGTCGAACGTAAGTCCCAGGCTCGCTCCGCGCTTTTTTGTTTCCGCGGCGACACAGGTGGGATGAAGCGCGCCGCAACTGTCATTGATATTGCGCCCATCGGGCGTGATGTTCAGAAGAGTCACATCGCCGCCAAGCCGTGCGAACAGTTGCGGAGCCACCGCCGCAGCCGCGCCATTGGCGCAGTCGGCAACAATATGTAGGCTATCCAGTCTCAGTCCGGGCACAGTGTCGATGAGGAATTGGATGTAGTCGGCTTGCAGGGCGATGTTATCCTCGACCGCCGGCTGAGGAGCCGTATCTTTTGCGCCAACCGAGACGGCGTGATGAAGGATCTCGTCCTCCATCGCCGATTCGAGCGCATCAGGCAGTTTGAACCCGTCGCCCCCAAACAACTTGATGCCATTATCGAGCCACGGATTATGTGAAGCGGAGATGACCACACCGGCGTGAAAGCCGTGCGTACGCGCCAGGAAAGCGATAGCGGGAGTGGGCACAACGCCGGCACTTTCCACGCATGCTCCCGTCCGGCGCAGGCCCGCGGCAAGTGTGGCCGCGATCCACCGACTCGATTCGCGCGTGTCGCGGCCCAGAACGACTCTTGGCTTCGAGGCTACTTTTCGCAGCGAATGGCCTAGCGCCAGGCCGGCGGCGAAGATCGTGGTTGGGTCGAGCGGGGCTTGACCCGCGATGCCGCGAATTCCGTCGGTGCCGAAGAGTTTGCGTACAGAAGTTGTGCTCATCGTCTCACTTTCTGGAAATTTTCTTTCTGTTTCGTGCCTTGGGTTGAGCAGTTTCTTCCACACGGCTGTCAAAAGCGCCGTCACTGAGGCGGGTCGTTACGCGGTCGCCCGTTGTAACCTGAGTGACTGACCGGATCAGCACTCCGTCTACGCTTTGAACGAGAGCGTACCCTCGATCGAGAACAGCAAGGGGCGAGAGCGCATGCAGGCGCGCGTCTACTGCGTGAATCCGCGTCACCGCGACCTGGTGCGTGCGTTCCAGTGAGCGGTCGAGGCGCGTTCGACAAGAGACCAGGCGCTCGCGAGCAGCCCCAAGTCGTTGGCGTGGATCGTGGCGCAAAACGGCTGCCGCAAGCTCAGCAACGGCGGCCTGTTGTCCGCGAAGAGAGCCCACGACAGCTGTTTCCATGCGGAAGACAAAGTCGTCGAGACGTTGATTGAGTCGATGCAGCAACGACGTGATGCGCCCTTCGGCGCGGCCCAACGGGAGACTGTCAAATTGCCCGCGAGCCTGCAACAGCCGGTAGCGCGCCGCGCGCTCTAGCCGAGTTGCCTGGCTGTCAACGCGATCCGCGACTTTGTGCTGAGCTTCCGTGATGAGTTCGGCTGCGGCCGAGGGCGTGGGCGCGCGCAGATCAGCGGCAAAGTCGGCGATGGTGAAGTCGGTTTCGTGTCCGATGGCCGAGACCACCGGCAGGGCGGACGCGACGATGGCGCGGGCAACGCTCTCGCTATTGAAAGCGGCCAGGTCTTCGAGCGAACCGCCTCCGCGTGCTAGAACGATCACGTCGATCAGCCCCGAGGCGTTCAATTCCGTGAGCGCGGTCACGATCTCTGCGGCAGCAGGATCACCCTGCATCGCAGCGGGGAAACAAGCACATTCAGACCGGAATGACGGCGGCCCGACAATATTGAGGAAGTCGCGAATGACGGCGCCCGTGGGTGAGGTAACGATGCCGACGGTGCGCGGAAAGGCCGGTAGCGGGCGCTTGCGATCGGTGTCGAAGAGGCCCTCGGCCTTGAGCCGCTCCTTCAATTGTTCAAAGGCGAGTTGCAATGAGCCGGCCCCGACGGGCTCCATGGCTTCGCCGACCAGTTGCAACTGGCCGCGCTGCTCATAGACGCTTATCCGGCCGCGCACCAGAACATGAAGTCCATCCGCGGGACGAAAACGAAGCAGCAGCGCCTGGCGCCGGAAAAGCACCACAGGCAGTTGCGCCTCCGCGTCTTTTAGCGTGAAGTAAAGGTGACCCGAAGGCGCGGGGCGGAAATTCGAGATCTCTCCCTCGACCCAGACGTCGCTGTACCGCTGCTCGACCAGTTCGCGGACCCGCTCGACCAGATCACGTACCGGCCAGACGCGCCGCGCAGCCTGCGGCTCCTCAAAGGTGAAATCGAGCTGGCGCGCTGATGGGTTTTGCAATGTCACCAATGATTAGTGTAATTGTTGATGGCCTAGAGCGTTACTCTCTCGCAGCGAACATCGCCCGGAATTGCAACGGGATCTGTGCAAGTCGCTCACACGCACTGCGATCCGCCTCCATCCCGCTCGAATAGAAGCCCTCGGCCTCACGAGCCAGGTTGGTGCCCTCGGCGAGCCCAAATGTCCCCAACACGCCTGCCAGCTTATGTGCCGCAGAACTTGCCTGCTCGCGCTGCTCAACGGTGAGACTGCCTTCAGCAGCAGCCGCAGCCACGGTCTCAAGAACCCGCACCCGCTCCTCAAGTTGCGGCAGGAACTGCGCCCACAGGCGATTCATCGCTGCGGCAACTGCAGATTGTTGCTTGGTCTCCATGAAGCCGCCTCCTCAGTCCCAGCCCAGCACGGCTGCGATTTGGGTGGAGAGCGACATTGGATCGAAGGGCTTGACCAGGACTGCCATTATGCCGAGATCAGCAAAGCGCCGCCGATCTGTGGCCTGCACCTTGGCGGTAAGAAACAGGACCGGTATGCGGGCCGTAGCGGGATTGTTGCGCAGCTCACGAAACGTGGTTGGCCCGTCCATGCCGGGCATCATCACGTCCAACAGAATCGCATCAGGTTGGTATTGGGCCGCCCGAACAAGCCCTTGCGCCCCGGAGTTAGCTACCATTACCTCCCAGCCTGCTACGGTTTCAAGGCTCATCGCTGCTACTTCGCGGATATCATCTTCGTCATCAATGATGAGGATGCGGTGCTGCATCGCCGAAATCTCCATGGCCTGCCCGGAACGGCGGCTCTTCTTTCGGCCGAGCCAGAATAATCCGTCTGGCATGGGGCCCTTGATAGCACGGGCACGGGATTGGCGCGCCTGAAATGCGGATGACACTTTAGCTACATCAGCCAGGATTGCCTGACGCCTAATTATCTGACACTCGAAACATCGGGTTGATCTTCTTCAATCTGACGCGCACCGCGCAGCATAGTCAAGAGTAGCAACTCAAGCTGTTCCGGCATGACGCGGGCCAATGCTAGCAGACTAGCCGATCGCATCGTCAACTTCGCCCTGCCGGACGCACTCAGATTGCGCCCCGAGTACACCACGAGCGGGATCCGAGGCAGGCTTCCCTGCTCTCGCAACCAGTCCACCAGATTCAGGCCTTCGTTGTCCGGGATGCTCATGTTCAGCACCATCAGGTGCGGCTGGAAGTTTACATACTCCTCCTCCGCCTTCTCACGGGTGTGGGCCATCTTCACGGTCGAGTTTTCCCGTGAAAAGATCTCCCCAACTGCCAGTGCCAAGTCAACGTCGTCCTCCACCACGAGAATCCGTGCGCGCTCTTCCGGGCCTCCTAGCCCGCGGACCAGTTCGCTGATCAGCGCTGCTTCATTTGCACCTTTGGCCTGCCCATTCGTAATTGATTTCGATGAGCCCACCTGGGTATCGAGATTCAGGAGGACGACCGGGGTATGCGCTTCGGGAGTTGTGCGCCGCAGGCGGGGCAGGAGGTCCCAGGCGTTGACTCCATTCGAACCCGTGTCCAGCACAATCGCTTCGACACCATCATGCGCCGCCGCCAGGGTCTGCTCCATGGTGGCGGTTTCCACGATGTGGTAGCCGTGGTCCGCCAGTTGCGCCCCGATCAGGGGCCGGGAAGTTTCATTGTCGCTGGCCAGCAACACGACTCCCTCGCCAGGCATCTCCGGGGTCCCCCTTTTGGGTTTGGTGGCAGCGGGGGGCCGGTACGGGAGGAAGACGCGGAAAGTCGAGCCGCGCATCGGATTGCGCTCTGCCCAGATGCGGCCATTGTGCTGCATCACGATCGCCCTGCAAATGGCGAGGCCAAGTCCGCTGCCGCCCTTTTGCCGCGAATCAGAAGCATCCACCTGCTGGAATCGCCCAAAGATCACTTCCAGCTTGTCGGCCGGGATGCCACGGCCCTGGTCGATTACCGAGAGCGTTACGCCGCTCGAAGCCGGGGCGCAGCATTACCGATACCGCAGAGTTGGGCGGCGAGAACTTGACAGCGTTCGAAAGCAGGTTGGTCAGCACCTGCAGCAGGCGATCCGCATCCGGCAGTAATCTCAATCTGCGTCTTGTCGTGAATCAACAGTACGCCCGCGTCGTCTGCCACCGGTTGCATCCCGTCGATAGCCTGGCGAACGAGATCGGCCATTTGGACGGGGCGGAAGTCGAGCGGCTCGCGTCCGCTCTGGGCACGCTCCAGATCGAGAATGTCGTTGATCAGCCGAACCAGGCGGTCGGAGTTGCTCAGGGCGATGCGCAGCAGGTTCGCCGCCTTGTCGTTGATTTCTCCAAGAATCCCGACGAAAGCAAGCCAAGCGCGCCGCGAATCGAAGTGAGCGGCGTGCGCAGTTCATGACTGACGGTGGAGACGAATTCGTCCTTCAGCCGATCGAGGGCGATAGCGCTGGCTGATATCTCGAAAGCTCAACACGGAGCCCGAAAACCGCCCCTGATCAAGAATCGGATTGAGGAAGTACTCGGCGGGAATCCGGCACCGTTGGCGCGGAAAATCGTATTCTTCACCGGTCGATGGCACTGGTCCGTCAAAGCGCGCCGCAATGGGCAATCACCGCCGCATTTCTGGTTGGCAGGCGCAGCGCCATGGACCAGCTCATGTACCGGCTTGCCGATGAGGCTTGCGACCGGAGCGCCAAGCAACCGTGTGGCAGCCGGGTTGGCAAAGCGCACTAACCCGTTGCGATCCGCACCAAAGATTCCATCCGCGACCGATCCAGCAGAATCTTTTGCTGCCGACCTGATTCCTCAGCGCGTTCTCGCTCACGCGTGCGCGCCAGCATCTGCCCAAGCGAGGCTGCCACCGTCTCCATGGCCGCCATCGTCTCGCGATCTTCGTGCAATTTCAGATGACAGTAGAACTCGAGGACGGCCAGAACGTTGTTCTCCACCTGCACCGGCGCGGCCCAGCCAGACACCATCTTGTGCTTCAGGGCGCTCTCGACGCGTGGATCCTCCGGGGTCTTCGCGAGGTCGGTGACCCAGACCAGGCGTCCCTCCGTCCACGCTCTCCGGGCAGGCTGCGCCCCGGCTCCAGGTTCATCCCAATGCTCTGCTGGATCAATGACTCGGCATCCTTGCCCGGTAACGCCCCACGCCGTGCTGAACTCCAGGCGATTCTCTTCGGCGTTGACCTCCCATTTCACGGCAACGTCCCAGCCTTGCGAAACGCACAATGCCTCCAAGACGCGCATTGCCGCCATCTCGGACGAAACGTTCTCTCCGACAATCTGGGTGACCAGCAATTGCAAGGCCAGGCGGTGTTCACGCTGCTTCTGTTGGGTCACGTCACGCACCAGGCATTGAACGGCCATCGGCTTGCCGGCCCTTCGCCGCTGGTGCAGGCTCAGCTCAAGTTCCTGCAACTGGCCATCTTCGGTTTCATTGCGCATCGGCGCGCGGTCGATCGTCTCGCCGTCCAGCACCCTGCGCAGCAGCGCAGCGGCCTCGGCACGCCCGTCACGGCCAAACGCCTCCTCAAAGAACTCGCGCTCGACGGGCACGCCGTCTTCCTGGCCAAAGCACCGTCTCCAGGCGGGATTCACATAAAGGAATCGCCCGGTGAGATCGAGTGTGGCGATCATTTCGCTCGAATTCTCAAACACGTCGCGATAACGTTCCCGCGACTCGCGCTTCCACTGTTCCTTGCGGGTTGTCGCGCTTTGATCCAGCGCCACCGCAACCAACCCAATGGCCTCGCCATCCCGGTTGCGCAACGCTGAAACATGCAGTCGAACCGGGAAGAGCGTTCCATCCTTGCGGCGCAGATGGGTTTCAAGAGTGGGTACGAGGCTTGGCGGCAGCGCGCGGACTATCTCCGCGAAGGCAGACCGGTGTCCTGAAGAATCCGGCTCCGGGATTCCGTCGACCCCGCACAGCTTTTGCAGTTCAGCCAGCAGGCGCGGAGCCTCGCCCGGCGCGAGTAGTTCGGTGGCGCGCTCGGAGTTCACGAGCTCTGCAGCGTGATAGCCCAGCAGCCTTTCAGCGGATGTGTTGACAAAAGTGGGGCGGCCCTCAAGATCGATGGACACGATCACCGGTCCTGCGGAATCCAGCAAGTCTCTCAGAGGGTCGCCAGGGTACCGTCCCGCCGCTTCGCGTTCAGCGGCGTTGTCGGCCAGGAGGCGCATGGCCACAGCCCCAGTCAGTCCCATCGCGGTCATCAGCAGCAGCCAGTCGTATCGCGGGCCCGCTTCCAGCCGCGCAGTGATGCCTCCTGCAGCCATGGCCAGCGCAAGTACGGCCAGCGCAGACCACGTCGACGGGGAGGGACTGCGAGCCGGTTCCTTCGGTTGCTGGGGTCCGCTTGTTTCCATTCCTTTGCCGCTCTCCTGAATTCGCGCTCCCGCGCTCCTGCTTCTCATCACTCGCTATCGAGGACCACGCCCAGGATGCCTCGCAGAGTTCGTTGCGTACCGCTGATTTTTCGTACTCGTTGAGCGGTCAACACGCGAAAATGAAGTAAGCGAGCGACCTTAAATTTCGCGCTGGCGCAAGCAAGATTAATCCGGCGCGGCACACATCGCTTCACCCTCCAACTGAAGCTCCCGCAGTTGGGGGTGCAGACAGAATGATTGGGCGTAAGTACCGTTCAATAAATTTACGCCTGTTTTACGTGTATGTTACTCAAAAAACGCTCTGTTGAACACCGAAGTGTACGACTTCGTCTTCTCACAGAAGAGTGATTGCGAAACCTCCGGGTCCTAGTACTGCCGAGTCGAGCATGCCAGCAGCGGACTCCTGGCGTCCAATCGTATACTGGCGGCATGTTTCGCCCCTATTTCACCTCCCGCCTTCCCGCATGGCTCATTGTCACCCTGGTATGCACGATTACGCATCCCCCGATTGCCCGCGCGTGGGGAAACGAAGGTCATCACATGATCAATCGACTGGCCGTTGTCACGCTGCCCGCCGACGTGCCCGCATTTCTGCGGACGGAGACTGCGGTCGGCGAAATCGAATACCTAGGACCGGAACCGGACCGCTGGCGGTCTCCCGCGGAACCCGAATTGAATGCCGCCCAAGCCCCGGAGCATTTTATCGATCTGGAACTGGCCGATGCACTCGGTCCCCTTCCTCACCGCCGGCTCGATTTCGAGGCCAAGGTCTTTGCCGCCGGTGAACGGCCGGAGAAAATTGGCCTGCAACCATGGGAGACAACGGAAGTCTGGGAACGGCTGAAGGGGGCGATGCGGGAGTACCGTCGTCTGGCCGCTTCCGGACAGGATGCCCGCGCTGTCGAACAGGCCATTATCTTCTACGCGGGTTGGCTCGGCCACTATGTCGGCGACGGATCTCAACCCTTGCACACCACCGTCCAATACAACGGCTGGGTCGGTCCTAACCCCAATGGTTACACTGCGTCACACCAGATTCACTGGCAGTTCGAGGGGCCATTTGTGGGCGCGAACCTCAATGCGCCCCAGGTGGAAGCACGGATGACCCTACCACAAGCAATTGAGGGCGACATGTTCGACGCCTACATGGCCTACCTGCGCCACACAGCCACTTATGTAGAAAAGGTCTATCAGTTGGAGAAGGCCGGCGGGTTCATCCGCGCAGGAACGCCCGAGTCGCGGGACTTTACGGCAGCACGGCTGGCTGCCGGAGCAAGCATGTTGCGCGACATGATTTACACGGCGTGGCTCGACAGCGCGGCAATCGTGCCGGACCCGTACGGTTCAAAATAGGAGCACAGCAGGTCCATAAAGGCCTGCTCGGCATTCTCCGCACTCTTTCAATCGGCACCTGACGGTCGATCCGATCAGGATCGCTGGGAGAGGGGCGCCTCGTCAGTTTTCATGTCTGAAAAGGTCTGAACCTCGAGGTCGATGCTGGCGATCTCCGCGCCGCAATCACGCGGATGAAGGCGAGTGCATTGGCAGAGCTCGGTGAACCTTGTATGGCCAGTCTGGCTGAGTTCCAGGCCCGCAGCTATCAGAACGCTGTAAATGTCCACACAGGTCTGGCGTTCGAATTCAAACAACATGTTCACTCCGCCAGTGTCGTTAGCACCTCGGCTCAGGACCCAACCGCCGCAGCCAAGTATCGCGCCTGTCAATGTCTGTACCAGCCGGTTCGGCTCTTCACCAGAAACCGCCCTCATTTGCATGGCCCAGGGAACGGTGGCCGGTTGCGGAATATCACGAAGTGGAATCGCCTGTCTCACAGCATAGTTATCGGAGGCCTGCCGGGGACCTTGACCGATGTGCGGGAGTGAGACGGAGCGTGACCCGCTTTCGAACATCCGAGACAGCAGTGCGGTGCGCCTGGTAATTGGAGAAATAATGTCCATAATTCCAATCCGGCCCCTCTCCGGCTAAATTGCATGGGTTTCGGCAGGGCGCAAACGCAACAAAATGTTGTAGCTTGATAGTCAGCATGATCGTCGGCAGCGGTATCGACCTAGTGGAGATTGCGCGCATCCAACACACAATGGAGCGCTACGGACAGCGGTTTCTTGACCGCGTGTATACTGCCGCGGAGCAGACCTACTGCCTGCGTAAGCGTAATGCCGCCGAAAGCCTGGCGGCTCGCTTCGCGGCGAAGGAGGCTGGCGCCAAGGCGCTGGGAACGGGAATCACCCGCGGCGTGAATTGGCTGGAGATCGAAGTGGTGCGTGAGCCGGGCGGCAGGCCAGCGCTGCGCTTTCACGGGCGCGCCGCCGAGATCGCCGCTAGCCTGAGAGTCGCCCGAACAGCGCTCTCCATCACGCATACGGCCGAGTTGGCCATGGCCAGCGCCGTGCTTGAAGACGGGCAATAAACCCGCACCTTCTGCTATCCTCAAGGCGTCGAATTAGATAGGAACCGGCTCGTTTCAGCTTAAGGGGAATGCCGTGCCAAGCCGCAAGGAGATTCGCTGGTCACAGCTCAAAGTCGGCGCACTGGTCTTGGCGGCCATGGCCGTACTGGTGTTGTTGATTTTTTTGATGTCGGGCTCCTCGGGCGGCCTGTTTGCGCGCAAGCTCGTGCTGCGGTCTTATTTTACGAATGCAGCCGGCCTGAAAAATGGCGCTCCTGTGACTCTTGAAGGCGTGACCATCGGCAACGTGACCCGCATCCGCGTGGTGCCGGCGCGCAACCCCACGCCTGTTGAAGTGAACATGCAAGTGAGCGCGGAGTCTGCCCCGGATCTGCACGTGGATTCCACCACCTCGATCGCCCAGGCCGGCGTGCTGGGTGATAGCTTCGTCGACATCGACTCGACCCGTGCTTCGGGGCCCTCGCCGCCAACCATGCGGAATTGAAGGCGACCCAGTCTCCCACCATCCAGTCCGTGATCAGTTCCAGCCAGGTGTCAATCGAACAGATAAACACCCTGTTGGGCAAACTCTCGGTCCTGGTTGACTCTCTGAATTCCAAAAAAGGCACAGTAGGCGCACTGATCAACGATCCCGCCTTTTATGCACGGATCTCTCACATCACCGACAACCTTGAGAAGATTACCGCCGCCATCAGCCAGGGGAACGGCACAATCGGCAAACTGGTCAACGACGACACACTCTATGCGAACGCCAACTCGGTCGTCGGCAAGTTAAACAACATTGCGACGGCTCTCGGCGAGGGCAAGGGCAGCGCGGGCAAGCTGCTCCATGACGAGACCCTTTATAACAATTTGAACTCAGCTGTTGCCAATGCGAATCAGTTGATGGCGGAGATCAACGCGGGAAAGGGCTCCATCGGCAAGCTGGCCAAGGACCCGGCGTTCGCCCAAAAGCTGGACGACACCGTGACGCGCCTCGACAACATCCTTGCCAGTGTGGATCAGGGCAATGGGACGCTGGGACAACTGGTGAAGAATCGGTCACTGTATGACCACGTCGATCAAACCATGGATCAGGCGCAACAACTGGTAAAAAGCATGCGGGAAAATCCGAAGAAATACCTCGTGGTTCAGCTCAAGTTGTTTTAATACGCATCGCATCTACCTGAATCCGCAATAGGCTGCCAGGTGGAAGCTTTTCTCCCCCTAATTGCGTTTGTTCCGTTGTACCCGGAGGTACCCGTGTTCCCAAAAACCTTGATTGGAGCAGGAGCCGTGTGCCTGCTTGCCATTGCATTGGCTGCCCTCTCGGCGCTCCACCGCCCGAGGCTGGTGGAGGCCGCAGGCGCCGCTGTGCCGGCCTATGCCGCCAATGGCGACCTGCTGCCGCCGAGCAACTATCGCGAATGGATATATCTCACCTCGGGCATCGACATGAGCTACACACCCAAGAGCGACGAGATGCAGGATCACTCGATGTTCGACAATATCTTCGTCAATCCCGAGCCTTATCGCAGCTTCCTTGCAACAGGCACATGGCCGGACAAGACTGTGATGGTTCTCGAAGTCAGGGAGGCGCGGAGCAAAGGGTCAATCAATCAACACGGACATTTCCAGGGGACAGGCGTGGCGGGTTTTGAGGTTCACGTGAAGGACGAAGCGCGCTTTCCCGGCAAGTGGGCCTTTTTCTCCTTCGATTCGCCGACTTCAAAGGGCACACTGATTCCGCAGGGAGCGCCGTGCTACATCTGCCATGCCGCTCATGCGGCGGTGGACACCACATTTGTGCAGTTCTATCCGACGCTTCTGCCCTTGGCGCGGAAGAAGGGCACGCTAAGCGAGGCGTTTCTCAAGGATGAGGCGGTCGGCACGAAAGCTACAACGATTCCACAATAGCTGCAGCGTTTCTTCAAATTCATCGTTTGCAAAGCGCCTGATATTGTCCTCCGAGGGGAACTCCCCGAAGCCAGCGTTCGGCCGATCGAAACATTCGTAACTGGCGAGGGAAAAAGAATAGAAAATCAAACCGCAGAATCTTGAATCCTGCTCGGGTCAACATTTCTCTGGCTTCGCGCGGGCTGATCGCAATTGCGTCTTCATCGAAGGCACACTGCGACATTACATAGCGCGTGCCCGGGTTCCACGGGTTATTCTCCCAAAAAGCAAACAGCCCCTCTAGACTCAACGCCCGACGAATCGCCGCAAGATTATCCATCCGCTCGGACGGCTTTATGTGATGGAAAACCCCATTGGTGTAAACCAAATCCATTTTGCCATCGGGGTTCCACTCATCCATGGTAAAGAATGCCGCCCGCTCGCCATCGTTGCACTTCCGGGCCTCCGCGATTGAAGCGGTTGAGACATCGACCCCCACCACCCGTTCGGCTTTGAACTTGGTCGTAAATATAGGCGTACAAGTGCCGTCACCACAGCCGTAATCCAGAATAGATCGCGCGTCTGATCCAAGACGGGAAACACAATCCGCGGTCCATCCGATTCTCCCCTGCGCATAAAAGTCTCTGACCTCCCCGGTGGCAGCGAGGGACTTGTCCAGATCGTCGTCGTAACTGGCGGCGAAACGATCGAATTGAGCTTGAGTCATACGGTCTCAGAGGTTCGTCATGATGCACTTGTTAGCACAAATCTAACATGCGTGGACCATCGACCAGGCGCGATCCGTGGATTCGTTACGATAACGGCGTTCAGGAAACGAGGGCAATTCCGGACCTTGGCAAGGGACTAGCCTTACAGTCTTCTCCGCAGCCCGAGGATGCTCAGAAAAAAGCTGCTGCAGATAATCTGCACACCCAGAGTCAGGGAAAAGACCGCCGGCATCACGACACGCAGCATATGCTCGATGTCCAGAGGACCAAAACTCGCTTTGGCCCATCCGGAAACGGCAAAGATCGATCCGCCAATCCCAATCGCCACCAGCAGTCCGCCGACAGCCAGACCAGTCTCAAGCGTGATGTAGCGAAAGGCACGGTTCAGGCGCGGATCTTCCGGAAGGAGGCCTTCAGAGATGGCGAACACCTTGGCAAAGACGGCAAAGGCAGCAAGCTGAAAGCCCATCAGTACCGAAACAAACCCATACAAAAGCGTATGTACGTCGAGCACGATATCATGGACCGCTCGCGGTCCCGGTAGGAGCCAGGCGCACACTGCCAGCCCCAGCACAATCAACAGAGTCCCCGGATACAGAAACAGCCAACGGGGGCTGTACATGAGCATAAAGCGCAGGGTTCGCCAACCGTCGCGCCAGGTTCGCAAGTGTGGCGGACGACTGCGTCCGTCAGGAGAGAGCGTGGTGGGAATCTCGCTGACCTTCAATCCCAGCAGGCTCGCCTTCACCACCATCTCATAGGCAAACTCCATCCCGGTTGAGCGGATGCCCATGCGCAGAAAGCTGTCCTTTCTGAAGCCCCGGAGCCCGCAATAAAAGTCTCCGCACGGCGAATTGAAAAACAATCTTCCCATGCGGGTGAGCGCGGGGTTTCCAAAGTAGCGATGAAGAAAGGGCATCGCCCGATCTGCGATACCCCCGCGGAAGCGATTACCCATCACCAGCTCTGATCCGGCGCGCAGCTGATTTACAAAATAGGGAATGTGGGTGAAATCATAGCTGTCATCTGAGTCTCCCATCAGCACATACGTGCTGTCTGACGCCTGAATTCCGGCCATCAGCGCAGCACCATAACCGCGAACGGGCACGTTGACCACACGCGCGCCTTCGCGCACTGCGATCTGTTGCGAACCGTCTGTGCTGCCGTTATCGGCAACAATCACCTCGCCATCGATTCCGTGTGCGGCGAGGGCACTTAATGCCTTCTGGATACAGATTGCAAGTGTTTCGCTTTCATTGAGACAGGGCATCACCACAGTGATCTCGTGCGCAGCAGAAACCGTCAGGGGAAGCTCCGCCCCGAACGAATTTTCAACTCCGGTGATCCGGGAGTCCAAATCAGTTTCCATGAAATCTCCCCAAGTCTCGGGGCGGTCAACAAGGCGTCTAGATCGCCGCCGGAGTCATTCGGCCTGATTTGACTCCTCGATCATAGACTCAGAAGTCGCCATCCCGCGCCTGGAAGGTCAAGGTCGTATTCTGATCTTTAATACATTCTAACCGCGAAACGTGTGCCAGAACTCGATGAAGCTCTTGAGCCGCACTACCTGAAAGTAATCGCTGCCGACAAGATAGAAGACAGTGGACGCCGCCGTAACCGCGTGGAGTGCATCCGGGCCAAGCTGATCGCTGAAGGGCAGTGGTGCGGCGGAAAACACCATCGCCAGCACAATCAGCATCAATGTCACAATGCCCATCACCAGGTTGATTTCCATCAGCTTGCCGGTAAAAACTCTTCCCAGCTTGAAGCTCTCGACGAGAGCCGAAGCTGGGGAACGCTCCTCAAGCAGCACCAGCATCGGCGCGATACTGATCGGCCAACTGACCAGCGCCCAGAGAGAGAAAAATCCCAGCGACAGAAAAATGGCCCAGATGGAATACCCAACCAGATCGGCCTCCCCGTCGGGAGTGATGTGGGTGGCCGCGTCCCATTGGATGCTGCGAAACCAGCACCAGAAAATCGCCGCCAGCAAAACGAGCCACACCGCCTGGAGCAGAATCATTGCCAGAGGGCGGAAGCGCACCCCGGGCTCGAGGTGCTTGAAGACGACGCTGCGCCCCACGCCGGAAACGACGACCCACACCACCGCCGCTGCGGGCGCCAACCATTGGAGGACGGCGGCGACGTGCGGTTGGTAATGCGTCCACACGCTGGCGAGTTGCACCATGGCGACCCACGGATTCTGCGCATCGATGCTATTCAGACCGGCGGACTCAGGCGGGACGGCAGTCGCGATCCTCTGCAGCTGCTGCCAGCAAATGAACAGGAACGGTACACCGAAGACCCAGCGCCAAGCGACCTCAAGTCCGGTGAGCAACGGGCGGCTGAAGACCCACCCCATCTGGTCCACCAACTTCTGGGTGCCGCGTACGGGCTGCGCCATGGTTCGGCCTCCCGTCACCTCACTACCAGATTGACCAGTTTGCCGGGGACCACGATCACCTTAACCACCGTCTTGCCGGCAATGCGCGACGGAACCTTTTCACCCGCCAGGGCCGCGGCCTCAATCGCCTTCGAATCCGCATCGGCCGCTACCCGCACCACCGTCACCAGTTTGCCGTTGACCTGCACCGGGATCTCGAGCTCGTCCTCTTTCGTGAGTTCGGGATCACTGACTGGCCAGGGAGCCCTGAGAACTGCGCCCTTCTCGCCAAGCTCCTCCCACAGTTCCGCGGAAAGATGAGGCGCAAAGGGCGCAAGCAGCAAAACCAGTGACCGCAGCAATTCGCGGATCACTGGCGCGGAAACTTCGCGCGCTGCAAGCTGCGCATCGGCGGCCTGCAACTCGTTCATCAGTTCCATAATCGCCGCGACGCAAGTGTTGAAGTGCCAGCGACCCTCAAAATCCTGTGTGATCTTGGCGATGGTCCGGTGCAGCTTGCGCAGCAATTTCAATTCGGTTGCATTGCGTGTACTCGGTGTGACGTCGCCGGCGCTGTGCGCTGCCGGCGCGTACTTCATGGCCAGGCGGTATACCCTCGCCAGGAAACGGCTCACCCCGGCAACACCGTCTTCCTGCCAATCGAGGTCGCGGTCGGGCGGGGCGGCAAACAAGGAGTACATGCGAGCGGAATCGGCACCGTAGCGGGCCACCATGTCGTCGGGCGAAACCACGTTGCCCTTCGACTTCGACATTTTCGCGCCGTCCTTGATGACCATGCCCTGCGTAAAGAGGCGGCGCACCGGCTCGTCATTCTCGATCAGCCCCAGGTCCCGCATCACCTTGGTCCAGAAGCGCGAATAAATCAGGTGCAGAATCGCGTGTTCCACGCCGCCGATGTACTGGTCGATGGGAAACCAGTACTTCACCGATCGGCAGAGTCGAACGGCTCGCGATCGTTTT
Source organism: uncultured Acidobacteriota bacterium (assembly GCA_963718435.1). GTDB lineage: Bacteria > Acidobacteriota > Terriglobia > Terriglobales > Acidobacteriaceae > Telmatobacter. Next base: position 5,886 of record CAVQZQ010000144.1, on the reverse strand, counting down.
TCGCATCGGTGTAGCGATAGAAATACCAGCTCGAATCGACGAAGGTATCCATCGTGTCCGTCTCTCGCTTGGCCGGTCCGCCGCATTTGGGACAGGTGACGTTCACGAAGTCAGGCACACGAGCCAGAGGCGAGCCACCCTGCTGCGTAATCTCGATCTGCGGCGGCAACAACACGGGCAAACTGTTCATCCGGCACGGGCACGAGGCCATCACGTTCGCAGTGAATCATGGGAATAGGCGTGCCCCAGTAACGCTGCCGGCTCACGCCCCAGTCTTTGAGGCGAAAGGTAACCGTCGCCTTGCCAAAGCCTTTCTCAGCGGCTATCTCTGTAGTTTTTTCTGCGCCTCGTGGCAGGTGAGCCCGCTGAATTCGCCCGAATTGACCAGCACGCCGTCTTCGACAGATAATGGAAGCTCAGGCTCTTCGGCGGCGGATCCGCAGGCGCAATGACACGGCGAATCGGAATCGCGTACTTCTTCGCGAATTCGAAGTCGCGCTCATCGTGTGCCGGGCACGCTCATGATGGCGCCGGTACCGTAGTCGAGCAGCACGTAGTTCGCCACCCAAATCGGCACCAGCTCGCCGTTGTATGGATTGATGGCGAAGTGGCCGGTGGGCACGCCGTGCTTCTCGATTGCGCCTACGTCGCCCGCTTCGCGCGCCTTCTTCTGCTCGTCAGCAGGCCTGCGCACCTGGGCTTTGCAACCCGGAGTCGATGGCCGCCAGAGCGGTTACCAGCGGATGCTCGGGCGCCAGTTGCACACTGGTCGCACCGAAGATGGTGTCGATGCGGGTGGTGAAGACGCGAATCTTTCTCCGGTCCGCGCCAGGTTCTTCACGACTGCGAATTCCACCTCAGTGCCTTCGCTGCGGCCGATCCAGTTGCGCTGCATGGTGCGCACTTTTTCCGGCCAGCCATCGAGCTTGTCGAGGTCGTCGAGCAGTTCCTGCGCGTACGCGGTGATGCGGAGAAACCACTGCACCAGGTCGCGCTGCTCAACGATGGTGTCTTCATGCCGCCAGCAGCGGCCGTCGATCACCTGCTCGTTGGCCAGCACGGTGGCGCACTCGGGACACCAGTTCACCTTGCTCTTTTTGCGATAGGCGAGGCCTCGCTCATACATGCGCAGGAAAAACCACTGGTTCCAGCGGTAGTAATCCGGCAGGCAGGTGGTGACCTCGGTTGCCCAGTCAAAGCCCATGCCCAGGCGCTCAAACTGGCGCTTCATCCCGGCGATGTTGGACAGGGTCCACTCGCGCGGCGGGGTGTGGTTTTTGAGCGCGGCGTTCTCGGCGGGCAGGCCGAACGCGTCCCAGCCCATGGGGTGCAGCACGTTGTAGCCGCGCATCCACATGTGGCGCGCCAGCGCGTCGCCGATGGAGTAGTTGCGCACGTGGCCCATGTGCAGCTGGCCGCTCGGATAGGGCAGCATCTCCAGCACGTAGTACTTGGGCTTGCCGCTCGTAACGGGCTCGGCCGCGTAGAGTGTTGGGGTCCGCGGCCCAGCGCTGCTGCCATTTCGGTTCGATCGCCGCCGGGTCGTATCGTAATTCTTTTTCTTCCGCCATCACCCTTAGTGTAAACGGGCAAGGCAGTCCCGGCGGCGCGCTAGCCTCGCAGATCGGAATCGAGTTGAGGCAGAGGGCTTCCGGCTTCACTTCTTGGGGCGCGACTCCGGTGGCACCAGTCCCGCCACGCGGTAATACACCACCAGTTGCCCGTAATGCTCGCCTGAGTGCTCCATGATGCCCCAGGCGCCATCGGAGAACCTCGTCTGCTGGTTTGAGAACGGATCGACGTACAACTCGTTCAAGCCGGTGTCGCCCTTCTCTTTGATCAGGGCCGCTCCGTCCGCAAACGATTTCCGCACAAACTCGACCACCTGCGCCTTGGTCTTGTACTCGGCGCGTTTGGGATCGCCAGCGGGAGGCTTAAGCCCCTTCGCCGGGTTGATGATGAAGTAGTTTGCGCCGGCCGCGTGCAAAAGCTGTTCGGCAAACGAACGTTGGGCCGGATTGGGTTTGAAATCGTACTTGTCCTCGGAAAAATCCTCGGCCATGGCCGTCAGCTTGCGGCCGATATCATTCCAGTTCTCCAGTAAGCTTTGTGACGGGCTCAGCGGCGGTTTGGGTGCGGCTTCCTTATTTGGCGCGGCTTGCGCCTTCGCCATCGGGGCAAACAGCGCAAGCGCCAAGATCAATATGAAATTCCTGCGTAACATCCTCACGTGACGACCTCCAAAGAGATAATTTGACGGATTATGACAATAGCTCTTTTGAAGAGTACAAACCATGGAATTCTTTGCTGAATGGGCCACTTGGGCCGCCTGCCGATCGGTCCGGCGAATTCATTTCGATTCAACCAGGCTTTTCAGGACCCGCACGTTGCGTTCCTCGTCTCCCGGCTCATCCACCGGCGTTTCAGCGATAAAGGCGCAATGGGTAAAGCGCTCGTCATTCAGCAGCCGCCGGAACGGCTCGACCCCAATCTTCCCCTGGCCGATGTGCTCCAGTTTGTTGGAATCAGAACGCACACTCTCTGGACGAGAAATTATTGAAGTCTTTGATGGCGATTTTGGCGTCTTGAACATTGTGCACAAGGAGGATGGCGGTGGGAAGGGATTGGCGAGTCAAGCTATGAGAGTTTATTTTATTTACAAATCATGGTTTGTTGTCATGACTACCGAGACTGAAGCGACGGTGTGGAGGTGATTTGATAAAGTGACCATCTAGGGAATGACGACGAGCTGGGATACAAAAGGCTCTACCCTCATACTTTGAACGAATAAAAGCTTCACGAGCTGGACGTGCAATATCCGGGGTGATAAACGTGGAAGCAGGTTTACGAGCCTCCCAAATGGCATTGGCAACACGATTTCCTGTTGAGAAGAGCAAATCCATGATTTCGGGAGTGAATGCTTGTGCATCCAAACGGAGGGAACGAACTTTTGACAAGTGTGATCCAAGGGAACGATGAACACCCGCACATTCAATACAAAGCAAGCATCCCAAATTTATGGAACACCAATCAGGTTTCGGTGCTGAACAATCTGCACAAATCATGTTTGCTTCATCAGCTTGCCACAAACTAGTCGACGATTCACCAGTTAATCCTTGGTGCCCTCCTGATTCTTCATGAATTGATGAATGATGCTGAGTTTTGGTTCAGCATTGCTTTCCCCCACAAAAACACGACCATGTCTGCCCTCCAACCAACCAGTTATTTGGACCTGAATGGCAGCAATCCAAGACTGCCGTTCATCCTCAGAGACTGCTTGATAGACACGAAGCCAGCCTTGAGCACTGACTAGCTCAAAACAGAAACGTCTACGACCTTGGTAGGATATATTGCTGCATTCCCTGCGTTCTGTCCTCCACTGGCTCTAACAGTGCAAAGTGCCAGACTGTGCGACTGATGAAGTCTCAAAGAAGGTTCCCTATTCTCCTCTCCCTGATGCAAATCAAAATGATACTCGTAAAGGAATCCAGTGGAGAGTGTGCACCAGTAACGATGCCATTGAGTCTTACTTAGGGTTGATTTTGTGGAGGCATAAAGGCCTTCTCTATGTTCATTATCAACTTGTTGAGTTGTTTGTTCAGAAGCTGTTTGTTCTGTGGATGATGATTCTTGGGCTTCACGTTGTCCCAGCAATTGCATTTGCCATTTTCGGATACATTCATCCCTTTTGGTTTGATACTTTCTCAATTGTTCTTCCCTTTGGGTGGTTGAGGAGACCAAATCCTCCTTGATCACAGCAACTTTTGTCTTGACTTCTTCAAAATTATTGTCCTCCTTGATTTGCTTTGCATAGACAAATTCTGAAAAGATTTCATAATAAATGGACAGCTGCTTCCTTAAAACATCATGTAGTTCTAACAAATAACAAGCATAAGCCATGCGATCAGCTTCAAAAGCAGCCTTTCTTGCTGCAAATTTTGCATCCACTTTTTGAGATTCATCGTCATTGTGATCCGTGTCAGAGCCAGCACTATGCTTTTTGGAATGTTTTGTTTTGACCAAATATCGTTGAACACCTGCGTAATAAGCTGATGAACGTTGTTCCCAATCACGTTTCTCTTTGATCTCCTTGTTTGATGTCATTTTCGTAATGGTATTGTAAGGGACTTAAAATAGAATCATGAATGTTTTTGTAGTAAGATGATTCTTTGGATTCTTGAAGTTTCAAAAGATTGATAAGGTGTTCACTAACGGGTGAGGCACCAAATTCCTGTAATGCCGTAACCAAAGAACTGCAACTTGATCGTTTCCCCTCTATCAACTCTTCTACAGCTCTTATCAATGCCTTAAAACTCTTCTTCAAACTCGGTGTCTTTCCCTCCAACTCCCTTATGGCGGCCCTAAACACGGGACCATCCTCCATGGACATTAGATCGGGTAAGGACTTTTCGATTTCCATGATTGAATTTATTTTAAAATTTGGAAATTAAAAGAACGGTTATGCAATAAAGTTACAACGGTGGTAAGTAGATCACGCCATCTAATCCCAATCCTGTTTGTCATAAAGAGCATGAGTGGCAAAGACACAGTGTTTATTTATAGTACTTAACCACCTCTTAATGCAAGAACCATGTGTAATACTGATCCACCCTCGACTCCATACTCTGACACACCCTTTTCATCGTTCATTTGTTTTCCTCCAAAGATGAGACGCTGTTGAGCTGGAGGGATGCCTTCCTTCTCCTCAACACGTTCCTTTATTTTGAGAACCTAGATGAAGATCGTCAAGTAATCCATGTATTTGAAGAGAATGATGTACCTTGTCCCTTGGTTCAATGTCGATCTCAACTTCCTTCCCAGTAAGGGTCTTGACTTTGATGAGCATTTCCTTTATTCGACCCTGGTAAATAATAGCAGTTAGGAAAGTGGAAGGATAGAACTAGTTTTATGAGTCGAAAGAGAGGAGACATAACAAACAGTGGAGGTGCTAGGCACCATAGAAAAGCCAGGATGGAAGTGTCTGAAGCCATTTCGGTTACAAAACATAATCGCAAATATCGACGTGCAGCAAAGTTGGGTATAATCAAGGACGGTTTCAGTGTCAAGGATGAAAATGTTGTTGAAGGCAAACAAATTCCAAAGACTATGGAGAGTCGTAGACCTCCACAAGAACTTGATAGCCTTGAAATAAGAGGCAAGAAGGATTCTGATAAATCGGTGTACGAACCTATCATGACTTTTTTCTCCCAAAAAAGAGATCCAAAGGTATTGATAACGACGGCAAAGAGACCTTCAAAGCAGACTGCCACTTTTGCAGCAGATCATTTGGCTGACTTGTTTCCTTGTAGCGAATATCATGCTCGTAAAGATTTTCCAGTTAAAAGGATCGTGGGAGAAGCAAGGGAACGTGGTTATACGCATGTGCTTGTTTTAGGACAAGAGGCTCGTAAGAAGGAACCAGATGCTCTTGTCATCATTTTGTTGGGTTCAGATGATTCACAATCCGTTACCACATACTTCCGTTTAACAAGTATCAAGGCTACGCATAAAGAGATCAAACGCAAAGCCAAAGCAACACCACACTTTCCTGAACTCGTTTTAAATCATTTCACCACTGAACTTGGTATAGCCATCGGTCACTTGTTCATTTCTCTATTTCCCCCTTCAAAACCAGAATTTAACAAGGTAGCCGTCACCTTACATAATCAACGTGATTTTATCTTTGTAAGAAGACATCGATACATCTTTGAAGATCTTCCTGAATCGAAGCAAGAGCTTTATGGAGACGTGGATGGTGTGGGGAAGCATGCTAGACTTCAAGAGATTGGACCTCAATTCACCATGAAATTGGAAGCTATTCAGATGGGAGTATTTGAACCACATCATGCCATTATGACTAGTCAAAGTGCTACCCTAAGCCATCCC
>CAVQZQ010000143.1:0-15402 GCA_963718435.1 uncultured Acidobacteriota bacterium | reverse complement strand
GCAGATCGAGCTGGCCACCGAACTGGGCGCCGCCACCCGCCCGGTGCCGGACGGCACGGTGGCGCTGCGGGTGGACCGGCGCCAGCGCACCAGCGTGCCCGGGCTCTGGGCAGCGGGCGAGACCTGCGGGTCGGCGGGGCCGAACTGGCCATCGCCGAGGGCAGGCGGCGGCGCTGGCGATCGCGGGCGCGCAGCCGCCGCGGGCCCTGCTGAGCCGACGTCGGCGGCTGCGGGCGTTCGCCGAGCTGATGGCCGCCTCGCACCGTCCGGGGCCCGACTGGAGCGCCTGGCTGCGGCCCGACACCGAGGTCTGCCGCTGCGAGGAGGTCCCGGTCTCCGCCGTCCGCGAGGCCGTCCAGGAGCTGGGTGCCGGCGATCCGCGCACCGTCAAGCTGCTCACCCGGGCCGGGATGGGCTGGTGCCAGGGCCGGATGTGCGGTCCGGCGGTGGCCTGCCTGTCCGGGACGGGCCGCAGAGCGCGGACAGCCGTCCGCTCTCGTGCCCGGTGCTGCTGGGGGAGCTGGCCGGTAGTCCCGAGAACTGATCGTCCGTCGCGATGGCGCACGCACACCGAAGGGTCTGTTGCAACCGATGGAGTTTCTTGCTTTGCATTATATGATTCATGAGATCGGCGAGCGATAGCATAAGAGCGGACTTGATATCGAGAGGCTCGCTTGAAGTACTCGCGTCTTTGTATGCTTTCAAAATGTTCTCGAGGACGAATTTGCGGACAAAGAGAAGATCAGGCTCATCATTCGGCATCGTTGGATCGCGATCCCTGTCAACCAGTTGCTCCCCAGTCTTGCTTAACAACGCCGTGAGGAGGGAATCGGCCCAAGACGATGTTGTCATCTTTTTCCGCAGTGCCGTAGTCTCGGCATGATCTAAGGTACCAATAGGTATAAGGTCGGAGAGAAGGTAGTTGACGACGCTAGATCTGGGTTTCACGGCCATTGCCAGCAGGCCCCAGGTGAACATGATGCGCGCCAGCCAGCGCCGGGCACCGACGCGGAGCATCAGAAGGTTCGAGGGTACCTCGCACACCGCATAGCCGATGAAGAACAACCCGGCTCCAAACCCGTATACAGTCGCGCTCAAGTGCAGATCGCTGTTCATCCGCAGAGAGGCAAAGCTAATGTTGACGCGGTCCATATAGGCCAGCCCATAGCCGATGCCAATCAACGGCAACAGCCGCAACGACGCCTTGCGCTGGGCCGAAGCGCCGATGGCTGCGTCGTCCGCAGGCAATAAGGAATGCGTAAGGCGCGGACGTCTCGACAGGAGTCGACATCGGGCTGTCACCTCAAATCGGGTCACAAACTGGAAAAAGGGGCCGGGAACAGGAACTGGGGTAAGCCGAATCTATCACAAAGCGGTGCAGCACCTGAGGTTTCGCGGCTCCTGCTCTCCAGGTGAGTCATGTCACAGGACGTTCACATACCCGCTGTGATAGCATCCCTTTTCTTAAGGAAGACGCCCGGCACACATGTGTTCTTTTCGCCGCCAGGCGCCTGCCGGAGACCCTCTGCATGGATGAGGAAGACGGCAGACCGGGCCCTGGAGCCCGGCAATCCGGATCGGCTGACGTCCTGAGGGACGCCCTCATGAAGTCCCTGTGCCGATCGCCATACCCCAATATCCATTCTGCTCGCTTCTGCGCGGTGGATTCAAGTCCCTCGCCCCGCCAGGCCCCGCACTTACACCATTTCGCATCATCGAGGAGAAATACAATGAAAACGTATCAGGGGAGTGAGATCCGCAACGTAGCTGTAGTGGGGCATGCGCACAGCGGCAAAACCACCTTGATTGCCGCACTGCTGCATGCCGCGAAAGAACCCCAACCCAGGGCCGTGTCGAAGATGGCACGGCCGCGACCGCCTACGACGAAGAAGAGATAGCCCGCGGCGCAACCATGCAGAATGCCGTGGCATTTGCCGAGTGGCAGGGCGTCAAAATCAACCTGGTCGATACTCCCGGCTTTCATATGTTCAGCCACGAGGCCGCGCGGCCCTGCTGCCCGTGGAGACGGCCGTGGTGCTGGTGAATGCCCAGAATGGGGTGGAAGCCGTTACCGAGCGGGTTTGGCGGTATGCAGAGGATGCGAATGTTCCCGGATCGTGGTGATCAACCAGATGGACCACCCTAAGGCAGGGGCGGCGGAGGGCTGAGCGCCCTGATCGACGATCTGCACGAGCGCTGGGGCCGGAAATGCGTCCCCGTCCAGTTGCCGATTTCCGACGCCCAGGGATTTCACGGCGTGGTGGACCTGGTGACGATGGAGGCCTTCTACTACACTCCCGGCGGCGATGGCCGCGGCAAGATCACCGGCGAAATCCCGGCCAGCGTTGCGCACCAGGCAAAGGAAGCGCATGAGGCGCTGGTGGAATTGGTGGCCGAGGGAAAAGACGAGCTGATGGAGGAGTACTTCGCAGAGGGCACGATTCCAGAGCAGCACCTGATTACCGCACTGCACGAGGCGATTCGCGAAGACCGCATCTTCCCGTGCTCTTTACCAGCGGCCTGGCCAATATGGCGACCGATCATCTGCTCGACTTCATCAAGGTATATGCGCCTGCGCCGATCGAGCGCGCACCAATCGCAGTGAGAGGCTCGCGATGCAGGCCGTTGCCACCAACGGAGACACGGCCGTGGCCGCCGGGAACGGCATCACATTTCGCAGAGTAGACGACAGCGAGCCGACCGCGCTGGTGGTCTTCAAGACCATGACAGACCCATTCGCGGGGCGCATCAGCTTTTTCAAAGTGATTAGCGGCGTGGTCAAGAATGACGCGACGTTAGAGAACTACACGCGGCGCGGCCAGGAGCGGGTGAGCCACCTGAGCGCGATGCAGGGCCGCAAGCCATTTGAAGTTGCGGAGTTGCACGCCGGTGACCTTGGTGGAGTTGCCAAGCTGCGCGAGACGCTCACGGGCGATGTTCTGGGCGTAAAAGGAGCGACATTCAGGTTGACTTGGCTCCGTTGCCAGAGCCGGCCATGACCTATGCGATCGAGCCGAAGAGCCGCGCCGACGAAGACAAGCTGGCGCCGGCCATCCACAAGTTGATGGAAGAGGATCTGCTAATTCGCTTTTTCCGTGACCCGATGACCAACGAATTTCTGCTTGCCGGGGCCGGCCAACCGCACATTGAAACCATCGTGAGCCGGCTCAAGAAGCGCTATCACGCTGAAGTTACTCTAAAAGCTCCTAAAGTGCCTTATCGAGAGACGATACGGGCCAAGACCGAGGCCCAGGGCCGGCACAAAAAGCAGACTGGCGGCCATGGCCAATTTGGCGATTGCAAGATCCGGATGGAGCCTTTGGCCCGTGGTGGCGGATTCGAGTTTGCCAACGAGGTTTTCGGGGGGCCATTCCGCGCAACTTCATTCCGGCGGTCGAAAAAGGAATTGTCGAGTCGGCCGTGCGCGGCTACCTGGCCGGGTATCCGGTTGTCGACTTCAAGGCCACGGTCTTCGACGGCAGCTATCACGACGTAGATTCGAACGAAATGTCGTTCAAGATGGCAGGGCGCATTGCCTTCCGCAAGTGCATGGAAACTGCGAAACCTTGCCTGCTTGAGCCCATCATGAAGGTCGAAATCGAGGCCCCCGACGAGTTTGCTGGGACGCTGATGGGCGACTTGAACAGCCGCCGGGGACGCGTGCAGGGCATGGAATCCAAGGGGCGCACTACGGTGATCAATGCGGAAGTCCCGATGGCTGAGATGCTTACATATGGCACTCTGCTTACTTCCATGACCCAGGGCAAGGGCAGCTATCGCATGGAGATGCACCACTACGACATCGTCCCCCAGCTGGTGGCCGACAAGATTCTCGCCAATGCCAAGCGGCCTGTTGAAGAGGAAGAAGAGTAACAGTAATGGTCAGAGGTTAGAGCCAACCGTCCCCACGGACATGAAGTCCGTGGGGCGCTGGGAAGAGGGCTCAAACGCGACGCGCGCTTCTGCGGTGACCACGGGAACTTCAGGATAGGATGAAATCCCAGGTAGTCGTTCTCAAACCGCAGACGGCTATCTGACGCTTCCTCCACAGCTCGCGTGGCCGCATTGGCAAGAGATTTCGGTCTTGTTGCCGACTCCCTCACAGTGGGCACTGCAATATTTATCCTTGCCCGGTGGAACGCAGGTACACGCAGCGTTCCCGCATTTTTTGGTGTTTGCCATAATTCCTTCTCCTATGCCAGTCGATTGAGGCCAGTTGACCTGGCGCACACCGGGGTATGATGCGGGATTTGCAGCAAAGGATAAGTCCGATTCCCGCGGCATTGGCAGTCGCATTGCAGAAACATGAACCGGCCTTGGCGCACTCTTCGCAGTAAATTTCATTAGCCTGGTTTTGCATTCAAAACCGATATCGCGGTACACTCATGAAACCCGCCGGGTCCCCGGCCAGGGAGGACAACCATGTTGCAGCCTCACGTCGTACGAATTCGCCGCTGAACATTGCCTCGGGTTGTTCCCTGCTCTGCCGCCAAAAGGCGGCGCGCCCCGAGGATGTTTCCAGCCCCGGGGTGATTCTGCAAATTTCAAATTGAATGCAGCGTGACCCCTTCGCCTATGCCTGCCTTTCTTTGAAGGCACATGTGGAGCTCCCCATGTCACTGCTTGAAACAACCACGCCGCAGCCGACCGACGGTCGCGCGCGCACATTCTGGTCGTCTGTACGGGAAGCCCTGCGCGGATCACACCAGGATTACACCATCGGCAGCCTTAACCGCTCATCTTTCTGCTCGCCATCCCCATGGTTCTGGAGATGGTGCTCGAATCCTTGTTTGCCGTCACGGATGTGTTCTGGGTAGGCAGGCTAGGCGCTAACGCCGTGGCCACCGTGGGCCTGACCGAGTCGATGCTGGCGCTGGTGTTTGCGATCGGACTGGGCGTGTCGTTGTCGACCACCGCCATGGTCGCACGTCGCATTGGCGAGAAAGACCCTGAAGACGCGGCCATCGCCGGAGTGCAGGCCATTGTGCTGGGTCTCGTGATCTCTCTAGCGCTGGGCGTACCGGCAGGGATTTTTGCGCCGCAACTACTTGGGCTGATGGGTGCGTCGCCGGCAATAGTCGCCAGCGGCTCGGGCTACGCACGCATTGCGTTGGGCGGCTGCGGGGCGATCATCATGCTGTTCCTGAACAATGCAATCTTTCGCGGGGCGGGCGATGCGGCGATTGCGATGCGGCTCTTGTGGGTCTCGAACATCATCAACCTGGTTCTGGATCCGTGCCTGATCTTCGGGCTCGGACCGTTCCCGCACATGGGCGTAACGGGTGCGGCGCTAGCCACATTTACGGGGCGCAGCATCGGAGTGCTCTACCAGTTCTATCGGCTGCTGAAGGGCACGGAGCGGATTCATGTGCTGACGCGGCATGTTCGGCTGAACTTGCGGGTGATGGCCAAGCTGATGCGTGTTTCTCTCACCGGTATTTTGCAGTTTGCGATTGCGAATGCGAGTTGGATTGGGCTGGTCCGCATTGTGTCGACATTTGGTGCGGCGGCGGTCGCGGGCTACACAGTGGCGATCCGGATTGTGGTGTTCTTCATTCTGCCGGCGTGGGGGCTGAGCAATGCGGCTGCGACGCTGGTGGGGCAGAATCTGGGCGCCGGGCGGCCCGACCGCGCTGCGCTGGCGGTGTGGCGTACGGCGTACTACAACATGATTTTTCTGGGCAGCCTCGGGCTTTTCTTCTTTGTTTATGCCACGCCCGTGGTCCGGCTGTTTGTGAGCGATCCCGCTGTGGTACCCATCGCCGCGTCGGCACTGCGCACTTTCAGTTGTGGCAATCTGGCCTACGCCTACGTGATGGTGATGCTGCAGGCGTTCAATGGAGCTGGAGATACCATTACTCCGACGATCGTGAACTTCTTCGGATTCTGGGTCCTGGAAATTCCGCTTGCATGGGGGCTGGCAGTTGGCATGCACATGGGCGCCCAGGGAGCCTTCATGTCGGTAGTCATTGCCGAGTGCGCCATTGCCGTGACCAGCATTATCCTCTTCCGGCAGGGGCGGTGGGCGCGAAAGCGAATTTAGGGCCGAACACGGTTGCAGTTGGGAATTGGGGCGAAGAGGAGGTTCGCCCCTGATTCTTGTGGATTTCCGGGTGTGATGGGGAATCCTTGCGTCATTTGGATCATCTGAGAAAATGTGGGAGTGAGACGAACGGAACATTTTGCCTTCCTGCAAGTGAAGGCCCCGGTGGGTTTTGCCATTCTGGCCCTTGCTGGCGCCGGTGGGCTTATCTACGGACAAGCGAATCCGACTTCAGCGACGAATCCATTCTTCGGCAGCGTCATGGCACGCCCGGCGAGCGACGAGGTGTTGAAGCTCTCGCTGGACGAGGCAGTGCGCGTGGGTCTGGCGACCAATCTTGGATTGAAGGAAGTGGAGAATAGTGAAAAGTCGATCCAGGGGGAAAAGAACGAGGCCCTGCAGGAGTTTTTGCCGACGATCACGCTGAGCGGAGGGACAGGGGTTTTCCAGCACAATCTGGCGGCGCAAGGATTTGGGCCGAGCGTGATTGGGAAGTTTTCCACGCTGTTTCCTGGTGGCGTGCCAGCGACCGGAATTTCCCTGATCACCCGCGACGACCTGACGCAGGGACAGATTAATTTCAGCCAAACACTCTTCTCAGGACCGGTGATCGCCGGGTGGAAGGCGGCGGCCGCGGCCCAGCGCGTCGCTCATTTTGCGAAGATGTCGGCGCGCGGGGAGGTAGTGCAGCAGGTGGCCTCGGCTTATCTGCATGCGATTGCGGCAGCCAGCGAAGTGGACAACGCCAGCGCGCAGGTAGCGGCGGACCAGGTGTCGTTCAACCAGGCTCATGCTGAACACCAGGCCGGTACTGTATCCAATTTGGAAGAGCTGCGGGCGCGGGTTCAACTGCAGGCGCAGCAGCAGGCACTGATAGCCGCGCAGAACACGGTGGAGAAGGACCTGATTCTGCTCAAGCGCGAAATCGGAGTAGACCCTGGACAGAAGATTATGCTGACCGATGCGGCCCCCTATGGCGAGCTGGCCTCGCAAACGCCGGATGAGGTGCGCGCCGTGGCCTACGCGAATCGGCAGGACTACCAGAATCTGCAAAACCAGGTGGTCGAGGTGAAGGCGGTACACGCAGCTTACCGGAGCCAGCGGCTGCCAAGCCTGAGTTTCAGCGGCTATTGGGGCGTGGACACGGTGAACGGCGCGGGGACACATGGCAACTTTGCGGCGATTGGAACGTTGAGCGTACCGATTTTTCGCGAGGCGCGGCTTCGCGGCGACGAAGATGCTTCGGCGGCACAGTTCGCGGCGGTAACGGCTCAGCTCGCGGACTTGCGGAACCACATTGACGAGCAGGTGCGCGATGCGTTGCTGGATGTGGGCGCTGCGAGCAAGCTGGTTGAAGTGGCACGCTCCAATGTGGAACTGGCCACGCGCGCTCTGAGTGATGAAGCCGAGCGTGTGAATGCCGGGGTGGACGACAATCTGCCGCTGGTGACGGCGCAGGCGACTCTCGCCTCTGCCCAGAGCAATATGGTGGAGAGTCTCTACCAATACAACATATCGAAGCTAGCGCTGGCACGCGCTGCGGGAATTATCGAGCAACAGTACCGGGTATATCTTGGTCGGTAGCACTCCGCGCTAACTAGCACAGACTGCGCTAACTCACCGGAGTTAGTTGTCCGGAGAGCGCCAGGTCGATCTCAACCTCCTGGCCACCTTGAGGATAAAGATGACTGGCCTACGCAAAATTAACAAGTTGCTCGATATTGGGACGAGTTGTATAAACAGATTGTCGAGCATTCAATACCGTTTGCATTTGGCTGGTTGTCCTTCAGGACACTAACTGGTTGAACCCGGAAGACGTTGACTAAGCGAATGCACTAATATCCATTCATGCGACTTCTGCTGGTTGAAGATGAGCATGATATCCAGAGCTTTCTGCGGCGATCGCTGGAGGAAGCCGGATATCAGGTGGACGCCGCGGCAGATGGAAGGACGGCGGAACGCCTCGCCCGGGAGGCGGCATACGACATCCTGATCGTCGATCTGGGCTTGCCCGACCAGGATGGCATCAGCCTGATCCTCCGGCTACGCCAGATGGGCGTCAGGGCTCCTGTGCTGATCTTGTCTGCGCGGCGGTCAGTCGATGACCGGGTCCGAGGCCTTGAACAGGGTGGAGACGACTATCTGACCAAGCCTTTTGCGTTAGCTGAGTTGCTGGCGCGGCTTCGGAATCTTCTCAAGCGCAACAACTCAGCAAGTAACGACGCAACGAAGCTACGAGTGCGCGATTTGGAGTTGGATTTGCTGCGACGAGAGGCAACGCGCTCGGGCCAGGTACTGCAACTGACGCCGCAGGAGTTTGTTTTGCTGGAGTACCTGTGCAGGAATGCAGGGCGGGTGGTGACGCGCTCCATGATTCTGGACAAAGTCTGGGGTATGCGCATCCAACCGGATACCAACGTGGTTGACGTGCATATCTACCGGCTGCGCGGAAAGGTGGACGGCAAGGACCAGCAACCGCTAATTCGCACGTTGCGAGGAGTGGGCTATGTCCTCAAAGACCGCTAAGCCGGTGATCCACAGCGCAGCGTGGCGCATCTCACTTTGGGCTACGCTTGCCTTCGCGTGCGGAACGTTGATGGTGTTTGTCTTCCTGCACCGCTTCGTTGCAAGCGACATTCAACGACGAAGCGACGCATGGCTGTCCGGCGAAGTGGAAGTGCTGGGAGATGTGGCTGAGCGGACTCCCAAGGACGCACTCTATGACCGGGTGGTGGGGGAAGTCGCGGAACTGGCCGGCAAGGAAGTCCCGAATAGATATTTGTCTGAAACCAGCTCAAATGACTCTGTATTTTTTCTTCAGACGAGTGGCGAAGGTGCTCTCAAGCTATGGGTAGGAGCGGGGAGCGGCGCACCGTATCTGAATGCGATCCAAAGCACAAAGATTCCGCCGGACCGCCCCACAGATCTGCGGGTGAAGGGTTTTGAAATCCCGTTTCGCGTGGCTTCGATGCACTTCGACGATGGAAGCCTGATCTACCTTGGCTTATCGGAACGCGATGAACTGCGGGTGCTGCGAAATCTTGCGGTGCGTTTCATTCTCTTATGGCTTTTGCTAGTGCTCCTGGGATTTGGCATTGTTTTTTATACGACCCGGCGGATGCTGAGTCATGTAAGGCAGATTAGCGAGGCGGCATCGCGGATTGGGCACTCGGAATTGAATGCGCGGGTGCCTACCACGGCGCGCAACGATGAAGTGGGGCAACTGGCGCGCACGCTGAACCGGATGCTCGACCGAATCGAGAACTCGATGCACCAACTGCATACGATCACCGATTCACTCGCGCACGATTTGCGCAGCCCGCTGACGGCGATCCGCGGAAAGCTGGAAATGTCGCTCTCGGCCGCTTCGCAGGGCGAGCAGGCGGAGCCCATTGTCTCGGCAATTGAAGAGCTGGATCGTCTGACGGAGTTCCTGAACACGTCGCTGGACGTTGCCGAGGGCAAGGCAGATGCGCTGCGGCTTTCTCGGAGCGAGATCGACCTGGACGAATTGCTCCACGTGATGATCGACCTCTATGAGCCTGCAATGTCCGAGAAAGAATTGCATATAATGCTACGCAGTGGCGGACCGTTGATGATCGATGCGGATGCGGCGCTGATTCACCGCATGATTGCGAATCTGTTTGATAACGAAATGAAGCACCTGCCGGCCCAATGCGCGGTGACCGTGATGCTGCAGCCGGAAGATGATACGGTATTGCTTACGCTGGAGGACGACGGGCCGGGATTCTCGCCGGAGGTCAGCTCTCATCTGTTTGAGCGGCGCGTGAAGGGCAAAGAATCGACTGGCCACGGACTCGGGCTGGCTTTTGTGGAAGCCGTGGTGCGCGCCCACGGGGGGGCGGTAACAGCAACGAATCGCGCGACTGGCGGAGCGCGGATCGCACTGACGCTTCCCTTCAGCCCCGGACACCAGAAACCTGAAACACCGGAAGCGGCGGTGTTACGGAACCGGGCAAATGCGAAATAGAGCTGAATTGCTCGCAATAGTCAAAATGCGTCCAGAAGCCAGTCCGGTTTATGGCTTAAACAGTTCGGGCCCGTGTAACTTAGGAGCAAGGGGCTCGAAATCGGATGGCGAAGAAACTCAGCATCAAGTACTACGTTGAACCGGACGCGGCGGCGCTGGCCAGCCGGACCGCGCAGTATTTCGTCGAGATGGTGGGGGAAGCCGTGGCCGGAAACGGCCGGGCGCGCGTCGCCATCAGCGGCGGATCGACGCCGAAGGCAGCATTCAGCCTGCTGGCCGACCCTGGACAGCCATGGCGCTCGCGGATGCCCTGGGACAAACTTGAACTCTACTGGGTGGACGAGCGCTGTGTTCCGCCTGACCACCCTGACAGTAACTACCGGATGACTCGGAGGCGCTGCTGGACCATGTGCCGCTGAAGCCGGAGCAAATTCACCGCATGGAGGGCGAACTGGAACCGGAGGTGGCGGCGGCGCGCTATGAGTCGATGCTGCGGGATTCGTTTCGTTTGGAAGGCGCCGAAAGCCCTCGTTTCGACCTGATCAACCTGGGGATGGGGCCGGACGGACACACGGCTTCGCTCTTTCCGCATACCGCAGGCCTGCACGAAATGATGCGCCTGGTGATGGCCAATTTCGTGCCGCAGATGAACAGTTGGCGCATCACGCTTACATGGCCGGTGATCAACCAGGCAAGGTCGGCATTCTTCTTGATTGGCGGAGCGGACAAGGCAAAGCTCGTTCACGAAGTTTTCATGGGACCGCACGATCCGGAACGCCTTCCTAGTCAACTGATATGGCCCTCAAGCGGTATACTCACTCTGATTCTGGATAAGGCCGCGGCTGCGCTTTTGCCCGCAACGGACGGGGAAGGCAGTGGGGTCTTGGAGAGAGAAAGATGATTCTGGCGGGCGACGTAGGCGGCACCAAGGTACACCTGGCGCTGTATGACTTTATCAACGGAAAACTTAAACTACAACCGCGATGAGCGGTATCCCGGCAAAGGATTATTCCGGGCTGCAGGAGATCGTAAAGGAATTTCTGGGCGCGGAACAGGTGACTGCGGCGTGTTTTGGCGTGCCCGGCCCGGTGCGCGACGGCCGCCTTCGGCTTACCAATCTGCCTTGGACCCTGGACAGCCGCGAGTTGGCTAGAGAGCTGCACATCCAGCATGTTTTCCTGATCAATGATCTTGAAGCCAACGGCTATGGCATTGCCGAACTCACTACCGACCAGATCTACACGCTGAGCGAGGGCGATCCAGCCAGATCGGCAATCGAGCACTGATTGCCGCCGGTACGGGGCTGGGCGAAGGCATTCTGGCGTGGAACGGACGCATCCATGTGCCATACCCCTCCGAAGGCGGCCACGTGGACTATGCGCCGCGCAGCGAAGATGAGATCGACTTGTTGCGCTTTCTGAAGCAGAAATATAACGGACGCATCAGCTTCGAGCGCGTGGTGAGCGGCATGGGCATGACCAATGTTTACGACTTCTTGCGCGAGGTGCGCGGCTTGGAGGAGCCACCATGGCTGGCCCAGCGCATCTCCGATGCTGCCCGATCCGAATACCGTGATTACCGAACTGGCGCTCGCAGGCCAGAGCGAAATCTGCGAAAAGACGTTGGAGATGTTTGTGTCGGCTTATGGTGCGGAGGCCGGCAACCTGGCGCTGAAGGTGCTGTCGGTGGGTGGCATTTATATTGGTGGCGGCATCGGGCCCCGCATCCTGGAGAAGCTGAAAGACGGCACATTTATGAAGGCTTTTACGGATAAGGGACGCCTGAGCCAGTTGCTGATCAACATGCCGGTGCGCGTCATTCTGGAGAGCCGCGCCGCGTTAATGGGCGCTGCGGCCTATGCCGAGGCCAGGGCTGCCGAACTCAGCGGCGTTTCGGCAAGAGCCGCGTCAGTGAAGGGCTAGAGCCGATTCAGGAGCGCAGCCCATTCGCGAGGTTGGATCGCTGAGCGCGGGACGCGAGAACGGCTCAGCTTGTAGCGAATCTTCTCGATTCCATGCGGTTCGCGATTGTCCTTCACGAAGGGGATGAGGCGACCAGCGGTCCGCTCCAGCGCGGCCCGCTGGTCGCGAAACAGAGCCCCGTCTGCAGGTCGGAACTGCGACCAGGCAATGGAATGGACGAAACCCGCTGCTCCGAATTGATTGGAACGGAGGACATCTTCCACAAAGACGCGGATGGGACCGGAAAACGCGTGAAGCGCATCGTGGAAGGCGACAATGCCTTCCGGAATCAGGTGACGAATGAAGCCGTCGAAATCTGACTTCGCACCCGGATAGCTGTGATCGCCGTCGATCCACAAGAAACGGATGGGGCGATTCCAGTTGGCTGCTATCTCCCTCGAAAATGCGCGGTGAACTTCGACCTGCTTTGAAACGGCGGCCGCCGCTACGTTGCTTAGGAACTCCTCGTAGGACGATGCGCCCGGAACGGTGCGATGTTCTTCGAGTTCGGCCGAGTTGAAGTTGTGGGGATCGATGGCAGTAACTTGTCCGAGGCCATAATGTTGAGCGACCTTGGCGAGCATCACCGTGGATTTTCCCTTGAAGCTGCCGATTTCAAGGATTGAACCTCCGTGGGGAGCACAAGCCGCGATCAACCCTAGGAGGCGAGCTTCCTCTTCGACAAGGAAGCCCGGAATCTTCTTGGCGACCTGCCAGGCCTCATCAAGGACGTCCATCAAGTCGGGCGGAATTTCGATACGGGCCAAAGACCTTCTCCGTGAAAGACGCGACAGTGCGGCGAGTTGCCCAAAGGGAGACGGGAAATCCTGTTCATTATATCGAGCGCACGTTGCCTCTTAGCCCTGAGCCGACGGCGCCTGCAGCGGGAGCGGAGCATTCTCTGAAAACCACCTTCGCTGCATCCAGAGAGAAACCTGCACCAGCAGAATGAGCGACGGCACCTCGACCAGCGGGCCGATCACCGCGGCAAAGGCAGCGCCGGAGTTGAGCCCGAAGACAGCTACTGCGACGGCAATGGATAACTCAAAGTTATTGCTGGCCGCGGTGAAGGAAAGCGTTGCTGTCTTTGAATAATCGGCGCCGACTTTGCGGCCCATCCAGAAGCTCAGGAAAAACATGACCACGAAATAGATCAGCAGCGGTACAGCGATGCGCAGCACATCGAACGGAAGCTGGACAATCAGGTTGCCTTTCAAGCTGAACATGACCACGATGGTGAAAAGCAAGGCTGTCAGCGTCAAAGGGCTAATGGCGGGTACAAAGCGCGTCTCATACCAAGGGCGGCCTTTAAGCCTCAAGAAAACGAAGCGCGTGAGCATTCCGGCAAAGAACGGAATGCCGAGATAAATGAACACGCTCTGAGCAATCTGACTCATTCGGATGTCGACGAGGACGCTCTTGAGGCCGACAAGGGGCGGTAGCACGGCGAGAAAGACCCACGCGTAGACGCTGTAGAAAAGCACCTGAAAGACGCTGTTGAATGCGACAAGGCCGGCGGCGTAGTCGGTATCGCCGTGCGCCAGCTCGTTCCAAACGATGACCATGGCGATGCAGCGCGCGAGACCGATAAGGATGAGGCCGGTCCTGTACTCGGGATAACCGCGCAGAAAGATGACTGCGAGCGCGAACATGAGCACCGGTCCGATGATCCAGTTCTGTACGAGGGAAAGTGTGAGCACCCTGCGATTGCGAAAGACCTCTCCGAGCCTCTCGTACTGCACCTTCGCTAGCGGTGGATACATCATGAGGATGAGCCCCACGGCGATTGGGATGTTGGTGGTGCCGACCTGGAACCGCTGCAAGATCACGGGAACGCCGGGCACAAATCGCCCCAGCGCCACGCCGGCTGCCATGGCAAGGAAGATCCAGAGGGTCAGAAGACGGTCGATGAAGGAAAGCCGGGAAGGCCGCGCCGGCGAAATGGGAGAGCAACAATCGGCTGAAATATCCGATGGAAGCGGGGTCACAGCGGCTCCTTCCCGATGGCGCGTACGTTCTTCTCGACGACCATTCGATCCAGAGTTTCCAGGGGAAGGCTGAGGAAAAGATGAACGCGATTGCGCATCTGGTGCAAGGTGCGAGTGAAGGCGGCGCGCTTCTCATCGTCGGTGCCCCGGACAGTCGCCGGGTCGGGAAAGCCCCAATGCGCCGTGACAGGCTGGCCAGGCCAGAACGGGCACACTTCTCCCGCTGCGTTGTCGCACACGGTGATGACGTAGTCCAATTCGGGTGCACCGGGAGCGACAATTCGTCCCAGCTCTTGCTACGAAGTTTTTCAATCGGGTAGCCCAGCCTCTGCACTTGCTCGATGGCGAAGGGGTTAACCTTGCCCGTGGGATGGCTGCCCGCGCTAAAAGCCTTGAATCGGCCTGCGCCCAGCGTGTTGAATAATGCTTCGCCGATGATGCTGCGCGCCGAGTTGCCTGTACACAGGATGAGGATATTGTAGGGCCTTTGCATAACGGGTCTTGTGTTCAGTGGGAGCAGCACGCAGGGCCACAGCATGCGTTGTTCGGCTTGGTGGCGCGAACAAAGGCGCTCATCAGCGATCCGGCGGCCTGCGCCGCGATGGAGTCGACATCAATCCCGGCTTGCTCAAGGAACTGACGAGCGTCCTCAACGTCATACATACGCGTGGGCTCGAACGGAGATACTTGCAAATCCTGCCTGCACAAGCTTGGCAATGTAATCGTGCTCCTCCAGTGCGCCGGCCAGGCAGCCCACCCAGGCTTCCATATTCTGGCGCAGCGCCTCGGGCACGGGACCGTCGGCCACCACGTCGGACACGGCGAAACGCCCGCCGGGCCTGAGCACGCGGAAGGCCTCGCGCAGCACCTGCCCCTTGTCGGCGGAAAGGTTGATCACGCAGTTGGAGATCACCACGTCCACCGAGTGGGCGGGCAGCGGGATCTCCTCGATCCGCCCTTGAGGAAGGCCACGTTGCGCGCCCGCCTGTCCTTGTTTGCCTGGGCAAGGGCCAGCATCTCGTCGGTCATGTCCAGCCCGAAGGCTAAGCCGGTAGGACCGACGCGCCGGGCGCGAAGCAGCACGTCGATACCGCCGCCGGAGCCGAGGTCGAGCACGGTCTGGCCTTCCTGCAGGTCGATCAGCGCCGTGGGATTGCCGCAGCCCAGCGACGCCAGCACTGCGTTGGCAGGCAGGCCACTCTTCTCCGCTTCGTTATAGAGATTTGTAGTGATCGGGTCGCAACAACTGAATGCCGGGTTGCAGCAGGCTGCACATCGCCAGCATCGCGCACCTGGCGCGCGGCGGGACCATACTTTTGCTGAACTTCGTCCTTTACCTGAGTCTGCGTCTTCATTTAAATATCTTCACATTCGCTTAAGCAAATGTATGCTCGAAGTTCATATTTGTCAAACCATGAT
>CAVQZQ010000142.1:0-20100 GCA_963718435.1 uncultured Acidobacteriota bacterium | reverse complement strand
CGCCTTGGGATTTCCAGCTGAGCTGAACATTCGCATCAGGACCTTGGGGAACGACCCCAGGTTGCACCTGAGCTTTACGAAGCCGACCGTGCCGTTGATGTATTTGCGGAGCACAGATTTTCCGGTTTCCACATCCCCAGCGATCATGCAGGTCATCGCCTCGCGGAGAAGCGCACGGCGGAATTTCTCACTCTGCTGGAGCCTGGTCCTGACGGTTTCGTTGAAGTCCTTGGTGAGTGGCATTATTCCTCCCGCTGGCGCTGTTTATATTCCTGCCAAAGGATCTTCGCTGCATCGATGTCGCTTTGCTGGCGCTTCTTCGTTCCGCCGCATAGCAGGATTACAACCTGCGTTCCGTGCATGCCAAAATAAATGCGATATCCAGGGCCAAATTCGAGCGCAACTCCTGGACGCCTGTACCCCACGCTCTTGACATTCGAAACATTCCCTCGCTCAAGCCGATCGAGAGAAACAGTAACGCGGGCCTGCGTGTTGATTTCAAGCTTGTCGAACCACCGATCGAATAGATTTTGTCCCCGCCGGTCGATGTACTGGCGAATCTCGATCACTTTCTGACGCACCACAAAAGACACCAATGCTTTGGAGCGGACGTGCGATCAAATGACCCGAGATTCCCCGTCAGCCCACGCGAACAGCGGACTGTCCCAGCGCCAGTAGCGCTCCAGTCACACGACCCGAAGCATGGCGAACCACGTCTCTTCGCTGGCGAAGTCGCCGGCAATGCAGTGCACGCCCATCGCCTCAATCCGATCGATGTCCGCCACGATGGGGGCGGCGCTTTCCGCTGCATACCGTGCCAGTGTCTCGGGCTGAAAACGGCGCGGTGTTCACAATTGCGTAGTCGAAGATGGGTGCGCGCGTGTGTTCGTAGATGCGCTCGATATGCTCGGAGGCAGTGAGCCCCAGGCTTTCATTCGCTTGGGTCATCAGGTTGCAGATATAGACGCGCACGCCGCGCGCATTGGCCAGCGCCGTCGGGAATGCCCTGGACCAGCAGATTCGTGATCAGTGAGGTGTAGAGCGACCCGGGCCCACGGTGATCAGGTCGGCGCGTTCGATGGCCTCCAGGGTTTCGGGCAGCGGCGGCAGCGTCAGGCGGATCGAGCATCAATTCGGCGATGCGCTTGCGGCTGGCGGTGATGTTGGTTTCGCCGCGCACCAGCGATCCATCGTCCATGCGCGCCATCAGCGTTGCGTTGGCGGTGGTTACGGGGTAGATCTTGCCTCGCGTGGCCAGAATCTTCGATGCCAGCTGCATGGCGTGGCCAAAGTCGCCAGTAATTTCGGTGAGCGCCGCCACAAAGAGATTGCCGAAGCTATGGCCCTCCAGGCCGTCGCCGGCGCGGAAGCGATGGGCGAACAGGCGGGCCAGCAGATCCTCTTCTTGCACAGGCCACCATGCAGTTGCGCAGGTCGCCGGGGGGAAGCATGTTGAAGTCCTTGCGGAGGCGGCCGGAGGAGCCGCCGTCGTCTGTCACCGTGACCACTGCGGCCAGGTCGGCGATTTGCTCCGGGATCCATTGATCGCAGGCCGGGCGGGTTACGTGGCCGCGCAATCCGCGCAACAGCGTGGAAAGGCCCGTGCCGCCGCCGATGGCGACAACCACGCGAAGCGGCCGGGCGGCGCGCCGGATTCCGTTTGAGAAAAGGAGGTCACTGCCGTTTATTGTACGCAGGCGATGGTTTCTCCGTCGATCTTGAGGTGTCTGTAGTCGTCGGAACTGCGAGTCCTCACGGAATCTCAGGATACAGCAATTCCGTGAAGCGCGGATCGTCCACCATGCTCTGAAAATCGTTGTCGGAGCGCGCCTGGAGGCGATTTTTCGGGATTGAGTTCGTATGGCCCGGGAGAGATTGTTCGAAGGCAGTCCTGGGGGGCCCGGTCATGCAGTCAAGGACAGCCAGCCCGTAGTACGCATAGTCGGCCGCAGGATCGTCGGCGAGCACGCCATTGAACTGATCGCGCGCCTCTTCATAGTAGCCCTGATTCAATTGCGAAATGGCATAGTCGTAGCGTTCTTCCGGTGTCTGGAATGTCAGGTTGGTGCTGCTCCAGTTGACGCTGGCAGGTATTGATGTACATTTTGCATCGTTCCAGAATCTCCGATCGGCGCCGTGGGGAACAGCTTCTCAAAGCGGCCAGCGCCTTCTCATACTTGCCCTGTTGCACCAGTTGCACCGCAGTCTGGTAGTGCTGGAAAGCCTGTCCGGCCGTGTATCGATTGTCCGCCCGACTTGGCGGCCGGGTGTGAGGAGCTTTCTTGCGGCTTCCGCCGCGGATCGGGCCTCTTGCGTCATGGTTTTGCCGGGGGCTTGCTTCTAATTGCACGGCCGACCTGATCGCTGCGCCAGGAGCCGTGCGTCTCGAAATGCGCTGCTTAGGCCACTCTTTATACGCAGAACCCCTTCATTCGTCAATGGGGGCCGCGCGAAGACGGGGGTTAGCCGGCTTACGTCCTGGCTCGGATTTCGATAGATTGCAGGGTTGAGCGATGGGTCGTTGTACATCTTCAATCTGCCGGTAAAGCTTGAAGCGTCGGTGCCGGCAAGCGTTTCACGCCACAGGCGAATCGAGGCAGGCGGCAAGGTCGGCGCGTTGTTCTTCGAGGATGGCGAGTCGGTCGCGGTTGCGTTCCTCATGGCCGTCGGGAGTCGCTGGCGCTCAGCCTCTTCCCGCGTGTGATAGATCTTCAGCGCGAGAATGGAGAGCCGGTCGATCATCAGGCCCGGCGACTCGGAGTGCAGCGGAGATTGCGGCGCCGGCAAGCTTGCGGTTCAAGCCAGTCGAGCAAGACTCGATCCAATTCTTCAGCCTGGTCATTGCGCAACTGGTTGGTGCGGTCAATGCGCCGTTTCACTGCTGACACAACGGCATCGCTCGCGCCGGGTGTACGGGCTTCGTCTTCGATATGCCATAGGTCGAAGTTAGCTCGATGATGGCGGGCGACCGAGGCCAGCCAGACCTTCGCCGATCCCGGCCCGGTGTTTGACTTGGACACCCCTTCACCCGTTGGCGCTTCCGCTTCCGCAATCTCCGCTTCCAGATGCCACGCACGGGTGAGACTGTCTTGCAGGTTGACGATCGCGTTTGCTGAAAGCATGAGGGTCCAGTCCTTGATGAGCCACGAAGCGGGAGCGTTCAGAGTCTATGGTAGAACTATCCTCAACTCGGGGTCCAACAAGCTGCGGCAGGGCAATCGCATGGATAAAAGCGGCAGGGCAATCGCATGGATACAATTTGTTGACGTGACTGGCTCCGATTTCTATCGCGCCGGAGGCGCAACGGTCGCTAGCCCCGCGCTTCAGCGTGGGGAAGGGGGCCGGCAAAAGTCAGCCCCGTTAGGGCCGGCGTAAACGGCGAAATTGTCATCGAGTTATCGTTCATGCGATTGCCCTGATAACAGCTCCTCATTTTCTGTTCGCCAAAACTACTTCTGCCTGGTGAGATTTTTCCTCGTAGAAAATCCGCCTTCCACGTCCTCGCCATGAGCAACTGAATCGTGGATTCATCCAAGGGGTTCGCATGACCAATACAATCCAGCGTTTTCTTTGCATTTCAAGCTACGAAAAGGGACAGGACTTCATGCGCCAGTGCGCGGAAATGGGGGTGAAACCGACGTTGCTAACCGTGGAGAAACTTCGCGACGCCGACTGGCCGCGCGAGGATCTCGAAGAGGTTGTGACGATGCCCGAAGGCCTGACCAGGGAACAGATCCTCAATACCGTTTCCTGGATGGAGCGCGGAAGGCACTTCGACCGGGTCATCGCTCTTGACGAGTTCGACCAGGAGACCGCGGCAGCGATACGGGAGCATATGCGCCTGCCAGGAACGGGGATCAGCGTTGCTACTTGTTACCGCGACAAGCTGGCCATGCGCACCGGCGCGCGCAGCATGGGCTTTCTCGTTCCGGAATTTTGCCCCGTCCTGAATTACGACAAGTTGCGCGAATACATGGTCCGCGTCGAGCCGCCCTGGTTGCTGAAACCGCGGGCCGAAGCCTCGGCCCTCGGCATTCGCAAGATTCACGAGCCGGAAGAGCTTTGGCGCACCCTCGATTTGCTGGGCGACGAACAGAGCCATTTCCTGTTGGAGCAGTTTGTGCCTGGCGACATCTTCCACGTCGATTCGATTGTGAGCGACGGCAATGTGGTGTTCGCAGCCGTACATCAATACGGCCGGCCACCCATGCAGGTGATGCACGAAGGCGGCGTATTTACCACCCGCACCGTCGACCGTGGCAGCCGCGATTCCCAGGAGCTGACCGCCTTGAATGAGCGGCTCGCTCCATCGCTTGGCTTGGTCCGCGGCATCACTCACGCGGAATACATCCGCGACCACGCCGATGGACGCTACTATTTTCTTGAGATTGCAGCCCGGGTCGGTGGCGCCTTCATTTCAGATCTGGTCCAGGTCGCAACCGGGGTAAACCTATGGCGGGAGTGGGCCCGGCTGGAGGTGGCCGACGTGCGGGGTGAGACCTATGCGCTTCCACAAATCTCAGAGGACTATGCGGGCAGCGTACTGTGCCTGGCAAAAACCGCTAAGCCGGACACCACCGGATTCGACGCCCCGGAGATCGTGGTGCGCATGAAAAAGCACCACCACGCGGGCCTCATTGTGCGCTCTCACCAGCCCGACCGGGTGAGGGAACTGCTTGAGCAGTATGGCGCGGAGTTTGCCGAGCGCTTTCTCGCCAAATTGCCGCCCCCACTCAAGCCGACTGCATAAGGGCCTGTTCAGGCAACCTCAAAGCACATTCAGCAATCAGAAAACAGTTCTGGCAACCTCATTGACAAGGAGATGCGATGAACCTGACTGAGAACCCCGAGACAGTCATCTGGCCTGAAACCCATTATGTCTTCATTGAGAAAATCGGTCCCTTTATGCAGACTGCCGGTCAGGCCTGGCAAACCGCACATTCCTTTGTGCCTGCACTCTCCCAGCACAATCAAATCACCCGCTATATGAGCCTCTACAAGGTCGGACCGAAGATTTACAGGGCCGGATTTGGCCTTGGTGCCCCGCCGGTTGAACTTCCTGAAGGTCTCTCCTATGAACAATTTAAGGGAGGCAAGTACAGCCGCTTCGCTCTGACCGGGCCCTACAGCGACCTTCCCCAGGCTTCCGGACGTGTCTTCGAGATCGTCGCACAAAAGAAAATCCCGATCCGGGATGACTTTTACATCGAGAATTACACCAACGATCCGCGAACCACCCCGGAAGATCAATTGCTTACCGAGATCCTTATCCCGACCGCCTGAGCAATTTCACCGGCGAGCCTCGGCAAACCGCCCGCTGTTGAACGCATCAACATGTGTTGTATGTATCGGTACTTAAGGGCGCAAAGCAGTTACCTCGCACTGGGACGACGACTCCGCAAGGTGACTATAATCACATTGAGTGGAAGACGAGTGAAAGTTTAGCTCTTTCCAGAATTTACCGGAAGGGAATCCCGCCAAATGGCGACAGGAGACCTAGCCCTGGGTCAAGAACGGGGCGCTTTGAGCACGCAACCGCAAGTCATTAATGATTTCAGCATTATCGTAGCAACGGTGAACGGGTCCGGCTCGCAATCCGCCAATAGCGTTCTGCTGAAAAGCATCTTCGGAATGGGCGTCCCCGTCAGCGGGAAAAACCTCTTCCCCTCAAACATCGCCGGACTTCCCACCTGGTACACCATCCGCGCCAGCAAGGATGGTTACGTGGCCCGCAAGCGTGGCTCACAAATCCTGGTGGCGCTGAACCCCGAGACAGCAAGACAGGACATGCTGGAACTGGACGCCGGCGGTGCGGCCATCTACGAGGAAAAAGAAAACCTCAAGCAATTCCGCGATGACGTGGCTTGCTATCCGGTTCCCTTCGACAAGATCACGGCCGCCATTTGTCCCGAGGCCAAGCTGCGCAAGCTGGTCAAGAACATGGTATACGTGGGCGTCCTCTCCCAGTTGCTTTCCATCGATCTGAGTGTGGTCGAGGATGGCCTCCGTAAACAATTTGCCAAGAAACAAAAGGTCTTCGATCTTAACTTCGGCGCCGTCAAGGCGGGCTTCGATTACGCCCAGGAAAAGCTGCCCAAGCACGACCCCTACTTCATTCAGCGGATGAACCAGACCGCCGGCAAGATCATCATCGACGGCAACGCTGCCTGCGGCATGGGCGCTGTCTTCGCCGGTGTCACAGTAGTCGCCTGGTACCCCATTACACCGTCTACTTCACTGATCGAGGCCACCACCGACCTGCTCAAGAAATTCCGCGTCACCCCCGAAGGCAAGGCCACCTTTGCCGTCATCCAGGCTGAGGACGAACTCGCCGCCATCGGCATGGTGCTGGGCGCTGGCTGGGCTGGCGCTCGCTCTATGACCTCGACCTCGGGCCCCGGCATCTCGCTTATGTCGGAGTTCGCCGGCCTCGGCTACTTTGCCGAAATTCCCGGCGTCATCTTTGACGTGCAGCGCGTCCGGCCCCTCCACAGGCATGCCCACGCGCACTTCGCAAGCCGATCTGCTCTCGACAGCGTTCCTCTCCCACGGCGACACCAAGCACGTCGTCTTGCTTCCTGGCTCGGTGAAGGAATGCTTCGAGATGAGCTATGCGAGCCTTCGATCTCGCGGAGCGTCTGCAAACGCCCATCTTCGTGCTGAGCGATCTCGATCTCGGCATGAACAACTGGATGTCCGAGCCCTTTGCCTATCCCGAAAAGCCGCTCGACCGCGGCAAGGTGCTCACAGCCGAAGACCTGAACCGCCTCGGCGGCTTCGCCCGCTATCAAGCGATGTCGACGGCGACGCTATCGGATGGCGCACGCTGCCCGGAACCCCGTCATCCCAAGGCCGCCTACTTCACCCGCGGTTCAGGCCACAATGATAGCCGCAGGATATACCGAGCGGCCTGACGAGTATCAGGACAGTCATGGACCGCCTCACCCGCAAGTTCGAAAATGCGCGCAAGCTCGTTCCCGCGCCCGTTGCTGGTCAAGGATGGCAAGTCGAGGTGGGTGTCATCGCCTACGGCACCACCGACTTCGCGCTCCGCGAAAGTCTCGACCAGATCAAGAAGGGATACGGCAAGTGACGTGGATTATCTCCGCATCCGCGCTTATCCCTTTGCGCACGAGATGCACGACTTCGTCGCCTCGCATGAGCGCGTCTACGTCGTCGAGCAGGATCGCGATGCCCAGACTGCCGAGCCTGCTCAAGCTTGATCTGCCTGCCGACCAGGTCGTCAAATTGCGCAGCATTCTCTCTATAACGGGCTGCCCATCGATGCCCGTTCCATCACCGACGAATTTGTCACAAAGGAGGGCCTGTAAATGGCAACCGCAACCTCAACACGCACCAGGCCCCAAGCCCAATCACATCGGCCTCCCGGTCATTGACTATCGCGGAGGCAAGACCGACGCTCTGCGCCGGCTGCGGCCACAACGCAATCTCCGAGCGCATCATCGACGCCATGTTTCGAGATGGGCGTTCAGCCCGAGCGGGTCATGAAGATGAGCGGCATCGGCTGCTCTTCAAAAAGCCCCGCCTACTTCATGAGCCGGTCGTTCAGCTTTAACAGTGTGCACGGGCGCATGCCTTCCGTCTCCACCGGCGCAATCCTCGCCAACCACACGATGACTACGCTGGGGTCTCCGGCGACGGCGACACAGCTTCCATCGGCATGGGCCAGTTCGTCCACCTCATGCGCCGCAATATCCCGATGATCTACATCATCGAAGACAACGGCGTCTACGGGCTGACCAAGGGACAGTTCTCCGCCACCGCCGACTTGGGCCCCAAACTCAAGACCGGCATGATCAACGATCTGCCCGCCATCGACACCTGCGCCCTGGCCATCCTGCTGGGTGCGACGTTTGTTGGCCGCTCCTTCTCAGGCGACAAGAAGCAGCTGCAGTCCATGCTGAAAGCCGCGCTCGCCACAAGGGTACGGTCTTGCTCGACGTCATCTCGCCCCTGCGTCACCTTCAACGATCACGAAGGCTCCACCAAGAGCTACAAGTTCATGCAGGACAACGACGAGCCCATCAATGAAATCGGCTTTGTGGCCAGTTTCGATGAGATCGAGGTCGATTACAGTTCGGGCGAAGTCTACGAAGTCGAGATGCACGACGGCTCCAGTCTCCGCTTGCGCAAACTCCATGAGGACTACGACCCCACCGACAAGGCCAACGCGGTCCGCACCCTGATGGAAGCCGAAGAAAGCACGAAGTGCTCACCGGCGTCTTCTACATCGACACGGAAAAGCCCACGTTCATCGACAACTTGAATCTCGTAGACGAACCCCTGGGCACGCTGCCCGAATCGCTCACTCGCCCGCCCAAGTCGGCGCTCGACGCTCTCATGAACAACCTCAAATAACGCCGTCTCAACCGCTGAACCCGCAAAAAGCCCCGCCAACGCGGGGCTTCTTGCTTTCGCTTGACGCCAAATTGCGTCCATTACACTGCTGCTGAAAGGCTGCTTCCCCGCTTCCCCAGCCTGAGAGGAGACAGATATGTCACCAGAAAAGGGAGTCATCTGCGCTTATGTGAATGCATTTAATCGAGGCGATCTTGAAGCCGTCTGCAAACTCTTTGCTCCCGATGCACAGATCTGGGGCGTACTGGGGTTTGGAACTCTCGAGCAGGCTCGCCCCGTCTGGAGAGATCTCATCGACTGCCTTCAGATCCAGCTTACCGTCGACGCCGTCATCGCTGAAGGATGCAACGTCTCGGTTCGCTACACAGAACGAGGTAAGTCGGTCCGCGCATTCCGTGGCGCCGAGCCCACCAACAAGACCTACGAATTGCTGGCGATGGAGTGGTTCGAAATCAGGGACAATCTGATTCAGCGCCGCTGGGGAGCGCGCGATTCAGCCTCTCAGGCCCGCCAACTCGGCTTCCAGCAGTGATCGCCTGAATCACCTCTGCCCCTTACCCTTGGAATGCCGCCGCCGCCGCCTCCGCAACCGCCTGATCCTGCTTGCCCGATCCGCCGCTCACGCCCACTGCTCCAACGACCTCTCCTCCGTGCTTGAGCGGCACGCCACCGGCAAAAATCATCACCCGTCCGTGATTCGAAACATGAATTCCAAAGAATTGACCGCCGCTCTGTGAGTTCTCCCCAAGCGCTTTGGTCTCTGAATCAAATGCACGCGCGGTAAACGCTTTGTTGATCGCGATGTCGATGCTCCCAAGCCATGCGCCTTCCATCCGTTCAAAGGCAACAAGATTTGCGCCCGCATCCACAACGGCTATGTTCATTGCCTGGCCAATTTCCTTGGCCTTCTCTTCCCCGGCGCGAATCACTTTTCTTGCTGCTTCCAGCGAAACTCCCAATGCCTTTCCTTTTGCTGTTGCCATTCATTCCTCCTGTGCGCAAAAAATCTTCGAGGTCGCTCGAACCCGCCAAACGCTCCCGGCCTTTACGATACCCTGAGCCTGTGAGGGTACGCCGCTTTCCGTGACGAAACAGGCGCGAAACGGCCCAGGGTCATTAAGCGCTATCCTCTCAATCAAAAGGAAGCCGCGCAAGCCTTCGAGGTGCTTCAAATCGTCTTTTTTATGTGGGACCGCGCAATTTGGGGAGCTCGGTCGAGAGAGTCTAACTCATAGAAATGCCGATCTGTCCTTCGCGAACAGGTCGGCCGATTTATGTAGAGGTGCTTGAATTTACTGCTTGAGGTGCCGTTTCATGAACGCGTCGGGTTGATCCGAACACCCAACTCATTCAGCTTTTCCCGTGCTTGGGCTGCCTCCGGCGTCTGGGGATGCCGCTGAATCAGCGCGCGCAACTCATGCACACCCGCGTCGCGCCGGCTCAGTTTCAGCAGCGCGAGCCCCTTATGCAGTTGTGCCGCCGGAGCCTTGGCGTTGCCGCTGAAACCTTCCAGAACCGCGTTGTAGTCCTTTACGGCTTCGTCGTAATTCCCCCCACGGTAGGCGACTTCTCCCAGGTAGAACTGCGCAGTGCCGGCCATGTCGTCCATAGGGTAGTAGTGAATCACGTCCTGAAATTCGCCCACCGCCAGCTTGTATCGCGCCGCGTTGTAGTCGCTCACGGCCGCCTGAAATGTCTGCTGCAACGGCGGTGTCTGGTTCATCTGAGGAGCAGGCGAGCCCGTCGGGCCAGGCCCAGCGGATCCATCACCCGGCGCCGGAGCCATTCCGCCCGCGGGAGGCGCCCCCTGCTGCGGGCTCTGGACATTCTGCAACTGTCCCTGCATATCCTGTACTGTCTTCTCCAGCTTGGCGATGCGCGTCTTCAACTCGTCAACCGAGTCGTTGAGCGATTGAACCTGGCCTGCGTTTGCGTCGAGCTTCCCGCTGATCGCTTCATTCTCAGCGTTCATCTTCTGCTGCAGCGCGGTCACAGTACCGTTCATCTGCACCGCCTGGTCCGAGGTCTGTTGCGCCAGGTTCTGCAGTACCGCAAAGCGCGTATCCATGGTGGTTTGCAGCCTCTGTACCATGTCCAGCAGTTGCTGCACCTGGGTCTGCAGTTGAATGATTTCCTTTGACGCGGCGTGGGCGCGCACCGGAATGGCGCACAAGATCGTGGCCAGCGCCGCCGCTGCAAAAAGACGATTGCGAATTGAGCGTGTCATCAGCATCTTCCATCCATCAAAAGCTGCTTATATTTTACAGGTTTGCCGCGTTCCCGCAGAAAGAGGGTGTCCCAGGTCCAGTCCGCGGGTGGCGGAAGACCTGGGACAATTGCTCGAAAGCCCGGCCAGACAGTTGTGCCGTTGCGCCAATCTTCGTCGGCGATCGGCGGTCAACTGCATGCTGTACTCTACTGGTCGATCGAGAACCCGGCGCGGCGATTCTGCTGCCAGCACGCCTCCGTGGATTCCGAGCAGAACGGCTTCTCCTTACCGTAGCTGATTACGCGGATGCGATCGGCGGCAACGCCCGCCGTGACCAGCGCGCTCTTCGCGGAGTTGGCGCGATTCTGGCCCAATGCCAGGTTGTATTCGTCCGAGCCGCGCTCGTCGCAGTAGCCGCCAATCACGATCTTGATATTCGAATGGCTTAGCCAATACGACGCATCGTGCGATAGCGTGGCCTGCGCATCACTGCGCGACGTCATACGAGTTCGTAGTCGAAGAAGATGTCCTGCACGTTGGCCTTGAACTCCTCTTCTGCCGACATCGTGTTTGATGGCACTGCGACCGCTGGCGGCGCATTCACCGTCACGTGCGCCGTCGCGTCCGCCGTTCCACCCTCCCCGCGGGCAACGATGTGGTATGAGGTCGTCTCCGACGGCGTAACCGTCTTCACGCCTGTCGTGGGCACTTCGCCAATCCCGTCGATAGCCACTGAGGTGGCATCCGTAGAGCGCCAGTTCAGCACCACCTGGTCACCGGCCGAGATCGAGTCCGGTGTCGCCGTAATCTGCACCGTGGGCGCGGGCGCCGTTGCGGGCGGAGCCATCGGGGGCGGTGGAAGCGGCTTCTTTTTCTTGCAACCACCGGCAACAACCAAAACGGCAAGCAGTGCAACGGGCAAAAGAATTCTAAAAAGTCGATTAAGTCGGTTCAATGCGAACTCCTCCTGTGATTAAAGCGCATCTTTTCAGGGACTCAACCATTCTATGCCTCAGACCATCCGTCGCGCGAAGCATTGCAAATTCACACGCCAGTCCATTCCGTTTATGGTCGATCGCTAATCTCTGCGCAGTTTTGGGCCGGTTCCGGATTAATTCAAATCCGGGGCCGGCGCGCCTTTTTGTCCCTTCCTCTGAGCGCGCGTCGCGCGGTGAAATTTGGGAACATAAAATAATAATGCAGTAGGATGACCCACTCCGCATCGCCTCTTTGCGCGGGAGTATCCTCCGGATTACCGGGGATCACTTCCAACTCCAGTTCGGCATAAAGTTATTGCCCGTATGCGTAAGCTCGTGCTGTTCGGTGCCGTCGGCAAGCATCGTCCAGATTTGCGTATGGCCGCCGATCTGCCGCTCAAACACAACGTGCCGCACATCCGGCGACCATGACGGATAGTCGTTGCTGCCTGCATCGTGAGTCAGTTGCTCCCAGCGCATCGTGGCGACGTCCATCACGTAGATGTCCTGTCCGCCCGGCGCTCCGGGACCGTACTTACGATTCCAGCTGAAGGTAAGAAACTGGCCGCTCGATGACCACGAAGGCGACACCGCGTAGCCGCTATCGGTCAACCGGTGCACATTCGAGCCGTCCTGATCCATGATGTAGATTTGCGGCAACCCCGTGCGCCCGCTTACCCACGCGATCTGCGCATTGGTGCGCGGATTCCATGTGGGTCCGAGGTCAGGTCCGCGGAAAAAAGTGACCCTGCGCGGGCTGCCGCCATTCGCGTCCGCCACCCAGATCTCCGGATCGCCCGATCGCGCCGACGAAAACGCAACCTTGCTTCCGTCGCTGCTCCAGGCTGCCGACTGGTTCGCGCCGCCCACCGTCCCGGCGGGGAAACTCACCATCCGGTTCAGCTCCAGCGAATACATGCGAACCGACCACCCTTCACGCCCCAGCGCAGTAAACGCGAGCCGCGTATTGTCCGGCGAAATGCGCGGCGAAAGCTCGATGATCCCCGAGTGCGTGACTGGATGCTGATTCTGCCCGTCGTAGTCCATCACCCAGATCTGCTTCGATCCGCTCCGCGAGCTCACAAAATAGATCTTCGTCTCGGCAATCCCGTTAATGCCGCCGCCCAGGCGATCGATGATGTCATCGGCAAACCGGTGCGCTACAGTGCGCGCCATCTCTTCGCTGGCCACTTCGTTGTACTGCTTGCCCAATACCTGCGGATTCGCTGTGTTGCTCGTATCGAACAGCCAGCCATACACCACCATCCGCCCATTGGTCGACGAAAGCGCGCCAAACGCCACCATCACTGCCGAGGCCGGGGCCGCGGACCACTGCGGCAGGCTGATCTCCTGCGGCGAACCTGGCGTGGCCTGCGGCATAAAACTCTTCGACACAAGATCGAAGATGCCCGCATTGCCCAGGTCGCTATAGAGCGTCGCGTCAAACACCGCCTTCAGCGCCGGCGTCTGCGGGTCCGCGCCCACAGGCTTGAAGTCCGCGGCCGCAATGCGGATCTTCGCCTGGCCAAGATTGGATCCGGTGCGGACCCAGTCCTGTGCCATCGATGGAATGGAAATCAGGCTGGCCAGAATGAGGAGTGATGGGAGATAAAACCGGAAGTGAAACTTCATGCAGTGCGCAATCCTTCCTCGGTGGAGTCTTGCGGATCAAGCTTGAAAAGCAGGGGAGGCTCCGCTAACGTTTCAAGGCACGTCTTCAGTCGCGACATGGATGCAATCGATCGATCCAGGTCCTGTAGCCGCCGCAGGATGCTCTTGCTTCCGCAAGTCAAACCTGTCAAGGACTGCCCCATTTCGCAATCTCTATTGTATCCACCCGGGCGGGCTTCGACCTAGTACTCACAGTAATAGGACACCAGCAAGGTGCTCTCGTTGTAACCCGCTGGCAGCGGCCCAAATGTGCTCACGCGCTGCGCCGCGCGCATACATGAGTTGTCCAGAGTAGGGCTTCCGCTGCTGCGGTCCAGCCGCACGTCGCCCACTGAACCGTCCTTCGCGATCTTGAAATCGATGTAGGCTTTCGCTCCCCGCGGCGTATTCTGGTCCACCATCGCCTTGTACCAGTTCGCCCCCATCGTTCTGTTGATCTGCTCCACGTACCAGCCGAACCGGCTGCCGAAGTCGCCGTTGTTCACTGACGTCGGACCGCTTGAAAAGCTGGGCTGCGTGGCATGCGGCATCGACGATCCGGACTGCTCTCCGTAGTCCGCGCGATTGTTCTGCACCGGCGTAGGCTGGCGCGGTGGCGTACGCGGCGCCGTCTTCTGCTCCGGCTTCTTCTGCTTTCCTTGGATCGGAATCGCGCTCTCGTCCTGGGCCTGCTTCGCCTTGGGCTCCGGCGGTGCGGGAGCTTGGCTAGGCGTCTCCGTAGCCAGCACATTCTGGTTCACCGGTTGGGTCGAGGGAAGGGGAATGGCGTTACTCACAATATTTACCTGGATCGCACCGCCCACTCCCGCATTTCCCCAAAAATTGTGATGAAAGAGTCCGCCCAGAACGCCGTAGAGCACAATCGCCGCCGCAATCGCGAAATGAAGCACAATCGAGCCCGCTGCCGGCGCCATCACCGGCTCCGGCGTCAGTTCCTGCTCCAGTTGCGCGCCGCCATCCAGCAGTTCACTCATCTCTTCGCTCGCGGATTTCCCTTGCGGGTGCCACAGGTCCCGCCTTTGGCACCTGGCAAATCACAACCCCGGGGTGCCCCAGGTCTCGCGTTTGAGACCTGGGATCCTACAAGTCTCACCCAGGGAAACCCAACAACTACTCCCCGTTCCCGGCCCGTCCCTTGGTGTCCAGCGGCTGCGTGACGATCGAAATGTTGGTAATCCCCGCCTGTTTCACCGCGTCCATCAGATGCGCAAACGCCCCGAACGGCACCCGCTCATCCGCCCGCAGATAGATCACCTGCTTGTCGGGATTCACGCCCGGTTGCCGTAGTCTCTGCGGAAGGTCGTGGATATTCACCGACTTGTCGCCTAGAAAAATCTGCGAGTCGCGGTCGATCGTCAGCACCAGCCGCTGCTCGGTAATCTCTTTCACCGTGCGCGTCTTGGGCACGGACACTTCAATGCCCGATTGCAGCACCGGCGCCGTGATCATGAAGATCACAAGCAGCACCAGCACCACGTCCACCAGCGGCGTGATGTTGATATCCGCGAGTGAAGAACGGGTCTGGCCCGAACTGGTTGTAAATGCCACTTCGTCAATCCCTCAATGATTCCTCAAAACGCCGCCGCAGGTTTGGCCGTCGCTACTTGTAGATGCCCCGCTCAATCTCTTGGTCGGGCTCCTGCGCAGCGCTTCGCGGCGCGCGCACCGGAATCTCCTCGAGCGCATTCAGTAGTTCGCGGCAGAAATCGTCCGTCGCCGAAGCAAACACCCTGATCCGCGCCGTGAACTGGTTGTAGGCCACAACCGCGGGCACGGCCACAAACAATCCGGCGGCCGTCGTAATCAGCGCTTCGGAGATGCCCGGCGCCACCGCCCGCAGCGTGGCCGCACCGGCCGTGCCCAGCCCGTGAAACGCATCCACAACGCCCATCACCGTGCCGAACAGCCCCACAAACGGGCTGGTGGCGGCGATCGTCGCAAGCCAGGTCATGCGGCGTTCCAGGTTGGTAATCGATTCGCTGGCCGCGGTTTGCGCCGAGCGTTCCAGCGGAATCAGGTTCCGCGGTGGCCCCGAACCGCCCGTCTGCCGCTTATACGTCTCGTAGACCTCGATAAACACCTGGGCCAGCGGGCTGGCCTTGTAGTTGTCCGCCAGGGCCGAAATCTCCTGCAGTCGTGAGGCTTTGCGGAACGCGCGGATGAAGCTGCGGCTGTCCTTTGTCACCTTGCCGAATGTGGCGGATTTGCCCAGAATCACAGTCCATGAATAAAGGCTGGCAAAAAGCAGCAGCGCAAGCACACAGATGGCGATCGCGCCGATGTTGCCGATCATGTCCATCAGCGCGCTCTGTCCCTGCGCAATGGAACTCCCCGCGGGTGCGGCGCCACTGTCAGCCTGCAATGCGAAGACGAAGGCAGCGGTAAGAATTGGCATTCACCTCAGTATTCACGGTATCAGACGCGATACGCTCTTCCAAGTTATCGATATGGTCCCCAGCAGCTCCTTCGCCCCGTTGGCGGCTCGCACCGCGGCCCGTTCGTGCTATGCTGCGCTCGGAAACCCGCTGCGGCTTGAACCTTATGCCTCTGCGACATAGCGAATCACCCGGGTGCTCCAGGCTCCTGTTTTTGTGACCTGGAAATCCACCTCAATCAGGGGACGCGGACCCACTCATGCTCGTCGAGCTGCGCGCTGAAAACTACGCCGTCATCGATCACGCCATTGCCGTCTTCGGCCCCGGCCTCAACCTCCTCACCGGCGAAACCGGTGCCGGCAAATCCATCTTCGTCGATGCGCTCGCTCTCCTGATGGGCGGCAAGGCATCCGTCGAAGTTGTCCGCCACGGAGCCGATAAAGCCGTCGTCTCCTGCGTCTTCGAGACCACCCCCGGCGCCGATGCCATCCT
This sequence comes from uncultured Acidobacteriota bacterium, assembly GCA_963718435.1. Lineage (GTDB taxonomy): Bacteria > Acidobacteriota > Terriglobia > Terriglobales > Acidobacteriaceae > Telmatobacter. The sequence continues at coordinate 3,997 of CAVQZQ010000142.1, read as the reverse complement.
TGAAGAAAACGGCATCGACTCCGAAGGCAACGAGATCATTCTTCGCCGCGAAATCCTCTCTACCGCCAAGGGCCGTGTCTTCGTCAACAACCAGCCCGCCACCGTCGCCGTCCTTCGCCAGCTAGCCCCCGAACTGGCCCTCGTGCACGCGCAGACTGAAACCCTTTCCAGCTTTGACCAGGCCCAGCAGCGCATCCTGCTCGACCGTTTTGCCGGCATCTCAATCGACGCCATCGCCGAAGCCCACGCCCGCTGGCGCGCCGCCGCAACCAAGCTCGATGACCTCCTGCAAGGCGAACAGGACCGGCTCCGCATGGTCGATCTCTGGACCTACCAGCGCAAGGAAATCGAAGCCGCTCACCTTCACCCGGCGAAGACGAGTCCCTCGAAACCGAAAAGCGTGTCCTCGCCAACTCTGAAAAGCTCTACGCCGCCGCCATGAGCGCCTTCGATCAGCTCTACGAGGGCGGCGCTTCCGCTGAAGTCTCTCTCCGCGCCGCGCTGCGCAACGTCGAAGAGCTGGCCCGCTATGACAACCGTTTTGCTGAAATCGCGCAGCAGATTCAGTCTGCCCGCGCCACGCTCAGCGACGTGAGTGCCGGATTGCGCGACTACGCCGACGGCATCGACGCTTCGCCCGAGCGCCTTGCCGAAATCGAAGACCGCCTCGCCCTCATTGACCGCCTCAAGCGCAAGTACGGTAAATCCGTCGACGAGGTCATTGCCTTCGGTGAAGACGTGAACCACAAGCTCTCTGAAGTAGAAGACCGCGACGAAATTCTCAAAGCATTGCGTGCGGCGGTAACTGAATCCTCACAGGCCTATCAGCGAGCCGCCTCCGTCCTCACCGCTGAGCGCAAAGCCGCCGCCGCGAAGCTTGCCAAACTCGCTGAAAGCCAGATCAACTCCCTCGCCATGAAGACCCGGTTCCAAATCGCCCTGCACTCCTCGGAGCAGGAGTCCAACTGGACTGCTCACGGATTGGACGAAGTCGAGTACCGCATCGCCACCAATCCCGGAGAGCCTCTCAAGCCCCTTCACGAAATCGCCTCCGGCGGCGAAATGTCTCGCGTCATGCTGGCCCTCAAGGTGGCCGTCGAAGAGACCTCCTCCAAAACCAGAAAAACGAACCCCACCCCCCGCACCCTGATCTTCGATGAGATCGACATCGGCATCGGAGGCCGCGCCGCAGAGGCCGTCGGCCAGAAACTCAAGGCCCTCGGTCGCGGCCAGCAGGTCCTCTGCGTCACCCACTTGCCCCAGATCGCCGCCTTTGCCGATCAGCACTTCCTCATCGACAAGCGTGAAGATCACGGCCGCACCAAGATGCAGATCCGCTTGCTCGACGACCGCGCCCGCACTCACGAAGTGGCCCGCATGCTCTCCGGCGCCAAAGTCACTGACACCAGCCTGCAGCACGCCGCGCAGATGATCGCCTCGAGCCGCTAAAAGGTTGCCAAAACTAAGCCGCGTGGCGAACTACGTCGGCATCACCGATCTACAATTCTTTGGTTTTGAAAAAAAAAGACGATCTTCAGGCGTCCGTGGGGTTGTCCGGGTTCCGTCCGAGCAGCCCTGCGACGGTCTCCAGCAGAAACGTTGGCGGCAGCGGCTTGGCCAGTATCTCGAACTTGTGCCCCCGTTTAAGGGCTTCCTCGACAAGTCTGCTCGTGTCCGGCTGGCCTGAAAACAGCAAAGTTCGGCACCCCGGATGGTTTGCCTTTAGAACAATTGCCAACTCAATTCCGTTCATCCGTGGGAGCATCACGTCGACAATCGCGACGTGCGGCGGCCATTCGGCGATCATTTCGATCGCTTCCTCCGCGGAATAGGCAACCCGCACTGCATACCGATGCGCGGAGAAGATCAGCGCCAGCGTGTCGGCGATCCCGTGGTCGTCATCGATGATCAGAATCCGCTGACTCCCGGTGATCCCCGCCATGTGCAGCTTCCCCAAATCTGCTCCCGATTCCGTAGAACGAGCAGTTGACCAAACCTCAATCAGCTTGTCCATTGGAGCTTTCATTTTTGTACGATAATTCCTGGAGATAATTCGTCCTGTTGTTCTTTCGAGGAAGAACAACTCTCGCGGGTTGCCCGAAATACCTATAACTTTTCGCCGGGAGTCACCTAATTACGACCTATAAAAACTTCCTGCTAGTATACGGGGAAGGGTCGCTAAATGGTTGATTTCATTGGCGCAATTGCGCAGATGAAACAAGGGCCTCAAAACATTGACGGAGCCCAATGGCCGCACAAACTCCAGCTAGCCGCGAATGGGCCGAACGAATCCGGCGACTCCTCAGCGATTTGAAACTTACCCAGGCCGGTCTCGCCGAACGGCTCGGCATCTCCCCGGCAACCGTCTCACGTTGGATTCAGGGCAAAAACGAACCCACCGCCGAAAGTTATGTAGCTCTTGGCAATCTCGCGCGTCGTCCCGACGGGGCTTATTTTTGGGAGCGCGCCGGCATGGATACCGCCGGCCTTCCGGATGCCAGCTTCCTGCGTGCAATCTCCTCGTTGCGGGTCAGCCTCAGGGATTTCAAAATCGTCTCGACCCGTAAACTCTCCCGGCAGCTGGTCGGGAAGGGAAACGCCGTCGCTATCCCCTTGCTGCAGATCACGGCTTATGGAGATCCAATTCCTCCCAGGGAGAACGTCAGCCTTTCCCAAGTCGAGGTTGAGGACGTTCTGCTTGCGCCCCTCTCCTGGTGCCCGCATCCTGAAAACATGATTGCCATGCACCTTTGTGGCGATTCCGATGGCTCCCACCATCGCTCCCGAATCCATCATCTTCGTCGACACCGCTGCGACCGACCGGGCGCAGCTTCACCAGCGGCTTGCGGTGGTTGCGCATCGTGACATCGGATTCAAGGTTGCGCGGTTCCAGCGCCTCTCAGGCACCGACCTGCTCGTCTCCGACAATCACAAGTACAGTCCCGTCGATGTAAGCAATCCCTCCAAGTGGAAAATCTTCGGCGAGGTCTTATGGTGGGTCTCTAAAGAGGCACCAGCCAAATAGAGCGCGGTCTGCGACGGTCCCGACGCCGTTTCTTTCCATTGCTTTTCACATTCGCTGACCCCTACAATCTCGCTTCATGCACCCCATGCGAATTGTTCTGCTTTCCCTGGCTTCAGTACTCTGCTCAACGGTTTCCCTCGCCCAGCAATCGCAGCACCTCTTTTTTCGCATCACCCTCGGCCCGCAAATTACCGCACCCGTTTCCGGCCGCGCTCTCATCTTTCTAGCCGCTGGCACAGGCGCCAAAGAGATTGATGTAGTGCCGAGCCATTGCCTGGTTGATGACGACCACGCCAGGTGCGGCGCCGTCATCCTGCTCGGTAAAGGCGCGACCGCGCAACAAAGGAATCTCAAAGGTTGAGATAGCTCCAGGAGATGGAATAGAAGCCCGCACGCCGGTGAAGGGCGTCTCGCCCTTGGGACGTCCCAAAATGTCGAAGATCATCCCAAACCGCGGTCCAGCGGCAGGCAGTTGCTCGCGCCCACATCGAGCACTCCCGGGAGAGCCATGAGACGCTCTTTGCCGTCGCGAACGATCTGGGCAACGGGCCCCGTTTTCTGAAAGCGGCTCCCACTCATCGACATCGCCGCGGTGAGAACGTTGTGAGTCGTGAAACCGGGATTGACATCCTCCAGCTTCAGGAAAGTCCGGATGAGCAAGCGGCTCCGATAACGAGAACCAGGGCAAGCGCTATCTCGCTTATGACCAGCACGGAACGGATCGTGCCATGGCGAAAGCCCAAGCCGGAACGACTGGAATTCTCGTTGAGCGAGGTGGCAAGATTAGGGCGCGACGCGGAAATTGCGGGCACGAGGCCAAAGACGATACCGGTGAATAGCGAGATGCCCAGTGTGAATAGCAGGACACGGAGATCAAGCATGACGGCCGAGCCATTTTCTCCGATTCGAGGAATATCGCTGGGGCTCATGCTCAGCAGCAAACGTAGGCCAGCGAACCCGATGAGCAAACCC
>CAVQZQ010000141.1:0-36480 GCA_963718435.1 uncultured Acidobacteriota bacterium | reverse complement strand
AGCAGAGTAATGCCCGTCAGCGCCGGATATTCGAATGTGGATCTGGGTGACGGCGATCCATTCTCCGGCGATGTCAACTTCGGCGTCTTTGTGAATGAATCCGGCGGCAAATTATTCTTCAATCGCAACGATGTCGATATGGAAATCAAGCGGTCAGAAGAAATGGGCACTAACTACTATACTTTGACCTATCAACCACAGGAACAGAACGCCAATGCAGACGGAAGATTCCGGCGGATTCGAGTCAGTCTGCACAACCCAAACCTCCGCGTCGTGACCAAGGCCGCTACTTTGCGCCCACAAGAAATCAACAGGCGGATCCAAGACAGCGGACCATGGTCACCCTTCTTGAGGCCGCCGAATCAACAATCCCATTCGCTGCATTACCTGTGAATGTGATCGGCGTTGTGAGGCACCCGGATGCGCGAACCGCAGAATTATCTCTCCAATTGAATTCGAAAAACCTGAACTGGCTGCCGGAAAACGACAGAACGAACTCAGCCAATCTCGCGATCGCAGCGGTCAGTTTGAGCGACGACGAAAAAGTTGTGGCGTCTAGGATTGAGAACATGACCTTATCCGCAGAAGCGAGACAATCGGCCAAGGGTGCTGAAGGGGGTTTCGCGCTTTACGATCACTCTTCCCGTTCCGCGCAAGACAAAACGTGTGCGCGTAGTGGTTGATAACGTTGACGGCGGACGGATGGGATCCGTCGACTTGGATCGCAAAGCAATCGAAGCCGCACCGGCAGCGCCCACCCGCGAGCCGCGCCTGTCTCCTCATCGTCCAGACTATGTGCCTGCGGCAAAGTAGGGCTGAAACATCGGTAACACTGTCAGCACAGTGAAGGGATTAGGTTGTGTCCCTCGGTTGGGGTAGTGAAAGATCCAATTTGCGCTGCCATTCCGCGGGTGCCTTTCCTCCACCCAACTGCACCTTCTACAATGAATCGAGACATTCACATTTTCGAGGGAACCTCACATGCCGCTCTCCGGAGAAGCTATCCGCCTGATGAACCTGCATTGACGACGTCGCAGTGACCCTGCGCCGGGTCCTGGCCACCGTCCCCACCCTCACCGCTGAAGAGCGCGTCCGCGTCGCCGAGCATCTCGATCCAGGCCCGACCCAACGCCGAAGACGTCGCCCAGGCCCTGGCCCTGAAGTAAGACCCTCTTTGACAACGGACGCCACTACCACCGTCGCCATTATCGGAGCGGGACCGCTGGGCCGCTGGCTCGCCCTTGCGGCTGCCCGGGCTGGCTTCCGCGTCTTCCTCGAAGACGTGATGCCCGTGAACCTGCATCATGCGCAGGAATACATCCACAGCAGCTCAGCCCCCAGCAGCTATCGGAAATGGTTCTTCCCTTGAACGACGATGGCATGAATTCAAGGAGGCTGCTTCGGTTCACTCATCAGTTCCGAGCTAGAAACGGAGCCTGTAAAATTTGATGCGCGTCCATCAGAGAATTCGTCTGTGCCTTCGTCTCCACCATCGAAGATGCGGTTCGTCATCGCTCGACCTTCCGCCATCGATTGCGTCCCCGACGAGCTGGAAGTCGAAGCTCGAAATCCTTTGGCTCCTGGATCGGATGGCGCCGCCGCGCACGGTGTTGGCCACTCCCACCACGCGGCTGTCGATCGCGGATCTTGCCGCCTGTACCTACCGTGCCCTGGCAAAGTGCGTCGCCATCGCCGCAGAAGCCCGGGACCTCACAGCCCGAAACCCGGACGGCACGACTCCGAAATCCTCCTCCGCACTTCAGCCCAGGCACCACGCCCGACACACGTCGCCCTGGTGGAGACTTTCTGGCAAAACCTGGGTTTCGCCCCGAAATTCGAGCCTGATGGACGCTCGTCCCTCCTCGCATCTAGGCAGCGCTTTACGTGCGCCCCAACACCTGCCTCGTAATACTTCAGATACTGCGGCAACACCAGGCTCGCGCAGAACCGTGCCCGGGCCGTTTTCCGAGCCTCGTCCCGCATTGCTTCCAGCCAGTCGCGATTCCTTAGTAAGGTGATCGCTCCCGAGCCATGCCTCCACATCGCCCACCGGATAAAGAAGGCCAGTTAATCCGTCATCGATCAGTTCGGGTACCCCTCCGACCCGCGTGGCGATGGCTGGAACCTTGCACGCCATTGCCTCCAGCGCCGCCAGCCCGAACGATTCAAGTTCGCTCGGCATCAGCATCAGATCGGCCAGAGGGAGCAGCTCGCTAACCCTCTCCTGCTTGCCCAGAAAATGGACCCTATCATTGATTTGCAAATCGTGTGCCAGCCACTCGGCCGCCGAGCGGTCAGGCCCGTCGCCAATCAAAACCAGTTGCGCAGGCACCTCCTTCACCACTAATGCAAATACCTTGACCATGTCCACTACCCGCTTGACCGGCCTGAAATTTGACAGATGCATCAGGATCGCTTCGCCTGGCTTTGCCCACCGCTTGCGTGCCTCGGCCCGCTCGTCCTGGTGATCGGCATATAGACGTCGCAGTTCACGAAGTTGGGAATCACCTCAATGGGCCGTGTAACGTCGAAATCTTCAACGCGTCTTTTCCCTTAGATAGCTTGAAATGCTGGTGACGCCATCGCTTTCCTGGATGGAGTAGCGGGTGATCGGCAGATAACTTCGATCGAGCCCCACGAGAGTGATATCAGTGCCGTGCAACCGTGGTCACGAATGGCAGCCGCCTGCCCCTTGCGGCCAGCATCTGACGCGCCAGCAACGCGCTCACCGAGTGCGGAATCGCATAGTGTACATGCAGCAAGTCAAGCGAACAGAATTCAGCCACCTCCGTCATCCGCGACGCGAGCGCCAGATCGTACGGAGGAAACTCGAACAGCGGATAACTCGAGACCGGGACTTCGTGATAGATACTTTCGCCATCCCGCCCGTTCAGCCGAAAAGGCTGCGAATAAGAAATGAAGTGAACCTCGTGTCCCGCCGCGGCAAGCTCAATGCCCAACTCCGTTGCCAACTACGCCCGACCCGCCGTAAGTGGGATAACAGGTGATTCCGATCCGCATGACGCCTCTTTCCCTTTGTCTGTCTGTAGTAGTAGTCATGGATTTGGACGTTCCCAAACAAGGGAAGATGCAAACCCACATTAATCGTTAGTCGTTGATGGCAGGCGAGCCGGTTTCGCCCAGGTCCGCGAACGAAACCAAGTCCACCGCAGGAAACTCCTTAATTGCTTGAAGGGCTTTGCGCTCAGTCTCTCGCGATTCCCGCAGCCGTGTATGGATCTTCGCGAGATCGGCGTCATCTGTACCCCGGGTGCGTCACTAGCTCCCATGTGCCATGGGGAGCCTTTCGAGAAGAGAGCGGACAGCGGTGGCGTCAAGCGTTCCCGTCCCGGCAACAGAGATGGTTCCGTCGGTTGTCATGACGTTCTGTTTGTCGATCAACCGGCGGAACACTGGCCCCAGCTGCCTTAGTGCAAGGACCTCAGCGTTACGTAACCAGGAACTGCGCGGCGTCGCACGCACAGCCCACTCCGGCTCAAACGGGTTGCGCACGGTGTGAATGCCTGCGTTCCTGGCTGCGCGCAAGACCGACCGCAGCACAGCGGGGAACATATGCGTGTGCTTATGCGAGTCAAGATGCGTGAGGTGTATGCCCCGGTTCTGCAGCAAGCGAATCTGGGCCGCAGCTTCAGCCTCAATCTCCTTCGCCCGCACGCGGCCGGTAAAAAGGCGCATCAAAAACGTGGTTAGAGTTGTTGGAAAGCGTCCCGTGGTCGACTCGACCAGCGTGGGAACTTCGGGTGCCGGCAGCACTGGCTCGCCATCCACGAGGACCACGTGGCAGCCCACGCCCAGCGATGGCGTCGCGCGCGCCAGCTCGATCGCTTCTTCCGTTGCGGATGCTTTCGCCATCAGCGTGGCGCTGGTCAGCACTCCTGCCAGGTGCAGCTCGAGAATTGCGCGGTTGACTCCGGCCGTGAGCCCGAAGTCGTCGGCGTTCACAATCAGACGGCTCACCCGCCAAGTTTATCAACCTGAAGCGTTACCCTCGCGAATCCCGCACGCTGTTATGATGACAAGAAGGTCACCACGGCCTCCCGTCATTCGCCACGGGGTCTCCAGCGACAGTGTGGTTGGGGTATGTGGGCGGTTAGCTCAGTTGGTTAGAGCGCCTGCCTTACAAGCAGGAAGTCCGGGGTTCGAGTCCCTGACCGCCCACCATTAATCAAACCAATAATTTACGCGGGTATCCATCCAGCTGCAACTGATAAGGCAGGCTCTCAGTCTTTGTGGGAATAACCGACTAAACACGGCTCTAGGATGCGAAGAGAGGGCCTATTTTTCTAATTGAGTTTGGTTGTCGGTTTGTATTGATCATCTCTGGCCCGCGCCCAGCTGGATATTGCTGCTCGTGTCGGGTTTGCTTTTGAGCAGCCGCCCTTTAGGAACCATTCAAAATCATTGACATCGGGGAGTCCTGAGCTTGGCACCGTCCGGGCACTCATTGTGGCCCAAACCGTCTGCCACCCTGCTTGCCCGTTGGTTACAAAAGACACTCGAATTGGGAGTTGTTTTGTTTCTCCGTCCCAATATGGATTGGCGTTATACCAGCGCTGGACGACTTTGGGTTCCACCGTCGCGACAAAAACTCTGGGAGCTTCCTTCACGCACTGGGCAGTTCCTGCCTTCTTGTCCAACTGGTTGGCGAGCTCTATTCGAAGCAAGGTGACGGCTGGGTCGGGGACAGTGAAGTGCAAATTCAGGGGATCGCTTGCTCTGTCCTGCGCAGCCACGATCATCGACAGCCGCCCTTTTGGAACTGAAAGGATTCCGTGTTCTGCCTTGGTTGAACTGCCGCTGGCCTGGATGGCAACTTTCACTACAGCGATTGCACCGACTATGGCTCCAATTGCACCAATCGTCCCTATGAGCAGTTCCTCCACGACGACTGGGTCGATGTTGACTTGAATCAGGATCATCAACTTCCACCTCTCGCGCCCGCGTGCGACAGTTCTACCACAGTGGCGATTGGGCGTCGAGATACTCCTTAAATCGGCTAAGCGGTCTAAAGTGTAAGCAAGATGTTGGCGCGGCGACCCAAGCGATTTTTTTGGCCCTTCAAAATCCGCAACGCGCGTAAGTTCGACAACACTTACAATCTCTCGGGTTCGCGCAACAAGATAATAGTGTCAGCGACATTTCCGTGCATAAATTGATTGAGGCGAGGCTGTTAGTTTTGCTCGAGCCAGGTCCAGTGCACGCGGGCATCTCTGATGCATGAAGCAACCCCAATCAAATCCTCAGCAACTAACCAAATGCCGTGCGCGACCTGCGATGAAGGCCGCGCGTCGAAATCGAATTGGAGTTCTCATATGAACAAGCAGCAACTGATTGAAACTGCGAAAGCTCTAGTGGCCAACGAGAAGGGCCTTTTGGCGATGGACGAGAGCATCGGGACCTGCAATAAGCGATTTGCACAGCTCGGAATCCCCCAGACCGTGGAGATGCGTCGCGCTTATCGGGAGATGATCGTGACAACGACCGGGCTTGGTGAGAGCATCAGCGGCGCAATTCTCGCTGACGAGACGATCCGGGAGCAGACGAGGCAGGGCGTGCCCATGGTGAAAGCGCTTACCGATGCAGGAATCGTTCCAGGCATCAAGGTCGATGAGGGCGCCAAGGCAATGGCGTTGTTCCCTGGCGAGAAAGTTACCGAAGGCCTGGACGGCTTGCGGGACCGCCTTGCCGAGTATTCCGGCATGGGGGCGCGCTTTGTCAAGTGGCGCGCGGTGATTACGATTGGCGAGGGTATTCCAACCAGGGGCTGCATCCACGCCAATGCACATGCCTTGGCTCGCTATGCAGCGCTTTGCCAGGAAGCAAACCTGCTTCCTATTGTCGAGCCTGAAGTGCTGATGGACGGCGATCACACTTTGGAGCGGTGTTTTGAGGTGACGGAGAAGGTCCAGCACGCGGTGTTCAGCGAGCTTCTTGTGCAACGGATCCTGTTGGAAGGGATGATTTTGAAGCCGAACATGGTGGTCCCGGGTAAGGACAGCCCCAAACAGGCAACCGTGGATGAAGTGGCCGACGCCACCGTAACTTGCCTGTTGCGGACCACGCCCGCCGCAGTTCCTTCCGTCGCATTTCTGTCGGGGGGCCAATCGGGAGAACAAGCCGCGGCACATTTGAACTCGATGAACGTCCGATTTAAGTCCCGTTTGCCCTGGGCATTGACTTTCTCGTTTGCGCGAGCGATTCAGCAGCCGGCGATGGAAACCTGGAAGGGCGATGACGCGAACGTGCCGGCAGCGCAAAGGGCTTTGTATCAAAGCGCAAGCTTTGCTCGAGCCGCGCGTCGCGGTCAATTCGAACCTGCTATGGTGACAAGATGATGAAAACTTGCCGTCGCCACGGTGACAGGGTTCGCGCTGACGATTTGGCCGCCCAGGCATTGCAATATGAATGCTCCCATCACGACAGCCGGGGCGGTATTTGATGGCCACGACCCAATCCGATGCCTTGGTGCTTTTCGGGGTGACCGGCGATCTGGCTCACAAGATGATCTTTCCGGCGCTCTATGCAATGGTGAAGCGCGGAGCTCTTACTGTTCCTGTAATAGGCGTGGCGCTGCCTCAATGGAGCATGGCCAGATTGCACCGGCGTGTCACCGATAGCATCGAGCGGTCGGGCGGAGTTGATAATAAGAAGGCCCTGCGACATCTTCTTTCTTTGCTGACGTATGTTAGCGGGGACTATAAAGACGCACATACTTATGTGCTGATTCGCGGCGCACTGGGGAAAGCGCGGCGCCCGCGCATTACCTGGCTATTCCGCCTTCCCTCTTCGAGAGTGTCATCGAAGGACTTGCAGCTGCCGGGCCTGAATCGCAACGGACGGGTCATTGTCGAAAAGCCGTTCGGACGGGACTTAGCATCTGCGCGCGCTCTCAACCGGGCTGCGCAGTCTGCGTTTCCTGAAGATTCGATCTTCCGCATCGATCACTTCCTGGGTAAGGAAGCGATCATGAACATCCTTTATTTCCGCTTCGCCAACTCCTTTCTGGAACCGATCTGGAACCGCAACTATGTGGATAGTGTCCAGATCACCTTGTCGGAGGATTTCGGAATAGGGAAACGCGGCATGTTTACGAAACTGCCGGATGTCTGCGCGATGTGATCGGGAACCATCTCTTCCAGATCGTCGCGCTGTTGGCCATGGAGCCTCCCGCGGGGCGCGATTACGGGGCGGTGCAGACCGAGAAGGCAAAGGTTTTCGAAGCCATGCGCCCGCTCAAGCCCAGCGACATGGTCCGCGGCCAGTATGCGGGTTCCGGGAGGAGACTGACGTTGCCAGGAACTCCGACGTGGAGACTTTTTTGCGCGCTCCGGCTTTTTATCGATTCGTGGCGCTGGCAGGGAGTGCCATTTTATCTGCGAGCGGGCAAGTACCTGCCTGTCACTGCGACCGAGGTACTTTGTGGAGTTGAAACCGGTGCCGCAAATGCTCTTTGCAGACTCCGCCCCAGCAGACGGTCAGATTAGGAATTATCTGCGTTTCCGGCTCTCGCCCAACTCCGCCGTCGCCCTCGCCGCCCGAGTCAAACGTGCCGGTCCAGGAATTCGTCGGCGAACAGCGCGAGCTTTTCATGTCAGGGAAGAGCAGCCGGGGGAAGAAACCCCCTACGAGCGACTGCTGGGAGACGCGATGAGAGGCGACGGGGCGCTGTTCGCGCGAAAACGCGGTCGAGGCCGCATGGGCAGTGGTGGACACGGTGCTCAAGAGCATCCCCGAGCGCTTCGCTACCAACGCAGAACGTGGGGTCCCAAAAAGGCTTATAAACTCACTGCGGCACATGGTGGGTGGCACAATCCGGAGCGCGAAGGATTTCTCTCCGTGTTCAGGCCACCAGAACCGCAGTCTCTGGAATGCTCCGACGTTGCGGGGCGGCAATTGCGGACCTCGCCGATTCGTGGTGCCCTTCGCTTGAAGGGCATCGCACTGCAGTCGTCTCGCATCTCAGTACCAAGGCTCTGGGTAGCTCCGTGACCGCAATCAGGATTCTACCGTCGCGGATCGAGGCGCTCAGTTCAGCCGATTAAACGATTGCAACCAGAATATATCTATCGACAACCCAAAATCTCCAACGAGGTGAATCAGATGAAGAGAGCGTTCTTTACGGTGGCTTCCCTGGGTCTAATTGCCCTATTGGCTTCAGCTTGGCCAGACTTCCGCCGCTACATGCGAATTCGGGCTATGTGACAAGCTGAAAGCCTGAATCAGTCGGTGATTTCAATAAGCGATGGGAACAGGCTCGCTGGCATTGCTTGACTGAACGGGGTTGTGAGCCGAAGATGATCGGGCAACTTTTCTGTGCGGCGCTGGAGGGCCGCTCTGAAAGGAAACCGTTCCCCTCATGGAACCCGCTGGTCGTCCACTAGAGAAAACTGCGCCTATTCCCGAGATCGACGTCTTGTGGATCACGGGAGGGCTGAGTTGCGATGGAGATACGATCGCAATGACAGCAGCTACACAGCCGAGCATTGAAGACATTGTTCTCGGCGCGCTTCCGTGGATTCCCAAGGTCAACTTTCATAACCCGTTCATTGCTTTCGAGAATGGAGATGAGTTTCTGCGGCCCTTTCACTTGGCGGCGGAGGGGCCGCCCCGACCTTCATCCTGGTGCTGGAAGGATCGGTTCCTGATGAAACCAACAAGGCGGAGGGCTACTGGGCGTCATTTGGTACAGACTCATCTACTGGCCAGCCGATTAAGACCTGTGAGTGGATCGACCGGCTGGCGCCTAAAGCGTGGGCCGTTATAGCTGCAGGGACATGCGCGACCTATGGCGGGATTCACGCCATGGAGAGCAACCCGACGGGATGCATGGGCTTGCCCGATTATCTTGGTTGGAAGTGGCGCTCCCAGGGAGAGATTCCAATTGTTTGCGTACCCGGCTGCCCGGTTCAGCCAGACAATTTTATGGAAACGCTGCTTTATCTGCTGTACATGGCGGCGGGGCGCGCACCCATGATTCCCTTGGATGAAGCTCTGCGGCCAACCTGGCTTTTTGGGAACACACTGCATGAAGGATGCGACCGCGGCGGCTATTACGAGCAGGCGCAATTCGCCGATGAGTACGGGTCGCCACTCTGCATAGTGAAGCTGGGCTGCTGGGGGCCGGTGGTGCAGTGCAACGTGGGCAAACGGGGCTGGATGGGGGGCATCGGTGGATGCCCAAATATTGGCGGCATCTGTATCGGATGTACGATGCCGGGGTTTCCTGATAAGTTCATGCCCTTCATGAATCAACCACCCGGCTCACTTCTCTCATCGGCTGCCGTTCAAACATATGGACGAGCCATTCAAGCATTGCGACGATTCACCCAGGCTTCATTGAACAAAGAGCCGATTTGGCGGCGAAGGCAAGCCTCAGGAAAGGCAGTTCAGACCGGGACGACTCTCTGATCCGGTAATCACGGGCCAAGGGCAAGAAAATCAAACACGGGCCGTTGGAGCGAGAATGTCTTCGTTTGTGCACACGACGCAGAATGAGAAAGAGAGCAGCGGTTGGCGATCTGACACGAGCGGGAGTTTGCCCGATCTTGCTGAAGCCGAATCCGTGCTCCTCGATCTCGCCCAAGTCTTCTTTGCCTCCGCAACTGACAAAGGCATTGGGCAGGAGTTGCTAACGGGAAACCGGCGAGAAGCGGCCTCGGATGCACAGGCGCCCAACCTCGAAGCCAAGTATCGGGCACTTCTGGAGCAGATTCCGGCCGTTGTTTTCATGGCCTATCTTGACCGCGGCATCAGCGAAGCCTATGTGAGCCCCCAGATCGAAGCCGCACTCGGCTATTCTCGCGAGGAATGGCTCGAAGATCCTGTCCGTTGGTATGAGCATATTCACCCCGAAGACAAACAGCGCTGGAGCTTGGAGGCGGCCGAGATGTTCCTTTCCGGCAAGCCGCTGCGCTCAGCCTATCGAGTAATCGCGCGAGATGGCCGTGTGATCTGGTTTCAATGTGACGCCCGAATGATGCGGCGTGAAGATGGCCGTCCCTGGTTCATTCACGGCGTGGCTTTTGATATCTCGGACCTCAAGCGGATCGAAGAAGAACGGCAGGAAGAGCGCAACTTCATTTCAGCGATTCTCGACACCGTGGGCGCGCTCGTTGTGGTGCTCGATGATGAGGGGCGCATCCTGCGGTTCAACCCGGCATGTGAATTAACGAGCGGTTACTCGATGGAAGAGGTGCAAGGCAAGTATTTCTGGGACTTGCTCTTGTTGCCGGAAGAGGCTGATCGTTTCAAGTGCATATTCGAAGTGCTCCGTACGGATCTATTGCCTCAAAATCATCAGACCACTTGGGTTACCCGGCACGGAGATGAGAGGCTGATCGCCTGGACGAGCACGCTGTTGCCGGGCAGCGGAGCGAACTCCGGGTACATTATCGCCACCGGCATCGATATCACCGAACGGAAGCAACTCGAAAAGGCGATCCTGGACATCAGCGCACGAGAACAGCGCCGCATTGGACAGGACTTGCATGACGGTCTTGGCCAACATCTGACCGGAATCGCGTTCATGGCCAAAGTGCATGAGGCAAGGCTCACGGAAAAGAGCAGTCCTGAGGCTGAGGACGCTGTCAAGATTGTGCAACTCGTAAACCAGGCAATTCACAAGACGCGCGAGCTGGCGAGGGGCTTGCTCCCGTTTTATCGGATCCCCAGGGCCTGATGTCTGCGCTGCAGTTGTGGGCTGCTGAAACGGAAAGCCTCTTCGGGGTGTCGTGCCGGTTTCAGTGTGATCCACCCGTCCTCATTCATGACGACAGCGTAGCGGCGCATCTTTACCATATCGCCCAGGAGGCAGTGAACAATGCCATCAAACATGGAAATTCACCAAGGATCTTAATTCGGTTGACAGCCGAACAGGGCAGGGGCAGATTGGTAGTCAAAGACGACGGATCAGGCATCTCGGAAGGAGCTGTACATTCCCGCGGAATGGGACTGCACATCATGAAATACAGGTCGGGCATGATCGGCGGTGCATTGGAGATACGGCAAGATACTCCCCGGGGAACCATCGTGACCTGCACGTTTCCAGTGAAAGAGGTCGAGTGAACATGCGCATCGCGGAATCCACCAAGACGGAAAACGCAGCGCGGATCCAGAAGAAGACCGTGTTTGTTGTTGATGACCATCCCCTTTTGCGGCAAGGGTTGGCCATGCTGATCAATCGCGAGCCGGATTTGACGGTATGCGGCGAAGCCGAAGAGGCGCCTGCGGCCATGAAAGCGATTTCCGCAGCAAGACCGGACATATTGATTGTGGATATTTCGCTGAACGGTCCTGATGGGTTAGACCTGCTGAAGAATCTGCGTTCCCTTTACCCTGACTTGCCGGTGCTTATTCTTTCCATGCACGATGAATCCATTTATGCTGAGCGCGCACTGCGGGCCCGCGCCAACGGCTACATCATGAAGCAGGAGGCGACGGAGAAAGTTCTTGTCGCCGTGCGCCGAATTCTGGATGGCGAGATTTACCTGAGCAGCCGGATGTCAAACAAGCTGCTTCAGCAGTATCTGACCGGCCAGACCGCCGAAACCGATTCCCGCATGGCGGCCCTCTCGGACCGCGAATTGGAAGTCTTCCGGTTGATTGGCGAAGGTCTCGGCACGCGCCAGATCGCCGACGCGCTTCATCTCAGCATGAAGACAGTCGAGACGTACCAGGCTCATCTGAAGGAAAAGCTCTCACTGCGGACAGGTCGCGAATTGATGCAGCACGCCATCCAGTGGACACTGAGCGAAAAGTCCTCCTAGCCCTCTCTCGGCCAGCAGGCACGATTCCGCCGAAGCGAAAAGCATTGAGATTATGCGCTCTTCCTTGCACGGTCCACTCCAAGCAGACCCTAAGGGATTCCCCGATGGCCCACGCAGTAGTTCATGTAGTGCGAAATAAGGGCTAGCCTGCTTGCGAAGTCTATTGCGGTTCTGTTGCCATACGTCAGTCGGCGGAGAAGCGGAGACGGAGGTCTGTCGCCGGTAGGCCAAGACGTCACAAACACTTGGAACGCCCCGAATTGATTGGCATTCAATGGCGCCCCTGAGGTGTCCGGTGTTTTGTGCAATTCTTCGATCCCTTACCGCTTAAGGGCGCGAGAGGAGAATCCATTATGGCTGCGGAAACAGTGCCTTACGGCAGAAAAACTCAAAAGAATCCGGCCGTCGCGGAAGTTCACATCGTCTGGATCACGGCAGGTCTGGGCTGCGATGGAGATTCTGTGTCCATCACGGCGGCGACGCAGCCGAGCATTGAGGATGTGCTCCTCGGCGCTATTCCCGGCTTGCCCAAGGTTCACCTCCACAACCCGGTGCTCGCCTACGAGACCGGTGACGACTTCCTGAAGTTCTTCTACCTTGCGGAAGAGGGAAAACTCGATCCCTTCGTTCTCGTGGTTGAGGGCTCCATTCCCAACGAAAAAATTAAGAAAGAGGGCTATTGGGCCGCGTTGGGAACCGACCCCCACACCGGCCAACCAATCACGACAAATGAGTGGATTGATCGGCTGTCTCCAAAGGCTCTTGCCGTCATCGCCTGCGGAACATGCGCTACGTACGGCGGCATTCACGCTATGGAAGGAAACCCCACTGGCGCCATGGGATTGGCCGACTACCTGGGATGGGATTGGAAATCAAAAGCGGGCCTGCCCATCGTCAATGTTCCTGGCTGTCCTGTGCAGCCGGATAATTTCATGGAGACGGTTCTCTACCTGCTTTACCAGGTAGCCGGTCTCGCCCCGATGATTCCTCTCGACGATAACCTGCGGCCGACATGGCTATTCGGAAAAACGGTACATGAGGGTTGCGACCGCGCCGGGTATTACGAACAGGGCGACTTTGCCACCTCCTACAGTTCACCGAAGTGCATCGTGAAGCTTGGCTGCTGGGGACCTGTCGTGAACTGCAACGTTCCCAAGCGTGGCTGGATGGCCGGCATCGGCGGCTGCCCCAATGTGGGCGGCATTTGCATCGGCTGCACCATGCCGGGCTTCCCCGATAAGTTCATGCCCTTCATGGATGAACCTCCTGGTGCAAGAGTCTCCACCGCTACTATCGGTACTTATGGCAAAGCCATCCGTTCTCTACGTTCTCTGACTAATGCCACCGTGAACAAGGAGCCCAAGTGGCGTAATCCGCGCCCCGTGCTTACAACGGGCTATCGCGCAAACTACTAACTCGAAGCATGCAAAGGAGCCACCGCTATGGGCACCATCGTTGCAGAACAGAAACATTCGCCCGATAAGGGCGGCCAGTTAGTGGAAATGAATTGGGATCCGATTACCAGGATCGTGGGTAGTCTTGGAATCTTCACCAAGATTGACTTTGGGAAACGCCGCGTAGCAGAGTGTCACAGCACATCCTCGATCTTTCGCGGATACAGCATCTTCATGAAGGGCAAAGATCCGCGGGATGCCCATTTCATCACCAGCCGCATCTGCGGCATTTGTGGCGACAACCATGCAACCTGCGCTACCTATGCCCAGAACATGGCCTTCGGCGTAAAGCCTCCCCCAATGGCCGAATGGATTGTCAACCTGGGTGAGGCGGCGGAATACATGTTCGACCACAACATTTTCCAGGACAATCTGGTCGGCGTGGATTTTTGCGAACAGATGGTGAAGGAGACGAACCCCGGCGTCTGGGAAAGAGCACAGAAGACTGAGTCTCCGCACGCGAAGCTGCACGGATATCGCACCATCGCAGATATCATGAAGGCCTTGAACCCTTTCACGGGCGCCTTCTACCTCGAAGCGTTGCAGATGAGCCGCATGACGCGCGAGATGTTCTGCCTGATGGAGGGGCGCCATGTGCATCCCTCGACGCTTTATCCCGGCGGTGTTGGAACCGTGCCGACAGTTCAGCTCTTTACCGACTACATCGTCCGGCTCATGAAGTACGTTGAATTCATGAAGAAGGTCGTACCGCTGCACGACGACCTTTTCGACTTCTTCTATGAGGCACTTCCCGGTTATGAGGAGGTGGGCAAACGGCGGATTCTTCTCGGCTGTTGGGGTTCGTTCAACAATCCCGATGTGTGCGACTACACCTACGAGAGAATGACCGACTGGGGCCGCGCGATGTTTGTAACTCCCGGCGTGGTGGTGGATGGCCAGTTGGTGACGACGGACCTCGTCGACATCAACCTGAACATCCGTATCCTGCTGGGCAGCTCCTACTACGACGATTGGCAGAACGCAGAAACCTTTGTGAAGAAGGATCCATTGGGGAATCCGGTGGATCAACGCCATCCGTGGAATCAGAGCACCTTCCCCAAGCCGCAGAAACGCAACTTCAAGGAGAAATACACCTGGGTCATGTCACCGCGCTGGTTTGACAAGAGGACCGGCGACCACCTCGCGCTGGATACGGGCGGCGGCCCCATTGCGCGCTTCTGGGCGACGGCGCTGGCGGGCATCGTGGACTTTGGCTATATCAAGGCCACAGGTCACAGCGTGAAGATCTACCTTCCCAAGACAACATCGTTGCCCGAGGTTGAGCTCGAGTGGAAGATTCCGAAATGGAGCAACGCCATCGAGCGGGATCGCGCCCGGACTTACTTCCAGGCCTATGCAGCCGCAGCCGCCCTCCACTTCGCCGAGCAGGCGCTCAGTGAGTTGCATGCGGGGAGAACCAGGACGTGGAACGAATTCAAGGTCCCGGAAGAAGCCATTGGGTGCGGCTTCCACGAAGCTGTGCGAGGTGTTTTGTCGCATCACGTAGTTATCAAGAACCACAAAATTGCAAACTACCACCCGTATCCTCCGACTCCGTGGAATGCGAACCCGCGTGACAGCTACGGTACTCCAGGTCCCTACGAAGATGCGGTGCAGAACACGCCCATCTTTGAGGAGAATGGCCCTGAAAACTTCAAGGGCATTGATATCATGCGCGCAGTCAGGAGCTTTGATCCATGCCTGCCGTGTGGCGTCCATATGTATCTCGGCAATGGGAAAGTGCTGGAGACCCATCACTCCCCGATGTTCGGGTTGCAGCCTTGACATCGGCCACTCGGTTCTCCGCGAGAGCTGAATGCCTTTGCAATGCGAATCAAAAGAGGAGGGAATTGCGGCCGTGCCTCACAGCGCGGCCGCAAAGATGAGGAGCTACGTGGCGGGCACAGAAGCGTTTCGTGAAAAAATCCGGCGTCTTGGCGAACTGGTTGTGGGACTCGACGCAATGCCGGGCGATGAGAGTGCGGCAGCTCGCGAACTTGTCCAGCTTCTTCTGGATGTTCACGGCACCGCACTTCAGCGAATGATGGAGATTGTCTTTGATAGTGGGCCGGCGGGCGAGGCGATCATTCTGAAAACTGGCGAAGATCCGACCGTCCGCCATTTATTACTCCTGCATTCGCTCCATCCTGAGGATGTCGATAGTCGAGTGATGAAAGCAATCGATGCCGCGAGACCGAAACTCCGCAAACTCAACAGTGAAGTGGAACTGGTCAGCCTGTCCGAGGGCGTCGTTCAGGTCAAGATAAGCACTTCTGGGCATGTATGTGGTTCAACTGCGGGCACTGCAAAGACGCTTGTTGAAGAGTGCATTTACGATCAGGCGCCCGACGTGGAAACCTTGCAATTTATTGAGCCGGATGAAGTGCCTTCGACCGGCTTCGTCTCCATCGAGAAGCTTTTGACAAATTCGACATTGACCTCGCCAGCTGCGGAACACGGCGTGGAAGTGTGCGGTGCCGATTGATTCCGCACTGCATCTGGATCGAGAGAGCCTGACCATGCCCCCCACCGCGCCGACGTCTTTGGACCAATCGTTTTCTGCGCTGCGAAGATTTGCTCGACCGCGCGTTCCTGTCGAGCGCTGCGAGTTGTGCAGTGCTGCGTTGGCGGACGAGCATCCACATTTGCTTGAACTCGCCAACAGGCAGATTATTTGCGCCTGTGAGGCTTGTTCTACTCTGTTCGATGGATCGAGCAGCGGGAAATATCGCCGTGTTTCCCGGCGCGCCTGGTTTCTGCCCGACCTGAAGATTGACGACGCTCAATGGGATGCACTCTTGATCCCTATCAACATGGCTTTCTTCTTCTATTCCTCCGTACAAGGCAGAATGGTCACGCTGTACCCGAGCCCTGCCGGGGCGGTGGAGTCGCTGCTTCCTGCCGATGCCTGGAGCGAGATCGCGCGAGAGAATCCGGTGCTGAGCGAACTGGAGCAGGACGTAGAAGCTTTGCTCGTGAACAGGATCGGCCATGCACACAGAGCAACTCCGGCTGAATACTACTTCGCCCCGATGGACCAATGTTTTCGACTCGTCGGCTTGATTCGGATGAACTGGAAGGGTCTTTCGGGGGGCGACGAGGTATGGGATGAAATCGGGCGCTTCTTCTCTGCATTGAAATCACGTGCGGACGTGGTGAGAGGAGAACAACGTGCCTGAGCTAAGTTTCAGCGTTGAAGAAGCGGCCCCTGTTCCATATGGCGCGGCGCCGACGCTCGCCTTTAAGCTTCGCATCTCGAACTCTGTGGCCGGCGAGACGATTCATTCCATTGCGCTGCGATGCCAGATACAGATTGAGGCCACTCGCCGGCGCTACACACCCGAAGAACAGAGAAAAATGCTGGACTTGTTTGGCGAACCGGAGCGCTGGAGCCAGACTCTTCGCAGCCTGTTATGGACCCACGCCAGCGCCGTCGTTCCGGGCTTTGAGGGCTCGACCGTGGCTGATCTTTTGGTGCCCTGTACGTTCGACTTCAATGTGGCAGCGACGAAGTATTTTGAAGGCCTTGGGGATGGGGACATTCCCCTTCGCCTGATGTTCAGCGGTACCGTCTTTTATGCAGGTGAGGACGGAGTGCTTCAAGTGTCGCCAATCTCATGGGAACAGGAAACGACGTTCAAGCTTTCTCAAAAAGTTTGGCGAGCGATGATGGATTCTTACTATCCCAATACTGCGTGGTTGAGTTTGCGCCGCGACGTGTTCGATCGCCTTTATCAATACAAGACACAACATGGGATTCCCACGTGGGAACAGGCGCTTGAAAGGGTGTTGCCGATTGAGGAGACGGTGGGCTCATGAACCTGGAAGAAGTTGAAAGAATCGCGGAGGCCGTTCTCTTTGAAGGCTACATGCTCTATCCCTATCGCGCTTCCGCCGTCAAGAACCAGCAACGCTGGAACTTTGGGGTGCTCTGCCCGCGATCCTACAGCGAGCAACAGAACGGCTCTGACGCATGGATGATGCAGACTGAATGTCTTCTCGAATCCAACGCATCTACTCGCCTCAATATAGAAATCAGATCTCTCCAGATCGTCAATCGCTTTATCGGCAAACTCGCCGAGCCGATTTCCGATCTTCCGCGAGATGGAGAGCCGGAGTTTGTGCCGGTCGATAAATTGGAGGTAGGCACCCGGAGCTATACGCCATGGCAGGAGGCGATGGAGCGAAAGAGGTGCCTGCCCCCGCTCGACACTGGGATGTCGTCATTTCATCGGAACTTCCGGTTCAGATTCAAGTCGGACCGCGAGGTGGAACCGATTCGCAATCAGGATGGACTCATCGTGGGCGTCGTCATTCGCGAGTGGCAAACCGTGGCCGCCGCGGTTGACGTGGAGGTGAGCCCGTTGCGCGATGGTCTGTCCAAATTGGCGGTGCGCATTTACAACCTGACACCGATCGATGAGCCGCAGACCAGCCTGCGCTCCGACGCCCTGATGTATTCACTTGTCTCTGCACACACCATCCTGGCCGTGGAGCGCGGCGCATTTGTTTCGCTGCTTGACCC
Source organism: uncultured Acidobacteriota bacterium (assembly GCA_963718435.1). Lineage (GTDB taxonomy): Bacteria > Acidobacteriota > Terriglobia > Terriglobales > Acidobacteriaceae > Telmatobacter. Next base: position 18,715 of record CAVQZQ010000141.1, on the reverse strand, counting down.
TCCTGACAATCTCAAGGACTTGGCAGCGGAATGCAAGAACGTCGGGACCTGGCCTGTCCTGGTTGGCGAAGAGGGCGCACGGGACATGATGCTCTCTTCCCCCATCATTTTGTATGACTATCCGCAGATCGCGCCGGAGAGCCCGGGCAGCATGTTTGACGGAACCGAAATTGACGAAATCCTGTCGCTGCGCATTATGACCCTGACCGAAGCAGAGAAAAATGAGATGCGGCAATCGGACGAGCGCAGCCGCGAGATATTGGAACGGACAGAGAACATGCCCCCGGAGCAGTTCATGAAGCTACATGGTGCACTCCGGGGTTTGCGGCCTTTGGGCGAGGAGGCGTCATGAATGAATGGGAGTGGCAGTTACTCGAAGACAAGACGCCTGTTGAGCACATCCTGATTCAAGGAGTCGAAGTCAGGGCTGGTGATCGCGTCCGGCTCTTCCCTCGCAAGGGCGGAGACATCCTGGATATTGCGTTGCGCGGGCAAATCGCAACTATCGAAGGCATTGAGCAGGACTACGAAAACAAATCGCATGTCTCGGTTGTTCTCGATGATGATCCAGGGAGAGATTTGGGCCTGCTGCGGCAGCCGGGGCATCGCTTCTTCTTCGACGCTTCGGAAGTGGAACCTCTTCCCAAGGAAGAGCAACGGCAGAAGGAGATGACGCAAAAGCCACGCATTCTCATTGCCGGCATCGGAAACATTTTTCTTGGTGATGACGGCTTCGGAGTCGAGGTGGCTCGTCATCTTTCCAACAGCAGTTTTCCATCTGACGTGCGTGTTGCCGATTTCGGCATTCGAGGCCTTGATCTGGCCTATGCATTGCAGGATGGATATGATGCCACGATCTTGATCGATGCTTTTCCTCATGGAGAAGCGCCGGGAACGGTCTATGTTGTCGAGCCGGATCTAAGTGATCCGGATGCCATATCGAAGCAGGAGAATTTCATTGAGCCACACGCCATGAATCCAGTGAATGTGCTTCGAATGGCGATTGCAATGAATGGCCGCTTAAGGCGCGTCCTGCTCGTCGGGTGTGAACCTGAATCTCTCGGCGGCGATGAGGGAAAGATGGGCTTGACCGCTGCAGTGGACGCCGCTGTCCCCGAGGCCGCGAGAGTCGTTGCTGGTCTCGTCGATCGACTCCTGAATGAACTGCAATCGAAATGACGAACTGAACGTTGCCAAACGAAAGGAGTAGTGAAATGGACATGGAATTGCTTGAACCAACCACCAATGACTTAGCAACCGACAAGAGCACGCTTTACCTCTTGGGGGGCGTAGCCATGGTCGTCTTTGGAGCGGGATTGATTCTCTCCAATCCCGTGGTGCGTCAGTACATGTCTCGGCTTGGAATTGGGAATCTTGCTCAGGCTGCAATTCCCGATGTGGAGCGGTATTTCAGGCTGCGCTCGATGTAATCAACGAGTTTGAATTGCGAAGTCTTGCAACTTTTGCATGACTCCCAGCGTTCTGGGGCTATTGAAAGGAGTGCATGACCCAGGCTGAACGAAATCATCAAGGAGAAACATCAAAAGGCGGCGCGGCATTGTTTACCATCGATGGCCGTGCAAGCCGGCTCACGGCGCAGGCGTTCGCGACGGGCTTACTTTCTGCCATGGGTCATAATCCGACCATTGGCGTTCGCGATTTGGCCGGTGAAGTGAGGTTCGACCCGGAGCGTGGACACGCAGGAGGCATGAAGTTGTCAATCAAGTCCTCATCGCTCAGCGTGCAGAATGACGTCAGCGACAAAGATCGCCGCGAGATGGAGCGGCTCATGAATCAGGAGGTCCTGGAGACGGCTAAGTTTCCAGAGATCACATACGAGGCACCCGATATTTCCATCAAGAGTCTAGGAGGGGCGCTCTTCTCCGCTTCGCTCAACGGATCCTTGAACCTGCGTGGAGTCACTCGCAGCGTAACGATCCCTGTTCGTGTCGCGCTGCTCGACAGCATGTTTCGGGCATCGGGCGATTTCACCTTGAGCCAGTCTGACTTTGGCATAAAGCCTGTATCAGTGGCCGGAGGTGCGCTTAAGTTAAAGGATGAACTAAAAGTCTCGTTCGAAATTGTGGCCAGGAAACAAGAATGAGCTTGCTTCTTCTGAGAGCGCAAGCCGATATCTTTCAGATCGGCACTGTAAAACTCGTCCGATCAATTCTTTTCTTGCTAACTCCGAAAGGACGCTCCGGGCTCACTGGGCGCATCTTCTCTTGGAGCCATCGGCATGTTCCGCAGTCGCATCCCCGTCGCTGCAAAGATCGCATTGCCCACCGCAGGGGCAACTCCCACAATGCCGGTTTCGCCCGCTCCAGCCGATGGCAGATCCTTGCGATCAATCAGTACGACCTCGATCTGCGGTGTGTCTTTGAAACGCGGCAAACGGTACTCGGCAAAAAGAGGATTCAGAATGCGGCCGTTGGCAAACAGGATCTGCTCGAAAAGCGCGCCCCCGATGGCCTGAACCATGGCGCCCATGATTTGGTTTCGCAGGCCATCGGGATTTATGATTGCGCCCGATTCCCAGGCTTGGACCAGCCGAACGATGCGCACTTTCCTGGTCGGATCGATTTCCACTTCGGCACAGGTTGCGATGTAACCTCCTTTGTCGGTTCCTCCCGCAATTCCGAATCCGCGATCGGGCGTTGATTTTGATCGGCCCCATGAGAACTTGTCCGCTGACTTTTCAAAAACAGCGCGCAGGCGCGGATCGGTCAGATTCTTCAAGCGAAACTCCAGTGGATCCATGTTCGCGGCATGGGCCATGGCATCCATGTGTGACTCGCGCGCGAAGTGATTAGCAGTGGACGCGAGCCCGCGATAAGAACCCTGGCGCAGAGGTGATTTTGCCGGATGGTATTGGATGAGCTGGTTTGGAACAGCATACGGCGTGCCGATTGCCGCGGGGCCCGAATTGCAGTTGTGGTGTTCCCAGGAGACAACTGTTCCATCGTGACGCATGCCCGCTTTGATCTCAATCAGACCTGCGGGGCGCGCGTAAGCCCAGGTGAATTCTTCGCGGCGCGTCCACTCGACCTTCACTGGCCTGCGGACCGTCTTCGCTAAGCGCGCAGCCTCAATCGCGGCTTCGCCAGTATGCTTGCCGCCATAGCCGCTGCCCATGTCCGGTTGGATCACGCGCACCTGCGCAGGTGACAGGTGAAACTCCTGCATGAGTTGATCACGCACACCAAATGGACGCTGCGTCCCGGTCCATACGGTCAGCTTGTCGCCGTTCCATTCGGCCACGGCGGCACGCGGCTCAAGTGGTGCATGCGCAATATACTGCACAGTGTATCGATCTTCCAGCTTCAAGTCGGCGTCGGCGTAGGCTTGCGACACCGAACCGGTCACATGCTCCGGGCCTTCATCCTGGCCGCTCCCGGGATTGTTTTTCAGATACTCAAAGAGCCCTTGATTCGACGGTTGCGCCGGGACACTCCATTTTGCCTTGATGGCCGCCAGCGCCTGTTGCGCGGCGTAGGCGTCGGGCGCGACCGCCGCGATGAAATCACCATCGCGCACGATTTTGACGCCGTTGAACTTTTCCGCAGCGCTTGTGTCGAGCGAGTCAAGTGTTGCATTAAATCCGTCGGGTCGCAGCACCGCGCCAAACAGCATATCCGGCCGGATGATGTCGGACGGGTACTTGTGCTTCCCGGTGACGAAGTCGCGGCCCTCGGCTTTGGGAACTGTGGTTCCGGCGATCTTCCATTCGGTGGCGGGGGTCAGGCGCTCTTCGCCGGAGACAATCTTCACCAGTCTCTCGCCGCCTGTGAGTTCGCCATACATGCAGCTACGCGAACTCTTCGAATCGGTGACTTTGCCCTCGCCTGCGACGAGCGTAGCGGGGTCCACACTCCATCGCTTGGCGGCCGTCTCAATGAGCATCTCGCGCGCGGCCGCAGCCATGATGCGAAGTTGCGGACCCATTGTGGGAGTCGTGCGGCTGCCAAACGTGCCCATATCCCACGGGACCCGGTCGGTGTCACCCATGACCATCATTATGGAGTCAAACGGCACCCGCAATTCCTCGGCGACCTGTTGTGCAAGTGAGGTGCGAATGTTCTGTCCCACTTCAACCTTGCCGGTAAACACCTTCACCCGGCCGTCGGCGGCAATATGCAGCCATGCGCCCACCTCTTTTGGAAGGTCGTGACCGCCAAATGTCCTGCCTGACTCTTGCGCCCAAGTGGCATTTTGAGTCAAACAAATAAGTAGTCCGCCGCCGAGTACTTTGATAAAGTCGCGTCGGTCTAATTGAAGTTTCCTCGATTGTCCATCGAGTTCGCCGAGCCGGCTATTCTCGAATATCTGCGCGTCTCTATCGAGGAGGTTCATCGGCTGGCCCCTTGTTCCGGTTGTTGTGCGGCCCGCTTGACCGCTGCAATGATGCGTGGATAGGTCCCGCAGCGGCAGACGTTTCCGTTCATTGCCTCGACGATCTGCTCTTCAGTGGGATTGTGCTTCTCACTAAGTAGAGAGGCGGCGTTGAGAATCATTCCGGAAGTGCAGTAGCCGCACTGAAACGCGCCCTCGTCAAGAAACGCCTGCTGCACGGAACTCAGCTTGCCGTTGTGCTCGAGGCCCTCAATGGTGATGATCTTGACATTGGCCGCAGAGCCCACGGCGACCAGGCAGGAACGGGTTGCTTGCCCGTCGACGAGAACGGTGCAGGCGCCGCATTGGCCCTCGCCGCAGCCGTACTTTGTTCCAGTCAGATTGAGGCGATTGCGCAAAACGGAAAGAAGAGACTCATCGGCAGGAGCGTTCACAGACAGCTGAGCGCCATTGACGTTCACAGTAAATTCGCTCATCACAAACCCCAGTCGACAGCCGGTTACGGCCGGTCCGACTTAGTTCAGGATAGCGCAGTCAAGTTGTTGCGGCACCCCGGCCCAGGGAGGGTGTAGAGTTATACGCATGAGCGTCTATTGCGCCGTGGGCGGCGTTGAAACCGACCTTTCTTCATCACAGCTAAATGAGCTGCTTTGCGGGAACCTTGCGAAGCTTGGGCCGCGCAATCGCGTGCTCGCCGTACCACCGGATATCACCCGGCTGCGCTCACAGGCCGGCGCGCTCACGCACATGGCGTGGGAGCATTTTGGCGACCGTCTCAAGGCGGTCCTACCCGCGCTCGGCACCCACTCTCCATTGCAGCCGGCTCAGCTCACGCACATGTTCGGCGATATGCCGCAGGATCTTTTCCGGGTTCACAACTGGCGCACCGATGTGGAGACGGTCGGCGAGATTCCGCCGGAGTTTATTCACGAGCAATCGGAAGGCAAGCTTAATTTCTCGTGGCCCGCGCAGGTCAACCGGCTGATATCGCAAGGCGGATTCGACTTGATTCTCTCGATTGGCCAGGTGGTGCCGCACGAAGTGATCGGCATGGCTAATTACAACAAGAACATTCTGATCGGCACGGGCGGTCGAGAGGGCATTAATCGCAGTCACTTTCTGGGCGCTGTATATGGCATGGAGCGCATCATGGGGCGCGCGGACAATCCGGTGCGAGCCGTGCTTAACTACGCATCGGACCACTTCCTCAAGCACATACCGATCGTGTACGTGCTCACCGTGGTGGGGCGCAAAGCTAACGGCGAACTGGCGGTGCGCGGCCTCTTTATCGGCGACGATGTGGAGTGCTTCTACCGTGCTGCTGAACTGAGCATGAAAGTTAATTTCGAGTTAGTCGACGAACCAATTCGCAAGGCAGTGGTCTATCTCGATCCGCATGAATTTCATTCCACCTGGCTGGGTAACAAGGCCGTGTATCGCACGCGCATGGCGCTTGCAGACGGCGGAGAACTGATCGTGCTGGCTCCGGCTGTGAGAGAGTTTGGCGAGGACAAGACGATCGACGCCTTGATCCGAAAATACGGCTATCGCGGAACGCCCGCGACACTAGCCGCGGTAAGCGCGAATCCTGATCTTGCGAACGAACTCGGTGCTGCTTCGCACTTGATGCACGGCTCTTCCGAAGGCCGTTTCACCATCACGTGGTGTCCCGGACACCTTACCAAAGAAGAGGTGGAAGGCGCCGGATTTGGCTATGGCGATCTGACCACGATGCTCAAGAAGTACGATCCCACGAAACTGGTCCACGGATATAACCGTGTCGATGGCGAAGAGGTCTTCTTCATTGCTAATCCGGGCCTCGGCTTGTGGGCGCATAAGTCGCGGCTGACGGACGCAACGCCCGAGCCGGCTGGAGCGGCAGCGCGGTGAAGTTCTTGCTTAGCTGCTTAGTTTCCCAGGTCCCAAAATAGGGACCTGGGGCACCCAAGAGAGACATCGAAGAACAACTGCAGGTCCCCGCCGCGGCCGGCAAGCTTTCGGCTCGCTGCACTCGCTCAGGATGACAACGTTGAAGGTAGCGGGTCACCGAGGTCCGAAACGCCAGTTACACAATTCCTAATTCCCGGAGCAGGAAGGCATAGTCGAGGGCTATCTCTTTGAGATAGTCGTAGCGGCCGCTGGCGCCGCCGTGGCCTGCCTGCATATTAGTGACAAACAGCAAGCGGTTGTTGTCCTTTTTCAGGGTACGGAGCCTCGCTACATACTTTGCCGGTTCCCAGTACATTACCTGGCTGTCATAGAGCGAAGTCTTGACTAACATTGCCGGATAACTCGCAGGTTTCAAGTTGTCATAGGGCGAGTAACTCAGCATGTATTTGAAGTAACCCTCCTCGTTGGGATTGCCCCACTCCTCATACTCCGGGACGGTGAGGGGCAGGGAGGCGTCGAGCATGGTGTTCATCACGTCGACGAAGGGGACGTGCGATAGGACGGCGCGAAAAAGATCCGGACGCAGATTCGCTACGGCTCCCATCAACAGGCCCCCAGCGGAGCCGCCTTCAATGGCTACTCGTGCCGGATCGCCATAACCCGCGGCCGTGAGATGTTCGACGGCGGCGATGAAGTCGGTGAAGGTGTTGCGCTTGACCAGCATTTTGCCGGCATCGTGCCATGGCTTGCCCAGGTCGCCACCGCCGCGAATGTGCGCGTAGGCCATGACAACGCCGCGGTCAAGCAGCGATAGCCGATTTGAGTTGAAGCCGAGTGGCAGTGAGTAGCCATAGGAACCATACGCGTAAACGTACAGCGGATTCTTTCCCGGCTCTCGCTTGTCTTTGCGATAAACCAATGAAACCGGTATCTCGACGCCATCGGACGCAGTGGCGCGGACACGCTCGCTGGCGTAGAGGGTACGATCAAAGCCGCCGGGAACTTCAACCTGTTTAAGGAGAGTGGAACCGGCAGTGGCGAGGTCGAACTCGTAGACCGAGCTCGGCGTAACCAGCGATTGATACGCGTAACGGTAAGTGGTTGTTTCAAAGATGCGATTGACGTGCGGATGCGCGCTGTAGGCCGGCTCGGGAAAGGCAATTTCGCCGGCAGGGGTTGCGGCGGGACCTTCGCCGGCGAAACGCCACATGCGCAGGCGAGGCAATCCCTCTTCGCGTTCGCAGGCTACAAAGAAGTCGGCGAACAGGTCCACATCTTCAAGCATCACATCGTCGCGATGGGCGATCAGTTCATGCCAGTTTTCGCGGCCCGGCGCATCCACGGGCGCGGTGACCAGCCTGAAGTTGCGGCCGCGGTCATTGGTGCGGATGAACCAGCGTCCGTAGCGGTGATCCACCGAGTATTCGTGCTCATTTTCGCGGGGAGAAATGAGCGTGAATGCGCGATAAGGTTCTGATGCGGCCAGGATATGGGACTCGGTGGTGGTGTGGCTCGCGGACTCGAGGATGAGAAACTTTCCGTCACGCGTGCGTCCCACGCCGACGTTAAAGCGCTCATCGTCGTCTTGATAGATGAGCTCATCTTTGTTGTGCGACGAGCCGAGCAGGTGACGCCAAAGCTGGTATTGGCGCTTCTGTTCCTCGTCTTCGACGGTGTAGAACAGCGTCTGATTATCGGCGGCCCACGTGATGGAGCCGACGCGCGGGACTTCGCCGGAAAGCGTTTCGCCGGTGAGCAGATCCTTGATGTAGAGCGTGTATTGGCGGAAGCCAGTGGTGTCGGTGGTGTAGGCCAGCCAGCGGCCGTCGTCGGTAATGTCGGTAGACCCGATGGAAAAGAAGGCATGGCCTTCGGCCAGGAGGTTGCCATCGAGGATCACCTGTTCCGGGCCTTCGCCATAGGGATCGGCAAGCTTTGCATCTCTGCGGCAGAAGATCCCGTACTGTTTTCCCTCTTCGGTGCGCGACAGGTACCACCAATCGCCATCGCGGAAGGGAACTGAAACGTCAGTCTGCTTGATGTGGCTCAGCATTTCGTTGTAAAGCTCGTCGCGCAGACCGGCGAGGGGAGCCATTTCGGCCTCGGCATATGCGTTTTCAGCCTCGAGATAGGCTGTGACTTCGGGATTTTCCTTGTCGCGCAGCCAGGCGTAGTCGTCGGTTAGAACGGTTCCGTGGAGCTGGACTTCGGTGTGTTGGCTGCGGGCGGTGGGAGGGTGATTTTCGCTCATTTCCTTCTCAGTGTAGTTGGGCCGGGAGGGTTGGCTGAAAACGAGGTTTTCGGGATGAAGGGCGATTCCCGATTTCTCAAATGGCTCCCGTTCCGGCGCAGCATTCGCGAGGAAGGTTTCGACCTCGGGCGCGGGCGGCGGGTTGTCGGGATCGTTGAACGGGTCCACCCATTCCGGCTCCGCAGCGTACTCCGCTGCGAGGCTTCGAAACTTCCTGGTCCTCTGGGTCGGGGGCGGTGCGTTTTCGATCAGGGCGATGAGGAATTTGGCGCAGGTTATATCGCCCTGAAGGGTGAGTTCCAAGAGCTTCTCTGCGATCTCCTCGCCCTTTTCACGGATGGCTTCGAGCGAAGCCTTGCGCAGCTTCTTGAGTGGGTCGGCTTTTCCCCGTCTGCGTGGTTCTGCCATTATGTCGGACCTTTCCAGCTCAACGTATTGCACAGTTTTACAGCCTTACAGCTTCACAGCCTCTTTTCAGAGATCGAAGGAATTTTCCTTCATCTCCCTCATCGGAAAGCTGTTAGCTTTTTGGCGCGGGTAAATTTGCTTCGATTTGCTCGCATTTGCGTGCGTTTTAGTGCACTTTTATGCGCATTTGCTCATTTGCTGCGAGTGAACGGAAGGGCTGAAGAACTGTTTCTTTTTCAGGGATTGCCCAAACGCGTGGGGCGATGTTGAAGCGGCTTGGGCTCTGCGGAGTTGCGGTCTTGCTTTGAGTGCTTTCAGGGTAACTCGATGCGGGAATCAATCTGCAATTTTCGGTTTTCACCGCAGGCTTTGTTTTGAGGAGTTTGGGCGGGTTGAGTGGGGAAAGGGGCTTGACATTATTGTGGCTGGCCAAATCCTCTACAGAAACACCTCAGAATCGCAGCTAAATGCCAAGGGATCCACAAGAATCGTCCGCCGTTAGTTCTACGCTTGCGCCGCCAAGATTCTCTTCGAGGCGGTGAAGCTTCGTGGTTCCCGGTACCCCAGGCCCACTGTTTCCTAATTCGCTCTTTTTTTCAGTTCATTCATTTCCTCTTGCACTTCTACAACAAGTCATGCTACTTGTAGAAGCGAAAGGGGAGAGATATAGCATCTTGACTCAGCATATAGACCTTCCACGGGACGCTGGATCGGCTCATGGTCCGAACCGTTGCCCTCGGTCCGCAGCACGGCTGGGCCCTCCCTGAACGCGTGCAGATGCCGAGCAACGTGCTGCGCATCCACCAGGACTCACTCTTTCCGGCGCTCCATCGGCTCGAGCGCCGCGGATTGATCAAGGTCCATTGGAGCACCTCGGACAACAACCGTCGCGCCAAATATTACGACCTCACCCGAACCGGCCGCCGCCAGCTCGAAGCCGACCAGGAAGCGTGGGAGAAATTGACCACCGCAGTAGCTCAGGTGCTGCGCCGCCCTGTTCAGGAGCCCCTCATGCTCAGCGATTTACGCTACCGGATTCGCGCCATCTTCCGCCGGAGCCAGGTCAACGTCGAACTCGACGAAGAGCTACGCGACCACATCGAACACGAGACCGCCAAATACGTTCGCTCTGGACTGCCGGCCGGCGAAGCCGGGCGCAGGGCGCTCATCGCGCTCGGTAGAATAGAACAGACGCGCCAGCAGACCCGTGACTCCCGCGGCACCGGAATGATCGAGCAGCTCTATCAGGACCTGCAGTATGGCTTGCGTTCTCTCGGCAAGAATCGCGCCTTCACAGCCGTCTTCATCGTCACCCTCGGGCTCGGCATTGGGTCGTGTACAGCCATCTTCAGCCTGATGACCGCGGTAATGTTTCCTCCTCTGCCCTACGGCGATGTCGGACGCCTCGTCTACATCACCACTCCGAATCGGAATCTCGGCGAGATTCCGCCCGAAGCTGTGATCCCCGACAACGCCGACTTTGCCGACATGCAGCGCCAGAGTCACTCCTTCTCCGGGATGACACAGTTCAGGCAACAGAATTTCAAGCTCGATCGGCCCGGATTGTCTTTCAGTGGCGCCGCCATCGATGCGGACTTCTTCTCCACACTCGAAGCCGCGCCTGAGCTCGGGCGCGCAATCAATGCCGAAGACAATCAGCCCGAGAACGCCGGTGTCGTCGTCATCAGCCACTCCGTCTGGCGGCAGCTTTTCGCTGCCGATCGGTCGGTCCTCGGCAAGTCTCTCCAGCTCAGCGGCAAAGCCTATCGCGTCATCGGTGTCATGGCCGCGGGATTCAACTATCCGCACAAGGCCGAGCTCGATGAAGGCGACTCTCACATCGATTCAACCGATGTTTGGGTCCCGCTCGCCCTCACGGCCAAACAGCGTGCCTATCGCGGGCTCTCGGGAGACAGTTATGCATTGGCCCGTCTCAAGCAGGGCATCTCAGTCCGCCAGGCAGAAGCTGAATTGAGCGCCATCATGCAGCGTCTCGATCCCCTGCACGATCCGTCCACTTTCCGGCAGGGCTGGTATGCCTACGTCAAGCCTTTCCGCCAAACGTTCGAAGGGTCTGCCCGTCCGCTGTTGCTGCTCCTCATGGGCGCCGTGTCCTTTGTCCTTCTCATTGCGTGCGGAAATGCCGCCAGCCTCCTGCTGGCTCGCAGCGCGAATCGTACACATGAGCTGGGTGTGCGCGCAACGTTAGGCGCAGGACGCAATCGCCTCATCCGCCAAATGCTCACCGAGTCGCTTCTCTTAGGCACCGGCGGCGGACTTGCCGGCATCGCCTTGGCGGAACTGTTTCTCCGTTTGTTGCTCAAGCTCGACCCAGGCAACATCCCCCGCCTGCAGGAAGCTTCTCTGAATGGGGAGGTTCTGGCCTTCGCGGTTGCCATCATGTTGGTGACCAGCGTTCTCACCGGGATCATGCCCGCCATTGTCGCCTCTCGCGTCAACCTGATCGAGTTCCTCAAGTCAGGCGGCCAGACGGGCGCGAAGGGAGAGCGTAGTCGTTTTCGCAGCGTCTTGATCGTGGCTCAGGTCGCGATCGTCGTCGTTCTGCTCACCGGCTCCGGCCTGCTCGTCAAGAGCCTGATCAAACTCCAAGAGGTGCCGCTCGGCTTCTCGACGGCCACGCTTTCGATGAAGATCAATCTTCCCGAAAGCTACAGCAAACCCGAGCAGCGCGAATCTTTCTATCGCACCGTCCTAGCCCAACTCGCAGCGTTGCCCGGCAACCTCGCAGCTGGCGCTGTTGTTAACTTGCCCTTTGGCGAGACCAAGGGCGTCGGCACATTCTGGGTCGAGAACTATCCCAACCAGGAAGGGCAGATGGCCGACGGTGGATCTGCGACCCCCGATTATTTCTCTGCGATGGGTGTTCCGCTCATTGAAGGTCGAGCCTTCACCGCCAACGACGCATTCGCATCTCCCACCGCGGCGATCGTCAATCAGGCATTTGCGAAAAAGTATTTCGCCGGACTCGACCCAATCGGAAAAAGTATCTTGCCGGACAATCCCGCCGTCTCTCCTCAGGCCTCCAGGAATCCGCGAATCATTGTCGGCGTGGTCGCCGACATGCGCGATTGGAGCGTGGAATCGCCGCCTCAGCCGCAGCTCTTTCTTCCCCTGCGAGATCCGAGTGACGCCTACATCGTCATTCGCTCTGTCCTGCCCCGCAAAGATGTCCTTCAGTCGGCAACCGCGGTCCTGCACCGCATCGATCCAAGCCTCGCGTTCTCGAAAGTCCATTCCATGCGCGAGTTGGTCTCCGAGGCATCCGCACGCCGTCGGTTCCAGGCCGTGCTGCTATCGATCTTCGCCGCCATGGCAACCACGTTGGCGCTGATCGGATTCTACGGACTGCTCACCTACACCGCGAGTCGGCGCAGCCCCGAGATGGGCATACGAATCGCACTTGGCGCCACCCGGAGCGACATTCTCCGGCTCTTCCTTGGCCAGGGGCTTCGCATCGTCGCCGTGGGGCTGGTCCTCGGGCTTGGCGCAGCGTTTGCACTCACCCGGTTCCTCTCTTCGTCCCTCTACGAGGTGCGCACCTGGGACCCGGCCACCTTCGCCGTGGTGCCGGCACTGTTCCTCATTGCGGCGCTTGTAGCTAGTCTCGTCCCTGCGCAACGGGCGGCGAACTCCGATCCCATGATCATTCTTCGTCGGGAATGACTCACCGCCGATCCGGAAATAACCAGTCGATCAGCATCGGCCGCAAGGCGCTGTCAAAGATGAAAATTCCCGTTGGTCAACCATCGACCGGGAACTCCAAAGACCGGGGCGAGTCGGAGCTGGAAACACGCATTGCGCTGATAGCGCCAATTGAGAAAAGCCATGCTTTACCGGCTCAGTTTAGAACCGAGACCAAGTATGCTTCCCTCTTGGGGTGAACGGGGCTGTCGCATCCTTACCTAAGCAGAGGTCGTATTTGTGAAGCAGAGTTTTGCAGCAATTATCCTTGGTGGTACCGGACAAGTCGGCGGTGCGGTCGTCGCGGAACTGCTAGCAACTTCGGAATGCCGGGAAGTGGTGATGGTCAGCAGAAAGGCCATTGCGCCGCGATCGCGGGTGCGCAACGTCGTTCTAGATACCGGCGCTGCGGACTTTGCCGAGTGCACTGCCGCCCTTGCGCGCGGAGTTTTAAGCCAAGGTCCGGTCAGCGCCGTGAGCTGTGTGGGTGTCGGTTCTGGATCGAAGCGCTGGAGCGAAGAAGAATTGCAACGACTTGAGCTCGGCGTTGTCGGTGCCTTTGCGCGTGGCTGCCATGACGCCGGAATCGCCCAGTTTTGCCTACTTTCTGCGGCAGGAAGCACGGCTCGCAGCCGGTTTCGCTATGCGCGAATCATGGGCATGAAGGAAGACACCGTTCGTCGTGTCGGTTTTGCACGCCTCGCCATATTTCGCCCCGGCATCATTGTCGGCAACGCTCATACCCCGGCTTGGGTCGGTTGGTTGGGAAGCCTCGTGCCCGGGTCGTTTGGCAATATTGATCAGCGAATTCTCGGTCGCTCAATCGCCGCAGAGATAGCTTTGCACAGTCGAGAGGCTGGTGAAGCTACCCGCGAAAATGCAGCAATGAAAAAACTCGCTGCGCAGTTCAATAGCGTGCCTTAGGAATTTTTGCGTGGAGCGAATCGGCCTGTTATGCCAATTGAAATCGTGATCGGCCAACAGAATCCGATATGAGGAGTTCTCAAGCCTACGTCGATCCGTTCCTATCAGAACTTCGGCATTCGCTCACGCCACTGCGTCGTCGAGGGAGCCGGTACGCAAAGGTCCGGCAGGCGTGTAGGTGCTGATGAGGACGCCAGAGGACACAGCGTTCGCGCTGCGGAAAATCGCTGCAGCGCTGGCCGCGGTCATCTTTGCGCGTGCCAGCGCTTTGTCGATTCGGTCCGTGACAAACTAGAACCGTCTTCAGGGGGCGACGACCTGTCTCCGTCGCTGCTCACTTGCCTTGATGATTTCGTTCATGTCCCCGGCTGGCCGAATCTCGAAAATGTTGCCATACGTCAGAGCCGGATGCTGGCCGATGAGCTGTACAGCATGATTCATGTCCCTCGCCTCAAGGACGAGAATGCCGCCGAGTTGTTCTTTGGTTTCGGCATAGGGGCCGTCGGTTGTTGCCACCTTGCCGTTCTTCCAATACAGGGTCAGGGCGGTCTCCGGACCCTGAAGCGCTTCTCCACCGGCCCAGTGCCCGCTGGCGCGAAGATGATCGTCATATTCAAAGCATGTATCGAACATGGCGTTTCGCTCGGCCTCAGTCATGCCATCGAATTTGCCTTTGTCGTAGTAGCCAAAACAGAGGTATTTCACTGTTCTTCTCCTCTCCCTTCCGGGTAAGGCCAGCGGCGTAGCTTGGTGCTGGCTCGTTACTCGTCCGTGGGTTCATCCCATGGTCAGGACGGCGGATCTTCCGAAGTCGCGGCGGGTGAGACTATTCCGCTGCTTTCTCCGGAGCCGGGAAGAAAAGAAGCTCGCGCACCTCGCCGGCCACATCGCAGGCGATGGCACCCTTCTTTGCCCATGCGAGCGCCTCGTCGATATCGGCGCATTCCAATATCCAGAATCCGCCCATGTGCTCCTTGGTCTCGGTGTACGGCCCGTCGGTGACGAGGACCTTGCGGTCGGATTGGGCCCGCAGTGTCTTTGCGTTGGCGGGCGGGGCAATGCCGCAGGCGAACTTCCTCACGCCGGCAGCAATCATTTCGCGGTTGAGCGCGTGGATCTGTTCCATCATTTCTTCGGTTACGACGGACGGGTCGAAGTCGTCGGGCATGTAGTTACAAACCAGATACTGTGGCATGACTTTTTCTCCTTGGTTTCTGCGGCTTGTTTCCGATGACTCGTTTCCTGTTCACTCAGGAACCGTCGCTCATCGTTCTTTTGTCCTATAGTCGTTGGGGAGACCGAAAATCGACAGTGATCCCAATTTTTATTTCAGATGGGCAGGTGGCCCATTCCTCGCGGCCTCTCTAGTTGCGAAGCTGCAGGCGGGTGGCTGAATCGATGAGCGGGCCACGTGCCTGTTGCAAATGTTGCTTGTCGTCACTGTTTCAAGTAACGAAGCGCAACACTTCCTGATTTGAAAATCTTTGACTCGACAAGTTTTAGTTGCAGTCTCTGCGGCAGGCTAACGCCTTCCAACAACCGTCTTCCTTCTCCTGCAACGACTGGGCCAACGACAAAGCGATATTCATCAACCAGGCCAAGCTCTATGAGTTGTGAAGGAATATCTACGCCACCGGCTAAAATATTTTTGCCTTGTTCTTGTTTCAGTTTAAGTATTTCGTCGTGAAGGCTCCCGCGAACAATGCGCGTATTTCCGTCTTCAACACTGTCCAATGATCGTGAAAAAAGAACTTTGTTCGTGGCGACAAATGCCCGGGCAAATTCGGTATCAGCTTTTGTCTCATTCGGGTTTTTGAGGACATCAGGCCAATAGGGAACCATCAATTGATAGGTTTTACGTCCGAAGACCTGCAGGTCAACCTCTCGCGTGAGGTGAGTAAAAATATTCAAGTTTTTCTTCATCGACAGATTGCTTGGTGTGGTCAACGCAGCCGTCTAACGTAATGTTGATTGCAAAGATCAAATTCCTCATCGTTTGTCCTGGCCTCCTCTTATGTACCAGCGCTTGTGAGAGTCTGACGTCCTGCGCACTCGACCGTTCATCCTCTCGACTGTTCATCCTATAGTCGTGGCGCACAGAAGAAATCGACAGCAGGGCAAACTTTTTTGGAAAAATCGGGGACGAGCCTAACGTTCAAGTGGATTTGGAGTTCAAATGGTGGTGAGGGACCAACAAGTTTGCCCACTTTGCCAGATTACAAAGGATCTGAAGAATTTCCGCAAAAGCCACTTCATGCCGGCGAGTTTGTACCATCCCGGGAAGAAGGGCCTCCAGTATGGCACACGGTCGGGGACCGGCCGTTTGGAGAGGCACCTCCACATCAGGGACCTCCTGCTTTGCAGTACCTGTGAAGGTCTTTTGGACCAGGGCGGCGAGTCCTACGTGCTTGCTCAGATCGCCGCCAAGGTGACGGACGAATTCCCGCTTCACAGGATGCTCAGTAATGCGCCCCCACTTGAACGTTATCCCGATATTTCTCTCTTTTCCGGAGATGATCTCGGAATCGACATGGAAAAGTTTGCTCATTTCTCGTTGGGAATTGTATGGCGAGCGGCAATACACGATTGGACAATGCCGGATGGGACAATACTTCCCAGGCAGGCAATAGGCGACTTCGAACCGCCGATACGAAGCTACCTATCGGGCGGCACGTTTCCACCGTACACATCGGTCATCGTTATTGTCTGTAGCGATCATCAGTCCCGACGGATCTGGACGGCGCCAACCATTTTCATTGAATCGAACTGTCGCAACTTCGGATTTCACGCACGTGGCGTATATTTTCGCGTGATGATGGGTTATCAGGTGCCTGAGGCGTTCCGCGAGTGGTCCTGCGTTTCACCCCGAAAGTGTCTTTTTTACGGAATGTAGCGCATCGAATGCCCGAAATCATGGCTATCTTCGAACCTACTAAAGCGGAGTAGTCGATTCCCCTTCCCCGGTCCCCATAGGCGAGGGACCGGGAGCACCCTCAACTTGATAATGCGCGCTGTGAGACCCGGGCCACCCGCCACCCATTTTCAGCGACAGATCGGGATATGGGCCACCCGCCGATGTGCCACCGGACATTCTTTATTTCAACTGCCGAATTCGCTCTTGCAGGAATTGCCGCTCTGGCTCCTGTTGGAACTTTACGGCCTCTAATCCCTCGTGACGGCTTGAAATAAGCGATATGCAGCCGCATCCAGAGCAGATGCATTCTCCACGCATACGTAAGCAAACCGTGTTCGTCTCGAGACATTGACTTGAACAAAGTACGGTCGGCCCGTTTCATATGCCGCTCCAGAGTGTGAATCACGCGCTTGGATTTGACCTTCAATTGGTCAAACGATTCGTCGTCAAGTCGGAATGCAGCTCTTTCCTCGGGGCTCGCGCGGCGATAGAAATGGCGGCGAGAGCGAACGTAATCTAAGTTGGCCCTTATGGAGAAGATCGAAGCGCGCAACTCAATTGCGTCCATCTGTACTCGGCCGCCGGTCTTGATTTTCGGCTTGAGCAGCTCCCATAGACCAACAATTTCATTCATAAAGTCTCGATCGAATTTGCCACGGAGAAAGCCGACCGGAGGGGGATGAACCTCAAATGGGTACTCGTACCGTACGCCACCTTTAGTTCGGCGGGCGACGTAGGAATTGACGATCCGGTCCAGCCCTTGCCAGATGATCGACCTCTGCGAGGCGGACAGCCGAAAGCGAGCAGCGGTTGTGATGCGGCTCACATCTCTTGAATACAAGATAGTTAGATGTTATCAGCGGCTTCCGGAAGAGCTGTCATCGATCCGTTTCTCTAACACCGATCCCCTTTGCCGTTAGGTCCCACTTCCCGACGCCGCCTAATGCGCCAGATGTGTGTCTGATCCGAATGGTTGGTTTAGAAAAACCTGTCGGGCAATGGCAGGACGGGCACGGCGGTCACGCGACCCAAAGCTTTTCTACCTTTGCAGCGGCTTCGCCCTGGATCGACGGCAACACATGCGACCCGATTTTGCGGGCCATGGTTCACCTCCGGCCCGCAATGGGGCACACAATCGGCACACTGGGCGCCGTGGAGATCAGGATTTATCGACGTTCAAGAGGGGTGTTACTGATCACGCGTGTCAGTGGCCGCGCAAAGTTAGACAGGGACTGGATCAGTGGCTAGAAGCAGTTGTCCTGAGAGCGTTATTCCCGGTCGATGAGTGACTCGGCGATTTGGCGTAAACCCAGAAGATCCGTGATCGCAGGCTCGTTGCCAGTTTCCGGTTACGGTTGGCCTAGTCTGACACGCGGAATGTTTCGATCAACGCTGCCAAAGCGGCAGGCTGATTTCGGCGGCTCGGGTAGTAGAGGAAGTATCCCGGGAACGAGGGGCACCAGTCCTGTAGCACTTGCACCAGGCGTTTTCGATTCAGCAGCACCGCGAGATTCCCCTCCATGGATGTGCCAATGCCGACTCCGTCTAGCACGGCTTGGATCACCAGATCGGGATCATCGAATGAAACTGGCCCTTGGGGACTGACGGTGAGTGCTTTCCGGCCCTTCTCAAACTCCCATCGGTACATCCCATTCTTGAAACGGAAGCCGATGCATGAGTGGTCTTTCAAGTCTTGCGGGTTCCTCGGAATGGGACGCGATTGAAAATAGGCCGGCGAGCCGACGACTGCCAGACGCATCTCTTTCGTCACGCGAACGGCAATCATGTCGCGCTGGATGTACTCCCCCAGCTGAACACCAGCATCGTACTCGCCGGCCACGAGGTCGACTGGATCATTGGAAGAAGTAACTTCGAGCACGATCTCCGGGTATTTCCGAGTGAATGCGGCCAGCCTCGGCATCAGCACCATCTCTGCGGCCGAGCGAGGGATGATGAGTCTGATTCTGCCGCCGGACGCTCTCGGAGTTGCATCGTTTCCGCTACAGCGTGTCCGATCCTTTCCAGAGCCGGTGCCAGCTCCTGTAACAGTGCGGTGCCTGCCGCTGTTGCTGAAACGCTGCGCGTTGTCCGCGCGATCAACTGTATGCCCATGCGCTTTTCCAAACTTCGCATGGAGTGGCTGAGTGCAGACTGCGAGACGCCAAGCCGAACCGCTGCTCGAGTGAAACTACGCTCTTCCACGACGGTCGCAAAGGCAGCCAAATCTGGCAGGTCGCTCCTGAGCATTTATGAATCGTTCCTCATCTCACCTT
>CAVQZQ010000140.1:0-44792 GCA_963718435.1 uncultured Acidobacteriota bacterium | reverse complement strand
GTCCATCTTGTCGACTTCGAGCCCTGTGGCCTCCGCGGTCGCCGGATGGTTGGTGATGCCCAGCAGTGAATACCCGAAGCGCAGCACAACCCAATCGCCGGCTGGCGGTGTCCAGTCGAGTTTTCCGTCCGGGCTCATCTTGGAGGTAAGGTCAATCACGTCGGACTTGGCCACGGTCTCATTGGCACCCACTTCAGGCGTCGCCGAGCCGTAAAGGTCACCTTCTGGAACAAACGCGGCTTTCTCTTCGAAGTGGTTGACGCGCGCGCCGGGATGGAGCACGTTCTGCGATCTCATACGTTGTTGGCGGCGGCGGCACCTTGATTCCCATCGAGGCAGGATCGATTCCGACCGCCCAGTCAGGGAGTTTAGATGGTGGCGGGCGCTTGAAGGTCACGCGGAAATACTTTGCGGTAACGGCTGCAAATGAAATGGTGTGTTCCGGAGCATCGCCGCTTGAGAGCTTGACGATCTCGTGGAAGTTTTGTCCATCGTCGCTGGATTCAAGAGTCTTTTCCGGGGCTGCAATCCCAGCTACCAATGCTTCAATCCAACCCGGATCCTTGGTTACATAGGTGATCGAGCGAATCGACTGCGGCTCAGGAAACTCGTACTGAATCCATGAAACTTCGCCAACCGCTGGAATTGGAACCCCGGTCGTCTTCTCCAGGTCTCCATCTGAAAGCATTGCCGTGTCAGGAGACCCACCGCTCGAAGTGATCTTCGCATGCAGCGCTTCTACCGGCATATCGATAGCCGACTTTTTGTAGGCCACCACGGCCGCATCGGCATAGAACTCCGGGATTGCCAGGGTGCCCGGCGGCGGCTGCTGGTCGTGAATAGTCTCATTCTGGAATGCGCCCGTGACTTTGGGAGGCGCCGCCAGCGTGCCGGTGAACGGCTCCCCGCCCTTCACTTCGGTGGCGCTCCACACGTACTTCTTCATACCGTGAGTCCTGGTACCCACGGACCACCCGACTCACTCCATCCCGGCGAGCCCGCAATGGCTTCTTCCATTCCCATCTGATCGGCAAGCGCGGTCGCGTATTTGAACGCATCTTTCCACTCTGGCGTCATATAGGCCAGGCGTTTGTCTACCACCTGCGGCGTTTCGAGGGCAGCGTCAAAGTTCTGGAAGCCACCCAGCCCCACGCGATGCATCCATTCCAGGTCAAGCTTGATGCCTTCCTTGGTAATGTTGCCGTTCATCCAGTGCCACCATACCCGGGGGCGCGCACTCTCAGGCGGGTTCTGAAAGCCACTTTGGAGCGAATCGGTGTTGTTCTGCGCCGTCGCGGTCCCGAAACCTGCGACTATCATCAGACTTGCCAGAATCAAATTCTTTGCCAGGAGTTTCATTGTTTTCCCTTTTCATTTCAGTTGCATGCTCTTGCTGCAGGGCTCGACCAGGGTGGCCGCTCCACTCCATCCAGATGAGAGAATTTTGCCCTTCTTTTGGCGACCCGTACATTAGCACAATCGGCTAAACATTCGAAAGACAAAAAATTTTCCATTCGAATTTATGGGGCCATGGCCTTTGCCGATTCCGGCTGGTTCTGCTATGAAGGACACGCCCTTTCAATCAAGGCAAATCGGCATCTCGCATTTCAAACCGCCTCTGCCTGGAGGTCCTTTCCTGCCATGTTGCGTGCTCTCTATTTCGCAATTCGGATGCCTTTGATGAGCCGGACTTTTTCCACACTGCTCCTGCTCTTCACTCTCGGCTTGATTCCATGCTCGCAAATGCACGCTCAGACAGACGCGAACCTCGCCGAACTGCATCGGAGCTTCATGAGTCCACCCGATTCAGCGCGGATCATGGTGCGGTGGTGGTGGTTCGGGCCTGCTGCAACGAAAACGGAGTTGACTCGCGAACTGGAACAGATGAAAGCGGCCGGAATTGGCGGCGTTGAAATTGCCAATCTCTATGCCCTCGCCCTTGACGATCCCTCTACCGGCTTTCGCAATACGCCTTTCCTCTCGCCGGAACATCTCGAGACCCTGCGGTTTGCCGCTCAAGAAGCCCGTCGCCTGGGACTCCGCGTCGACGTCACGCTCGGCAGCGGCTGGCCTTTCGGTGGTCCGCACATTCCCGTCACTGAAGCTGCAGGGATGCTGCGCGTCGAGAAACTCGCCGTTGATCTAGATACGACATCCATAGCCGCCCCATTTTTGGAAGCAGGCGAGGAGCCGATCTCGGCATTCCTCCTCCCCGACTCGTTCTCCGCCCAACAAACGGCCCAGGCAACACCGATTGCTCCGCCCGCGTCCGGAAGGTACTCGTTCCCAGCCTCGTCGGAATCTCGCACACTGATCTGCTTCGTCTCAAGCCGCACCGGAATGGTGGTGAAACGGCCTTCGGTAGGCGGAGCCGGATTTGTTCTTGACCACTACGACTCCGCGGCAATCCTGACCCACCTTCATGCAACCGGTGATCGTCTCCTTTCCGCTTTCGGTGATCAACCGCCCTACGCCGTTTTCAGTGACAGCCTTGAAGATTACGGATCAGACTGGACCCCTGCGCTGCTCTCGGAATTCCAACGGCGGCGCGGTTACGATCTCAGGCCCCATCTGCTCGCTCTTGTCAGCGACGCCGGGCCCGACACGGCCGCGATTCGCCACGATTGGGGTAGGACTCTGACCGAACTGGCAGATGACAATTTCCTGAGCCGATGAAGCGTGGGCCCACGAGCACCACACGCTGCTTCGCTCACAGAGCTACGGATTCCCGCCGGTCACGCTATCCAGCAACCGCATACGAGGACCTGCCGGAAGGCGAAGGAAAGGCCACCTTCCACATGTGGCGCGAATTCTCTGACACCCGCTGGGCTGCGTCGGCGGGACACCTCTTTAATCGTCCGGTGATCTCCTCGGAGACGTGGACATGGCTTCACTCGCCTGCGTTCCGGGCCACGCCTCTCGACATGAAAGCTGAAGCGGATCTGCATTTCCTCCAAGGCATCAACCAGCTTGTCGGCCATGGCTGGCCTTATTCACCCGCGGCGGCCGGCGAGCCCGGTTGGCGCATGTACGCGGCCGCGGCGCTGAACGCGCACAACCCGTGGTTCTTCGCCATGCCCGATCTGACGCGTTATCTGCAGAGGGTCAGTTTCGCACTGCGTCAGGGCAAGCCCGCCAACGATGTCGCCCTCCTGCTTCCCAATGACGATGTCTGGGCAACGTTCAAGGTGGGATTCCAAAAGCGACGCTCGCCCACATCGCCGGCAGGCTTCGATGAATCTGGCTCCAACGTCACCATCGACGAGTTCATGGAATACCGCCTCGGCAGCAGGTCATCGCCCAGGTTCTCGATGCCGGCTTCAATCTGGACTTCATCGATGCCGACGCCGATCAACAGCGTGGGCCTACCCTATCGCATCTTGATTCTCCCCGACGTCGACCGGCTGCCTGTGGCGACCTACGAGAAGGTCCTCGCTTTCGCGCGCAACGGCGGCATTGTGATCGCGACCCGGCGTCTTCCCGCCACTGCGCCCGGCCTGGTGCACGCCGATGAAGAGTCCGCACGACTCAAGGACATCTCAGCGACTCTCTTTCACGGCAGCATCCCTTCTGCGCATTTTGTTGAAGACGAGACACAGCTTGGTGCAGAGCTGGCAAAGGATGCTTCACCGGATATGACGTTGTCTCCGCGTACCCCCGAGATCGGCTTCATCCATCGCAAGCTCTCTGGCGGCGACCTCTACTTCGTCGCCAACACTTCCAACCAGTCGAAGCAGGTGGAAGCGAAGTTTCGCGATGTCGCCCACCACGCAGAGGTATGGGATTCGTTCTCCGGTGAGATTTCAGGCCTGCCCGATCCTCGGAATATTAAACTCGACCTCGCTCCCTACGAATCGCGCCTCGTTTTTTTCTCCGACTCTGCGATGGCCGCCAACCGCAAGCGGAACGGCGAGAAGCGACGGCAGCAGATTTAGCAGGACCTTGGAAAGTCACCTTCGGTGAGGCAGGTTCCACAGTGACAATGGATCGCCTTGAATCATGGAGCGACAATCCGGAGACGCAGTTCTATTCGGGCCGGGCGACATATGAGAAGACCTTCGATCTTCCTTCTGAAGCTCTGCCGCAGCGAACAAGATATCTCCTCGACTTTGGACCAGGGACCGTGGTGCCTCTTCCTTCGCCGCCGGGTGAGCATAACATGCGTGCCTATCTCGAGCCTGCGGTTCGTGAAGCCGCAGAAATCTACGTGAATGGAAAATCCGCAGGTGTCGTGTGGCATCCGCCGTTCCGACTCGATGTCACGCCTTATCTCAAGAGCGGCAGTAACAACCTGCGCATCGTGGTGGGCAACACAGCAATCAACGCCATGGCAGGCCAGCCACAGCCCGACTATCGTCTCCTGTGGGATCGCTACGGAATGCTCTTCGTTCCCCAGGACATGCAGAGCCTTCAACCCCTGCCGTCCGGCATCCTGGGCCTGTCACCCTGGTTCAGTCCGTCCCGCTGAGATAGCCATCGAAGGTTGTGTCAAATAGGAGTGGCGCTCACCTATTGAAATAGGTCGGACAGAGACGGTCGGCACGCCTGAAAAGTTTCACACCCGTAATCGATAAAGTGAGCCAGAAAAGCGATTCAGGGGCCACGATACAAGGGGCTTTCGATAGAGAAATCAATCGATTACGGAATTTCAAACTGGAAATAATGTTTCTCTTGACAATTCCTCTGTGGTACGCGTAGCCTCGCGTCGCATTGGGGTAGCTCCAGATCTTACCGGCACAGATGTGTCCGTCTGTCGTTCGGTTCAAAAGAGACAGAAGCCCCCTGGTAGACGAACGATAGCAACCGCTTCACGGAGGTTTCAGGCGATGCGAGCATTTAGATTGTCCATCGGGCTGTTCATACTGACACTGCTGGTTGGTGCAGGCAGGATGTACGGGCAAGCCGGAGCAACAGGCACGATTCTGGGTACGGTGACGGATAGTTCAGGCGCCATCATTCCCAATGTCAAGGTAACGGTAACCAACACCCGACAAATGTGCCTTTCGCACGGTCACCAGTTCGGCCGGCGATTATTATGCCCCATCCTTGAATCCCGGAACCTACTCTGTATCAGCGGAGTCGAAGGGGTTTCAGAAATCAGTAACCACCGGGTTCGTCCTGGCCGTCGATCAAAAGGTCCGTGTCGATCTCGCCTTGAAGCCCGGAGCAGTGACCGACACCATTGAAGTAACCGCGCAGGCCGTAATCTGGATACCGACAGCGCCGCGCTGTCGCAACTGGTCAGCCAGCAGCAGGTGGAAGAGCTTCCGCTGAACGGGCGCAACTTCATGCAGTTGCTCCTGGTGGGTGCGGGCGCCGTCACCGTCGGCGGTGAACAAGGCACGATGCGCCAGGGCGAAGGCAACGCGATCAGCGTCAACGGCGGCCGCCCCGAAGGCAATAACTACACTCTCGACGGCCTGGTCAACACTGACGCGGCCCTGGTTACCCCGGCGGTGATCCTGTCGCAGGACGCGATCCAGGAATTCAAGGTTTAGAGCGGAACCTATACGGCCGACTACGGATTCTCGGCCGCGCAGGTCAATATCGTCAGCAAGGGGGGCACCAACACGCTCCACGGCGCGGTCTTCTGAGTATGACCGCAATAACGTGTTCGACGCCCTGCCGTTCCCGACGGCCAATGACTTCATCTCAGGCACACCCACGTCGAACCCGACGCTTCGGCAGAATCAGTTCGGCTTTGTGATGGACGGTCCGATTTACATTCCTCGACATCTATGACGGCCGGAACAAGACGTTCTGGATGGCGAACTATGAAGGTTGGCGGATTAATAACGGCGCGAGGCAGGTACGAGAATGTCCCAATCCGGCAGATTCTGACAGGCGACTTCTCGGCGGAAACCTATAGCCCGCCCTCGAGACTCGGCAGGCTGCCTGGCGGGCCCTGCTGCCCGCATATGGGACACCGGATTGCACCGCGCTGATCAATGCCGGCTACAACTGCATGCCGGTGGATCCACTCACCGGGCAGGCGTTTCCCGGCAACATGATTCCTGCCGGCCGACTTCATGACCGGCATCGGCCAGGTTGCGGTGGCCAATGATTCTGGGCAAACGCCGACCGTGCCAACCAGCCGGAAGGCTGTCAACTACGTTAAGCAGGAAATTCCCGGACTGCTGACCAGAAACCAGCAGACCTACCGCGGCGACCAGACCCTGGGCAAACTGGGTTCGGTTTTCTTCCGCTTCACCCACGCCAACTACGTGAACCA
The DNA here is from genome assembly GCA_963718435.1 of uncultured Acidobacteriota bacterium. GTDB lineage: Bacteria > Acidobacteriota > Terriglobia > Terriglobales > Acidobacteriaceae > Telmatobacter. The sequence continues at coordinate 38,560 of CAVQZQ010000140.1, read as the reverse complement.
CGCTCGTATAACTCCGGATCGTTCCTGTATTCTACGGCTTCGAGAGCTATCTCGAAAACCAGAAACCAGTTGGGAGGTCTCGCACACCGTTAACTTCGGCCAGTAGAATGTGAACATTTCCGCTTTGGCCACCTGGCCGCGAAGCTCCGGAAGGCGACGAAGATGAGCCCTCCGCAGCTGTATCACCCAGCTCGCCTGAGACTGGCATCTTTACCAATTTCGGCCCTTGCAGCAGATTGGCCGAATGTCGGTCTCAGTCCTATTCAAGCGGCGGCGGCTCGGCAATTCCTACAGCGGCTCCATGGATCCGAACTGGGAGTTTGCCGGACGCCTTCACATCGATTCGCGGAAGGCACACGCTCGGCTTCGGCGTCGACTATCGCACCTGTCACCTGATCCGAAACCTGGATGATGATTTCTTTGGAGACTGGGGCTTCAGTTCCGAACCGATCCTGAACAACAACGGTCTCATCCCAAGCGGACCCGGTGCGGGCCAACCGAGTTGCGTGTATCAAATCGGCAATCCACTGGGACTTTGCGGCACGGGCAATGCCGTCGCCGACATGATGCTCGGATTACTATATCGAGTGCAGCGGTTTGTTCCCGGCCCTTTGAGCCCGCCAACACAGCCGGCAATCCGCAGGACCACGTTTTCGGCTACTTTGCGCCTTATGCCAAAGATGACTGGAAGGTGACCCAGAAACTTACCTTGAATCTCGGCATGCGCTGGGATTACCGCCGGCAACCCGTCGAAGCCCGCAACCATTTCTTCTGGCTCGATACCAAAAACTCCAGACGGCGGCCTCTGCTATGCCGACAGAAGCTCACCACCGACGGCAGTCGCTCCCGGAGTTGGATGCCAACAACAGCCCCATTCTGCGCTACTGCGGGTCAGTGTCCCCATCCTGGTCCCAAGACGCCCTTTGCGCCCACGGTTCGGCATCAACTATCGGCTTACTCGACAAGACTGTCGTGCGCGGCGGGTATGGAATCTTCTACGACTTCTACGAGGGCCGTGAGATCGACGACTCGGCTGACATCTATCCGTACAGCGTGCGCAACAACTCTGAACCCTGCTTCGGATACAACCATCAGCAAGCAGGCCAACCAACATTTCACGCCTTACACCACGTTGGGTCCGTTCCCGGAATCGACCCTTTCCTTCCTGGCGGTCATCGAGTCCGAGAACCCTCTCAACCCCTACGTCCAGTCCTGGACGGCATCGGTTGAGCGCGAACTGGCCCGCAACACAACCCTCGAAGTGAACTACATCGGGACCCATGCGGTTCACCTTCTCAACCGGCATGACATCGCCCAACCCTTCAACATTCCCGCCGAAAGCATTCCCTTCTGCCAGCAGCAGGATGCCAACGGAGTCTACGTCAACGCTAAAGTTAACCCTTGCGGACTCAAACACCACGGATGCCAACGGGATATTCACCCGGTTGCCGTATCCGGATTTCACCAGCTTCTACATCGACAGCGACTTCCACGGCTACTCTCACTACAACGCGATGAACGTGAAATTCGAGCATCGCGCCGGCGATATGGCCATCACGGGAATCTATACCTGGTCAAGCAGCAAGGACGACAAGTCGGCCGCTGCCGGCGTCGGGGCCTCTGGCACCGGCTACCAGGGCTTTGAAGACAACCATCACCCCGAATTGGATTACGGTCCTTCGGACTTCGACGTTGACAACCGTTTTGTAGCCAGCTATGTCTACATGTTGCCGGTTGGACGCGGCAAGAAGTTTGCCAGCGGCGTCGGACGGGCAGCCGATCTTGCACTCGGCGGCTGGGAAATCACTGGCATCACAACCTTCCAAACCGGATTTCCGTTTGGCGTCGGCGGGAACGACATCGACGGCATGCAGGGACTACCTGCTCCTCGCGCAAACCTGACGGCCGGCTGCAATGTCCATGGCGGCCTGACCTCCAAATTCGAACGCCTCAACCTGAGCTGCTTCACCGAGCCACCGGCCGCCACGACCGGCAACTCAAAGCGCAACTTCCTGCGTCAGCCCGGCATCAACAACTTTGACATGGGCTTCGCCAAGAACTTCCACCTCTCCGAACGCATCAACTTCAAGCTCAATGTGGATACGTTCAACACCTTCAACCACCACCAATACGCCCAGGACGTAGGCGGCCTGGTTGTCGGCGGCTCCGGCGGGAACGAGGTCATCGATGCCGGCATTACCGATGCCGATAACATTCGTGGAAAGATCACGGGAGCATCGGCGCCCCGCATCCTTCAACTTAGCGGCAAACTGAGCTTCTAGACCACACCCAATGCTTCACTTTGAATCCGCCATGCCGCTTCGGCATGGCGGATTTTTCTGTGCAGGAGATAAACTCAACTCATGAAGTGCAAACAATTGAGTCTGGGCCTTGCATTGGCATTCTGCTCCTCCCTGCCGCTGGCTGCGCTAGCACAAACAGACAATGACAATCAGGCGGCACAATATGCCGCCGCAGGCCAGCAGGCTCTCGCTCAAGGCCATTACGCCGAAGCACAGGCGGCCTTTGAAAAGTTTGCGAAACTCGATCCGGGTGTCGCGGAAATCCATGCAACTTTGGGCGCTATTTGTTTCAAGCAACGTGAGTACGAGCAGGCAATAAAAGAGGTCCGGACAGCCCAAAGGCTGAAACCCAGCCTGCCCCGGCTCGATAACCTGCTGGGCCTTTCGCTGTCGGAACTGGACCGCTACTCCGAAGCACTACCCCTTCTCGATAAGTGCTTCAAGCAGGCAGATCCCGAGGGAAGGCGTATGTGCGGGTTACAGCTTCTGCGAGCCTACACGGGGCTCAGCCGCGATGCCGACGCCGTGGAGACAGCTCTGGCGCTCAACAAACTGTATCCCGACGACCCGGAGGTCCTCTACCACACCGGCCGCATCTATGGGAATTTCGCCTACGTCGTGATGGAGAAGCTGCATGACAAGGCGCCCGACTCCATTTGGATGCTGCAGGCCCAGGGCGAGGCCAACGAGAGCGAGAAGAACTACGACGCCGCGATCGTGGCCTTTAATCACGTCCTCGTACTCGATCCAAACCGTCCGGGGATCCATTACCGAATGGGGCGCATCTATCTCTCGCGTTTTCGAGAGACCCAGAAGCCCGAAGACCGCGATGCGGCCATGCGTGAGTTTACAGCGGAGCTGGCCGTTGATCCCGGCAATGGAAACGCCGGTTACGAGATTGCGAACATCCAGGCCAATCTCGGCAATCTCGAGGAAGCTGCCAAGCAATTCGAGTCAGTGTTGCAGCGATTCCCTGACTTTGAAGAAGCGCTTGTGGGCCTCGGCGGCGTCGATCTCGAATCCCACAACCCGCAGGCCGCTGTGCCATTGCTCGAACGCGCCACCCGGCTCAAGTCCGATGATGAAATTGCCTGGTATCGGCTCGCACAGGCCGAGCACGCCACAGGAAACAGGGAAGGTCAATTGAAGGCGCTTGCCGCCTTCAAAAACTTGCACAATTCCACTCCCGGTACTCTTCGCAAGCCAAATGCCGGCGACGAGATCACTCCGCAACAGCTCGATCCCGCCGCCAGCCCTGATCCGAAGCCTTAACCACGACCTACCAGCTCAACACCGTCACCGCGAAGGGCTCCAGCCGGATCTTGCCGCCCTCAGGCTTCACGCTGCGCGCAGCGTCGTCGCCGGTCTGCCCGTCCACTGTCATCGCGGTCGCCTTGTCCGCATCCGCAACTGACACCTCGACAGCCTTATCGCGCTTATTCCCCAGCAACAACTTGCGCCCGCCGGGCGTCACATAAGCCTGTGCCGCTACGCTCTCACTTCCCTGCCCTTCCAGCTTCGTCTCAACCAGCTTGTCGCCAGGATGGAAGTTATCCTTGATGAGCTTCAGCACCCAGAATCGAGCATTGGGCTTGTTATTCTGCCAGTTCATCATGCTCACGCTGGGAAATTGTGTAGGATAGCCGATCAGCTGTGACTCGCCCACCACATCAATCTGCAGTTGCGACAGCTCAATGTAGAGATAAGCGTAGAGCGATCCTGCAAGATTCCAGTAGGCCGGGGGGGGCGGCACATCGTCCCCTGGCTTGTTGTCCGTGGGCAAAATGACTCCGAGTTCGTCGGTGTCCGTCTTCGTCTCAGGGGAGAGACGCTTCCGAATCGACTCGACATACCGCACCGTGTTCAGAAAGCCGTCCGCCTGGTCAAAAAATGTGTACTGCCAGCTGTCAATCGTCTGTCCTGGAACCGGTGACGCATAAAAATGGTACGAAATCATGTCCAGCGGAATTCCTGCCTTGTGGTTCTCGTGGTTCAGGAAATACTCAAACTGGTCCGGGCTCTTGCCCGGGATCGCAAGCGCCAGTCCCACGAACTTGGTATCCGGCGAGACCTTGTGAATCGCACTAACAATCGCGTCATAGCGCTCGGTGTACTGCTGCGGAGTCATCTGGTGCTCGAAGTCGACTTCGTTCAGCACCTCCCAAACCGGTAGTTTGTAGTGATAGCCGGAGTCGTGTCGCACTCCGTTTTCATCGGTGAACCCACCGTTCACATACCAACTCACAAGCCGGGCGTAATAATCTCCCAACTCTTTGCCGCTGGGGTCGCGCAGTTCGGTCCCCTGCGTGTAATCCCACGTAACCTGGTTAGGATCGGCGGGATAGGTCGACGGCTTATCGGTCTTGAAAAGCCAAGTAGGAATCGTGCTGAAGTTGACGATCGGCGAATGGCCCTCGGTCGCATTCAGAAAGTCCTTCGTCATCGGATCGATCAGGCCGAAATCCCAGCTGGTCTTCTGCGCTGTGGGAGGCTCCAATTCGGCCACGCCAAGTTTCGGATAGGGCAGCCACGGCACGTAACGCACATATTCTGCGCCAAGGTCCTTCACGGCCTTGTACGCTGCCACACCCAGTGGCTGTCCCGGCCGCAGGGGCGGATTCACCACCACCTGCAGCGTGGGCGTCGACGTCGAGACCACAGCGACCGTATTCCAATCAATCTTGAGCTGCGGCCCAGCCTGGCCGTAGACCGTTGTAGCCATAGCCGCACACAGCATGGCCGTCAATCCTTGCTTTGAAATCATTCCGTACATTCCCCTTCTCCCGATCACGAGCGCACCCGCTCCTTCAGTTCATTGCGGGTGCAACGCTCTTCAACCTGCGCGCAAGGTATACCACCCCTGAGTGCCATTTGCAATATTTTCTGTATTGACATTGATCATGGCATTTGGGTAACAAAGCCGGCGATTGCTTCACCCAAGACGAGCAGGCGAATTTGCCCTCCGACACTGCTTCCAGGTGAGTCAAGCCGCCTAAACCGCCCGGATTCCGAACCTCGCATGGTCCAAATCCCAATCACTTTTTCTGTTGACACGTGTTGAATGGAACAGCAGACTGGCTAGGAACCATTCATTCGCGATTTCCCCAAGATTCGGGCCGAAACTGACTTCACCTTTACCTCGGCTTCACGCGGGTCTCACCCCACCCCTGCGTACTAGCTCCGGTGCGACAACCTTCCGGACTTGAACAACACTAGACGACGCGGAGGTCGTTATTCACATGAGACTCCATTCTTCCCTGCTGCCCTTCACGATTGCGACCTGTCTGGTCATATTCGCGCCCGCAACCATTGCCCAGAGTCCGATTCAACTGTTCGGCCCAGTCGACGTGCGGGGATCCCAATCCAGTGCAAGCAACACCAACCTGGTCACCTTCAATACGAACACCCTCAATCTCAACTGCCCAAATCCGCCAACTGCAAAGCTCTCCTCCACGTCCGACGGTACAGGGAACGTTCTGGTCGATAACAATATTTTGGTCACCAATCTCACCAACAGCACCGGCCCAACCAACGTCTGCAGAGGGGGCGTCAGTGACGGTTCAGTGCCCGATTGCTTCACCACCAACTATCAGGCTCCGGCAGGCGCAGGGGACCTCAACAGTGACGACCCCGACACCTTTCAAGGGAGCTTCCTGGTGAGCGGAACGCAATATACATACACGATCCAAACCGGCGGAGTGCCTCCCATCGACATCAGCAGCTTCCTTGTTCAAAGCGCTCAGCCGCAGCAGCTCAAAATTGACCTCGATGACAACGGTGGATTCGTAGCCGGCTCAAGCTTGTATCTCATCACGAACTGCACGTCTGGGGGTGTCAACGGGCCGGCCGTGATCTCCGGAAACACCATCCCTCCCTCAAACCCGACTCCCGTTCAGTTGGATCAGGACTTCAATTTCAATCCGGTGACCAACAATCAAATCGGGTTCGAGTACGATCTGAGCGGAGCCTTTTCGGCTCCCGGCGGGTCTCTGGCGATCAATTCAAATGGAGTCAATCCGCAGGTCGGAGATTCAGCGCTCGATCCTCTAGTCGCGTATCCGCTCCAGGTGAGCCTGACCTCCTTTGCCACTTCAATGTGTCTTGTGCACAATGGGGAGATTCTGAACGGCCAGCCGGCCTGCAAGCTCTTCACGCTGGGATGCACAACCGGCACCGGCAATACTTTGGTGGGCGCGAATTGCCCCGTATCCAGTTTGTCGAACGAGGTCTTCAAAGATGTGTTCGATGGACCGTCCTTCACCCTGCCCGATATTCACACACCGAGTAACGGGCCAGTCTTTCATGAAGGCATGGGATTCCTGATGGCGAGTGAGGGATGGACTGGCGGCTCCTGCCAATTCGATCAAACCAATCCTAACTCGGACCTCTATAACGTGCCCTGCCCGCAGAACCTGCTCACCAGTTTCGCGGGGCCCGGACTTTTCACCGGCAGCGGCCAAACCACCCATCCAAATTCCACCTTTATCACCATTGCTCAGGTGCCCGAAGACCTGACCACGGTTCTCGTGACGGACAGTCAGGGAAACCCGCTCACCATCGGGCCAGGCAACTGGACCAACAGTAATTACGCCAGGCTTTCGAGTCAGCCGCCGAATTTGACAGGCACCGGACTGCCCGGCGCCGCTACCTTCATTCCGTCACCCATCAAGAGCATTACCTACGGCGTCACGCCCGGCACCACGCCTCCTGCCCCGGGGACGACGACGGACACGACTGTCAATAACTCCGTGGCCTGCCCTACCCCGGCAAGTCCCGACACTCCTGCAGCAGCGGTATTTGCCACAGGCGTGCAGTCTCTTGGCATTTCTGCAGACGGCAATTATCTGGTCCACTATTACGCTCAGGATTGCGCCGGGACCAAGGAGCTGAAGTTCATCAACTCGAACAATGATGGCAGCATCAATCCCAACGGCACTGGAACATGGTCAACTAACTTCTATACGTTCCCCTTAAACGTCGATACGGTCCCTCCCCAGGCTTCCGTTCCTACGCTTTCACCTGCGCCCGACATACAGGGAAATTACCAGGCTGGTCAGCCACTAACAGCGACCTATAGCTGCACAGATGATCGCTCCGGTCTAGTCAGCTGCGGAAGCCATAGTTACAACACCGACGGCGTAACCAGCACCGGCCCATTGATGACCTCCGGCGTGAACACGCTGACGCCTGGAATGAAGACGTTTGTCGTCCATGCCACCGATGCCGCGGGGAAACCAAGCCGCTCCGCAATCGGTGAGTTACAATGTTGTGGCCGCCTATGACACCCAGATTCAATTCACTCTATCCCCTGGCACGGTTACCTATCCCCTGGGCGCTGACCTTGTCGTCAAGGTCACGAAAATCAATAGCCACGTGCCCACAGGAACAGTCACAATCATTGACAAAGGAACGCCGCTGGTTTCGCTCACCTTATCCAGTGGAGCGGCATACTATTACCTGAAGGGACTCTCTGCGGGCATGCATGCGCTCACTGCGGTGTATTCCGGAGACACCACTGGCGATGCTCCAGGCACGTCGGCTCCGGTCGCTCTCAACGTGCTGCCGGTTCCCGTCACGCTCGCGCTTGCCTGCTGGAACACCCCCTATCCTTTCGGCGCAGACTTCCATTGCACCGTGAACACCAGCTCCACGGCAGGTGCTCCGCTGGGCTCGATCACCTACACGTACGACACTAATCCAGGAGTCACGGTCCCCCTCTCGGGCGGGGCAGCCAACATTGCGGTGCCCAAGCCTCCGGTTGGGAGCCACAAGATCGTCTTCACCTATCCGGCGCAGACTAACTATGCCTCCGCTGGACCGAGCACGCAGAACTTCACGGTAACTTCAGCTCCCGTCGTTGTTCAGTTCACACCTTCGTCGTGGTACCTCACCGGAGGCAACCTGACACTTACGGCCACGATCCAGTCATGGAGCGCCGGTCCACCCAACACTCTCGGAACCGTCACCTTCTCCAAAGGCGCCACCTTGCTCTCCGCAGTGCCTGTCCAGGTGAATGCGAGTGGCGTTGCAACGTTGACGATACCGGCCACTGCGCTCCCCAACGGCTCTGACGCCCTTACCGCGACCTACAGCGGCAGCGCCAATTACGCATCAGGCAGCACCACCATTACCGTTCAAGTGGCTCATCCTTAGTTCAATTTGGTTTCAACAGAGAATCGCGAGGCAGCCGCTTACATCGAAGTTAGGAGAAGGTCCATTCATCTAAGGGTACCTTCCCTGACTTATCCGAGTGGTATCTCTACAGCGCAGCTCATACTGCCATCGCAATCACAGTACCGGCCTTGCTAGGCTCTCGCGGCCACGTCATCCAGAATCGGCGCGACGAGCAGCGTGGTTGATTCTTCGCCCGCCGCCACGCGCGTCAGCGTCAAGACAGTAATATCGTCGTCCTGGCCGAACGCGACAGCAGCCTCGCTGGCTTGTTGCGCCGTGGGACGCGATGCGAACAATGTATGAAGCCTGTCGAAGCCGTAGAGTTCTCCTTCCGCGTTGCGCGCTTCCAACAATCCATCCGTATAGAAGCTGAGCTGATCGCCGGGTTGCAGGTGCACGTCGATTTCGCTGTATTCTGCCTGGCTCACAAGTCCCAGTGGCAGAGAAGGCTCGAGATAAAACTCTCGCCCATTGAGGAACGGTGGTAGATGGCCGGCGTTGGCGAACGTCACCGTCCCATCCGGATCCAGGCGAAAGACGATACCTGTCGCGAATCCGCCCTGCATCCGACCCGTCAGGCAATGGTTTAACGCCGTGATAATCTCCTGCGGACTCGAAGTTGCAGCAGCCTGCGAACGCATGACGCCAACAATCATCGAGACGTTCATTGCGGCTTTCAGGCCCTTACCGCTCACGTCTCCAACAGCTACGATCGTCGAGCCGTCGGGGTGCGCTAGAATCTGAAAGAAGTCGCCGCCTACTTCCTGTGCTGGTGTATAGGCGCTGGTAATGGAGTAGCCTTCCAGCGAAGGCAGTACTTCCGGAATAAGAACCTGCTGAATTTCACGCGCGCTCTGCATCTCCTGTTCGAGCACTGCGCGACGCGCCTGCTGCTCGAGAATGTAGCGATACACGGCATAGATAATTGCGGCGAACAACGCGATCGACGTAACCTTTTCGGGCCCGAATACAACCCCCTGAATTTGGATATGCTGGTTATCGATCAAAGTGGAATAGAGAGTCCAGTGCGTGAAACGCTGCCCCAAAGCACTTGAGTCTCCAATCGTGTGAATCATTTGCAGCACGAAAGCAGCCAGAGCCACTACCCAGCGCGAGACATCGAGTCTGCGCCGGAGGGCCAACGCGATCAATACAAACGGAAACAATTCAGCGAGCAGAATCAAGCTTGCAAGTACGCCGTCCGCCCACTGCATCCAGACTGTAGCCGATCCCCAGAACAAGGCGAGAAGCCCATCGGCGGCGCCAATCGCCATGGTCATCCAAGCCAGATTCCCCGTCCATTTCAGCACTCGGGGATTTTCATTCAACCGCAAAAGCCAGACGAGAAGGAACCAGAGTGAAACGTTGGAAAGCACATACAGAGGCTGATTGATGAAGCGCGCCAGTTCGTAAGAAAACGGGATGAAAAAGAGATTCTGGAGGATTCCCAGGGCCACCGGCGTGATGGTGAATACGCCTACCCAGAGAAAGAGTTGTTCTCGCCGGTTGCGGCTCCACAACACAACACACATCACAGCAACGAAAGCCCGCAGGAGGATCAGAGCGTAATCGAACAGGTCCTGTTGCACATGGTTCCAGGTAATCGCATTTTCATTCAACGAGATCGTGTCCGGATCCCCCACAATTGGCGGAATTGAGAGGCCTCCCGCTTCAGACGTCGAAAAAATATCCAAGGGCGCTTTCCACACTCGAATGGCCAGCACGCCGGAGTTGGAGCCGGTCAATGGAAATGAACGCGGAAATACGCTGTAATACCAATATGGGTGAGGCGGAAATTGCCCGTAGCGCCCGATCAGCTTCCCGTTCCAATACACTTCGTAGGCGTCTTCCCCGTCCGAAATCAGAACCTGATACTGGCTGTTGGTGCCTGGGGCCGGAATGATCTCCACGTGCCGGCGATACCAGGCAATTCCGGCGTATGAAGGATGGCCCTGTGCACCCCATGGGGCATCAGGGAGAATCGATTCCCACCCGGAGTCATTCAACGACGGCTGCGCCCAGCTTGGATCGTCGCCGAGATGAAACTGCCACAAACCACCCAGATTGGCCGTGCCTTTGCCCAGTCCATCCAGAACCAGCGTGCGGTCAGTCTGAACGGATGCGCCCGGCGTCTGCTCCGCGCGGACAAGGAGCACCGCGCCAATCAGGATCATGACCTGCAGACAGCAGATGCGCACTCCACGGGGAAGCATAACAAAAGAATACTCCGAGCCAATCGGCATGAATCAGGACATCCTAAGATAAAGAAGCAAGGTTGTAATGTCACACTCCAGTGCACGACGAGATTTAGGAGATGCAGCGCGTTCCGAACTCGTTTGAGCGAATGGGCGCAATGGCTTGCGCCGTTCCAACTGACTACAACCTGCGCTGCTAGCAGCGGCGGGTTAAAGCAGACTTCAACTTTCTTTCAAGCCTTCATCGATTTCTGCTTGACAAGCCCAATTAGCCAAATGTAGCTTTGGTTCGCATTCCGAACTATATGAGGTTCGGAGCTTGAAGTTGATTCAATTTTTGGAGGCAGCACATGATTCAACCCAAATTCTCAAGGGCGCTTCGCACGTCTCTATGTGGCGTTATAGTGCTTGGCTTTTCGCCTGCACTCTTCGCCCAGGCAGTGAATGGAACTCTGCTGGGAACGGTCACCGATACAACCGGGGCAACCGTCGCGGGTGCAAGAGTCACAGCCGTCGTATCCACCGGCGCGGTTCACGAGTCAGTAACCAATGAAAGTGGCAACTACACCTTCCCTGACTTGCAACCCGGCACTTACTCCATCAGCGTCGAAGCCAAAGGCTTCAAGAAGGCCACACAGGAGAGCATCGACTTGCCCAGCAATTCGTCTACGCGTGTCGATGTCACACTGCAGCCCGGCAACGTCTCCGAGACGGTCCTCGTAACCACGGCGCCTCCCGTTCTCCAAACAGACCGCGCCGACATCAGCACCAAGATTGAGTCGGAAAAAGTAGTCGATATGCCGCTCGGCACAAATCGCAACTTCCAGACGCTGATCAACCTCGTGCCCGGCGCCGCGCCCGCAGTCTTCCAGCACTCGCAGTTCTTCAATGCTGCGAGTTCGCTGCAAACCGAGCTTAATGGCCTTCCTCGCGAAGGGAATCTCTATCAAATTGAAGGCATCGACGACGACGAACGCACCGGCCTTCTGCAGATCATCATTCCTCCGGCTGAGGCCATCGGTTCTGTCGACATCTCGACCAACAACTTCGAGGCGGAACTGGGCCGCGCAACCGGCGCCGTGACCAATGTCACTCTGAAGTCGGGCACCAACAACTTTCATGGTTCCCTATTTGAGTTCATCCAGAACAATGACCTCAACGCCCGTTCCTATTTCGGCGGTCCATTGGGTCATCTCTCCTATAACTATTTCGGCGGAGCAGTCGGGGGCCCAATCCTCAAGGAGAAGCTGTTCTTCTTTGGCGATTATCTGCGCACAGTCGACCACGAAGCGGTTTCCAGCACGTTCACCATCCCAGACTCCCGCTATTTCACACCCACCGCCACGCCACTTCCCGGTTGCAACGATCCGCTAGGATGTATCGACCTCAGCGCCGCAATGAACGGAACCAAGGGCCAGATTTTCGACCCGACAAGTTACACCGATGGTACAGTTCACGCCGGAACCGCCGCTGACCCTCGTCCGCAGTTCCCCAACAATCAGATTCCGTATAGCCTGCTCACGTCCCAGTTCCCGGTCTCGCTCGCGATGCTTCAGCAGTTGAATGCGGCCGCGGCGAAATATGGAACCTTGACCGTCAAGCCCTTGAACAACCCCGCCAATGACTACACCACGAACCTTCCCTTCACCAAGACCACTGACAGTGTTGACGGCAAGGTCGATTATTCACTGGGTGAGAAGAACCATATCAGCGGCCGCTACAGTTTCCAGCGCGTTGTCACCTTCCAGCAGGCTGCCTTCGGATCCTTCCTTGGCGGTCCGCAGGGAGGCGGTTTTGAGGGCACGGGCAATCAAAAGTCCTACAGCACCGGCATCAACTACGATCACGTATTTTCGCCCACCTTCCTTACGGAAGCGCGGTTTGGCGTCGCCCATCTTGGAAACAGCGCGACGACCAACGACTTTGGTTCCAGCGATGCAACCACGCTCGGTGTTCCTGGCGTGAACATCGCCGGACAACCCTTCACCAGCGGACAAGTCGCCGTCACTGTGAATGGCGGTTTCTCGAGCCCGATGATTGGCTACTCCGCATCCGAGCCATGGATTCGGGCGGAATCGAATATCGACGTTGTGAGTAACTGGACGAAGATCTCCGGCAATCACACCTTCAAATGGGGTGTCGATGTTCGTCGCGTCCATGACGACCTGTTGCAGGATCAAACCTTCAGCCCGCGCGGCGCCTTTACCTTCTCTGACGTGCAAACCTCGGACGCAAGCTCTCCGGGGACAACCGTGGCCAACGATATCGCCAGCTTCCTCCTCCAGCAGCCCAGCCAGACTGGCCGCGACCTCAACACATTTTTTCCACGCTACCGCCAATGGTGGATTTTTGCCTTCGCGAGCGACAAGTGGCAGGCCACTCCCAAACTCACTCTTGACCTGGGAGTTCGCTGGGATATGTATCCACCCGCCACGCCTCCCACCGCGGCCGGCTTCTCCAACTACGACCCACTTAATAACACCCTTGTTCTGGCGGGCATTGGCGGCAACTACTCCAATCTCGGGATGAAGCCTCAGTACAAGTACTTCGCTCCGCGCACCGGCTTCTCTTATCGCGTTTCCAATAGCACCGTGGTTCGCGGCGGCTTCGGAATCAGCTACACACCTTTCCCGGATAACACCTACGCGTACAATTACCCGGTTCGCGCCAACAACAGCTATCAGCCCGTGGGCTCTGGTTTCAGCCCTGCCGTTCTTGGCGATGGTGTGACGGCAGCTACTTTCCAGGCAGGATTCCCGGCACCGGTCCCGGTTAACATTCCTGCAAATGGAGTGATTGTCCTGCCAAACACGCCGTCAAGCCTTCTGGCCAAACAACTGATCGCACAGGTTTACACCTACATTCCTTTGAACTACAAGAACCCCTACGCGGATTCCTGGAACTTCGCCGTCCAACAGGCATTCCGCGGCGATCTCTCGCTGCAGTTGGCGTATGTCGCAAATCACGGCACCGATATCTCGGGATCTCAAAACATCAACGTGCCCAGCTATTATGGAGGTGGCTCCGGATCCGATCCAGAAAACCACGACGCAAGCGGAAGCCTCACCTTCGGCCGCACCGCTGCCACCAATCAGTATTTCCTGGGATTCTCGTCAAACTACCAGTCGTTGCAGGCAAGTCTCACCAAGCGCTTCTCTCATGGCCTTGCCTTCACCTCGGCGTTTACCTGGGGCAAGGGCCTGAACTATATCAACGACGACGATGGCGGGCTTCAGTTCTTCATCAACTGGCGCAGTAACTACGCCCCAACGGATTTCGACCGCAAATTCAATTATGAGCAAACGTTCACCTATGAATTGCCATTCGGTCACGGACATCAACTTCTCAACTCGGGCGTTGGCGATGCCGTTCTCGGAGGCTGGAAGCTCTCGGGTATCGTCTCTGCAGTATCAGGGCTGCCTTTCACCGCATGTGTTCTTTCTGGCTGCCCGACATCCGGCGGAGGCGCACTGAATACCCCCGGAACGCTGTTCACTGCGAGTCTGACAGGGCGTTACAAGAAGCCTGGCGGCATCGGTGCGAACAAGCCCTGGTTTGATCCTACGGTCTTCTCGTCACCCACTGGATGCACCGGCCAATCACCTTGCATCGCCCCTGGCCTCGGGAACACGGGCAGAAACCAATTCCGCGGCCCCGGTTACGTGCAGGACAACCTATCCCTCTTCAAGAGATTCACCGTTTATCGCGAGACAGCGCTCGAAGTCCGCGTCGACGCATTCCAGTTGAGCAACACACCGCAGTTCGGCCAGCCTACCAACGGCGGCGTGGGGACAGCAAGCTTCGGCACCGTCACTACCACTCTCGGCAGCGGTCAAGGCAGTGTGAACGGTATTGGGGGAGGCCGTACGCTGCAAGGTTCGGCTAAGTTTACGTTCTAGTGCCCAGCCTGCTTAAATTCAATTCAACAGGCCGGTCGCTCATCAAAGGTGGCCGGCCGCCTCATCGGCAGAGCAACTATTGCTTCACTGGTGCGCAGGATACAAGCACTCGAGGATGCGGGCGCTCTTTAGCCAAGCCGAAGTGCGCTATGCAGTCGCAGCAAATGATTCACGGCAGACCTAAACAGGGGAAATGGGAGATTAAATGATTACCCGACGGGAGTTTCTGGACACGCTTGCGGCCGGCGCCGCAGGCATGGCTATCGGATCGACGGCAAAGAGCTATGGGCAGATCCTTGGTTCGAATGATCGCCTCAACTTTGCGGTCATTGGCCTTCATTCGCGCGCCTACGCTCATCTTTCTTCGCTCAAGGCAAACAAGGATAGGGCCCGCATCGCCTATGTCTGCGATGTGGATACCAACACCATGAAAAAGTTCGCCGACGATACGCAACGCGACTTGGGCTATGCTCCCGCCACCGATCAGGACTTCCGTCACATTCTCCAAAAGAAGGACGTGGACGCAATCACCATTGCCACCCCCGATCACTGGCATGCGCCCATGTCGATCCTCGGTCTGCAGGCAGGTAAGCACGTGTACGTTGAAAAGCCCTGCAGCCACAACCCGGGCGAAGGCGCATTGCTCGTTGCGGCGCAACAAAAGTACGGCAAGCTTGTGCAGATGGGCACGCAGCAACGCTCCTCGGCTCACACCATCGAGATCGTCGACAAGATTCACAATGGACTCATCGGCCGTGCCTATTATGCCAAGGCCTGGTACAGCAACACGCGCAAGTCGATTGGATTCGGCAAGGAAGCGCCAGTTCCGCCGCAACTCGATTGGGATCTCTGGCAGGGGCCCGCGCCGCGCAGACCCTACAAAGACAATGTCCAACCTTATAACTGGCATTGGTTCAGGATTTGGGGCACGGGCGAGACGCTGAACAACGGCACGCACGAGATTGATGTTTGCCGCTGGGCGCTTGATGTCGACTATCCAAAGACGGTCTCCGCATCCGGCGGTAGATATCACTTCAAGGATGATTGGCAGTTCTACGACACCCTTGTAACCAGCTTCAACTACGACGACAAGATGATCTCCTGGGAGTGCAAGTGCTGCCAGGGAATGAAATTCTATGGCCGCGACCGCGGGTCGGTCATTATGGGGACCACGGGTTCAGTTCTCGTCGACCGCGACGGCTATGAGATCTACGACCTGAAAGGAAACAAGACGAGCGAGTTCAAAGCCGGCGGAGAGACTTCGTCGGGCGACCTCACCGGTCGCGACTCAATGACCGATGCTCACTTTGCCAACTTCATTGCCGGTGTCCGCAAGGGCGAAAAGCTGAACGCTCCGATATCCATCGGCAATGTCGCCGTCACGATGTTGCAACTTTCCAACATCGCGTGGGGAGTGAATCGGAACCTCGATCTCGACACGGCCGACGCCAAAATTCAACATGATCCAGAAGCGATGAAAATGTGGGATCGCGAATACGAGAGCGGTTGGGCACCGCATCTCTAACCGCCGCAATTTTCTGCAGGATTGCGCTTCAATCGTTCCTGCAGAGCGCGGTGAAACTCATGATGGATGGTCGCTCGTCTACTGAATAGAGCCACCGCCATAACTTAGCCTTACATCCGGAGATAGTTCACCGGAGTATTGACCGGAGCATACGAGGAGCCTCCTGATTATGAAGCAAACACTCTCGCGCCGCACCTTCGTTCAGTCAGGTGCGCTGATCGCAGCCGCATGCGCAACATCCAGCGCGAGTTCGTCATTCGCGCAGCCATCCGCCGCAGACGGAAAGCCCTCGCCGGTGCATCTGGGGCTCGCCAGCTATACCTTCCGCAACTTCACTCGCGCCCAGCTCATCGGCTTCATGAAGCAACTCAACGTCATCGACCTGAACGCTAAAGACGCGAAAGATCACCTACCCATGGATCCTGCGGAAGAAACCAAAGCGCTCGCAGACTATTCCGCTGCCGGCATCAAACTCCATGCTGCCGGAGCTATCTATTTTCGCCAGGACGAAGATGCCGACATCCGCAGTAAGTTTGAATACTGCAAACTAGCCGGCATTCCCGTCATTGTCGCCGGAGATCCGACGCCCGAAACTCTTCCTCGCATCGAGAAGTTCGTGAAGGAGTACGACATCCGAATCGCAATCCACAACCACGGCCCCGAAGACAAGGTATGGCCTTCCCCGCTCGATGTCTTGAAGGATGTCAAAAGCATGGACCCGCGTATTGGCTGCTGCATCGATGTAGGACACACCGTGCGCGCCGGCACTGACGTTGTTCAGGCGATTCATGAGGTGGGTTCTCGCCTTTTCAACATGCACATCAAGGACCTGGCCGACTTTCAAAGCAAGGAAAGCCAGGTCGCCGTCGGAGAAGGCATTATGCCGATTCGTGGCATCTTTGAGGCTCTTATCTCGACGAACTACAAAGGGTATGTGGATCTCGAATACGAGATTCATGGGGACGATCCAATGCCTGGCGTCATCGAGAGCTTCGCTTATATGCGCGGCGTTCTCGGGGGAATGGGTTACCGCAGCAACACCTGAGGTATGCTTGCCTTAAGCCCCCCGCGAACTTATCCCATTGTGTCAAAGACTGAATGAGGTTCAGTCCCAATGACGTTACTCCATGAAGACCGCTTGTTTCCTGCCGAAACCGGATCTCGCGCCATTGCCAGAGCGCTCTATGGCAGCGTAAAAGATTTACCCATCGTCAGCCCCCACGGACATACGCAGGCTGCGTGGTTTGCGCAGAACGCGCCGTTCCCTGACCCCGCGACTCTGTTTGTTCAGCCAGATCACTACGTCTTTCGCATGCTCTACAGCCAGGGAGTCCCGCTCGAAGATTTGGAAATCGGGCAGCCTGAGGTCAAAGACCCCCGCAAAGTGTGGAAGATCTTTGCCAGTCACTATTATTTGTTTCGCGGAACGCCAACCCGGATGTGGCTGGACTACGCCTTTCAGGAACTCTTCGGACTTCAGGAGCGGCTCTCCGAAAAGACAGCCGATTGCTACTTCGACACAATCTCGCAGAAGTTGCTCACTCCGGACTTTCTGCCCCGCGCTCTTTATGAGCGATTTAACCTTGAAGTGCTTTCCACGACAGATTCACCTCTCGCCACACTTGACGATCACAAGGCAATTCGGGACTCAGGTTGGAACGGTAGGATTCTTCCCACCTTCCGCCCCGATCCTGTTGTCGACCCCGAGTTCGCCGGCTTTGCCGAATCCATCGCGAAACTCGGAGAGCTCACCGGCGAAGACACAGCGTCGTGGAACGGCTACCTGAACGCTTTGCGCAAGTCCCGCGCTCAATTCCGCGAACTCGGATGTACAGCGACCGACCACGGGCATCCCACAGCGCAAACAGCCGATCTTTCTTCAACTGAAGCGACGACCCTATTCCGCCAGATGCTAAGCGGTACTGCGACAGCGGAGCAGCGGGAATTATTCAGAGCGCAAATGCTCACTGAGATGGCCCGGATGAGTCTCGAAGACGGCCTGGTCATGCAGATTCACCCAGGCAGCGTGCGCAACCACAATCGGAAGATTTTTGAGCGCTATGGCCGCGATGTGGGCGCCGACATCCCGAGGGCAATCAACTATGTCGACGCGCTGCGCCCCTTGTTGGACCGCTTCGGCAATGAGCGTGGCCTCACCATTATCCTATTTGCGTTGGATGAGTCGACCTACAGCCGGGAATTGGCGCCGCTCGCGGGTCACTATCCCTGTTTGCGCCTGGGGCCGCCATGGTGGTTCCTCGACAGTCCTGAAGGCATGATGCGCTTTCGCGAACTGGCGACCGAGACAGCGGGCTTCTACAATACCGTGGGCTTCAACGATGACACACGCGCTTTCCTGTCCATTCCCGCCCGGCATGATCTTGCGCGCCGCGTCGATTGTGCCTTCTTAGCCAGGCTTGTCGCCGAACACCGCCTCGCGGAAGATGAAGCCTTCGAAGTGGCACATGACCTGGCATATCGCCTGGCCAAGGAGGCCTATCGTCTATAAAGCCAATGCTCGAGCTTCGAGTTACTCGAAGGAAGTTATGACACGCTACCCAGACGCAGCGGCGCTTTGTGTGCTGTAGTGATGGTGAAAACGAGCCTTTTTGACCCGGGCGTAATGGAGACGTACATTCCATCCAAATAGCGGCACGGGGTCCAGGTTCGCGGACCGCGGCCACGCGACGAATATTGGCTATAGAATAGAGATAGAAACAACGGTCAACCCGCACTCCGGCAGGATTACATGCCCACAGATGATTTGCGTTTCCAAGTGAACGAACCCGCGGTGCATTCCGATGCAGCCCAGTCCGTCGGACTGGATTCAAAGGACGACGAGGTCTATCTGCTCGACGTCTTAATCGCGCTCGCTGAGCGGAAGCGAACAATACTCCTGACGACAGCAGCTTTTGCGATCCTCGCTATCGTCATCTCCTTTGTCCTGCCCAAGACTTACACAGCGACGCTCAGCATTCTTCCTCCGCAACAGAACTCTTCGATTAGCGCTGGAATTGCCGCTGCTCAGCTCGGAAGTCTTGGTGGAATGGCTTCCCTGGCCAGTGGCAGTCTCTTGAAGAATCCGAACGACATGTACGTGGGCATGCTCAGGAGTCGCACAGTAGAAGATGCCATGGTGCAGCGTTTCGATTTGATGAAGGAGTACCGCGCAAAGTATCCATCGGAAGCTCGCTCGGCTTTTGAGCACCATGTAGTGATAGATGGCTCCGTGAAAGATAACTTGATCCATATTTCAGTGCGGGATCATGATCCGAACCGCGCCGCTGAACTCGCCAATGGGTACGTCGACCAATTTAGAAAGCTATCCGAGCACCTGGCGATTACAGAGGCATCGCAGCGCCGCCTTTTCTTCGAGCAACAACTTGAGCAGGCTAAAGATAACCTGGCGAGTGCTGAAGAAGCCCTGAAGGAGACTCAGCAGAAGACGGGCCTTATTCAGCTCGACAGCCAGGCGCGCGCGCTGATTGAATCGGCCGCCGCACTTCGTGCACAGATCATGGCCAAGGAGGTTCAGATTCAGTCGTTGCGAACCTTCGCGACCAGCGAGAACTCCCAGTTGGTGCAGGCACAGCAGGAATTGGATGAGTTGCGCGCGCAACTGGCCAGATTGGGCGGGTCAGAAGATAGCACGGACGCAGAACTGATGATGCCCAAAGGACGCGTTCCAGAGGCAGGTCTGGAGTATGTCCGCAAGCTCCGCGATGTTAAGTACAACGAAACCATCTTCGAGATTTTAGCCCGACAGTTCGAGATGGCGAAGCTCGATGAGGCAAAACAGGGCGCACTCGTTCAGGTTGTGGATGCCGCGGTCCCGCCCGACAGACGATCGTCCCCCAAGCGAGGACTCATTGTTATCGGGGCCACGTTGGTTGGGTTCTTAGTTGGGATATTCACTGCGTTGTTGCAAGCGGCATATCAGCATATTCAGAAGAGTGCAGAGATGAGCCAGAGACTGCTCATCTTCCGTCGCGCACTTTCGTTCAAGAGATAGATGGAAGCGAGAGAATCAATCATGAGGACAGCATAGAGGGCCTCATGCATCCGGCTTCAATGAGCTTAGCTCAACGTCGGAGCCAGCTTCGACTTCGTCACCCTCAATGAGTTCCACTGGCGTCGTATGCATCGATTAAAGAACCCCATCCTGCTCTCTTGCGTAACCGGGAATTCATTCGCAGGCCACCTATGCCAGATTGAATCCTCCGCATCGAGCGGACCGCAAGTCCTACTGTCCTACTTAGCAAGCTCTCGACGGCCGAGAGCACGGATGTGAGATGACTTCGCCCATCCGAGGTCCACAGGCGTGCATTCAATTGCCACGACCGCGAATCCGGCGGATTCAAGCAGGGCTGACACCGCCGGCGGGCAGTAATAATTGATGTGTTCGTGGATGCCAATCTGCATTTTAAGCGTGCCGTTCAATAGTCCATTTCGCTGCTCGTCTGTAATGTCTTGAGGCGTCTCGATATATAGGTAACCGCCGGGTTCCACATACGAATATACGTTTCCGGATTAGCGCCAATGGGTGGACCAAGTGTTCGGTCACGTGCGCAAGCAAGACGAGAGAGTATCTTCCCAACTCCGATTCAGTGCTAATTCGGGTAATACCGGGAATCGGCTCAAGCTTAGAGACGTCGTAAATGAACTTGGAGCCCGGCAAATCTGGCATGAATCTACCGTCGGACCCCCCATAATCGAGAATGGTAGGAAGGTCGATGGTGGGCAGCGCACTGCGAAGGAATGCGTTGAGAGCTGCGGTCCTGGTGCGGACTTCCACCGGATCGTAACCAACAGCTGCAGCAATCTCAGCGTAAGCTGGTTCGTACTGTATCCGTTCACGATGGTAGGAAGGTTCCCGGTAATCGGCGTAAAGGCGCATGATGTCTTCTTCATGAAAGGGAATCTTGGTCTGAATGAAGAAGCAATGCGTACAAATCTGCACATCTAAAAATGGATATTGCTTGTGCAGTGGGGACAAGAGGGCCATTGGAAGAGAAGCCAAGTTGCGTACCAACTGCTTGAGCGGGTTCGCTGATTCGGCGACACGAAGTTCCATGCCGAAGACTCTTTTCAAAAAGAATGGCTCGACTCGCCCCCAGGGTCCGATGTCGTGTAGAACACTCCTGCCACAGTTCCTGCATTCGCTCATCGCACATACCTCAAGGACCTATGGATCCCCGGTTAGAGTTAGAGAATTGGTGAGTCTTCGGAGCCTAGCAGTTGATTTGAGGACTGACGCGCACGAAACCCCGCCTCTCTCACAAACAACTCTCAACGGTATGAAGCGGAAGAGCACAACTACGCGAACCCCGACACCCTTCAGCTTCTTAGCGATGCATCTTCGCTATTCGACCACACAGTTACATATCTTAATTCAAGCCGCTCGGATTTCGAAACAGCATAGCAGACTAAGGTCTCAACCTTCGATCAAGTGCGGCCGCAGATAAAATGCTCGCCTATATCGCGGCGCTGACGCGGCGAAGTTTCTTGATGATGGGGACTTCGCGCCCGTACACCCGTTTGATCCCGTCGCCAATGGACATCTCCGAAAGGCGGACATCGCGCACCAACCGCCCAATACCGTTCCGCTCCAGCGAGGCCGCCTGGTCCGAGCTCCACATGGCGCGATCCATCGTGATGTGGAGTTCGACGCAGCATGCCCCCAACGCGGCGGCGCACACGCTCGTCGGAATGCCTGTTTCGTGTCCCGAATAGCCAATCGGCAAACCATAACGGTCTGCCATGGTTGGGATGGTGCGAAGATTCAATTCGTCCTGTGCGGCTGGATACGTGCTCGTGGCATGCTCCAGGAAAAGATTGTCCTTGCCCAGCGCAGACACGGCGTGATCAATTTTGTCGTAGGTGCTCATCCTCGTGGATAGAATGATCGGCTTCCCGGTCCCGCGAACGTGTTTCAACAAATGGTCGTCCGTGACGGATGCAGAGGCTACCTTATAAGACTGGCGGAGCGAACTGCTGAAGCAACGAGTCCTCCCGGTTCTTGGCTGATCCGCGATACGACATCACACTCAGTCGAACGGTAGACTGTGATGCTTGAACAATCGCTTCCGTCTTCCGAGATGGTGCTCCTCTAGAACCCTATTGCCGCAGTACCGGCAAGGCTGATTTATCAGAGTTAGTGTCAGGACCAGAAGCAAGGGTCTGGGAAGCTGAATGAAGAACAAATTCCGTAATGGTCTTGGCGACGAAGTCGAGCATGGGAGCGGTCAAGCCCGGGTACACGCCAATCCAGAAGACGTTGTTCATGACATAGTCCGTGTTGACCAAACCGCCCACGCAACGAGTTTCGCAACCTTCGTAGGCGGGTTGCCGGAGAAGATTGCCTCCGAACAGCAGGCGTGTTCCAATTTTTCTGCCCTCAAGAGCGCGCAGTCAATTCCTCGCGCGTGAAAGGCGCGCATTCGCGTACCCCAATCGGAAATCCGAACCAGGACGGGTCAGACCCCGGCGTAGCCTCCGGCAGCATCAGATAATTTTCAAGCGGCTTGAGTGCCGCATGGAGGAAGCGGAAATTCTCCTTCCGGCGTTCCACAAAGTGAGGAAGCTTTGCGATTTGCGAAGCACCCAGAGCGGCCTGCATATCGGTGGCCTTCAGGTTATAGCCAATGTGCGAATACGTGTATTTATGGTCGTATCCGCAAGGCAGGCTGCCCAATTGCCAGTCGAAGCGCTTACCGCAGGTGTTGTCTTTGCCCGGATCGCACCAGCAATCGCGGCCCCAGTCGCGAAATGACTCAATAAGCACCTGCAGGCTGGGCTTGTCAGTAAGCACTGCCCCGCCCTCGCCCATGGTGATGTGGTGCGCCGGATAAAAGCTGCAGGTTGCGATGTCTCCGAAAGTACCGACGTGACGCCCCTTCCAGGTCGATCCAAGCGCATCGCAGCAGTCTTCAATGAGCCAGAGATCGTACTTGCGCACGAACTCCATCACCGCATCGAGATCGAAGACGTTGCCCAGCGTGTGCGCGATAACGATTGCCCTCGTCTTTTTACTGCGGGCAGCGTCAAGCTGGGTGACGTCAATTTCGTAATTAGGCAAAGTAACATCTACGAAGACGGGAACCAGACGATTCTGGATGATTGGATTCACCGTGGTTGGAAACCCCGCCGCCACCGTGATCACTTCATCCCCGGGCTTTAAGCGTCGGTCTCCCAGTTTGGTAGACGTGAGGGCACTGACCGCAACAAGATTCGCGGATGAGCCGGAGTTGACCAGAGAGGCGCTTCGAACACCTACGAAACGCGCCAGCTTGCGTTCAAAATCTTCTGCGAATCGGCCGGTCGTAAACCATGCGTCCAATGCCGAGTCAACCACAGCACTAACGTCTTCACCACCGATGACTTTTCCGGACACTGGGATAGCGGATTGACCAGGGTTGAATTCCGCCAGTGAGTTATTCTCCAAAAAATACTGTGCGCATAGGTCAAGGATTTGACGCCGAAGTTGTGTAGCTCGTTCAGTCATGGGTCTGCATGACCAGAATACACAAATGGAATACCGCGGCATAGTATACTTGGCCAACAAACGCTGGGATCCCATTCGCGAGCCAGAGTCCAATTTGCTCGCGAGGAGGCGCGGCTTCGGAGATCATGAGGCAAAAATGAGAGCGGTCATCCTGGCGGGTGGTTTGGGAACCCGTCTAAGTGAGGAAACTGATACACGTCCGAAGCCGATGGTGGAAGTTGGCGGGCGGCCAATTCTCTGGCACATCCTGAAGATTTACTCATATTACGGCATAAATGACTTCATTATCTGTTGCGGATACAAGGGTTACCTCATAAAAGAATACTTCGCGAACTACTTCCTGCACATGTCGGATGTGACGTTTGACATGCGCCAGAACCGCATGGAAGTCCATCAGAGTGTCGCTGAGCCCTGGCAAGTAACTCTTGTGGATACCGGCGACAGCGCGGGCACCGGCGGACGCCTGAAGAGAGTTGCCCCCTACTTGAAAGGTGAAGATGCCTTTTGCATGACTTACGGCGATGGAGTAAGCAGCGTCGACATTGGCGCGAGCCTCGCCTTTCACCGCCAGCACGGTAAATTCGTCACCGTAACGGCAGTGCAGCCGCCCGCCCGATTCGGCGGCCTCGACATCGAGGGCACCACCATCCGGGAATTCCAGGAAAAACCGAAGGGAGAAGGGGGCTGGATCAATGGTGGATTCTTTGTTCTTTCCCCTGAAGTTATCAACGAAATTCATGATGAGCGTTGGATGTTTGAACGTGAGCCGATTCAGAGTCTTACGGCCAAACGACAGGTTGAGGCATTTTTTCATACGGGATTCTGGCAGCCCATGGACACACTGCGGGATAAGCAGCGGCTCGAAGACCTGTGGGCCACCGGGAGGGCGCCTTGGAAGACCTGGTAAACCCCTGGAAGGGGCGGCGAGTCTTTCTCACAGGGCATACCGGTTTCAAAGGCAGTTGGCTCGCTCTTTGGCTGGCCCGGAAGGGAGCGCAGGTTCGAGGATTTGCGCTCGATCCTGACAGTGAGCCCAACTTGTTCACTACCGCCTCGGTGGACGGTTTGATCGAAGATGAGCGCGGAGATATCCGAAACTATGCCTCCCTTCAGGCTTCACTAAACGGGTTTGCCCCCGACACCGTGTTCCATCTTGCGGCGCAACCGTTGGTGCGACGCTCATACGCAGATCCACTCGGGACCTATGCGACCAACGTGATGGGGACCGCGCATGTGTTAGAAGCAGTTCGCAAGTGCACCAGTGTACGAGCAGTCGTGTGTGTCACCACGGATAAGTGTTACCTGAATCAGGAATGGGTGTGGCCCTATCGCGAGACAGATCAACTGGGGGGACACGACCCATACGCTTCGAGCAAGGCGTGCGCGGAGATCGTAACCGCCGCCTATCGCAGTTCATTCTTCCCCGTGGACCGAATCCACGAGCATCAGGTGGCGATTGCAACGGCTCGCGCCGGCAACGTAATCGGCGGCGGTGACTGGTCAGAAGATCGCCTCATTCCCGATCTGATCAGAGGGTTTCAATCCAGGAAGCCGGTTCTCATCCGCAACCCGAAGGCGATCCGTCCATGGCAACATGTGTTGGACCCGTTGCATGGATACCTGATGTTGGCAGAACGACTGTTGGGACAAAAGGCTCAGTTTTCCTCATCGTTTAATTTCGGACCAGCGGAGGAGGATTCCTGGCCCGTCATGAAGATTGCGACGGGCGTCGCCAGCATCTGGGGAGCCGGCGCTTCCTGGGTGAGTAGCGACGCTGAGGACGTACACGAGGCTCGCACTTTGAGGATCGATGCGAGCAAAGCGCGTGCGGAACTTGGATGGCGGCCACGACTCGGAATTGAAGGCGTCTTGAAGTGGACCATGGACTGGTATAAGTCCTGGGAAGCCGGCGCAAACATGCTGGAGGAGACCCAAGCTCAGATTGCCGCCTACGAGAAGCTATGCAGTTGATGTCGCGCCTCAGCCGACCATCTTTTTCATAATTCGTCCTGGCAACGGGCGTGTGTAACCTGATCGTTCTTCCGGGGATTGACAAACTTGAATTTTACTTCCAATGAAGATCGCGAGATCGGGTTGACGGCGGATGTCGATAGACCAGTTGAAACCTCGCTGGTGCCCGAGAATCTTGAGATCACCGGCCCATTTCCATGGCTCGTTCAACAGCAACAGTGGACGCGAACCTGGCTCCGCGATAAAGTAGGCGTCGACAAGGCGATCGGATTTACCATCCTCGCTCGAGGATGGGCCAGTTTCGCCGGCTTGATCACGGTTGCTCTGATCAGTCGTTTTCTATCCCCGGCGGAACAGGGCTATTACTACACATTCGGCAGCTTGATCGCGCTTCAGATAGTCTTTGAGCTTGGATTCTCATTCGTGATTCTGCAGATGGCCAGCCATGAAAGAGCTCATCTAGAGTTTCACGCCGATGGCCATATCTCTGGAAACCCCGTCACTTACGGGAGACTCTCATCAGTTCTCCAAAAAACGGTTCGCTGGTATTCCATTGCCTCTGTGCTGCTGGCGATCTCCCTGGTACTGGGAGGATCGTATTTCTTCTCCGAACATCAGCATGCTGGGGAGGCAATCGCGTGGCGATCCCCGTGGTACGCCGCCGCAATCCTGTCTGCACTCGCCTTCCTGCTTGATCCCGTGCTTTCGTTTATGGAGGGTTGCGGGTTTGTAGCGAACGTCGCGCGCTTGAGATTTGCCCAAGCAGGCGCCGGCAGCCTGTTGGCATGGTTGGCACTTTCAGTGCACGAGGGTCTATTCGCTCCCGCGATGGTGATCGCTGCCAACGCGGGGTTTGCTGCCGTCTGGCTTTTCCGGCGGCGGCGCCTCTTGCTGCCTCTTCTGCGGCACGCGCCTGGTGAACACAAGATTCACTGGTTCAAAGAAGTGTGGCCCTTCCAATGGCGCATAGCAGTCAGTTGGCTATGCGGTTACTTCATCTTCCAGCTCTACAACCCGGTCCTGTTCGCATTCAAGGGAGCAGTCGCGGCAGGGCAGATGGGGATGTCACTCAGTATTGCGACCGCCCTTCAGTCTGTTTCCATCTCCTGGATCAATACCAAGGCTTCTCCCTTCGGAGCACTCATCGCGCGGAGGGAATACGCGCAACTGGACAAGCTCTTCTTTAGAGCCCTTAGGCAATCCTTGACAGTTTGCGCAACGGCGGCCGCCCTTGTTTGGTGCGCCGCGCTCTATATGGAAAGATGGAGTCCCCGTTTTGCGCATCGAATCCTGAGCCCCGCACCGCTCGCATTGCTGTTTGCCGGTACCTTCATCAATGTTCTAAGCTTCGCTCAGGCTCTTTATCTCCGCGCACACAAGCAGGAGAAATTCCTGCTGATCTCGATCGTGAGCGCGGTGCTGATGGCCTGCTCCACTTATTTTCTCGGTAAGTACTTTGGATCGACGGGTATGGTGATTGGGGCGTTGACCATAGGAATATTCTTTGGCTTGCCGCTTGGAACGTATGCCTTCTTCAAGTATAAGAGGGAGTGGCATGGCGAATGAAACTCCATTGCTTACCTTCGCAATTCCAACGTTTGGCCGGGCAGAAAGCCTAAGCAAGCTGCTCGCGATCCTGTTGGAACAGTTACACGGAGAGACCCGCGTTGAGCTGATCGTATCTGACAACGCTTCGTCCGATGAAACCGCGGAGGTTGTTTCGCGCTATGAAGCTAGTGGATTGCCTCTTCGCTATCTCCGCAATCACACAGACGTCGGCGCGGATCGAAACATCCTCCAGTGCTTTGAACGGGCAACGGGTAAATACGTGTGGATCTTCAGCGATGATGATGTCATTGCCCCGGGAACGTTTGATCGCGTCCTCGGTGTTTTGTCTGAGCAGCGCTACGACCTCGTGTGTATCCGCGCCTATTTCTTTAAAGGCGAATACAACTCCCATCGAAACTTCAAGCCTGTGCGAGATCTGGAATTCACGGAGCCGGAAGCGTTGGCCCGCCAATTTCATGTGTTTTTCACGTTTGTGTCCGGAATCATTCTTAACAAGGAACGAATCGCCTCAATTCCCCACGAGCCTTTCGAGTCTCTCGCCGGATCCAAGCTCGCACAGCTCGCTCCGTTCTATACGGCCCTGAATCACCAGCGAAGGAGCCTGCTGATCCGCGATCCCCTGATCGCTGCAACCGGAAACGGCCGTGTTGGCTATGCGTTGTACAACGTTTTCGGTCCTACATTGAAGAAGATCACTGGCGAGTGGGTACAAGACAAGAAGGTTCAGCGCGCGATTCTCAATGAGACTTTGAAACGGTTCTTGCCGTTTTTCCTGTATTCGTCCCGCATATCCAAGGTTTCCACTGTGCCCGAGGACCCGCACCAGGTCCTTCGGTATTGCTATGGCGACAATTTCCGGTATTGGCTTTTCGATTTCCCAATCTACGTTTTACCTGTGCCCCTCGCGAGAGTCTGGCTCTTTGCTGTCAAAGTGGTTAATCGAATCGACGCTTTGTTCGCTGCGAATTGATACGATGATGGCTAGGATCCAAATGAGCAACAATGCCTTTCGACGAGCGGTGCGGTTCATTCGAACCAATGGCCTCTATCTGTTCCTCGGTGAACTGCAACGCCGCTCGGGGATCAGTCTTCGCAGGCTGATGATCTCCAGCATGGTAGGAGGCTCTAACATCGCTCTCGGGCCGCGGTGCCACCTACGCGGGCTATCCCACATCCGAATTGGCAGGAACTTTCAGGCCAGTGAGGGTCTGTGGCTCGAAGCGGTTACATTCCATCAAGGGAAGGATTTTGTCCCGAGCATTCGCATCGGAGATAACGTCTCGATCAGCCGTTGGAGCCACATCGCCGCCACTCATCGCGTTGAGATAGGAAACGAGGTGTTAATCGGCAGCAAGGTGATCATCACAGATCACAATCACGGCCAGTATGAAGGGCCTTGGGATCCAATGATCCCGCCGGCGATGCGCCCGCTTGATTGCGACAAATCCGTCACGATCGGCAACAATGTCTGGATTGGCGACGGTGTGGTTATTACTCCGGGGGCAGTGATTGGGGACGGGGCAGTTATAGGCGCAAACTCGGTGGTTATCGGCATCATTCCCCCGGGCGCCGTCGCAGTTGGAAGTCCCGCTCGATGCCGTATGACGGAAATGGAGCGACAAGGACTGCACCCTCATTTCGATACTGCTCCACCTCGAACGATTTGAAATATGACGAAGACTCTTACGACCGTCGCATATTACCTCGGCCAATTCCATCCCATTCCCGAAAACGATCTCTTCTGGGGAGAAGGATTCACTGAGTGGCACAATGTAGCCCGAGCGCAACCCCTCTTTCCGGGACATGTGCAGCCCGTTCTCCCTGGGAAGCTCGGGTTTTATGACCTGCGCTGCGAGGAAACTCTCCTGGCGCAAATGGCGTATGCCGACGAAATCGGAATTGACGCATTCTGTTTCTGGCATTACTGGTTTGCAGGCAAGAGACTGCTTCACCGTCCTCTCGATGACATGTTGAAACTCAGCGATTCAAGTTTCCGCTTCATGCTTGGCTGGGCAAACGAGTCATGGTCCGGCGTGTGGCATGGAGCTTCGGATAAGGTTCTCCTGGAGCAAAGTTACAACGCGAAAGAGTTGGAGGACCACGCCGCCCTAATCGCGAAGTACATTGAAACCGGCAAATATCTCACGATCGACGGATGTTTTCCTCTCGTGATATACAAACCGCGACAGATTCCGAATGGCCAGGAGTATCTCGGCGCGCTGAGAGAGCGTGTACACCGAATCTCTGGCGCCAAGCTGTCATTGATTGGGAACTGGTCGCCCGGGCGCAACTTTGAGTTCACCGATCCACAAAAACATGGTCTTGATTCGGCGGTCATTACGCCCGTCGGGGCGCACTTCAATAGCCGAACGGCAAGCTACGTCTACCGGCTCATGTGGCGTTGGATGCGCCAGGTCCGCCTAGGTCCCGAGGTCAGGGGATATCGCAGCGTGGACTCCACCCTTCATCGGGCCGTTCGGTCGGTCACGGGCGTCGCCCACGCAACAATCGTGACCGGATGGGACAACACCCCGCGCTCGGGGAGACGAGGACTTGTGCTTTCCGGCTATAATGAACATACTTTCCGA
Source organism: uncultured Acidobacteriota bacterium (assembly GCA_963718435.1). Taxonomy (GTDB): domain Bacteria; phylum Acidobacteriota; class Terriglobia; order Terriglobales; family Acidobacteriaceae; genus Telmatobacter. The sequence goes on along the minus strand of CAVQZQ010000140.1, from coordinate 8,832 downwards.
AGCGCCGCAGTGAGCGCGCTTGCGCTCGAGAAGAAGAACTCAACGCCAATCTTGTTTGTGAAATCCTGGAATGAGTGGGCCGAAGGAAATATCGTGGAACCCGTCTATGGCGAGCAGTGGTCCGTCGGGTCTACGCTTAGAGAAGTTCTTCGCACTGAATAGGAGATCCTCCTTTCTGCGCACTCTCTTCGCGGGATTTGCGCTTCTGGTCGTTGGAGGAATTGCGCTCCGCCCTATTCCATCGGTTTCCGATCCTAACGACACAGGCCGCTATGTCGCATCCCAGTCGGACTCGTGCACCCTCCCAATGTCTGAAGTGCAGGCACTTAACCTCTCCCATCGCGCATTTGACATCCTGATGCAACCGACCTGCCTATCCGGCGAGCCGCGCTTCTTCCTGCTCTGTGCAGCCCTTGCGTTACCTGGCGGTCTGCTGTTGTTTGCTAATTGGAGCCGCCTTGGAACTTTGACACTGTCCTGTGCTCTCATTGTCAGCACGGTCGGATTCGAATTGATGACCAACGCGCTGCGGCAGGGAGTCAGTCTTTCATTCCTGCTGGCAGGATTCTACTTCGAAAGGCGATTGTTCAAGTTTGGCGCTTTGGCAATCGCAATGCTTCTCCACGATTCGAGCTGGTTTTTTGCCCCACTCGCCGTCCTCATTGCCTACCTAGCCGGGACCCTGACTCGAAAGATACTGTTCCTGTGGGGAATTCCCGCCTTACTCGGACTCGCGTATCTCTTCTTTCTCCGGTTTTTCTCTACGTTCGGCCAGCTTTCCGCGCTCCTGACTTTCTATACAACGAGCTACGCGGAGAAACCCTCGCTGCCGTTTCTAGTCTTCATTATCTTGCCGATCCTGCTGATCTATGGAGTTCGCAGGTTCGGAGATCGCATCGGACTTACCCGCGAAGAGACAATTACGTTCTGGTACTCAGCGGTGGTTCTGTTCTTAAGCATTTTGATCTTTCAGGAGATCACATACCGGTTCGCCATGACGTGTATTGTGCTGCAGGCATTCATGGCCATGCGCTCCCGCGAACTCTCCATGCGCACTTCACTGCTGGCTTCTTGCGGCCTCGTCGTCCACTTCCTGGTGTTCGCGTTCGTTTCCAAGAATGTCATTGCCGTGTTCCATGGTTAAGCTGATATCGGTTGTTATCCCCACATTCAATCGTAACTCTCTGACTGACCGAGCGGTCGAGTCGGTTGCTCCGACGCGTCCGGATCTCTTTGAGATCATCGTCGTGGACGACTGCGGCACAATCCCTTATGCGTATGGTCGAAACGTGAATCCCAGCGGAGTCTCGGTTCTCACTTTTCGCACTTCGATCAACGCCGGTCCCGGACTTGCCCGCAAGCTTGGAGTAGAGAAATCCGAAGGATCTGTCATTGCTTTTCTTGATTCAGACGATGTGTTTGAGGCTCCTTGGCCTGACGCAATTCTTTCGGAAGTATCCCGGCATGAGATTGCGCTGCAGGACAGCCTCTTTATTGCCGGAAACGTCTTAGGGGGATCGCCCCTGCAATGCTTTTGGGCTCGGCTCTTCGCCACTGCGTACGAACCCTGGCAAACAACTTGGGTGCGGCTCGCAGCAATTGCATTCAATCCCTTCTACACGCCCGCAACTGTCATTTCCAGAAAGATCTGTTCTTTCTCAGAGACCAGTCGGTACTGTGAGGACTATTTCACGAATGCGATGGCAATCTTCAGAGCGAAGAGAATTTCCATTCTCCCTGTCACAGCCTGTAAGATATCGCGCCCTCCAGGAACGTCTGGCGGTCTGTCGGAACTCCGAAAAAAAATGCGCCAGGGAGAATTCGATGTTCGAAAGAACATGTTGTTCGATCGGAGTATCCCGCTCGGATACCGAGTGTTGGTGCCCTTGGGGATGGTGTATGCCGCCGCGAGAGTCTCGGTAAAGTGTCTGCTCCGCATGCTTCGTCATTGACAATCCGATGCGCGATGGGCCTAGTTTTTTGAATAGTCGTCGATGTGGTTGGAATCGTTGGTAGGCGCCGGATTTCGCTGCAGCGAGAGCAGAACCCCGATCCTTTCGGATGTGGGATGGTCCCGGAATTTGCGCTTATTCAGGTGAATTCTCAATATATACTTTATGCGAGACTGCTATGGGTTCTGAACTTCATTGCGGCAGGATGATAGAGCGGTTTAGTCTGAGTCATTCGGGACAATCTCAAGTGCGGTACCGGAAACGGGATGCTAAGAATAGCTTGAGACGTCGCGTAAGAGATGGATAGCAAGGAATGGGTCTTGAGCTACGCATCGAGCAGATCCGGGATGAACATGTTGAACCATATATCCAGCTCTCACGCGCAGAATTTGGAGATGGGGCGGCTGTATCGCAGGCGAACCATTTGCGGTGGAAATTCATCGAGAACCCGCAAGGGCCATCCACGGGGATCCATTTGTACAGAAACGGGGAATTGGTCGCCAGGATGGTCGCGCTCTCGCGGCAATTTTTATACCAGGGAAGAATTTATAAAGCTGCGCACATTGTCGATTTCCTGGTTCACCCGAAGGAGCGGGGGATGAATTCCCTCCTTCAACTTGTAGTCGGGCTGAAGCGGCTTTCCGGTTTTGATTTTCTCCTGATCATGGCACCAAACCCTGCAGGAGCTGCGGTCTGGGAGAAATTTGTGAAAATGCCGGGCCACTTCGATCTCGACGTGGCTGTGGCGCCGCTTCGACCGGCTGCGCTCCTCGGTTCGGCAGGCAAACTTCACTGTGGGGCCTTTGCGCCGGTCCTCGATTGGCCATGGCGGCTGGTCCTCGGCGCCGCGACTCGGCTGCGTGATCCCTTCAGTCGTGGTCAGGTCGATACGGAATGGCCGCATCCGTCTGAGTTTGAGCGAATGCTTTCTGGCGACTGGGGAAATCGAGTCTTCGGTCTTCGCTCGGCGGAGTATTTGGCATGGCGCTATCGACGGAGTCCGGTGTTCAGATACAATGTCTCGTTTCTGCGAGAAGGAGGCGAGCTGGTTGGATATTTTGTGACGCGGAGAACTGTCTACAACGGGATCGACTGCCTTTTTATCGTCGATGCTTTCGGAAGGCCCGAAGTAACACCCGCATTGTGGCGAGCCGCTTCCCGGAAGGAAATCTCAAAGGCGCAGAATGATGGCGCCGAGATGGCGATGATTCTTGGCAACACAGCATGGGGACCGATTTCGGAAGTGAACAGAATCCCATTTCAGGACTTCCTCCACGCTTTCGACCACGCAAAACGACGGTATACGCGCAGTGGGTAAATCCGCCGGGATTTGATTTTCGCCGCGAGAACTTTTATGTGGCTCTCGGAGATAGCGATGTGATCTGACGTTGCCGGCATCGTGACCTCCGTGCACGGTGCGGCCCGTCCAGACAAACAGGCTATGGAAGCCGTAAATTACGCGCCGCTCTTGCCATTGGCAAAGTCACTGGAGAAGTGATGCAGACATTGCTCCTGAGCAACATCAACATGCAGCCTTTGATCGCGTTTCTAAGACCGTGGGATGTCATCTGTGGCGAATTCAATAGCCTGCTTATCGATCTTTCCAACCCGGCGTCTATCGCCGGTTCTTCAGAGTTTAGCCGCATCCTATGTCTCTATGACAGCGACATGATGATGGGCGATTCGCTTTACGGCGAAGGTGCGCCGGAGCAATGTGAAGCCTTTCTAACAGTCCTTGAGTCCTTTTGCACCGCCCATCCTGACAAGGTCGTCGTTGTAAACACGTTCTGTTTCGGTACTGGGCGCTGGCTTAACTTCGCGGACCTGCTTCACAAGCAGTCTCTCAGAGCTGTCGAGGGAAGGCTCAATGATCGACTGGTAGGGATTGCGCGAACCAACGCCAACCTGTTGCTGGTCGATACGGAATTGCTTTTCCGCAGGCACGGCGAAGATACGCTTTTGTCCGACGCTTTTTGGTACCTTGGCCGAATCCGCTACAGCAACCGAATGTTCCGCTCAATGGCGTCGATGCTTCTTCAGTCAGTAGACGCGTACTCAAATCGCAGCCGGAAGGTTCTGATTCTCGACCTGGACGACACGCTTTGGGGTGGTGTCGTCGGCGAAACCGGACCCCTCGGAATCGCGCTTTCGGAAGATGGTACGGGGCGATGCTTTCGAGATTTTCAACGGGCCATAAAAGGAATTCAACGCACCGGAGTGCTCCTTGCCATCTGCAGCAAGAATAATCCCGGCGATCTGGATGAGGTATTTGATAGAAACTCAATGATGATTCTGCATCGCGGAGACTTTGTGTGCATCAAGGCAAATTGGGATCCAAAACCCCAAAACATCCACGACATCGCTGAAAACCTGAATTTGGGCGTCGATAGCTTGGTATTCATTGATGACAATCCAGTGGAACGGGAGTTGGTCCGCATCACACTGCCGGGCGTGGTGGTTCCTGAATTCCCATCGCGAATCGAGAATCTTTCGTCTTGGTTTCTGCGCGAGATCGCCCCAGCCTACTTTGGAAAATATGCGATCACTACGGAAGACCAGAATAAGACTGCTCAATACAGAACAAATGAGGAGCGCCGTCAACTATCCAGTTCCCTCGACCTTGGTGCTTTTCTTGAAAACCTGCAGATAGAGTGCACGATTCATGTGGATCCGGCAGAGCAGATCCTTCGTATAGCGCAGATGACGCAGAAAACCAACCAGTTCAACCTTACAACACGCCGGTATGATATTCCCGACATTCGGCGCTTTCTGGACAGTCCCGATCATGCCGTGGTAGTGGCGGAGTACAAAGACCGCTTCGGTTCCGAAGGGGCAGTGGGACTGGCAATTTTGGATTATTCCGAAAGCCGAATCGATACACTGCTGATGAGTTGCCGCATCATTGGGCGAAAGGTTGAGGAACAGATTTTAAGCAAAGTTCGCGATTTGTTCCGGGCGCGGGGATGCTCCAATGTTGTTGGAGAGTTTATTCCTTCGCGGAAGAATCAACAGGTCGCGGAGTTTTACGATACCCACGGTTTTAACCTGGTCTCTCAGGAGCGGGATGGCCGGAAAGTTTATGAGAGGATTATCGAATGACGGCAAGAAATACGGCGCTGGTAGCGGCTCTGATTGCTTCGGTCCTAGGCCTTCCGGAAGGTGCGGTAAGCGCGGACGCGTCCATGGAAGACGTGCCGAAGTGGGATTCGCTGGCACAGTTGAATATATGCCTTGCATTCCAGGAGCAGTTTGGGGCGGATCTGGACATGGAAACAATTGCCAGCGCGACAAGCGTTGCCAAATTGGCCACCTTGCTTCCAGGCTGATCACCCTCCAGACTACCTCAGAGATTTCCCTGCTTCGCTTCGGAAAAGCGAGCCACCAGTTCACCAAACGTCGCAAAGTTGCCTTGACGCAGGATGGCGTTTAACTTTCCAATCGTGCCCCCTAGATTGACGTAGGATTTGAAGCTGCGTTTAAGAGACATTTGCATCCGCGGGTGGTCCGGATCTATTTCGCGCGGGTGAATGTACCACACCACTCCTCGCCCTTCTGTCCGCACACTCTTCGCCATTATCTCGATCAGCCAAAGAGGAAACAGCCGCAGATAACCGCCCCCAAAGAAACATTGAGGTCCGAACGGGGTGTTGGCGATGGTGACAGGAAACTAATAAGATGACCGGCGGCTGAGCTGATTAAGTGAGGATGGCGCGGCGATTCAGGCATTCCCCCGTGCCCATGGTGAGCAGGAAAGACCGAACTGTCGAAGGTGTATCCGACCTCGATAATCTCCTCGAATGCCCAAGGCGTCCCCTGAGTAATCGAGAATCCGGGAGCGCGGTAGCCGAATACAGCACCCCCAATGGCGTCTTCGATGGCAGCTTTCGCCGTACGAATGTCGTCGCGGAATTCTGCCCGCGAAAGGACGCGCACATTCTGATGGCTGTGGCCGTGACTGGCAATATCATGGCCACGCTCCGCAGCCTCCCGTATCAGCTTTGGAAAGCGTTTTGCAACTCTGCCAAGGACAAAGCATGTGGCTCTGACGTCCCACTCGGCAAGAAGGTCTAAGAGCGCCATGAAATTGGATTCAACATGGGACGGAAGTGAGTCCCACTCGGTCAGATTGGGAGCGCCCGCGACCTCTAGAATATGAAACCAATCCTCGACGTCGATTGTGAAGACGTCCGGCGCACTGCTGAGGATGTAAGCGGGGTCGGATTGCGAGGGAATTTCCATGGATTAACCAGACGCGTTCCTGGAGGTCATGGGATTAGCTCGCGGTGACACCGGGCACACTTAGATTCACCTTAAGCCACCGTGATACACAGGCGTATTCTTTCGCAAGAAGTACCCCCGCTCCGGAAACACAGCCGACTCTCCATCCTATCAATCCATGCTTGTGCGCGCGGGACACATTCAACTCTGGCTCTCAAATGGAATGATAACATCATATGCAGATCAATGTCGCAGAAGCCTATTCGATCTTTCGCAATTCTCAATCTTCTGATGTGTCGCTCATCATCCAGAGTAAATTTCGTCCGCCGGGATGCTTTGCATTTCGCCGTACGAGCTGCGAAATGCGGATTCTTAACGTGCGGAAGCCAAAGAGTCTCTTGGCGCCTCACGCCAGGCAATCGCACCCGTTCGCAGGCTTTCAGGCCTCTAGTCGGCTCGGCGTGTCGACCCACATTGATTGACGGCGACGCCCGAAATGATAATTCAAAGGAACTGTCTTGCTTAAACTAGCTATCCTGGGAACGCGCGGCATCCCGGCGCACTATGGTGGATTTGAAACCTTTGCAGAGGAGTTGGCGGTGAGGCTCGTCAGCCGCGGGGCGAGTGTCACGGTGTTTTGTCCGGCCCATTCACCGAAAGACGATGAAACTTATCGCGGAGTAACGCTGAGATTCGTAACGGTCCCGGCACTTGGGAAGTACTCGGAGATGTTTTGGGACGCCATTTGCTTCTGCAAAGCAGGGCGTCAATTTGATGTTGTCTATATGCTTGGCTTGGGTGGAGCCTTTGCCGCCTGGGTCCCGGCATTGTTTGGCGCCACGGTATGGATCAATACAGACGGAATCGAATGGAAGCGCACAAAATTCACCCGGCCCCAACGGGCCTACCTTGCGTTCGCTGAAGCGTTAAGCGTTCTCTTGGCTACACGAATCATTGCGGATTCCGCTGCGATTGCGGCGTACCTGCGCAAGCGATATCCGAACTTGAAGCGTGTCTCAACGATCGCATATGGCGCTGAGTTTCCAAATGTGGAACCGGACAAGGAGTTGATTGAAGAGTGGGATCTCTTGCCAGACGGGTATTACATCGTCGTCTGCCGATTGGAACCTGAGAACCATGTTCTCGAAATAGTGGAAGGCTTTGAACGATCAAATTCCACTCTCCCTCGGTCGTATTCGGAAATGTCGAGAATCCTAACGCGTATGTGCGGAGGTTGCTTGGATATCAGAGCGCCAGAGTCCGCTTTGGGGGAACCGTCTTTGACCGGAAGAGGCTCGAGGCGCTTCGTTTTTACGCTCGAGGCTACATGCACGGTCACAGCGTAGGAGGCACTAACCCCTCCCTGCTGGAGGCTATGGCTTGCTCGAATCTGGTGATCGCCCACGACAACCCGTTCAACCGCGAAGTCCTCGGCGAATTTGGGATCTTCTTCAAGACCTCCGAAGAACTTATTTCCACCGTGAATGACATTGAGGCCGGAAAGGTAGACAAAAGTGTCCTGCGCATCGGTGCTAGAGATCGGATTGGCGAGCGGTATCTATGGGATCAGATAGCAGAATCCTATTTCGCCTTGCTCCGAACTGACTCGGGCGGGAGGACACCAGCGTGAAAACGACAACGCAATGCCACCCGTCCGAGAGAAGCCTGCTGAAGAGCTGACGGATCGGTTCGACCCGCCCCCACCTGTCCCGCTTGTGCTGGTTTGCTTCTCAGCTCGACGCCAATCACAGGTTCAAATCCTCAGTTAGAGATGTCAGGACAGTGTGAGCGCAGTTCCAAATCAAAGATGGAACATTCAAGTATGATGAACATCACGCGAATTAGGTTAACGTCCGTCTACATTGGGAACATAGCAGCCCGGCTGTATGTCGCGATTTAACATACTCTGGAGGCATTTTCAATGCGGGTGATTCATCATTCCGATCGAGGTTCGCGCTGGAGTTGGGCGATATACGCTTTCTTCTACGCGGTCCTTCTCACCGACCCCGTCCTGGTTTGCGGCTCATGCTCTAGGTTTGCTGGTTCATGGATGGTTTTGCATTGACTATCTAATTCTCGGAGTCCTCGCTATCCTGATCCCGCGGAGATTCATTCCCCACTTTTATCGTCCTCTTCGTCGCACTCGATATCGTGAGAGGGATCTGCGAGACGTACTTCCTGATGCCCTCTGAGATGTTCAGGAATCTGAGGGGGAATCGTCGACTTTTCTCCCCGGCGCATCGTGTTCGCGATGGTCACGGTGTTTCTCGTCATCGCTTCGGCTTCGATTGCCTCTCGATCGGAAAGGCTTGGTATCAGTCCGGAGTGTGAGGCTGAAGGCCGCTGCCCTACTTCTGGTTTTCGCCGTGTTATGTGTGTCGCTTGACTTTCTGGTCGCTCTATCCGGCACTGGACAGACGGCCAATTTGGCTCATGGGTTTAACGCGGCAGACACGGTCAATCTCCAGCATTATACCCGAACTCGATTCTCACGCGTGCCTCTGCGATGGCTAACCAGCCGTGCCGCATTTGGTGGATATCTGAGGCGACAGATATCCGGTTCGCGATCGGCGCCTCAGGCCGCGCTGAACGCGTTCACCACGGCGACAAAGGTGAGCGGATATCCCAGGAGCAATACGTACGCGTAAGCAGACGTACATAA
>CAVQZQ010000139.1:0-34642 GCA_963718435.1 uncultured Acidobacteriota bacterium | reverse complement strand
GACACACGCCGACCGGCGCATGCGCCCGCAGCAGCGCCACCAGTTCGGCCACCTGGTCAAAGCTGCCGCCCAACGAGCACTCTGCGCCCGCCGTGTTTTCAATCAGGATGTGAAAGCCGGTTCCCTGCCACGGCAGTCCGTCGATCGCGCGCTCAATCGACTCCGCCGCCAGCTTAAGCCCTTCGTCGCGCGTCAACCCCTTCCACGAGCCGGGATGCAGCACCAGGTACTCCGCGCCAAAAGCCAGCGCCCGTTCCATCTCGCCGCGAAACGCCGCCGACGCTCTTCTCGCGAAAATCCGCGGTCTGGCTGCACACGTTCACCAGGTAGCTCGTGTGGATCACCAGCGGGCCTACTCAAGCTTCGCGCGCAATTCGCGCATCCGCGCGGCCTGCTTCGGATCCACCTTGGGCGCGCGCCACATCCGCGGGCTCGACGAGAAAAACTGAAACGTGTTGGCGCCAATCTCCCGCGCCTTCTCGACGGCGTTCGACGCGCCGCCCGCCGTGCCCAGATGCACTCCAATGCGCTTGTTCATGCGAATCGTCCATTCCGGCCCATCAAAGAATCTTCATCGCATCCGGGTCCCACTTGATCACTTCGCCCTTCTCATAGCTGAGGTTGCTCAACAGCGCAGCCCCCGCGGCGCGATAGCCAAACACCGGATCCTCGACGACAGGCTGGCGCGAGCGCACCGAGGCAAAGAAGTTCTTGAAGTGATCGTAGCTGTCGCTGTAGCCTTCCGGCGCCTGGTACTTCTCCGCTCCGCCCAGCGAATCATTTCCCGAGTGCGGCGGATATTTCTTTTCGTAGGCCTCGATAATTTCGTTTTGCATGGCCTTTGGAAAGCTGTCGATCGTGTAGCCCGGGGCTGTCTCGCGCGGAACCCGGCTTACCGTCACGGCGTTGCCCCAATCTCCATGGTGCCTTCAGAGCCGGTGAAAATCAGTCCTTCGCTCTCTTCGCCGCCATCCACAAAATTCACGCGCAGACTCAGGTTGAATCCCTCGCGATAGTCGAACAGCCCCAACATCACGTCCGGCACATCGCGCACGTCATTCCAGAACCGCAGGCCGCCCGTAGCCATGGCGCGCGTCGGCCCGTGCGAGCCGGTAATGAAGTGCGTGCCGCTGAAAAGATGGACAAACAAGTCGCCGGCCACACCGCTTCCGTAAGCCTTCCATTTACGCCATTGGAAGAATTGCTCTGCATTGAACGGAATCTTCGGTGCGGTTCCTTCAAAGCGCGGCCAGTCGCATGTCTCTGGTGACGCATCCGGCGGGACGGTATAGCTCCACGCGCCCATCGCCGAATTGCGATCCCAACGCGCGGTCACCATGTTGAGCTTGCCGATCGCACCCGCGGCGAGCAGTTCCTTGGCCTTGAGATAGATAATCGAGCTGACACGCTGGCTGCCGATCTGAAGGATGCGGTTAGTGGCGCGCGCAGCCTCAATCATCGCCGGCCCATCGCTGTAGAGATGAATCATCGGCTTTTCGCAATACACATCCTTGCCGGCTTTCATCGCGTCCACCGAGGCCTGCTTGTGCCAGTGATCGGGCGTGCCGATAATCACCGCATCGATGTCTTTGCGCGCCAGAATCTCGTTGTAGTCGCGGGTCGTAAAAACGTCGTTGCCCCAGAGTTCCTTGCAGTGCGCCAGCCGGCCGTCGTAGCAATCGGCTGCGGCCACCAATTTCACGCCCGGCACCTGCACCGCGGCCTTCGTGTCGTACTGGCCCTGGCCGCCCGCACCGATCAGCGCAATCTGGATATGATCGTTAGCCTCGATTGTCTTGGCCGGCGTTTCCTGCATTGCAGCCAGCGCGTGAACCCTGGTTCCAATCAACGACGCGGCAGTTGCCGCTCCTGCCACCCTGATAAAATTCCTGCGATTCAAACCCTGCACAAGTCCCTCCGAGCACGAAGATTTCCGCCGCATATAACCATACACGCGCAGGACCAGTTCACTGCTTTGCTAGGCTTCCAATTGCGCACGACCCAGCTATCGATCTCAATCGTCGTCGTCGCGGCGAACTCTCTTTTTGTGCTGCGTCAGCATGGTCGGCACTGGCTTCGAGCCCATCGCGTCCTTCCACAGAATCACATTCAGCTTCTGCGGAGGCGCGCGATCCGCATGGCGGAAGTCCATCTTCATGCTTTCCTCGGCGCCCGGCGCGTCCTTCGCGTTGGCGGTGTAGATCAAGTTGTTATCCCGGTTGGAGTAGTCCGCCGCATAAGCCGGCTGATCGCCCGGCCCGGTAAACATCGCTCGAAATCAGCGAGCTGAAGGCGTCGTTGTTGTTCATCGGCGGCAGGCCCAGCAGCGACTCCATCGTCCGCACCACGCTCACCGTCGAGTAGAACCGGCTGTCGACAAACGGCCGCCCCATCCGGCTCCGTGCGGCGCATATTTGCTGATCACCAGCGCGATAGCTGCGATGCGCATCCACGTGGTCGGCGCCGTCCTGCGCATCGTCTTCAAGGATGAAAAACGCCGTGTCGTCCCAGAAGGGCGAATGCGAAATCGCATCGACTGCGCGGCCCACGGCCAGATCGTTATCGGCAACGGAAGCTTTCGGCGTCGGCCCGCCGGGCCGCGTGCCCGCGGTATGGTCGTTGCCCAGCCGCAGCATGACGAAGTTGGGCATGGTGTCTTTGCCCTGCTGCTTGTCCGCCACCCACCCCTTCAAATGCCGCATGAAAGATATCCACCCGAATCTGGTCCGGAACCGCCAGATTGAAGTCCGGCGCCTCCTGGCGCAAAATGGCCCACCAGTTCCGGCTTGGTCGCCGTGTTCGCCGCCATCAGCGGAATCGCCCACGGCCATTTGTTCACGCCGCCGCCCCACTCCTCCGGCAGCGCCTCGCCCGGCGCAATCGCTTTACGCGCGCACTGCGGCGCCCGCCAAGCATCGGCCCCTGCTGCGGATCTCGCCGTCTCGACTTCGATCGCAGAAGATCGTCGAGATGAACTCGCCGAAGTGATAGTAGGTCTTGCCATGCGCGGCCAGATCGCCCCACAGGTAGCCGCTCGCCGGCTCGTTCACATCCGGAATCTTCTGCAGCAGCGGATACCCATCCGCCACCACGCCCTCGAAGTCGTACGTCCGCTCCCCGCCGCGATAGTTCTGCTGCCAGGTCTTCTCCAGGTAGTCCGTGCCGATGGCCGCATTCGACCACACATGCCCGTCGCCCGAAACCTCGCCCGAGTCGTAGAAGTTGTCCAGCACCCCAAACTGCAGCGCCAGCTTGTGCAGGTTCGGCGTCACCGCCTCGCCATACATCGTCAGGCTCGGATCGCCGTTGCCCACCGGCTTGCCGTCCTGTTTCAGGTCGCCGAGGATCTGGTCGTAGGTGCGGTTCTCCTTGATGATGTAGATCACGTGCTTGATCCGATTCGTCGCTGCGCCCGCGAATGCGAATCTTCTCCGCCGCCGCCTTCATCGGTTCGACTCCATCACCTCCGCGTCCACGCGGAAGATTCTTCTCGATCTCGCCGCTCACGTCGCCAGCGACCCATACAGCAGCGTCCCAATTTAAGTGCGACTGCCGTGCATGCCGAGCGCTTCGGTCCGCCGTCTCGCGCTGCGGCATAGTTGTTCGGCCCGGTTCCTGCCCCTTGCCGTCGCAACGTAGAGCTTGCCGCCCGGAAGACGGCAGAAACGCCATCGACATCGGCATCCACTCCGTCGGCACAAAGCCCATCCGGCTCCACCATCCCCTGCTTCGCCGCCTTCGCCGTCAGCTTTCTGCGTGTCGATCACCGCCACCGCATCGCTGGCCATGTTCGCCACATACAGCCGGCTACCGTTGCCGTTCAGCGCCAGCGCCTCAGGCTCCGCGCCAAAATAGCTCTGGCCCGGCAGCCGCGTGTCAAAGTATCCCTTCACCGCAAACTGCCCGCCGCCCACATTCACCGCCGCCACCGCATCGCGATTGGCCAGCGCAACGTAGAGCGTCTTCCCGTCCGGCGAGAACTCAAAGCGCGCAGGGATGCGTGCCCGGCAGCAACTGGCGCTCGCCGGCTTCAGCAGCGCCAGCTTGCGCCCCACCGTTTCGTTCGCCAGATCGAGTTCCACCATCTCCGACGCATTCCACAGCGCCACAAACGCGCGCTGCCCGTCCTTCGTCACCGCCAGCGCAACCGGGATACGTCGACGGCACCGCATCGCTCTCCGACAGATCGAATCGCTTCTCAATCTTCCCGCTCGCCGCATCCACCAGCAGCACGTCGTCCGAACAGATTGTCCGCCACCAGCAGTTTCTCCGCTCGCCTGCCGGCCCACCACCGCAATCGCCGCCGGAAACGGCACGCCCTGATCCCATCCTTTTCGCCAATCAGCTTGGTCTTGTGCCCCGGCGCCAGCTGCTGCAGCGGCAGCGGATCAACCGCTCCGGCGCAATCTTTCCCTCCGCGAAGCGTACACCACAATGCCGCTGCCGGTGTCATCCTTCTCCTCGCCCAGCGGATCCGTCATCGACCCCATGCTGGCGTAAAGATGGCTCCCATCGCGGCTGAACGCCAGTCCCGAATAGAGCGTCTGCTTCGCACGCGCGCCAGCGTCCGGTCATCGGGAAAATCCGCCAGCGCGCCCGGTCTGTCGTATCCAGCACCGCCAGCGACTGCTCGTACTGCGACTCATACGTGCCATAGCCGGCGTTCACCGTCACCACGTAGCGCCGATCCGGCGACACAGCCATCGACATCGGCAGGCTGTTCAGCCGCTGCGGCTGCCCGGGAATTCAGCCCGATCCACTCCTTGCTTGTAGGTAGATCGTGCGTTTGTGCGGCGAGCGGCCCAACGGCAAGAGCAAGGACCATGGAAACGACCGGCAACAGACCCCTCATATTCATGGTCAAAACGATAACAAAACCAGCCCGCGTCCGACGTTACATTGCGAAAAACAACACTCGGTTATGCAAGTTCCTTTTGCCGGAAACTGACAAGAGCCCGGCGCGCACCCTTCCAGCCCTGCAATAATCTACCCTATGTCTACGGTGATTACAGCGGAGCGCCTATGGGACGGCAACCGCCTATTCGACCACCCGCTCGTCACGATCGATGACGGCCGGATCAAGTCCATCTCCACCCGCGAATCGTCTGATGTGCCCAACGACGCACAAGATCTGGATTTCCCTGGCGCGACTCTCGCTCCCGCGTTCTTTGACGTGCATTTTCACGGAGCTGCCGGCCACGACGTGATGGAAGCCACGTCCCAGGCACTTGGAGACATCAGCGCCTTTCTGGCTTCGCGCGGCACGGGCACCTTCCTCGCCACCACAGTGACTGCCCCGCTCGATGCCACCCTCCGGGCTGTTGAGGGACTCGCGAAGCGCATCGCCGAACCGCCCGTCTCCGGACACGCCCAGCCGCTGGGCATTCATCTTGAAGGGCCGTTTCTGTCGCACGCCAAGCGAGGCGTGCAGCCCGCCGCGCATCTGCTAGCGCCGGATATCGGTATCTTCGATCGGCTTTTCGACGCCGCCGAGGGTCACGTTCGCCTCATGACGCTCGCTCCTGAACTTCCCGGTGCCGTCGAACTCACCGCCCACGCCACCCGCCGCGGAGTGCGTGTGTCACTGGGCCACTCCGACGCTACCGCCGCCGAAACGCGCGCCGCCATCGACGCAGGCGCCGTCAGCTCGACGCACACCTTCAACGCCATGCGCGCGCTCGATCACCGCGAGCCGGGAATTCTGGGCACCGTCCTCACCAACGATGCCCTTTATGCCGAGTTGATCTGCGATGGCATTCACACCAAGCCTGAAATCGTGCGGCTTTGGTGGCGAGCCAAAGGGTCGGAGCGCGCCATCCTTGTCACCGATGCCATGAGCGCCACTGGCATGCCGCCCGGCACATATCAATTGGGAGGCTTTCCTGTGCAGGTGGCCGATGGCCGCGCCACAGCCAACGGCGTGCTCGCCGGCAGCGTGCTCACGCTCGACCGCGCCCTTTCCAACTTCGTCGGATTCACCGGTGCTTCGATTGAGCAGGGGGTGCGATTGATGACCGCCAATCCAGCTGCCATGACAGGGCTTTCCGATCAAACGGGCACCCTCGCCCCCGGAATGCCGGCCAACCTCGTCGCGGTGGACGCGACCGGGCACCTCGCAGGTTCGTTTGTCGGCGGCCAGCGAGTTCACTGAGCGATTGAGACTCCGGTCAGCCCCGTTTCTCGACACAGTCTCATCGCGCCCAGGGCGGGGAACCACAAAGCTTGAGACTCGTGCACTAGCCTGCTTCGGCCAACCGCTGTGCCCGCCACACCGCGCCTTCGATCCCGGCCACTTCCGTTTCGCGCACTGGCATCGCGGGGGCCGCAGCATGAAGGCTCGCAAAAAATGGCTCCCGCACCAGCCGCGCTTTCCCGACCACGCTCCCGATCCAGGCCACCGGAACTTCTTCCGCAAGATTGTGGCGGCGCCGCAGCTTATCTCGAACCAGAAGAACAGACTCCGCCAGATCGGCCGCCGCCTGCTGCAGAACTCCCGACGCCACGGCGTCGCCTTCCTCCGCGAGCTGGCTGATGGCCGGGGCGAGAGCGGCAAAGTCCGGGCCAGGTGTGCTGTCTCCAAGGTTCACCAGTTCATCAAGGGTTGGCGTTCCCCAGATCTTGCCCACCGTGTCGAGCACATGAGTCAACTCGCCCCGGTCATATGCCTTGAGCGCACGCCGCAAAGCATGCAGCCCGATCCAGTATCCCGAACCTTCGTCGCCCAACCGCGAGCTCCACCCTCCCGCCGTCTCGCGCCCTCCATCCGGTGCGCGCCCAATGGTATTCGACCCTGTCCCGGCAATTTGCAAGATGCCGGGGCCGCCCTTGAATGCAGCATCGAGTGCAATCACTTCATCGCCAACGACCTCAGACCGATTCACGCCGAAATCGTCCAGCACCGTCGAAATCCACTCCGACACTCCGGGCATGCTGGCGCTGGCCACACCCACGCTCGCAGCAGACACTTCCGTGATCCCGGCCTGTTTATAAGCCTCGCTGAGCAACGCACGCAGGTTCTCCTCTGCCGCCTGAGCACCCACGCGCAAGCGCTTGATGGAGCCGCTCTCGGCAAAAGCGAGAACCCGTTCGTCTGTAACGATGGAGGCCCGAGTACGCGTCCCTCCGCCGTCTATGCCCAAAACTACGTTCATTGTTCCCCAACTCCCCTACTTAGTTGCCTGGCCCGAAGCTCGGACCGGTTCCGATCCATCGTCGCGAAGCGTACCCCCCAGAATGTTCAGACTTCCGTCCGACTTGGGGGCAGTGAGACCGAGCATGTGGGCTAGCCATGGATACAAATTCACATTCTCGAAAGGCAACACCGTCCGGCCATGCACAATGTCCGGCCCCGCAGCGAAGAAGCTGGCCTTCATCTCGGGCATTCTGCGCGGGTCCAAACCGTGCATCCCGGCGTTTGGCGCGTGGTCGGGCTTTCCGTCAGTGGGTGCATGCGCGCGGATGGCATAAGGCCCCGTCGCGACCACCACTGGATCGCCTTCGCGTGCATTCTGGCTGTAATTCAGCCCGGCCGGTACGTTTTTGCGCCGGAAAACCATGAACTGCGATGAAGCTTTCTTCAGCTGATTGTAGACACGCGCGCGGTCTTCTTCGGTCTTCCCGTACAGCAGGGCCCCGTCCGTCTCAAAGCCGGTCAAGTCAGCAAACTGGTCGAGCGTAATCCAGCCACCCTGCTCTTTCACCATGCCATGATCGCTCACTACAACCAGGTCGATAGGCAGCCCTATCGCGTCGAGACCGGTTTCCAGTTTGCCTACCAGGGCGTCCACCTTCAACACGGCGGCCTTCGTCTCCGGCGCATCGGGACCGAACTCGTGACCCTCGTGATCCGGCTCGTTGTAGTAGAGCGTAATAAAGTGCGGTCGCTCCTCCGCAGGAAGCCGCAGCCATGCGAGCACCTGCTCGATGCGTGCGGTGTCGTCGATCTTGTTATCGAAGTGGAGATAATACGTCGGCAGGTAGCCGGCAATTTTGGCCTCCGATCCTGGCCAGAAGAAGCAGGCTGACCGCATGCCTTGGCTCTCCGCCAGACTCCATATCGGCAAGCCTGCATACCAGCTCCCGTCGGTCACGGCCTGGGGGTCGTTGATGGCATAGCGGGCCTGCTTCGTTTCGTCGTAGAAGCTGTTCGCGACCAAGCCGTGGTGCTCTGGGTACAGTCCTGTCACGATGGTGAAATGGTTGGGAAAGGTGAGCGAAGGATAACTGGGAATCATCCCCTCGGGAGCCCACACGCCCTTCTTGCCCAGCGCCAGCAGATGGGTCGCGCCATCCCGTTTCGCATAGTCCCAGCGAAACCCGTCCAGCGACACCAGCACCACATAGTGCGCGTTCTGTGCCGCAGCCGAATTTGGGCCGTTGTCGACGTGAATGACAGGTAGAGCAAGGTCCGCCGCATTCCCTTGCCCCGCCGCCTGCCGTGGAACAAACGCGAGAGCCAGCGCAAGGCTGGCCAGAGCCACACGGCTCCAAGAGCGAAATCGCATCCAGTACACCCCCGCATCAGGTTATCGCACGTGAACGCCAGACTTCCGCGGCCGTCGTTTCGCACCGGATTTCAGCCGCCAATCAATCGCCTCGTACTATCCTCGTAGTCAACATGAAAAACCGTTCCGTGCCGGCGGAAACCGTGCTTCCCCATATCGTCTACAAGGATCTGCCTGCGGCGATCGCGTGGCTGAGAACGACTTTCGGCTTCATCGAGCACTATCGCTACGGCGACCCCCTATCGGGCGCTCAAGTGCGCCTGGGCGATGCCTGGATGATGCTCAACGCGGCGAAACCGGGCTACTGCAGCCCATCGGACCTCGGCTATGGAACCCAGAGTCTGACTGTATTTGTGCACGATGTGGAAGCCCACTTTGCACGCACCAAGGCGGCCGGAGCCAGGATCGTTGAGGATCTGCGCGAAACGATTTACGGCGAACTGCAATACGGTGTGGAAGACCTGGAGGGCCACCATTGGCTCTTCTCCCGTCACGCACATGATGTGAGCCCCGATGCGTGGGGAGCCGTCGTTACCAACCCGCAATAGCTCCCCTGGTGTCTGAAATCTGACCTGGGGCGCGACGCCCACTACTGATTCGGCGTGGGGGTTGCATCGGCAACAGGAGCCGCAGGAGCAACTGGAGCCGCTGCAGGCTGATCCTTCGACATGCCGCGGATATAGAGAATGAGGTTCTTGACTTCTTCATCCTTTGCCCGGCCTGCGTCTTCGGCGGGCATCTTGCCTTTGCCATTGCGGATGATACTGAAAAGTTCCTGGTCGAGTCTGTCTGACAAACTCTTGGGATCGGTCCAGTCCACCATAGTCAGGCTCATATCCTTCGCGATATCGGTCTTGCCATTTCCGTTGTCGCCATGGCACAGAGCGCAATCCATCTTGTACAGGGCTTTCGCTTTCTCCTGTGCTTGCGGTTTCACTGAGCTTTTTGCGGCGGACTGGGCCGGAGCAGTCAGCGGAGCGACGAGAACCATAGCCACCGCGGAAATGAGCAAAAACGGCTTCAACATGACACTTCTCCTCAGTTGCAGGTGTCGGGGAAAGGCATCTGGCAGCTGTTAAATTGATTCGACCGCATTATAGGCCCAAATAGTCGTGCGTTGCATCACTGCAGGTGGCCGCCCGATCCAACCCTGCAATTCCAGGCCAGATTCAAGGCACGCATCCGCCGGTTGTGATATACGTTCTTCCATGTTCCAGACAAGCTCCATATTTGCGCTATCTCTAGTAGTCGCCTCATTTGCCCCTTCATTGGCCGCCGCCGAGAAGCTGGCTCCCACGCCCCCTATGGGATGGAACAGCTGGGACGCCTATGGACTCACCATCAACGAATCCGACTACCGCGCCAACACCACAATCCTGACGGGGCTCAAGCAATATGGCTGGCAATACTCCGTCATCGACGAAGGCTGGTATATGCAGGACCCATTTGCCGATACCGTCGCTGCCCGCAAGTACGTGTGGAATGCAAACGGCATCCTCGTTCCGGCCGCCGACCGCTTTCCCTCGGCCGCCAACGGGGCAGGGTTCAAGCCGCTGGCCGACTGGGTCCATGCGCAGGGGCTCAAGTTCGGCATTCACATTGTGCGGGGAATTCCGCGCCAGGTCGTCAACGAGAATCTGCCCATCGCCGGCACCAGCTTTCACGCGCAGGACGCCGCCGACGCCGCGGCGGTTTGCCCATGGGACGAGGGAAATTACGGCGTCAGCGACACCCCGGCCGGTCAGGCTTATTACGACTCAATGATGAGGCTCTATGCAGGGTGGGGCCTCGACTTCATCAAGGTCGATTGCATCTCCGATCACCCTTATCGGCCCACTGAAATTCGGCAGATTGCTGAGGCCATTCGCGAGACGCATCGGCCCATCGTGCTCAGCCTTTCGCCCGGCCCCACACGGCTTGACCACGCCGCCGAAGTCGCCAAATACGCGCAGATGTGGCGCATCACCGACGACCATTGGGACGTGTGGAGCGCCGAGCACAAGCCCGGCGCCGGCGAGTTTCCTTTTGGCATCCGCGATGCCTTCGATCGGCTGGCCGAGTGGGCGCCCTACGTCAAGCCAGGCAATTGGCCAGACGACGACATGCTGCCCTGGGGATGGCTTGGTCCTCATCCTGGCTGGGGCGATCCGCGCCAGACGCGCGAAACCCATGACGAACAGCAAACCGAATTCACCTTGTGGGCCATCTCGCGCTCCCCGCTGATTCTGGGTGCGAATCTCACCAGACTCGACGATCTCACCCGTTCCCTCGTCACCAACAAGGAAGTCCTCGACATCGACCAGAAGGCCGTCGAGAGCGGCCCCGGCCTAATGCCCATTCGGGATGCCAACAGCGACTCCTTTCCTCAGCGCTATTGGTACGCGCGCACTGGGGGATCTCACCCCAAACGCTATCTGGCAGTGTTCAACCTTGCGGACCAGCCCTCAAAATCCGACCTGCCGTGGATGGTCTTTCATCTGACCGACAGGCCGCACGCGGTCTACGACGTCTGGAACCAGAAGAGCATCCTCAGCTCAAAAACTCTCCACGTCGAACTGCCGGCGCATGGCTGTGCCCTGTTTCGACTCGAGTAATTCAGCAGTCGACCGAGGCGCGGCCCTGAGCTGCGACTCTAATTCCGCGGCAGGACCGTACCCTCGCCAAAGAACCTTCCCGTCCGCGTCAATCAGCATCACGTACGGATCCTTGCTCGTCACTAACATCGAAGTAACTCCGCCATAAGTGCTCGTCCTGAGTCAGCACAAGCAAGTTATCTTCGTCGGGGCCAGATAACCGCTTCCGCATTCCTCTCTTGATCATGCCGCGCATAAATCCCGGCGCCTTTTCCAGCATCGCCATCTGATATACGGCAGTTCCCGCGAGCGCAGGATCGACCTTCAGCGCCTTCAACCATGCACCCGCGCCCATGCCGCCATTGTGGGTGAAGCCACCACAAGAACAACGGAATGCCCAGGCGCGACGTCGCCCAGCACAATACGCTTTCCGCCCAGAGTCTCTCCCGCGGTTGCCGGCATCGATTGGCAGAGGCAAGTCGCGTTCATTAAGAGCGCCAGAACCGCCAACGCAATTCCGTACATGATTTGATACATGGCAAAAATCTCCAGAGGAAGCAGACAGCCGCGCCTTCTACCGCCTGATGCAACTCGCTTTAGGTAGGCATTGAGCCTGCGTGACGTTCCCGCCGCACGGTCGCGCCAGCCGCTCATGTGCGAAACTAATGTTTCCGGTCGACAAGCCTCAAGGCTCTGGCTTTTCGCCGGCAGGATCACGATGGCCGTTCTGCGCTCCGCCTTTATCGCACTGTCTGGTAATCGCCTTCTTCGTCGCTTCTGTGAGCACTCCCGCATCGGCAGTCAGCTCAGTTCCCGCTTTGTGGCGGGCCTCGAAATCGAAGATGCTTTGCGCGTGGCCGAGGCCGTCAACAAGCAAGGCATGCTGGTCAGCCTCGACTCGCTCGGCGAGAGCGTCAGCACCGAAGCAGAAGCGCATGCCGGCGCCGATATCTATCACCGCCTGCTCGACTCCATCGCTCAACGCAAGTTGAACTCCAACATCAGCGTCAAGCTCACGCAGATGGGCCTCGCTCTCGATCCGCAATTGGCTGAAAACATCGCCGCCAGCCTCGTTGCACACGCCCAAGCTACGGACAACTTTGTCCGCATCGACATGGAAGACTCGACCCTGACGCAGGTCACGCTCGGCATCGTTCATCGCCTGCACGCGCGACCCGAATTGCACGGCGCCATCGGCACCGTCATCCAGTCCTACCTTTACCGTTCGCAGTCCGATGTTGAGCGACTCGTGGCTAATGGCATCCGCATCCGTCTTTGCAAGGGCGCCTACAAAGAACCCGCTGAAGTGGCGTACCCGCGCAAGGCTGACGTCGATGCAAACTACGTCCGTCTCAGCCAGATGCTACTGGAGAGTCCCGTCTATCATGGGCTCGCCACACACGACGAAGCCATGATCGCCGCCGCAAAATCATTCGCAGTTCAACATGGTATTGCGCCCGATCGCTTCGAATTTCAGATGCTGTTTGGAGTGCGGCGCGATCTGCAGCGCAAGCTCGTCGCCGAGGGATACAACGTGCGCGTCTATATTCCCTTTGGGCGCGAATGGTATCCGTATTTCATGCGCAGGCTGGCCGAGCGGCCGGCTAACGTGCTCTTCATTGCCAAGAACATGCTGCGCCGATGATCGGCGCGCTTCCGGAAATTATTTTGAGCGTTTCGATCGGGTCTTAATGCGCCTGCCGCGCTTGTGGAAGAGCCTCTTTTCCCAGCATTTCGGGCATTCCCACGGATAATAGCCCAACAGCGGAAAAATGACCGTCTGCAGGAAGCCGGTGCGAGCCAGCCTTTGCAGATGCCGGTTCCCACACTTGGGGCACGCTAAACCGGAAATTGCCGGAGAGAAAGTAGAGGTGGTAACTTGCGACACTGGGGGAGCCCTCTCATGTCTGATGAGATCCAAAAAGTTATCTTAAAACATTCCCCTGCGAAGAGTCCCTGATCGCTACGAATTTCCGCCGAATGAATCAAGCCGCGCAAGTCCTTGGCGCGCCAGGTCGGCCACTGCTTTGGCGAGGGTTTTCGATGCGTTTAGAGATTCCGGACGCTCCAGCCGCATCCCAAGCCTCTCCGCATAGCCGCGAAAGAGAATATCCACGTCGTAGAGAATTTCCACATGGTCGCACAGAAAGCCGACGGGCTGCAGGATTAGAGTCTTCACTCCAGACGCAGCAATCGCATCCAGCGTCTCCTCGACGGAAGGCCCGATCCAAGGACCTCCGCTTGCACCCTGGCTCTGGAAAGCGAACCACCACCTCGGAATGCCGTCGACCCGCGCCGCAACTAGCTCTGCCGTTTGCTTGGCTTCCTCCACGTAAGGGTCTGTCCCCTCACCCGGCCATAGGCGCGACTGCCCTTCGCTGGCCGCAGAAGCCTGTACCGTCCGGCTCGGCACGCTGTGCGCCGTGAAGAGAACCGGTGCCGGCGCACCTGTCTCCGCAGTCAGTTTCGCCATCGCCTCACGCAACCGCTCCGCGAAAGCCTCAGCGAGCAGCGGATGCTGCGCCCACCCAGCAGTAAAGTCGATGCGCAACGCACCCGCTTCCGCCTGCACAGCACGCCGATACAGTCCCACGCTGGTCCGTGAATTCTGCGGCGCAAGACAAATGACCGCCGCCTCTTCCGCACCGTTCGCAAGCATCTGGCGAACCACATCGGGGATGTAAGGCCGCCAGTTGCGCATGCCCACATACACATGCACACTCTGCCCTTGCGCGGCGAGTTCCTCTTCGACAAGCCTTCCCTGTTCCTGCGTGATCTCTGTCAGAGGGCTGCGGCCGATCAGTGTGTAACGGTGCTGAATCTCCTCAATCACATGTTGCGGTAGCGGTCGTCCACTCACCACGTTGCGCAGGTATTCAGGAATCTGTTCGACTGTCTCCGGTGTTCCATGCGCCAGCAGAAGCACGGCCTGCTTACCCATTCGCTTCCTCCAGCCGAAACTCCCGCACCATCCGCGCCACGGCCTGCACACTCTCCACCGGTGTCCCCGGAACGATGCCGTGCCCCAGGTTGAAAATGTGTCCTGGCCGCCCACCCGCGGCTCTCAAGATTTCTTTGACGCGCAGTTCCAGCACTTCAAGGGGCGCAAACAGCGTAATCGGGTCGAGGTTGCCCTGCACGGCATGGCCGGGACCCACCGCGCGCCAGCCCTCGTCCAGCGGTTCGCGCCAATCAAGCCCGATCACGTCGGCGCCGGTCGACGCCATCTCCGTCAACAGGCCCGCCGTTTCCACGCCAAAATAAATCACCGGCACACCCATCTGCTGCACCGCGCGAACGAGCCGTTGCGAAGCCTCGAATGCGTAATCGCGATAATCGGCCAGCCCCAATGACCCCACCCAGCTATCGAATATCTGGATCACGTCCGCGCCGGCCTGCACCTGCAGCCTGCAATAATCGGTCAGCACGACGACCAGCTTGTCCAACAGGCTGCGCCATGCGAGGGTGTCACCGTACATCATCTTTTTTGTGTAGATGTAATTTCGCGAGCCGCCCCCTTCGATCATGTAACTGGCCAGCGTGTAAGGCGCTCCGCAAAACCCGATAATGCCCAGCCGATCGCGGAAATGGGCGGCCACCTTCTGAATTGCGCGAGCCACATACGCCAGATCGTCGGTTCGATCGGTGCGCAGCGCACGCACGTCGTCGGCGGTCCGCACCGGGTGGTGCACCACCGGCCCCTCGCCTGCTTGAAACTCAAACGGCAGGCCCATCGGCTCCAGCGGCAGCAGCAGATCGGCAAAGATGATTGCAGCATCCACTCCCAGTTTTTCCGCGGCGGTGATGGTGACTTCAGCGGCCAGGTCAGGTTGTTTGCAGATCTCCACCAGCGTGTGATGTTTGCGGACGTCGCGGTATTCCTGCATATAGCGACCAGCCTGACGCAGAAACCAGACGGGTGTGCGGTCCACCGGCCGCCGCAAACATGCGCGCACAAACCGGCTGCCTTCCAGCACCGTGTCCACAATCATTTCCGGTGCAGCGGCGGGGTTCTCGTTCTTCTTCTCCATATAGCCTGATTCTAATCGGGCGCAGTCACGCCGACCGGAGAAGAAAAACTGTTCGCCTTCCGATCCGTCGACGGCCTACCGTTCCCCCATGAAGTGTCTCAGTCTGACGCGTCTTTTCAACGCGCCCAGATCGGCACTGGCGGCACATTGTGGAAACGGATCAGGTATATTCTCGCCTCGACCGTGCTTCGCCACTTTGAGCAGGTCCAGCACTCCAAGAAAGCCCGACTCACGCGCAAGCTCCGGTGTGATATCCGGGAAACCGATCGTCTCGATCGAGTCCACCTCGATCTCGCCTCTCCCTACCCGGTATCGAGCGCCGACCCTTACATGCGGGCGCGTCCATATTCGGACGCTGCACGTGATCGCTCCGCTGCGAACCCCTTCGCGAGGCTGTTTGGCGAACATCATGCCGAAAAGTCTACTCCGCCATCACTTCGGGGTGAATCCGGACAAAAAACGGCCCCCGTTTTCGGCGGGGGCCAAGTTGCCTTGGTTCTCTCGTGTTGCGAGAGCTTTTTTGGCGGCCATACGGCCGGGGAGCCGTCGGGGCGGAAAGAGCCTCAGGGGGTGGCTGCGCGGCTTTACGGCCGCTCCACACCCGTCAAGGAAGCCACACCATGGGGAGATGTGGAATCCTGGGCCGCCAAACTATTTTCCATCAATCGGATGTGCACACTGCTGGTCTTCACTCGCTCCGGTTTGGCGGTATCATCGCCTGCGGTTGCGAGCGGAGTGTTGCCCAGAGCCACATAGTGCATCCGGTAGACGGGAATCTGGTGTTCGGTCACAAGGTAGCGCTCAACTGACGCTGCAAGCCGTTGAGAATTCTGTATCCCCACTGACCCTGCGCCTGGAGCATGCGCTTCGATCTCGATGATGTAACCCGCATGGCCGGCCAGGCTGGATGCCATGGTATCCAACTGTCCTTTTGCATCTTTCGACAGCACGCTGCTGCCCCTGCGGAATGGAACATCTACATCGCTGATCTGGTGATACTGGTCCAGACCTTTGACGGTTGTGTTTAGTTGGTCCACGTGACCCGATGCCGTCTGCGCAATTCCGTTGGCACTCTGAGCCTTGGCTCCAGCCTCGGTGGCCGTCTGGTTGGCTGCATCTGCAGTAGATTGCGCCTGATGGATACCGGCCTGTGCCCGGGCATCAACGTCCTTGATCTGCTGGGAATTCTTGGCATTTACCTCGTCGAGTTCAGTAAGGCGATCGTTAATCGGATCAAGCCGTTTCTTGACCCACTTTTTCCGAGCCATGGGATTAATTCGACCCCAAAACCCTTCCCTTTCATCAGCATTCGCCAAAGGCGTAGGGGAAGTTTGTTGTACCGCGGCAGGAGGAGTACTCTGTGGCTCGCTGGCGGACTGAGTTTGCTGAGCCATCGCTGGAACCGAGATTGCGGACGCGAGTAGAAGCGCCGCGAATTGGCTGGGGAACAACGTTCGTACCACAGTCGTGTTTTTCATAATTGGTTTTAGCCTCTTTGTGTCGGCAACCGTATGAATCTGCGGTGAGAAACACTTGCCGTCTGCTACTACAAGTGCAATGCCCGTGCCAAAGTGAGCCAATCGACCCTCATTCCGCTATCTAACTGAAAACGCCTGTATTAGAAATATCACCTCGAAACCAGCATGCAGCAAAATCGGTGCATTCTGAAAAGACTTGGAGTGTAGTTTTTACAGGTCTGAGTAAGTTCTACCAAGTAAAGAGCGACGGTGTTCGCTCCTTATTCCGCGTCTACGCGGATGATGCGGATCTGGGGATAGGCTCCATCCCAATCAGGGGATACGGCGTCAAAAATCAGCCGAAAATCGCGCTGGTCTCCCGGCTTGATCGGAGCGGCCGAAACTGGCTCGACATCTACGTAAGGGTCACGGGTGCGGATCAGTTTGAGTGGATGGGTCTCATTCTGCGTCACCTCTTTCGCCGGATCGCGAAAAAGCACCTGCACGCTGATGCCGGTAACTGTCTTGTTCCCCGCGTTGGCGATATGGCCATCAACGTACGTCACCTTACTGCCGGCGAGGTTGCTGGACTCACTCATAACCAGTCCCGAGATGGGCAGGCTTCCTGCGTACGGATCAAGAGCCGCCGTGATCGGCGTGACCGTTACGGGAGCGCGACCGTGCTGGTACGCCAGGACGATCACGCCAGCCACCATCAGTACCACCGAAGCGGCGATGACCAGCGGCAGCCAGTTTCGATCCTGAGTGTTGGTTGAAGGAACAAGATCGATATCGTGACCTGTGCTCACGAGCGGATTTTAACACCCGTTACGAAAGGAATACTCGAGGCTTCGTCGTTTATTGATTCATAGGAACAGAACGTCCAAGCTGGACGATAACAAAGGGAACAGCACCACGTTCGTCACGGAGTCTACAGCTTTTGTTTGATTTCTTTTGCAGCCATTAGACATCTAAATGGACATAAGCGATCGAATAAGCGGGGGAACCTGGGCCGATCGCTCGTCGTAGATATTTCCTTGGGTCAGGAAGGTGGATCAACGTGCAATCCCCCACTCAATGCGCATCTTCTCCTCTGCCGCCGACAGGCGCCCGGTCGAAGCAGTCTTGCCGCAGCGAAGATCTCGTCTACCAGGCAGTCACCATCGCTTCCATTCTGCTCGTCCTTGTGAGTGCCTGGGTGTTCTAACAAGGCGAGGGATGTTTTCTCGAGCATTGCGAAGCAAACCCCTGTTTTTCATCGGCGTCAACCAACAGTTACCTTCGTATCCCAAATATTCAATTAGGTTAGCGAGCCTGCCTCCGCGAGCAGTTGCCAGTGCTCGCCACTCGAATTGCTGCGACGAAGTAGCAACCCACAGACTCAAAAAAATTACCAGAGAAGGCCGGAACAACGAAGGAATAAACCGCGCCCGGCATTTTGCCCACTCTCAGCCGAAACTCGCGCGCTCTAGCGTCTGGCGCAGGTCTTCGCCTGACATCTCGACACGGACACACATCTCGGCGAGCCGGGAGCGCATGCGATCACCGATGCGATCACCGAGGGAATCCTCACTCTTGGTGGGCAGTTTACCAGTCTGGTCAGGACGAAACCCAGCGCCGCTCGGCAGGTCAGGGTAATTGGTCGTGATGATGGTCGATTGCTTGTCGTTGTACCGGGTATTCAGGATCAGGGCTACCGTGTCCCAGACCCACTCGTTGGGCTTTTGCGCGCCCAGATCGTCGATGACCAGCACCTCTGCCCCAAAAACGGGCTTGAGCAGTTCCAGTTCAGTGGTGTTTACCTGCGGATTGTAGCTGTTTTGGATGCTCTTGAGCAGCTCTCGATAATCGCAAAATAGACCCCGAACACCGCGCTCCCGAACAAGGCGACGAAGCACACCCACAGCCAGATGCGTCTTACCTAACCCGACAGAGCCCACAAAAAGCAGCCCCCGACCGGCGGTGCCGACGGGATACTCTTCAACGAACCTGCGCGCTGTGAGAAGCGATCTACCTAGCGAAAGATCGGCCCCCTTAAATGCAGGATCGAAACTGTCCAAGGTGCAGGCTTTGTAGCGTTCAGGAATACGCGCCGCGGCAAGTCGGCGCTCTTCGCGTTCGATTTCTTGGCACTCGCAGGGGCGGGAAACCCACTGGTCCGTCGGGGAAACCACCTGGACCAGCCCGGATCCACCGCAGATTTGACATTGGCTCATGGCTCTTCAAAGCCTAGCGCATGGGGCACGAATGAGGGGCGGTGCGAATTGGGGCGCTTCTTGTGGAAAATCGATGAGCGGATCGAATTCAGGCCGCCGGTCCTATAATCGGAGCGCACAGGAAAATCGATCGCTTCAGTCCTTCAAAAGGAAACTACCCTCCGTGATTCGAATCGCCTTGCGTACCGTCTTTGCGTCTTTTGCCCTCGTCTTGTTGCTCGCGCCTGCCGCGTTATTGGCTCAGGAACAGCCGGGAAATGTACCAGAGACAAAGCTCCGGATCCCACCAAAACGGCACCGGCACCGCTTCAAGCCGTTCCCGCGACGCACCCTGATAATGATTATTGGCGGAAACATGATCAGCAGATCCTGACAGATTTTCCCTGGCTGGCCCGGTTCAAAGAGGCAGACTCCAGCCTCGGTCTGCCGGCGCCGGGTGAAGACCGCGTCGTCTTCATGGGCGACTCGATTACGGAGGCTTGGCATATCGACCAGTCGTTTCAGGGCAAACCGTATATCAACCGGGGCATCAGCGGCCAAACCACACCACAGATGCTGTTGCGCTTTCGACAGGACGTGATTCATCTTGCACCAAAGGTGGTGGTCATTCTGGCGGGCACCAACGATATTGCCGGGAACACCGGGCCGGAGACCCTGGAGCAGATTGAGGACAACCTGGCGTCGATGGCCGAATTGGCGGCGGCCAATCACATTGGTGTCGTGCTGTGCTCCATCACCCCGGCTTTCGATTACCCCTGGCAGCCCGGGCTGACGCCCGCTCCCAAGATCGACGCTATCAACGCCTGGATGAAGGGCTACGCGGCAGACAAGGGATACGTCTATGTCGATTTCCACTCGGCAATGAAGGATGCACGGGATGGACTGCCACCCTCTTTGAGCAAAGACGGCGTACATCCGTTGCCGGCCGGGTATGCCATCATGGCTCCGCTGGCCGAAGCGGGCATTGAGAAGGCGTTGGGGAAGTAGAACGGTCGCCAGGGAACAGAATCCGAGATCAAAACAACAAAGCGATGTAACTGATCTCCGGTCACGGACCGCTGCTCACCCGTCTCTGGTATCCGTGCTGCGGCGTTTGCCTTTCACTCCGAATCCCCCTACAATAGAAGGATTGCAGGAAAGGTTTGCCTTCAGAGATGCCCAAGGAAAAGATCCATCCCAACTACGGCGCGGTGCGAGTGATGTGCGCATGCGGAAACAATTTTGAGACTCGTTCGACCCATAAGGGCGACATTCACGTGGAAATCTGCTCGGTGTGCCACCCGTTCTTCACCGGCAAGCAGAGGCTTGTCGATACGGCCGGCCGCGTAGAGCGGTTCCGGCGCAAGTATGCCAAGGCCGGCGAGGCGGCGCCTGCCAAGTAAGGGCGCCGAGATTGCTGATTCGAGTGGGCCTCCGCCGCGGCGGAGGCCCACGTTCGTTCGAGGGACAGGCGGGAGAAGTGGCTGGCAAAGGCTTCACAGTAAAGAAGAACTGGGATAACCCCATGGAGCACGCGATGCCCGCGGAGACGTGTGTACCTCCCGAGGTACGTCTTGGCCCCGTGGTGGTGACGCCGGCGACAGTTCTTGCACCCATGGCTGGCGTTACTGACACCGTGTTCCGGCGGTTCATTCGCCACGCCAGTTTGTTTTCCGCGTCTCCCGATCCAGGCGATACGGCAGTTGAGAGTCCAGTCACCAACTCGCAGTCCGGCTGCGGTCTTCTGATGACGGAATTCACTTCAGCCGACGGGCTGGCGCGGATGCGGGAGGCAAAGCGGCGGCGCTACCTGACGTTTTACGACGACGAGCATCCAATTGGGGCACAACTGTTCGGCTCGAATCCAGAGACACTCGCCGAAGCAGCCCGGATTGTGGAGGATACAGGCTTCGACCTTGTGGACCTGAACCTCGGTTGCCCGGCCAAGCGGGTGGTGGGCTCAAACGGAGGCTCAGGACTGCTGCGAGACCTGCCGCGGATCTGCGAGATCTTTCAGGCAGTAAGAAAATCGGTGACAATTCCGTTTACCGTGAAGTTTCGCATGGGATGGAACGAAGCGCAGATCGTGTGCGTCGAGTTGGCGCGCATGGCAGAGGCCGAAGGATTGAACGCCGTTGCCTTGCACGCGCGAACGCGAGAGCAGGGCTACAGCGGTCAGGCGCAGTGGAAGTGGATTGCCGCGGTCAAGCAAGCCGTGGGCATTCCGGTAATCGGCAACGGAGACATCCGCACTCCCGAAGACGCAGCGGCCATGGTGGCAGAGACAGGCTGCGATGCCGTGATGATCGGCCGAGCAGCTCCAGCTAACCCCTGGGTTTTTAGACAGATTGCGCAGTACACCGCAAGCGGGAAGTATGAGCAACCCACCGTAGAGGACCGCTATCGCATGATTCGTGCCTACTTCCAGATGCTGCTCGATGAGGCCGAGGTCACAAAGGATCTACCGCGCGATGCCCAGATGGGCGAAACGGCGGGGAAAATGAAGCAGTTTGCCACCTGGTTTACTCATGGCGTGCCGGGTGGGGCCAGGCTGCGCAAGGCGATTTACGAGGCGCGCACCGGGGCAGCCGTCCTGGCCGAAGTGGATCGCTTTTTTGCGGCGCAGCTTGCTGGCGAGACAGCCGAAAACGCATCGCAAGAGAGCGCCGACGAGCCGGCTTTCCCTGAAACAGCGCTTGTCTGCGACTGACCCGCCGTCCACCCAGTCCCGAACCGATCATTTACTATTCCTACAATAATCACCCATTTGCGGTATCACCCTGTCCATAAGGGCTATCCGGCACAGACACTTTGGTTTATCCATTGACCTTATGTGTTATGGCCGAGAATTTACAAAACCGTTATAGTCTGAACAAATTTACGCATCCAGTCGGGCATGATCGAACGAAGTCGAGAGTTCCTGCCTCAATTCGCACAGGAAACGCTCTGGATTTCCGCTCGGATGTCCACGCACGTTGAGGGACCGGCATTGCGGAGCATTGTACTTAAACGCGAGAGCACCCTTTGGTCGCTTGCCAACGCTCTGGCCGTGCTCTGTCTTGCCTCACTCAGTTGTGCGGCCCAACGCTATAGTTTTCGCGAGTACATCCAGGGTCTGGGCAATTTGAATATTGCCTCCCTTGCACAGGACCGCACAGGGTACCTCTGGGTCGGCACACAGAATGGCCTTTACCGCTACGACGGAAGCCAGTTTCAGAGGTACGGAGCAACCGAAGGGCTGCCCGAGCGCATGATCCAAAACCTCTACGTGGGAACGGACGGCACTCTTTGGGTGGCAACCACGACGAGCATTTTCTTTGAGCAGAAAAACGGAAAGTTTGCAGAGGTGCGCGCACCGGCAAATTTGAGCCAGATTCTGCAGCGCACGGGCACAGTCTTCACATCGGACAGACCCGACCAGGTAGCGGCGGCGACCCGCGAGGGAGCTATTCTGCTGCGGCGTGTAGATGCCGACGATTGGATCGCCGAACCGATGAGCCTGAAGAAGGGCGACGTCTTTGGCGTGCTCTACGGACCGGATGGCGCGCTATGGTACGGCTGCGGGCAGGACTTGTGCCGCCTTGTCGACGGAAAGACGACGCAACTGCGCTCGTCGCTCGGGCTCCCGGAAGATCAGTGGTCGAGCCTGATAGTGGCGCGGAATGGACACATCTGGATTCGGGGCAATAAGCACGTTGGTGAACTACTGCCCAAAGAAGGCCGCTTCCAACTGCACGACCTCCCGGGTCCTTCCTTCTCAGAGCCCTATCCGCAGCTTGTCGAAGATCCTCAAGGGCGCATTCTAACCTCGCAAGGAGCTTCGTTGGGTTTGTGGGATAAGGGCGTATGGCGCATGGTGACGGAGCGCAACGGCCTTTCACGATTCGAAATCCAGGAACTGTTTGTTGACCGGGAAGGCTCTGTCTGGCTGGGTGAGGTGGGTCACGGACTCAAGCGGTGGGTTGGGCAGGACCGGTGGGAGGGATACACCGTTGCCGACGGGTTGACCGACGATCTGGTGTGGGACACCGCACGGGACAAAGAGGGCAGGCTGTGGATTGCGACCGAGTCGGGACTGAACTGGATCCCTGCCGGCGCGGTTAATCCAAAAGTTTGGCAGCAACCCGGCATCCAGACGGCTCGAGCAGGAGCGTTGCAAGTGGCGGCGGATGGTGCCATCTGGGTCGGCACCACGGCCGGAGGCCTGATTCGAATCGACCCCAACTCCCTCGTCGGGATTCAGTGGAAGATCCCCGAAGTATTTTTGCTGTTAATTGACAACAAGAATCGCATCTGGGCTGCCACGAGTGAAGGGCTTTACGAGACAGACACAACCGGGGCTAATCGGCAGCCTCACCTTGTGCAGGATGCAGCATTCGCCAATCCGCGCGGTCGCTTCACGGACGTGAGTCTTGATCCGACGGGTCGCGTTTGGGTCGCTGCGGAGCAGGGAATCTTCAGGTTGGACGACCATGGGTGGCGGCGAATCGACCCAGGAGATTCCGGTGCCAAGCCTGACTTGATCGCGATCGATCATCAGGGTTATCTGTGGGCGGCGGGGCCTTCTCAGGAACTAATGCGGTTGCGAGTGAGCGGCGACCGGGTTGTGGAGGCGATGCATATTGGGCGCCCGCATGTCCTCTCGCAGCAGGTGGTTTCGCTGGTGGTGGACCGGCGCGGCTGGTTGTGGTTAGGCCAGGATGCGGGCCTCACCGTTTACAACGGCCAGACATGGCACAGCTTTACGCAGGATGATGGCCTCATCTGGAACGACACAGACAGTTACGGCTTGGAGGAAGATGCGGATGGAAGCATGTGGATCGGCACCTCGGGAGGCCTGAGCCACCTGATCGATCCGCAGAGCGCGCCCACCGGCTCTCCGCGCCCCCCCGCTTTTTCGCAGATTACCTACGGGACGGAGGCGTTGGACGACGGCGACTCCGCTAAATGGAGTTCCAGCCCATTGACGATTTCAATGGTGCTGCTCTCGTTCAAGGGTACCCAGGACGTGGGCATTCGTTATCGGCTGATCGGCGGACAGGGATCGGAGTGGGAAGTGGCGCACGAGATGGAAGTGCGCTACAGGCACTTTGCGCCCGGCAATTACAGGTTCGAGGTGGCGGCGGCAGATCGGGGGGGAACGCGGTTTCGCCGGTGGCAACCTTCTCGTTCCGCATCGCGCCGCTTTGGTGGCAGAATCGCACCCTGCAAATTCTTCTCGGACTGGTAGTGATTATCCTGCTGGTTGTGGTCTGGAGACGGCGGGTAGGCGTGCTGATTCGTCAGAAGCGACAACTGGAGTCTTCGGTCACACTGCGGACCATGGACCTGGAGCGGGAAAAGGCGGAACTAGTACGCACTCGCGAGCAGATGCGCCATTTTGCCGAGCATGACGACTTGTCCGGTCTCTGGAATCACCGCATCATTGTGGACCGGTTGCGCGGGGAAGTGGACCGATCCCGGCGCGAAGGCTTGCCACTCAGCATCATCCTGGCTGACCTGGACTTCTTCAAGCGAATCAATGACACCTACGGCCACCCGGCTGGCGACGAAGTGCTGAAAGAGGCCAGCCATATCTTCCAGCGCATGGTTCGCAGCTACGACTGGGTCGGCCGCTATGGCGGCGAGGAGTTTTTGCTGATTCTGCCCGGGTCGGGGTTCATGCATGCGCGCCAGCGTGCCGAGGAACTGAGAGTTGCTATCGCAGAAGCACGGATCGTCCAAGGTGACGCAATTATTTCGTTAACGGCCAGCTTCGGCGTCGCCTCGGGCTTCCCGACCAGCCATGAGGAGTTGATTCGCGAAGCAGATGCGGCGCTCTATCGCGCCAAAAGCAACGGCCGCAATTGTATCGTGGCAAAAGAAATTGGCGCGGCAAAGGAATCGGCGACAAAGGCCCGCTAGACTAATCTCGCAAACCTAGGCCAGAGGCAAGCGAACAATGGCACGAGCACCTTCGCCGTCATCGCGATTGACGAGGCGGATTTCGCCGCCGTGGGCGCGAGCGATTTGCTGCGCGAGCGCTAGCCCGACTCCACTCCCCGTTGGCTTGGTTGTGTAGAACGGCACAAAAAGATTTTCAGTGTTGGCGATACCGAGGCCGCGATCTTCGATGGCTACCACAAGACTTGAGTCCGCGAGCCGCCATCCGATGCGCACCGGCTGCGCCCCATTGGCAAGCGAGGCGTCAACCGCGTTAGCCAGCAGGTTGATGAACATCTGTTCGAGTTGGTCAGGATCGGCCTGGAGATTTGCGGGTGGGCCAGGCTCGAGCTGCACCGGCAGGCGCTGCTCGAGCAGAGCTACGCGCTCCAGTAGCGGGGCCCCTGGATCTGCTTGAGCCGTGGCGGAGGCAATTGGGCCAGAACGCGGTAAGACTGCACGAATCGGTGGAGCGAGTCAGCGCGGCTTTCAACCACGCCGAGGCCACGACGAAAATCCCGCACCGTCAACTCATCGCCTTGCATCTGGTCCACGCGCGCGAGAAGGCTGCCGGCAATAGACTTGATGGGAGCAAGGGAATTGGAAAGTTCGTGGCCCAGCACACGAATGAGACGCTTCCATGCGGCTTGCTCCTCTTCGCGCAAAGGCTGGCTCACGTCGGCCAGCAGAAGCAGGGTGTGAGGCGCGCCGTCCTGGCGAAAGGCAGCTTTGCGCAACAGCCAGCGGTTGGGCTTCGTGCCGAAAGAATGAATGCTCTGGTCGGGCGCTGCGAGCAGGTATTCGAGGCTCAGTTCGCGGGCGGTGCGTCCAAAGCAGCGGGCATGCGTGACGCCGAGCAACTGCACGCCGGCATCGTTGACGAGCTGAAGCACGTTATCACGGTCAAAGGCAAAGATCGGCGAGTGCATGACCTCGAGAATGCGCGCCAGCAGGGCAGTGGCTTCGAGAGAGCGCACGCGCTGCTTTTGCAGCAGATCGGCCAGTGCGTTGATCTCGGCGGCCAGTTCGCCAAGAGCATCCACTGAAGTGGCGCCGCGAGCGCGGAAGGAGTAATCTCCCTCGCGCAGGGACGATACAACATTAGAGAGGGTTTGCAGGGGGCGGACCAGGCCCTCAATCAATGAGGCGCCTATCAGGACAAGATAGAGCAAAAGACAGCCGGTGAGCAGAATTGCGGGCGCGGCGGTGATGTGGTGCTGATCAATCAGAATTGCGAAAAAAGCGAGTGCGGGCAGTGCAAGCCAGAGGCAATAGAGCCATGCCCGGCGAACCGCCGAGCGGTGGCGTCTGCGCACGTGCCGCGCGAACCTCTCGCTCTCATAAACCATATTTTTGAATGCGGCGATACAGGGCGGCGCGGCTGAGGCCAAGGGCTTCTGCGGCTTGCGAGATGTTTCCGTCGCAGCGCCGCAACACTTTACGGATGAGCAGGGATTCGACTTCGTCAATACTCATATTTTCAAAAGATTGCGTGGTTCCGCGCACAGAAGCAACGGCGAGGTTCGACGGCTCGATCTCTTCACTGCGGCAAAGCAGTACGGC
Organism: uncultured Acidobacteriota bacterium; assembly: GCA_963718435.1. Lineage (GTDB taxonomy): Bacteria > Acidobacteriota > Terriglobia > Terriglobales > Acidobacteriaceae > Telmatobacter. The sequence goes on along the minus strand of CAVQZQ010000139.1, from coordinate 8,397 downwards.
GCGTTCCACTGCGTGCTCCAGTTCCCGAACATTTCCGGGCCACTGATATTGCAACATCTGCTGCATGGCAGCGGGAGAAAAGCCACGGACCTGCTTCCGATAGCGGGAACGGTTACCATCAAGAAAGTGCGAGGCCAGCAAGGGTATGTATTCTCGACGATCGCGCAAAGCAGGCAAATGAATCTCGACAGTGTTGATGCGGAAAAGGAGATCTTCGCGGAAGTTCCCTGCCTTGGCCTCGGCTTGCAGGTCGGCGTTGGTGGCCGAGAGAACGCGCCCATCGACACGGCGCGTTTGCGATGAGCCCACGCGTTCCAGTTCGCCGGTCTCAAGCACACGAAGCAGCTTGGCCTCTGCCGCAAGGGGACATTGGCGATTTCGTCCAGAAAAAGCGTGCCCCCGCTGGCTAGTTCAAATCGGCCGACACGATCAGTGCGCGCATCGGTCGACGCGCCTTTGACGTGACCGAAGATTTCGCTTTCGAAGGTGCCCTCGGGCAGGACCGCCTGCGTTGACGGCCACCAGCGCCATGCGGCTGCGCGGTGAAGCCGAGTGAAGCAGTTGGCGACAATTTCCTTTCCGGTAGTGTTCGCCCGTGATCAGCACGTTTGCATCTGAGGGACCAAGCCTGCCCGATCAGTTCGAGAACCGGCTGCATCGAAGGAGCTCCGGCGATGAATTCCGGCATGCCTTCGGCGCGGAGCAGGCGGTTTTCCAGCTCCAGTTGGCGCGCACGGCGCAAGGCCTGGTGCAACTCGGCATGCACGCGATAAGACTGACAAGACCCTCGTTCTCCCAAGGTTTCTGGATAAAGTCGCGCGCGCCTCTCTTGATGGATTCGACCGCGAGATCGATGTCGCCCAGGCCGTTATCACGATTACCGGCAGCCGTGGATCGATCTCCTGAAGACGGGCAAGCAGATCAAGACCCTCCCGGCCCGATGTCGTGTCGCGGGTGTAGTGAGTCGATGAGCAGCACGTCGTAGTCGCATCGGCCCAGCGCTTCCAGCAGCAATTGCGGCGATCGCACGCAGTCCACCTGAAAGGTCTGCGGTTGGAGCAGCAGCTCGACTTCCAGGATGTGCGGCTGATCGTCGGCGACCAGAACCCGGATTCGTTCATTCTTGCGAGGGTCTGTCATCTATTCTCCGGCGCTTGGCCTAAGCATTGCTTGCCTCCACGACACCAATCCTGGCGTCGGCGTTCGAGATGCCATGGTCTTCGAGAGAGTTCTCCGCGCCGGGTTCCGCGCCTCACGCGTGAATGCGGCATTCGAGATGGTTTGTGCTGCGGTAGACATGGACCCTTCCAGTGATTCTACGGCGCATGCGTAACTACGCCTACCTTTGCATTGTCGATCGAGACGCTGGTACGCTCCAGGGTACTCCGGTGGCGCGGTCGATCTCCACCTTCGCTTTTTCAAACTCTGTCTGCGCGGCCACCTAGGTGGACTCGGCAACACCCAAATCGCGTGGCGCGAGCAAGGTGCGTCCGTAGCTGGACTTGGCGCCCAGTTTTCCCGTCGGGTGATGTCGAATGTATGCGCCGCCAAATCGCGGGCTTTCTGGGGCGGCAACGACGCGAGCCTGCTTCTGTTGGAGAGCGAACTGCGCGTTGCGCAGTTCGAAACGGATGAACTTCTTCTGCTCCTAAGCTGATCTGATTCCGCCGGAATTCCAGCACCGCCCGAAAAACTTGGCCTCGGCCTTGGCACCCGGTTACGAAGGTTGATCTGAAGTTGCATGCCGAACGACATCTCGGGCGATGAATAGTTGAACGTATTTATGAACATGTCGCCGAAACCCGTGGGCAGATTGGAAGCGCATCGGTCCGGGCCCAGGCTGCAGCTAGATTTTTTGGTCCGGCGATGCCGAAACTCTCCCTGGTTAGAAGCCGTACGCATTGAAGTGGGACAGCTCGCTTCGATGGATTTCTTACTTGCTCCGCCTTCTGCATCGCGAGTCCCTCGCTTTTTCCATCGGAGCGGTTCTTTTCGGCTGCGGCAATCAGATCGTCGATCGATTTCGCCGCATTGGGATTTGTCCGGCCTTTGGTATCGAGGTTAACGACTCGGCATTTCGTCAATGGTCGGATCATCGGTTTTGGTAATGGGGTTCCCGACCAGAAGTTCGTTGGAGCCGGAGAGTGGCGCGCGCCACCGCGAGGTTGCCTCTGCTGGTGGCCACGTCCGACGGGCCTCGGTGACCTGCATGGCTGGAATGGCGTTCAACTCTAGTTCCCCTGGTCATCGGAAAGCGTCTTCTGTGCAAAGGAGAGCAAGCGCTCCTTGATCTGTTCGTCCTGGTAGGCATTCACCATATGTCTCAGTAGATGTTCTCCACCTGGGTGACCGTGGTACCACAAAAAAGCCAGGTCGGTAATCTGAAGATTCTTCTTGGCGATTTGAATGTAGCGCGCGTTGGTCGCCTTTCCGAAACCGGCCAGCAATTGCTGCGTGACAATGACCGCGAAACTTGCATTGAGCGTGGGATTGATGGATTTGTAGGGGCTGTTATCGGCAAAACGCTGTCCCTGGTAGTTGATCTGCAGTCCGGTTCCCATGGAACCCGGAGTAACCGGCGCAGGGCCGGATGGTGTTTGTTTAAACGTGAGCACACCGGTCTGGAAGGCATTGGCTTCCTGCGTGACGGAGTGATCGGTGTAGCCCCGCAAGCTGAGGAAGGGGTCAAAGGAGGGGACGATGGTTCCGGCGCCGAGCCGTCGTTGCACGAGGCCACCCGCACCGGCAGCGCCCGACCCGGAACTGGCGCTTCCGCCACCGCCGCCACCGCCGCTGAAACCGCCCTGAGTGGAGGACTGAACAATCCCGGTATCAACGCCCTGCACGCAGGCCTCCGGCCGGAGTGCGCTGGTAGTCGGGTGCCGGGCAATGGGAAAGTTATAGCGGAAGGAAGCGAGATCAAGATTATTCTCGATGGCGAGAGCGATGGCATCGTGCAGCGAAATGTACAGCTTTCCATCACGGATGAGGGTTTGCAGGCGCGGGGAGTTGGCGAGATCCAACTCGGGCACATTGCTCGGCCGATAGGGTGAAAACGGCTTATGCGAATGCGGCAGTTCCACGTGAAATGGCTGGGGCGGCGCAAACGAGGGCTGCTGTTCCTGCTGCATCTGTTGCGCCAACGGAATCGGCGCCGCTGCTGGTTGGTTGGTTTCGGTGGTGTGGGAGCCTCCGGCGCGGCCGCCAATTCACAGGCAACTTTGCCCGCGCCGGAGGCTCCCACACCCGCGACCAACCAACCAGCAGCGGCGCCGATTCCGTTGGCGCAACAGATGCAGCAGGAACAGCAGCCCTCGTTTGCGCCGCCCCAGCCATTTCACGTGGAACTGCCGCATTCGCATAAGCCGTTTTCACCCTATCGGCCGAGCAATGTGCCCGAGTTGGATCTCGCCAACTCCCCGCGCCTGCAAACCCTCATCCGTGATGGAAAGCTGTACATTTCGCTGCACGATGCCATCGCTCTCGCCATCGAGAATAATCTTGATCTCGCTTCCTTCCGCTATAACTTTCCCATTGCCCAGACCGACTACCAGCGCACTAAGGCCGGAGGCCTCGTGCAGGGCGTTGATACCGGGATTGTTCAGTCCTCCACTCAGGGCGGTTTCAGCGGCGGTGGCGGCGGTGGCGGAAGCGCCAGTTCCGGGTCGGGCGCTGCCGGTGCGGGTGGCCTCGTGCAATCGACGCTCGGCGCCGGAACCATCGTCCCCTCCTTTGACCCCTTCCTCAGCTTCAGGGGCTACACCGATCACTCCGTCACGCAGGAAGCCAATGCCTTCCAGACCGGTGTGCTCACGTTTAAACAGAACACCATCCAGGCCCTCGCCGGTTACTCCCAGAACTTCTCCATGGGAACCGGACTGCAGATCAACTACCAGGGACAGCGTTTTGCCAATAACAGCCCCTACGAATCCATCAATCCCACGCTCAATGCAAGTTTCGCGGTGACTGTCACGCAGCAATTGCTGGCCGGTTTCGGAAAGGCGACCAACACGCGCTACATTCAAATCGCCAAGAAGAATCTTCAGATTACCGACCTGGCTTTTCGCGCCCAGGTGATTGCCACCGTCACCCAGGTGGAGAACATCTACTGGGACCTGGTGAATGCCTACCAGGACGAACAGATCAAGGAGCGCTTGCTCTCCTTTGCACAGAAGACGCTTTCCGATGACCAGAAGCAGCTCGAGTTGAACGCCATTCCAGCCATGCAGGTCACCAAGGACCAGTCGGACGTGGCCACCAGCGAGGGCGACCTCACGGTGGCGCGCGCCACTCTCCGGCTCAACGAACTTCTCATCAAAAATGCCATTACCAAAACCGATGATCCGACCATTGACGAAATGCCGGTCGTTCCCCTCGATACCAAAGGCCCGGACAATCCCAATGCGGCGAAATCGATCGACGATCTGATTGCCGCAGCCAAAAGAACCGTCCCGATGTCGCCCAGGACGAGATCGCGATGCAGAAGGCGGAGGCAAGTCTGAAATCCATTCGAAGCGAGCTGTTGCCAGAACTCAATGCGTACGGCTTCTACCAGGGAGCCGGCATCGCCGGACCAAAAAATCTGGGGCTACAGCCTGGGCCCGGACCAATGCGCTTCCAATCTGCCCACGGGTTTCGGCGACATGTTCATAAATACATTCAACTATTCATCGCCCGAATATCAGTTCGGCATGCAACTTCAGATCAACCTTCGTAACCGGGTTGCCAAGGCCGACCAGTTTCGGGCGGTGCTGGAATTCCGGCGGAATCAGATCACCTTCGAGGAGCAGAAGAAGTTCATCCGTTTCGACGTGCGCAACGCGCAGTTCGCTCTCCAACAGAAGCAGGCTCGCGTCGTTGCCGCCCAGAAAGCCCGCGACTTGGCGGCGCATACATTCGACATCACCCAACAGGAACAAAAACTGGGCGCCAAGTCCAGCTACGACACACTGCTCGCGCAGCACGATTTGGGTGTTGCCGAGTCCACCCTGGTGGCCGCGCAGACAGAGTTTGAAAAAGCGAAGGTGGAGATCGACCGCGCCACCGGAGCTACCCTGGAGCGTACCAGCGCTCGATCGACGATGCAAAGGTAGGCGTAGTTACGCATGCGCCGTAGAATCACTGGAAGGGTCCATGTCTACCGCAGCACAAACCATCTCGAATGCCGCATTCACGCGTGAGGCGCGGAACCCGGCGCGGAGAACTGTTCTCGAAGACCATGGCATCTCGAACGCCGACGCCAGGATTGGTGTCGTGGAGGCAAGCAATGCTTAGGCCAAGCACCGGAGAATAGATGACAGACCCTCGCAAGAATGAACGAATCCGGGTTCTGGTCGCCGACGATCAGCCGCACATCCTGGAAGCCGTCGAGCTGCTGCTCCAACCGCAGACCTTTCAGGTGGACTGCGTGCGATCGCCGCAATTGCTGCTGGAAGCGCTGGGCCAATGCGACTACGACGTGCTGCTCATCGACCTCAACTACACCCGCGACACGACATCGGGCCGGGAGGGTCTTGATCTGCTTGCCCGTCTTCAGGAGATCGACCCACGCCTGCCGGTTATCGTGATGACGGCCTGGGGCAACATCGATCTCGCGGTCGAATCCATCAAGAGAGGCGCGCGCGACTTTATCCAGAAACCTTGGGAGAACGAGCGTCTTGTCAGTCTTATCCGCGTGCATGCCGAGTTGCACCAGGCCTTGCGCCGGCGCCAACTGGAGCTGGAAAACCGCCTGCTCCGCGCCGAAGGCATGCCGGAGTTCATCGCCGGAGCTCCTTCGATGCAGCCGGTTCTCGAACTCATCGGGCAGGTTGGTCCCTCAGATGCAAACGTGCTGATCACGGGCGAACACGGCACCGGAAAGGAAATTGTCGCCAAGCTGCTTCACTCGGCTTCACCGCGCAGCCGCATGGCGCTGGTGGCCGTCAACGCAGGCGGCCTGCCCGAGGGCACCTTCGAAAGCGAAATCTTCGGTCACGTCAAAGGCGCATTCACCGACGCGCGCACTGACCGTGTCGGTCGATTTGAACTAGCCAGCGGGGGCACGCTTTTTCTGGACGAAATCGCCAATGTCCCCTTGCGGCAGCAGGCCAAGCTGCTTCGTGTGCTTGAGACCGGCGAACTGGAACGCGTGGGCTCATCGCAAACGCGCCGTGTCGATGTGCGCGTTCTCTCTGCCACCAACGCCGACCTGCAAGCCGAGGCCAAGGCAGGGAACTTCCGCGAAGATCTCCTTTTCCGCATCAACACTGTCGAGATTCATTTGCCTGCTTTGCGCGATCGTCGAGAAGACATACCCTTGCTGGCCTCGCACTTTCTTGACCGTAACCGTTCCCGCTATCGGAAGCAGGTCCGTGGCTTTTCTCCCGCTGCCATGCAGCAGATGTTGCAATATCAGTGGCCCGGAAATGTTCGGGAACTGGAGCACGCAGTGGAACGCGCCGTACTGCTTTGCCGCAGTGAAGAGATCGAGCCGTCGAACCTCGCCGTTGCTTCTGTGCGCGGAACCACGCAATCTTTTGAAAATATGAGTATTGACGAAGTCGAATCCCTGCTCATCCGTAAAGTGTTGCGGCGCTGCGACGGAAACATCTCGCAAGCCGCAGAAGCCCTTGGCCTCAGCCGCGCCGCCCTGTATCGCCGCATTCAAAAATATGGTTTATGAGAGCGAGAGGTTCGCGCGGCACGTGCGCAGACGCCACCGCTCGGCGGTTCGCCGGGCATGGCTCTATTGCCTCTGGCTTGCACTGCCCGCACTCGCTTTTTTCGCAATTCTGATTGATCAGCACCACATCACCGCCGCGCCCGCAATTCTGCTCACCGGCTGTCTTTTGCTCTATCTTGTCCTGATAGGCGCCTCATTGATTGAGGGCCTGGTCCGCCCCCTGCAAACCCTCTCTAATGTTGTATCGTCCCTGCGTGAGGGAGATTACTCCTTCCGCGCTCGCGGCGCCACTTCAGTGGATGCTCTTGGCGAACTGGCCGCCGAGATCAACGCACTGGCCGATCTGCTGCAAAAGCAGCGCGTGCGCTCTCTCGAAGCCACCGCCCTGCTGGCGCGCATTCTCGAGGTCATGCACTCGCCGATCTTTGCCTTTGACCGTGATAACGTGCTTCAGCTCGTCAACGATGCCGGCGTGCAGTTGCTCGGCGTCACGCATGCCCGCTGCTTTGGACGCACCGCCCGCGAACTGAGCCTCGAATACCTGCTCGCAGCGCCCGACCAGAGCATTCATTCTTTCGGCACGAAGCCCAACCGCTGGCTGTTGCGCAAAGCTGCCTTTCGCCAGGACGGCGCGCCTCACACCCTGCTTCTGCTGGCCGACGTGAGCCAGCCTTTGCGCGAAGAGGAGCAAGCCGCATGGAAGCGTCTCATTCGTGTGCTGGGCCACGAACTTTCCAATTCCCTTGCTCCCATCAAGTCTATTGCCGGCAGCCTTCTCGCGCGCGTGGACCAGATGCAAGGCGATGAGTTGACGGTGCGGGATTTTCGTCGTGGCCTCGGCGTGGTTGAAAGCCGCGCTGACTCGCTCCACCGATTCGTGCAGTCTTACCGCGTTCTGGCCCAATTGCCTCCGCCACGGCTCAAGCAGATCCAGGTGGCCCCGCTACTGGAGCGCGTAGCTCTGCTCGAGCAGCGCCTGCCGGTGCAGCTCGAGCCTGGCCCACCCGCAAATCTCCAGGCCGATCCTGACCAACTCGAACAGATGTTCATCAACCTGCTGGCTAACGCGGTTGACGCCTCGCTTGCCAATGGGGCGCAGCCGGTGCGCATCGGATGGCGGCTCGCGGACTCAAGTCTTGTGGTAGCCATCGAAGATCGCGGCCTCGGTATCGCCAACACTGAAAATCTTTTTGTGCCGTTCTACACGACCAAGCCAACGGGGAGTGGCGTCGGGCTAGCGCTCGCGCAGCAAATCGCTCGCGCCCACGGCGGCGAAATCCGCCTCGTCAATCGCGATGACGGCGAAGGCGCTCGTGCCATTGTTCGATTGCCTCTGGCCTAGGTTTGCGAGGATTAGTCTAGCGGGCCTTTGTCGCCGATTCCTTTGCCGCGCCAATTTCTTTTGCCACGATACAATTGCGGCCGTTGCTTTTGGCGCGATAGAGCGCCGCATCTGCTTCGCGAATCAACTCCTCATGGCTGGTCGGGAAGCCCGAGGCGACGCCGAAGCTGGCCGTTAACGAAATAATTGCGTCACCTTGGACGATCCGTGCTTCTGCGATAGCAACTCTCAGTTCCTCGGCACGCTGGCGCGCATGCATGAACCCCGACCCGGGCAGAATCAGCAAAAACTCCTCGCCGCCATAGCGGCCGACCCAGTCGTAGCTGCGAACCATGCGCTGGGAAGATATGGCTGGCCTCTTTCAGCACTTCGTCGCCAGCCGGGTGGCCGT
>CAVQZQ010000138.1:0-17582 GCA_963718435.1 uncultured Acidobacteriota bacterium | reverse complement strand
GGTCAACGCCCGTTTCATCAAACCCACCGACCGGCGCCTGGCTGACTGGGCCAGGTCCCACCGAGCCGTGGTCGCGGTTGAAGACAACACTCGACGGGGCGGATTTGGTGCCTCTGGTCTTGGAGTTCCTGGCCGAGCGGGGCGTGGTCCGACCGGTTCGCCAGGTGGCGCTGCCCGATCACTTCCTCACGGGACCCAGGCAGAACTGCTGGCCGAGTATGGCCTCACCGCCGAGGGTGTCGCCGAGGCTGCCGTCATGGCCCTGGACAGCTCCCGCGAGGTTGCGCCCGACCAGGCTAGGGCCGTTGGCTGAGGTCGCATCTGGGGAGGGAAGGACGGGAAGGTGGGCTAGACGCCTACCTGACGGCAGTGGTACGGGACCAGTTCCAAGCCCACCCAGCCACCGCCAGGGACAACGGCGACCACTCCGCCGATGGGGTGGTGGCGGACCGGTGTGGCCGCTCACGACGATCGGATCGCCAAGCTGCGCGGACTCCGGGATTGGGCCGGCCAGCTTGCCGAGGAGACTGATCCCGAGCGCCGACTCGACCTGGACACCGCCCGCGGCGTGGTCGACGCGGAACTTTTCAACCTCGAAGTTCGCGGTCGGATCTACCGGATCGACCAGCCTGCTCGACAACGACACTCCCTCGAAATCGGGGCTACCTATTGCGCGACTATGCCCCTCTCCCCGACCGCCTGGACGCGCTCTGCCGCCAGCTCGCCCAGGCCCAGGAGTGGACCGAGGAGGCGCTGAGTGTGCTCGAGTCCGAGCTGCCCGAACCACTGATCCAGGTGACCCTGGAGGGCGTGGAAGGAAGCCTCACCTTTCTCCAGGATGAAGTTGGACAGCTCGCCCAGCAGCAGACGGATGCCGCCCTGCGCGATCGGCTCCGAACCGCCATCGGACAGGGCGAGGCGGTGCTGGGGCGGATCGCTGAGGAGCTCAGCAGCGCCGCAGCGCGGAGCCGCGTGATCTCGCCCGGGAGCCGGCGGGCTACGCTCACGTCGATCGCCCAAGAGGGGCTGGAGCGCTCGATCGACGAGCTGCGAGGGCAGGCTGACGCCGAGTCTGGGCGGCTCGGCGAGCAGCGCGAGAAGCTCCTCCAGGATAGTTTTCAGGGGACGCGACATCGGTACCGTCCGGCGCGAGCTGGAGCAGGATCACTTCCAGACCGACACGCTGATCGGTGGCGCCGAGGGGCTGTTGGGCGAGCTCCGAACCTTCGTCGAAAATCACGCCGAGGTGCCCATCCCGGAGGGTCCGAATTGCACAGTTCGGCCGACGCCGGGATTCGACCGCCTGGGTCAGCGCCGCCTATGTGGGGGTTGGAGTACTGGAGAAGAGACCTCTGCCTGCGCTCTACTACGTGACAACGCCGCAGGCAAGCTGGAGCGCCCAGGAGAGCGACGAGTGGCTCCGCTACATGAATCGTGCGACCCTGAAGAACACCAGTGTGCATGAGGTTTTTCCAGGGCACCACGTGCAGTTCCTCTACTCTCTCTGGGTCCGTTCCGACATCCGCCGTTTCTTCTGGACCTCCGGTTTCGGTGAGGGTCGGCCCACTACGCCGAGCTGCTCATGCTCGAGCGCCGGCCTGGCCGAGGGCGACCCCCTGCTCCACCTGGCGCAGATCGAGGATGCCCTGCTGCGCGCCTGCCGCTACCGGAACGCGGTTGGCATCCACGCCGAGGGCTGGCCGGTCCAGGAGGGGAACTCAGCTCTTCATCGACCGGATTGGCCTCGACGAGCTGCCGGCTCGGCGGGAGGCGATCCGCGGTACCTTCGATCCTCTTTACCTGGTCTACACCTTGGGTAAGTTGGAGATCCTCAAGTGGCGGGATGAGTGGCTCGGGTCCAATCGAGGCGACCTGAAGCTCCTTCCACCGGCGGCTGCTCTCCGCCGGGCTCGCCCCTTGCCGCCCTGGGTCGGTGGCTGCACTTCTAGTGAGCTGATGTCAGGTCGGCAGCGCGCGCTGCTGGTCCTGGCCGGCACCAACTGTCTCTGGGCAGGCTCCTACGTAGCCGGCAAGGCGGCGCTGGCGACCTGGCCGTTCGCCAGCGTCAATATGCTCCGGTTCACCATCGCCGCCGCCATTCTCCTACCCGTCCTTTGGCAGGGACGACAGTACCTCCCCCGGGCCAGCGGGGACCGCTGGCGCTTAGTGGCAATAATGCGCCTCTTCGGCTTTGTCGGGAACAAAGCATTGGAATACCTCGGCCTGAGCCTGACCACCGCCACCGACACCGCGCTGCTCATCGCCGCCGAGGCGCTGGCCACCGTTCTCATCAGCGCCGCCGTGCTCAGCGAGCGCATCCGCCGCCTGGAGGGGGCCGGACTGTTGCTGGGCGGCGTCGGCGTTTACTTGGTGGTCGAGGGCGGCTTGAAACCACCGACGCTTTTCTGGCGGACAGCCTGGGCAATCTACTCGGCCGCGGCCTCCTTGATCATGGAAGCCGGATTCACCGTGATCGGCAGGACCGTGGTGACTCGCTATCCGCCGCTTCTGATCACCGCAGTCGTGGTCACGGGGAGCCTGATCGCGGTGGCCTGCGGGAATTGCCGCGCTCGCAGTGCGGGGCTGGCCCACCTTGACCTTGGGCGGCTGGCTGGGGATCGTCTACCTCGGTGCCATCACAACCGCACTCTGCTATTGGGGCTGCTCTCGGGACTGAAGTGGGTCATGCCGGGGCGATGGCGCCCCCGCTCTTCATCCAGCCCCTCCTGGGTACTGGGCTGGCCGTCTGGATTCGAGGAGAGCATCCGTCGCTGCCGACCCTATTAGGGGGAGGACTGATCCTGCTTGGAGTGACGACGGTTGTGCTTCGTCGAGAACCGGCTCCGGACGCTCCCCCGGCCACTGCCGGAGCCGCCTAGAGGCTGACCCCGATCTCTCGGCGGACTGGAGGTTCTCAGGTCCGGAACTACGAGGGAGGTGGGGTGTCCTGCTGGTTGGGCGTGCAGGCCGAGACAAGGACCGGCAGCTCTGACGCTACCCAGCCCGATTGGCCAGCAGCGCCAATGTTCTTGAGTCCGAGCAGGACCAGCGGCAGGAATCCGGCAATGATGAGGAAGAACTGCAGCACCTCGTTGTAAATGGCGCTGGTGAGCCCGCCAAGAAAGATGTAAGCGAGCACGATGATCGCCGACAGGACGATGGAGAAGGTGAAGATGCCGCCCGGGGGCCAGCCGAAGGTCTGAACAGCCCGTCGAAGACATGCAGAGCCTGGATGAGCCGCGCCATGGCATACATCGAGATGCCGGAGCTGAAGACGGTCATCACCGCGAAGGAGCAGGCGTTCAGCGCGCGTGTCTTCTCGTCGAAGCGCAGGCGGAGAAACTCCGGCACGCGGCGCGCCTTCGAGCCGTAATAAAACGGCATCATGAAGATGCCCACGAAGATCATGGCGGGAATAGCGCCGATGCCGTAGAAGTGCGCGGTTTCCAGGCCGTATTTGGCGCCCGAAGCGCCCATGCCGATGACTTCCTGCGCGCCCAGGTTGGCGCTGATGAAGGCCAGGCCGCAAATCCACGCGGGCAGAGCGCGGCCGGCCTGGAAGAAGTCTTTGCTCGTCTTCATGTAGCGCTTGAGGGCAAAGCCGATGCCCAGCACAAACACGAAATACAGCAGCATGATCAGCCAATCGACAGACGTGAGTTTCAAGACTGCTCCTTGCAACCGAGCGATCGCGTGCGAGACATGATGCGATTCGCGGAGAAGTTACGCAACTACTTTACGCGGGCGGGTGCAGGTGCGTCCAGTGGAAAATGAAAAGGTTTTCAGCGGAGCGGCGTTCTCTCCCTCTGCGGTCGACGAGCAGGTTTACACTGGAATTGCATGATTCCTACCCTTGCATGGACCCCCGAAGGCGTCCGCTTCATCGATCAGACTAAGCTCCCGCTCGAAGAGAGCTACGTGCTCGCCACAACGTATCAACAAGTGGCCGATGTCATCGTCACTATGGTGGTCCGCGGTGCGCCTGCCATCGGCGTTTCAGCAGCTTACGGCATCGCTCTCGGTGCAATCGAGACGACCGCCGCCACGCCGCAAGAGTTCGCAGCCCGAGTTCGAGAAGATTTGCGCTCGTCTCGCAGGCACCCGGCCGACGGCTGTCAATCTCTTCTGGGCTATCGATCGCATGAAGCAACTCTTCGCCCGCCTGCTAGCCTCCGGCGCGACAATCGCCCAAGTCAAAGAAAGATTCCTGGCCGAAGCCCATGCAATGTATGAGGAAGACATTGCCGCATGCAAAGCGATGGGCGAATTCGGCGGCGCTTTGTTGCCTGATGAAGCCGGCGTGCTGACCCACTGCAACGCCGGCGCTCTCGCTACCTGCGGCTACGGCACCGCGCTCGGCGTCATCCGATCGGCAGTGGAGCACGGCAAACGCATTCACGTCTTTGCCGACGAGACCCGTCCGTTCCTGCAAGGCGCGCGCCTCACCGCGTGGGAATTGATGGCCGACGGCATCGACACCACTGTCATCTGCGACAACATGGCCGCCAGCCTCATGCGCGCGGGTCACATCCAGGCTGTCGTCGTAGGCGCGGACCGCATCGCAGCCAACGGCGACTTGCCAACAAGATCGGCACCTACAACGTTGCCATCCTCGCCAAGGAGCACGGCATTCCCTTCTACGTGGCCGCACCCTGGTCCACGATCGACACGGCCACGACCACCGGCGACGCCATTCCCATCGAGGAGCGCAGTCCGATCGAAGTCACCCATCACGGCGGCAAGCAGCTCACTCCGCACGGCGTGGGCATCTGCAACCCCGCCTTCGACGTCACTCCAGCCAAATACGTGACGGCGATTATCACCGAGCGCGGCGTCCTGCGAGCCCCTTATACCGAGAGCCTGCGTGAGATGGAAGTAGTGGCCGGCTAAATCTAAACCAGGATGACTCTGTCCCGAGGCCGCGACCTCCAAATCGGCGCGACCATGCGGAGGCGGCGATCCCGCGAGAAACCAAAGAGGCCTCGCCAGCTCTGGTTTCGCTCTAGGCCGAGCCTCTACAGTTGTAAAGACTGTGGTTCCTCTCCTCACCATCTTTCGATTGCGGCAAAAATCTTTGGTCCGCGCCATCATTCTTTCTTTGGGCGCGTTCCTGGCCAGCTTGCGCCTCGCAGGGTTTCCGCACATCGAGAACCTGCACAGCTCGCACTGGCAGATCGCCACCCTGATGGTGGCCGCCTGGGGAATGGGCGAAACCGTCCGTTGCCTCCAGAACAAATGGAGCCTCTACCATGCCGGGGTGCTCCTTCTCGTCTGCACGGACCTGTTGATTCTCACCATGATCGTCGTTCTGCTTGCCTATTCCTGAGCGCGGGCTTCTTGGCCCGCAGGTTCCAAAGGGCAAAGCCGCACACGATCAAGGCCACCGCCACCGAGCCATAGAGATAGTGCCACCGGATCACCTCGCGCAGCATCCAGCACTGCACTGCCAACCCGGCGGCACCCATCCCCGCAGAAAGCCCGGGACCACGACTGCGAAGCAACGAACAACTCTCGCGGCAATACCTCACAAATCATGCGGGGAAGCCGGGCCAAGTTTAACCCAAATTTCAGGATGCCTATCTCGCGTTGGACGTGTAGCATGGGCAAAGCGCACGCCGAGCCGGAGCTTTACGGGGCTGCACGCCCCGGTTTCCAGACACTCATGCGGACATACCAAAGACGTGCGGGAGGAAGAGATGCTGAAAGGTTTTCGTGATTTTATTCTGCGTGGCAACGTCCTCGATATGGCGGTCGGCATCATCATTGGCGGAGCATTCGGCACGGTTGTCACATCTCTTGTCAAGGATGTGTTTACCCCTTTCATCGGCAACCTCGTCGGGAAGCCTGACTTCAGCGCCATTGCAGTCGACCACATCATGATCGGCAATTTCCTCAACGCCGTCATCGCATTCCTCTTGGTCGCGGCCGCTGTCTATTTCTTTATCGTGGCTCCGGCCAATGCGCTCATGGCCCGATTCAAGAAGCCGATACCGGAAGTTCCGCCGTCTACGAAGACCTGCCCCGAGTGCCTGAGCGAGATTCCGCTGGCCGCCAAACGCTGCGCTCACTGCACCCAGTTGGTGGCATAAGCGGCTGAGTCTCAGGGTTTGCGGGCCGCGACCATCAAACCGGCATGGCTTGTCGTCACCGGCTGTCGCTGAAGATGCCAATTTGCACTGGTCCAAGTTTCTTCGCTGAACTCGCTGGCTTACCGCTCACCGGCGCAAACCTGTCCTTCGCAACAGGCCCGTCCCGGCATTCGATTAGATAGCTTGTGCCGGCATCGCCGGCAAATTCGATCAGCGACTCGCTGGCGCCGGCGACTACCTTCATGCCCGTCTTGCCGGAAATCACAACCACAGGTTTACCCGGCCATGGATTGCGCACCCTGAGCGGTCCCGTCGTTCCCGCCTCGATAACCGCGGCGGTGACCACACCGTCCCGCATCTGGACGTCGACTTTGGTCTTCCCCCGCACGTACACACTGCCTTCGAAATCCCACTCCGGCGGAATGGCCGGAGCAACCCGAATCACTCCGTCATAGTCCTGAACCAGCGCTTCCTGCAAAGCGTCCGCAACCACGCCCGTTTGTTCCACGTAGAATTCCTTGGCCGTAGGTTCCCACTTGGCCATGCCATTCGCAAAGTTCTGCACCTTCTCGGTGATCTGGATGAGGGTTGACCCAACTTCTGCACCTGATTTGAGACGGGCAGCTTGGATCGGATCGAAGCACCAGTCAATGTTCGCCACATTCGGGCGATGCGCGTACGTGCGCTGCGCAAGTGCAAACAACGGAGAAGTGTCGCCAATCAACCCATACGGCCAAACCGGCTCAAGGCCAAGGTTCTCGACATTATGAATTTCCGCGCCCGGAAGATAAGATTCCGCAATTACATCCGCGCCCTCTGCATCTTCGGAAGCCGGCAACAGCGTGCGCGCGCCCGTCGCTTGTGTTCGCGGCAAAGCTGGCGTCCTTGGCACCGCGGCCTTCAACTGCCTCACCAACTCGGCATCCTTCCCCAGCAATTCAGCGGCCTGAATCGTCGCCGGGTAAAGAGCCGTGATCGCCGCAACGTCAGTCGTCGGATCGGTCACATCCCACTGCGTCTCGTGCGCGTTGGAAGGGCTGGTGTGCAAATTTCCATCCGAACCCGCCTTCTGGTAGGCAAGAAGAAAACGGGCAGAGGAAGCCATCAGCTGATAATTCTCCGCCAGAAATTTGCGATCGTTCGTCGCGAGGTATTGCTGCCAGGCCCAAAGTGATACCTCGGCGCCTGTCGAGATCGTCCGCGCGTTGTAGTAAGGCTTGAAACCTGCATCGCAATTCAGCCCCATGGCAATCGGCTTCCAGGCCGATTCGTACTCGATGCCGGGCCCGTTGAAGCGCATCGTCTCCGGCACGCAGATGCCGGGCAAACCCTTCATGTGCTCCTTGGTCCAGTTCTCGATATTCGCCAGGTCCTCGCGGTAAAGATTGAAATAAGGACCATTCAGTTCCGTTAACCCCGCGCCAATGTTCGCCGCAATCTGCATCCGCAAATTCCAATGCCAGAATGCCGACGGATCCCAGCGGTGCTCATCGCGCGCAGCCGAAATCATATCTGCGATACCGGCCTGTGACCCCGGATACTCAGTCCCCTTCTCAATGGCCGCGACAAAAAAATAGACGTTGCGGAGATTCTCCATGTACTCTCCGGCTCCATCTTTCGAAGTGATCTTGATAACCGCGGCCCGTTTCCAATAAGCCTGCCACCAGTCTCGGTGCGCGGCGTCCGGCTGCGCGGAGAGTGCCGAAGCTGCAATGGCCCCCGCTTCTCCCGTCCCGTCATAATGCGGAGCCGCAACGACAATCCGGAAATGCCCATCCTCGAACGGCTTGAACGAAACGGTTACGGTCAGCGGATCGGTGACAGCGGCAGAGACACCTCGCCCCTCCGCCGTGATTGCCGAAAGTGATCCAAATGCACGACCCGACGCACCCGGATTCTTGTTATCCACCCATGCTTGCGAAAGCAAACCGATCCGCCCCTGAACCGCCGCCTGTGGCGTGCGCGGCGCCCAAAGCTTCAACTGCGCAGTTTGCGGTTCGTTTGGATTCGCGCCGGTCACGTCCACAATCAACGCATCCGAATCTGGCTCAACAAATGCCGCCGCCGTCATCCCGCCGCCCTGCTCTCGAAATTCTCCGTTATAGAGATCGAGCCGCCCCGCGTAATCCTTCGCATCCGTCAGGGCCGCGAGCCCCGGAATCACAACCTGCCCAGGCGATAAACGGTCCGGCATCGTGTCGTTCCGATTCAGTTGCGCCGTGAACCCATCGGCCGACCACACCGCCACGCCGAGTCTTCCATTCCCCAGCGGCATCGCCTCGCCTGCGTCCCGATTCGCCCTGCCCAGAACGATATCCGAGCGGCCGATCACTCCTGGTACATCGACCCTGAATCCCCCTTCATGCCAGGCAGAGACGAACGGCGACCCAGGGGTCTGGGCCTGAGAGGACGTCGCAATCGCGACAGAGAGTAGTGCAAAACAAATGGTCTGCAGTCGCAGATTTTTCAATTCAAGTCTCCAATTCTTGGCTTTCTGGATTCGCCGGAAGTGTATCAGCCGGCGTTCAGTCCAGTTCCCGCAGCGGCCGCGAAAAGCTATAGAAGCTCAGAAAAATCAGCGCTCCCAGCCCCGCCATCATGGCCAATGCATGGCCCGTAGGAATGTGGCGCGACATCCCGCCGGCCAGCAAAGCACCCACTGGCGGCAGCCCCAGAAAGCTCGTGGCATAGATGCTCATAGTCCGCCCCCGCATCTCGTCCGACGACAAATGCTGAATCGAGACATTGAATGACGAGAACATCAGCATTCCGCTGTAGCCCTCGAAGAACGCGAGGCACTCCGACAGCACGAAGTTTCGCGAGTAGCAGAAGCAGACGATCGCTACGAAAAAGATGACTCCTGCAAATGTGACCACTCTGCCGCGCTGCCGCAATACACCCTTGGCGGCCACGGTCACAGCGGCCAGCACAGATCCCGACCCCGAGGCAGCCAGCAGCCACCCCAGCCCGCTTTCGCCCGCCTGCAACTGAATCTTCGCAAAGTAAGGGATGAACGTGATGAAAGGGATGCCCAGAAAGCTGACAACCGCCGTCATCCAGACCAGGATCAGCATTTGCGGATCGCTGCGCACATAGGCAAATCCGGCGTGCAGACTGGCCCACATGCTTTTGTGACGACTTGGCGTCGCTTCGGGGTACACAATGTGCGTCAGCGCCCAAAGTACAGCCAGGAAGCTCACGCCGTTGAGGAAGAAGTTGCCGGCCACACCCAGCAGCACCATCGCATAACCGCCCAGCGTCGGCCCTACAATACGTGACATGTTGAACTGCGCGGAGTTGAGCGCAATCGCGTTGGTAAGGTCCTCGCGCTTCACCAGTCGCGGCACCAGCGCCTGGTAGCTCGGCGCATTCATTGCCAGCGCCGTGCCATTGAGGAAGGCAATCACCGCCACCTCCCAGACCGTAATCACTTTGAACCACGCCAACCCCGCCAGCATGAAGGCCAGGACCATCATTACCGATTGCGTCATCATCAGCAGTCTCCGCTTGTTGACGCGATCCGCAATCACACCGCCAAAAAGCGTGAAGAGCAAGAACGGAATGGCCCCGGCGAACCCCACCACCCCAAGCCAGAAGGCGGAATTGGTCAGTTCCAGCACCAGCCAGCCCTGGGCAACGTTTTGCATCCACGTACCGATGTTCGAGAGAAAGTTGCCGCTCCAGAAGAGCCGGAAATTGGGATTGCGCAAGGCGCGCACGATCTGGGGCAACCCGCTGGTCTCGGCGAGGGCCAGCGCCTGGACCACCGCTGCATCTTCCTCCGTGACGGCATCCGGATATTCCTCGTCCAACGGTGATTCGATACTCAGAGCGGCCTCCCCAGATGGTTAGTGTAAGCTGTGGCTAATTTGTTCAGGTCACCCTTTTGCCGTCGGCGCCGTTTCCACCCTGCTCTCACCTAACACGATCTTCCAAGGGCTTCTTTCATGCTCATTCGAAAGTCTTCGGTTGTCTTTCTCTTCCTCGCACTCCTCCCCGGGCGTCAATTCAAACCCATTTCCGCGCAGGTCCGGCCAACGGCGGCGTTTGGGTATAGCGACTTCGCCGCGGAGTCTGCCATGGAGGACAAGTTCCTTGCCGTTCCCAGCGCCAGACTGGCCGGGGAGGAACTGAAGACACTGACCGCTGAGCCTCACATGGCGGCCACGCCCGAGGATCACAAGACCGCCCTCTACGTGGCGGAAAAGTTTCGCGCCGCGGGCCTTGACACCGAGATCGTGCCCTATCGCGTGCTGCTGAACTGGCCCAAGGTGGTGCGCGTTGAGGCTCGCACCGCCGCGGGCAAGCTGCTGATGACCGGCCCGACTCGCGAGCATGCAGAGGGCGATCCGGGCCAGGATGATCCCCGAGTAGTGATGCCCTTCAACGGCTCTTCCGGATCAGGCGATGTAACGGCTCCGGTGGTTTATGCCAATTACGGCAGGCTCGAGGATTTCAATAAACTTGCCGATCTTCACATCGACCTGCACGGCAAAATCGTCATCGCCCGCTATGGCGCCAATTTCCGCGGAGTCAAAGTCTACCTGGCCGAACAGCGGGGGGCCGCCGGCGTGCTGCTCTACTCCGACCCCCAGGACGATGGCTACTTCAAAGGCGACGCCTATCCTGACGGCCCCTGGCGCCCTGCAACCGGTGTACAGCGTGGCTCCGTGCAATATCTCTTCAAGTATCCCGGCGACCCGGAAACCCCCGGTGTGGCTTCAACGCCAGAACTTCCCGACTCCGCCCGCGACTCCTCTGCCACCGGCGCCCAGGGCAACCAGCCCCACATCATCTCAATCCCCATCAGCTATCACGACGCAACGCCAATTTTGCAGGCCTTGAAAGGCCCCGGCGTGCCGCAGGGATGGCAGGGCGCTCTGCCCTTTCGTTACCACCTGGGCGCCGACGAAGTGCGCATTCACCTTGTCTCGCAGCAGGACTACCAGCGGCGCACCATCTGGGATGTGATCGGTAGAATCAAAGGCTCCGAGTACCCAGACGAATGGGTGATCAATGGCAATCATCGCGATGCCTGGGTTTACGGCGCGGTCGATCCCAACAGCGGCACTGCCGCCATGCTCGAGGCCGTACACGGCATCGGCGCGCTGCTCAAGCAAGGCTGGCGGCCCCGGCGCACCGTGGTCTTTTGCAGTTGGGACGCCGAAGAGCAGGGATTGATCGGTTCCACCGAGTGGGTAGAGCAGCAGGCCCATGCCCTCGACCGCGCTGTTGCCTACTTCAACACGGACGTGGCCGTCTCCGGCCCCGACTTCACCGCGGCCGCCGTTCCATCGTTGAAGCAATTCGTTCGCGAGATTGCGCAATCCGTTCCCAGCCCGATGGGCGGTACCGTCTACCAGGAATGGCGGCTCAACGGCACCAAAGACAATGAACATCGCGCCTCCAACGCCCCGCCCCAGCCCGGCGAGCAGGTGCACGTCAGCGACCTCGGCTCAGGCTCTGACTTCACGCCCTTCCTGCAACACGCGGGCGTACCCTCCACCGACGTCGGTTCGGAGGGCCCTTACGGCGTCTATCACTCCACATTCGACAACTACGCCTGGTTCACCCAGAACGCCGACCCGCATTTTGTCTACCTTCAGGAAATGGCTCGGGTCTTCGGCTTGGAGTCTCTGCGCATGGCCGATGCCGACGTACTGCCCTACGATTACGGAGCCTATGCCCGAGAAATCGGGTCCTATCTTGATGCCGCTAAGCGCAAGGCCGCCGACGCCGGCTTGGGCTCGCTCGATTTCGCCCAGGCACAAGCCGCCAGCGCCCACTTCACGGCCGCAGCGTCAAAGGTCCATGCTCTGCAAGCCGCGCCGTCGGGCAATCTTGCTCAGCTGAACCAGTCCTTACGCCAGGTTGAGACCGCCCTTCTTTCCCCAACTGGACTGCCCAACCGGCCTTGGTATCGACACACCATCTACGCCCCCGGCGAGTACACCGGCTACGCAGCCGTGGTCATCCCGGGGGTCAACGAAGCCATTGAAGCCAAAGATGCGCCCCTGGCAGCCCAGCAGTTGACGGTGCTCACGCAAGCGCTGGACCGAGCCGCGCAAATCCTTGACTCTGCGCACTGAAGCGCCCCGTAATGGGCCCGGTGTGCGGTGCGAATGTGCCGGTCGCGGGTGTGATTTGTGTCACACAACATGCGTCCAACGGTTGACCCGGCTCTATCGGACTCGTATCGTTAAATATTGACATGAAGATTTCCTCTAATTCGTGGCGCATCGGAACTGCCATCGCCGTTATCGTGGGCACAATTGGTTGGCTCGCCATCACCGGCGCACAGGCCAGCAAGAGTTACTACGTCACCATCGCCGAGCTGGGCGGCATGGGCAACAAGGCCTATTCGAGCAGCTTGCGCGTGGAAGGCTTCGTCAAACCCGGCTCCATCGAGCACGATGGCCCCCATGTCACGTTCCTGCTCAACGAATTTGAGAGCCATTCTCCCAAGGCCGCCTCAGGCCACCTGCTTAAAGTGATCTACAAGGGCTCTGAGCCGCCGCCAGATACGTTCAAGGACGATGCACAAGCCCTGGCCGAAGGCACCTATGGACGCGACGGCGTCTTCCACGCATCCGTCCTCCAGGCCAAGTGCGCCAGCAAGTATGCGCCAGCTCAACCCGGCGCAGCGCCCGCAAAGGCCACGGCCAATCCCCGGGCAGCCGGAGAGGCGCCCGCAGTACATCTCGACCGCCAATCCTCCGCCGACTGACAAGAATGACCGCGCAAGCCCCTGAGGCCGCCAGCTCCACCCTCTGCGCCCGCCTCGAACAGGTATCCAAGCTTTTTGGCTCATTTGCCGCGCTCCGTCAGGTCTCAGTCGACCTGGAGCCCGGCCGTTGCTACGTCCTCATCGGTGAAAACGGCGCGGGCAAATCCACGCTCCTGCGCATTCTGGCCGGCCTGCTTCGTCCCACCCACGGCACTGTAAAGGTTTTTGGCGGCTTCGAGCCCCACGACACCCGCGAGCGCATCGGCTATATGAGCCATGCCCCCATGCTCTACGACGAGCTCACCGCGCAGGAAAACCTGAGCTACTTCCGCCGTCTTTATCCCGGCCGCCCTTGCCTCACCCCCGCCGAAGCGCTCCGCCAGGTCGGTCTGGACCCTGAATTGAAGCGCACCTTTGGCCAATATTCGCAGGGCATGCGCCAGCGCACTTCGCTCGCCCGCGTTCTGCTTCCCGTGCCGGAACTTCTTCTCCTCGATGAACCTTTTTCCAACATGGATGTCGAGTCGGTCCGCCAGATGGTCGAGTTGCTCGCCGGCATCCGACAGCACAACCGCACCATCGTCATCACCACCCATCAGCGTGATTCAGCCGCCCCCATCGCCGACTGGATCCTGGCGTTGCGCGCCGGCCGGGTCGCATCCTTCGAGCCTGGAAGCCCGACCCTATGAAGACCAACGGCGCACGATTCCTTGAGAGCCTGGGCATTCCCTTCGAACTGCGTGAGTACGAAGTCGACCCTGAAGATCTGTCAGCCATAACCGTCGCCAAAAAAATCGGCATGCCAGCCGAACAGGTCTTCAAAACCCTCCTGACCACCGGGGGCCCAAGTCTATATGTCTTCGCCGTGATTCCCGGCGACGCCGAACTGGACTTTAAAAAGCTCGCTCGTGCTGCTGGTCTGCGCAAGGCCGAGATGGCGCCTCTCAAAGACGTGCAGCCACTTACGGGGTACATTCGCGGCGGTGTCACCGTCTTCGGCGCAAAGAAGGCGTACCCCGTCTTCGTAGACGAAACAGCGATCCTCTTCGACAAGATCAGCGTCTCCGCCGGAACCCGGGGCACTCAGCTGATCCTGAGTCCCGGCGATTACCTCCGCGCCGCCGAGGCCCTCGAAGTTCCCGTCCGCACCGCCGACCTGACCAAGTCCACAGCTAGAAATACTCCGGGTGCCCTGGATCCGGGGTCCCCGGCGACAGGTTCTGGTCGCTGGGGTGGAGATTCTCGCTTCTGAGACCTGGGAAAACAGTCCGAACAACCCGAAGGACCCCAACTGATGCCGCGCGCCCTCTGGACCCATCTCGTCAAGGACCTCCGCATCGAATTGCGCACCCTCGACGCGTTCGTTTCCATGCTGTTCTTCTCGCTGCTGGTCGTCGTGCTCTTTTCCATCGCCTTTGACCCCCATGGGGACTTCTCCCGCGAAATTGCCGGCGGTGTGCTCTCCGTAGCCACCATGTTCGCTTCAGTCAGCGCCCTTAACCAGGCTTGGGCGCGCGAAATCCGCCATCAGGTCATGGACGCACAGCGCATGACCCCAGCCCCCGGCGCCGAGCTTTACCTCGCCAAGGTACTGGCCAATTTTCTATTCGTCTCCGTCGTCCAGATCATCCTGGCCCCGCTCTTTCTCATCTTCTACAACCTCCATATCGAGGGTCAGGCGTCGCTGCTCGCCATCGTGCTGCCACTCGGAACATGGGCGCTCGTCGCCAATGGAATCTTCTTCGCGGCCCTCTCCATTCGCAGCCGCAACCGTGAACTGCTGCTCTCGCTGATTCTCTTTCCGATCTTCATTCCCGCCCTCCTGGCCATGGTGCGGGCCACCACCAATATCCTTACCGGCGACAGCGACCCGTTCATCTGGATCAAGCTGCTGCTGGGCTACGACATCATCTTCACCACCGTGAGTTTGCTTTTGTTCGATGTGATCTTTCATGCGGAGTAACTCAACCCCGCTCGCATCCTATGTGACTGGTGTCACGAAAAGCTCATACCGCTGTTGGCTAGAGTGTCCTCATCTCAGACACACGCGTCTGGAGGGTACTTCCAGTGGGTACTGGACGCCGTCTGAGAAACGGTCGCAGGGCTTAGTCAGCCTTGGGAGTTCAACTCTCCTGCCCTCCGCTGCCCCACGACCGGCACGATTCCGCACCATCGCGATGCGGCGCGATTCAGTGATGTTCGCACCAGAAGGCTCGTTGACACCCGCTCAGCATCGCAGTACTATTTCATTAGTTTCTCAGACGGCGTGCCACCTACTGGCGCGAATACAGGATCAAAAAGACCCCGGACCGACTATCCGGGGTTTTTCCTATTTTGAGCGAAAACCAGTGGACAAAATCCCCTTTGCCTTCTCCATCCATCCCGGTGAGATTCTGTTTACTGAATTCATGGAGCCGCTCGGCCTGACCGCCTACCGGCTGGCGAAAGAGCTTCACATCTCGGCTCCGCGGGTCAACGATCTGGTGCGCGGCAAACGCGGCATTACGGCGGATACGGCCCTGCGGTTAAGCCGCTACTTTGGGAACTCGGCTCAGTTCTGCATCGGCCTGCAAAGCGGTCACGATTTGTGGATCGCCTCTAAAAACAAGGCCGTCAACAAGGTCAAGCCGAGACAGAAGGCTGCGTGACCGGCTTGCGAATGGCCTGCCCTCCATCGACTGATGGAGACCAGCTTCCTTCAAGAGACGTACACTGAAACAGGATCCACAGGATCAACCGAAATGAAAAAACTCGCCATCGGCCTATTCGCCGCGATCACCGTCGCCCTCATGTTCTGGGGCTACTATCAGGCCATCTACGTCGCGCCCGACGACGCGATGCAAGGCGAACTGTTTCGCATCATCTACTACCACGTACCTTCAGCCTCCGTCGCCTTCATGTTCTTCGCCGTCAGCCTCGCCGGCTCCATCGGTTATCTTGCCTTTCGCCGCAACTATCCTGAGCGGGCACAGATTGCGGACGCCTGGGCCCTTGCCGGCGCTGAGGTCGGCGTCATCTTCTGCACCGTGGTCCTCACCACCGGTCCGCTGTGGGGCCGCCGCGCCTGGGGCATCTGGTGGACCTGGGACGCTCGCCTCACCACCACACTGGTTCTGTGGCTCATCTACGTCAGCTATCTGCTGCTGCGACGCTTTGCCGCCGGGCCGCAGATGCAAACACTCGCCGCCGTGCTGGGCATCTTCGGAGCCCTCGATGTGCCCATCGTCTACATGTCCAACCGCTGGTGGCGCACGCAGCATCCCGCGCCTGTTTTCGGCGGCGCATCCGGCTCTGGCATGGCGCCCTCGATGGTGACCGTTCTTTTGTGGAATATGCTGGCCTGGTTCGCCTGGGGATTGCTGATCCTATTGCTGCGCTACAACGTCGAACGCAAGCACCAGCAAAACGCAGCCTGCGAGGCCCAGGAAGCCCTGGAAGCGAACATCTGATTGCACACCAGGTGTGGAAAGAAGTGAAAAAATGGATCCAAAATCGGTTCTCGATCACGAATTTGTAGTTGCCGCTTACACCGTCACCTGGGTCATCCAGTTGAGCTACCTTGCGTGGCTGGGCATCAAGTGGCGAAATGAAAAACGCAATGAAGGGCGAAAAGCCAAACGTGCCGGCTAGATTTTGGGATCCGGCCCCTACCGCCCGAAAACGAGGGGCACAAAACCCCCGGAAATGCTCTAAACTTTAGATTTGAGAGGCCCCGCATGTTAGTCGTCATGAAGGCGCAGGCCACGCCGGAAGAAATCCAGGCCGTCTGCGACCACATTGAATCATTGGGATTCTGCGCTCATCCCCTACCCGGAGCGCAACGCACCGCCATCGGTATTACCGGCAACCAGGGTGAAGTGGACCGCGGCAACATCGAAGCGCTCTCCGGAGTCGCTGAAGTCATCCGGGTCTCCAAGCCCTATAAGCTTGCTAGCCGCGACGTCAAGGAAGAAGACACCATCATCCGCTTCCCTGGCACGGACGCCACCATCGGCGGGCGCAACCTTGCCGTCGTCGCCGGGCCCTGCTCGATCGAGACGCGAGAGCAGGCCCTCGCCATCGCCGAGCAGGTCGCTGCCGCCGGCGCCCAATTCTTCCGCGGTGGCGCTTACAAGCCCCGCACCTCACCCTATGCTTTTCAGGGCCTTGGCGTTGAAGCTCTCCGCATCATGGCGGAGATCCGCGAACTTTTCGGCCTGCGCATCATCACCGAAGCTATCGACAACGAAACCCTCGACCTGGTCGCCGAGTGGGCCGACGTCGTCCAGATCGGCGCGCGCAACATGCAGAATTTTTCGCTGCTCAAGCATGCCGGCCGCCTGCGCAAGCCCGTACTGCTCAAGCGCGGCATGAGCGCCACACTAGACGAGTTCCTCATGGCTGCCGAATACATAATGAGCGAAGGTAACTACGAGGTCATCCTCTGCGAGCGCGGCGTGCGCACCTTCTCTGACCACACGCGCAACACCCTCGACCTAAGCATCATTCCTGCGGTCCAGCGCCTCAGCCACCTGCCCATCCTGGTCGACCCCAGCCACGGCACCGGAAGGCGCGACAGCGTATTGCCCATGGCCCGCGCCGCCATCGCAACCGGCGCCGACGGCGTGCTGGTCGAGGTCCACCACCAGCCGGAAAAAGCGCTCTCCGACGGCCCGCAGTCCATTTACCCCGCCCAGTTCGCTGAGATGATGAATCAGATCGAGCAGATTGCGCCCGTCGTGCATCGGACTCTGTCCCGCGGCGTCCATGTTGTCGCTGCCACAGCG
>CAVQZQ010000137.1:0-12782 GCA_963718435.1 uncultured Acidobacteriota bacterium | reverse complement strand
TGTGAATGGTCGTACGTTGCCCGTCTCAACTTCACCAGGATGATCTGCAGTCTCCGCCCAGCCTGCAATGCGAAGTGATCGGGATCGAGGCAGAGTCCGAACCGGACTGCAACGCGCGGCACGGTTGCCGTTTTCACCCGCGGCGACGCCACCCCCAATGTTCAAAGCTTCGCCGGCTCTGAACGCAACCAGCTTTTTGTAGATCAGGTGATTCACTTTCTTGAGTGCGTAAAAAAGCGGACGCGCCCGGTTGTAGATCTGAAAGATGGCTTACAGAGTCTTCGCATGGCGTTGGCGGCGAAAAATTCGATGGCAACTCATCTACCAGAGAAAAGTTGTCGCCGGTTGAATGAACTAAGACTGAGGTGCTTGACGATGACAGAACCAACCAATCGAATCCAACAGCTTTTCGACCTCTCAGGCCGCGTAGCCATCGTTACGGGCGGCGCGGGGCTGTTGGGCTATCATCACGGAGCTATCCTTGCGGCCGCCGGCGTCTATGTTGTGCTGCTCGATCTTATTGCGGATCCCGCCATGCGCGCTAAGGAGCTGATGAATGCTCATGGGATCAAATGCCTCGGCTTGGCTGTAGACATCACGGATGAAGCCTCTCTCAAAGAGACCAGCACTCTGATCATCCAGGAATTTGGCCGTATCGATATCCTCATCAACAATGCTGCCAACAATCCCAAGATGGAAGACGGCACTACCAACTGGACACGATTGGAGAATCTTCCTCTGAACTGGATGCGGACATCCGCGTGGGCTTGACCGGAGCCTTTCTGTGCAGTCGCATTTTTGGGGCAGAAATGGCGAAGCGCAAGTCGGGAGTGATTGTCAATGTGGCCTCCGACCTTGCGGTCATTGCGCCCGACCAGCGGCTTTATCGTGTAGACGGGTTGCCCGAGGACCAGCAGCCCGTGAAGCCCGTAACCTATTCCGTCGTGAAGACTGCTCTTCTTGGACTCACAAGATATCTGGCCACATACTGGAACAATGAGAACATACGAGTGAATGCGATCTCACCCGGCGGTGTGTTGAACGGGCAACCGGAAGTTTTTCCGAGCAGGATAAAGCAGTTGATCCCCATGGCGCGAATGGCTGGCAGGGATGAATACGAGGGAGCAATTCTGTTTCTTTGCTCAGACGTGTCCTCGTATATGACGGGCGCAAATCTCGTGGTCGATGGCGGCCGCACATGCTTGTAGCGGGAATTCCGAGATCTGTGAAGGGAGAAATGACTTGGGCGAGATGAGTGACGTGCTCGATCGGTAGGAACTTGAAGAACTGCTGGCGGAAGGCGTGGAAGGTGCGAGAAAGCGCCGAGCCTCTGCTTTTGATGAGCTGAAGGGAGAGATTCTTCCGCGAAACTTGTCCTGTTTGGCGCTGGCAATCTGGGACGGCGAACTCTCGCTGGCTTGCGCACGATTCGAATTTGAGCCCCTCTGTTTCGTCGATAACAATAGGGCGCTGTGGGGTCAACATCTGGAAGGTCTTCCTGTATTTAGCCCCGAGGAGGGTGCCAGGCTCTACGGGTCTTGCGCCGTATTCGTCGTGACTATTTGGTACGGAGAGGCCTCAGAAGGAATGGCCTCGCGTGTGGCACAATTGCGCGAACTCAGTTGCACGAGTGTTGTGAGCTTTGTGCCCCTTTATTGGAAATTTGCGAGCGTGCTCCTGCCGCGGTACATGCTTGATTGTCCGCACAAGATCCACGAACAGGCTGACCGTGTCCGGCAGGGTTTCCATTTGATGGAGGACGATGGTTCCCGTCGCGAATACCTGGCGCAATTACGTTTTCGTTTGCTTGCCGATTTCGACAGCGTGTCTGTGGCAGTTCAGGGAAGACATCTACTTCCGAGAAGACATGCTCTCAGCCTCGGAAGGGGAAGAGACTTTCGTCGATTGTGGCGCATCCTCGACGGGACTCCTACCCTCTTCCTCATCGAACTGAGAATTCGTTCAAACGCGTGATCGGAATAGAGCCCGACCCCGCAAACTTTGCGAGGCTGGTCGAACGGGTAGACGGCTTGCCTGGTGAGGTTCGCCGGCAAATCACCCTCCATCAGGTTGCGACGGGCGAACTCGAATGGGCGGGTCCTCATGGATGTAGGAAACGGAGTCGCATCCAGGGGAGGAAGTGGAGATCATGAAATTGAGTCCGTCACGCTGGACTTGATGCTTGAGCAGGTTCCAGTGAGCCTGATCAAGATGGATATTGAAGGGTCGGAGCTTTCTAACTCTTGCCGGGGCGCGGGAAGTGATAGAGCAAAATACACCGGTGTTAGCCATATCCGCCTATCATCGTCAGGAGGATCTCTGGGATATTCCAATATTTCTCAAGGATTTGAACAAGGATGATTGATCGATCGCCGCATTTAATCGAGGGGTGGGATCTTGTCTGCTACGCGATCCCGAGCAGCCGACGCCGGTGAGACGCGGTGAACTGCGCATCCACGCCAACCCTGGTAACTTCGCTTTCAGGCAGCCGGCTTTCCTCAGGACGAATTCCCATCCTCCTTCGACAGGTTTTTGTCGAAACGAAATATTCCTGTGGCCGAGGAAACTGAAGCCTACAGAGACAACCGTCAGAATGGCTGCCGCTACATAGGAGGCCGATTCGGGGTTTTTAAGGAAGCCTCGCAGAATTGGGACGAGGAAAGGTAGACCCGCCAAGCCAATAGCATGCTGCTGCCGTAGACGCCCAGGCAGCGGAGCCATTCGACGAGATAATTGCCGCGGGTGTGAAAGACGAACCATTTGTAGCCCAGAAATGCCACGGTAATGGAGATTAGACTCCCCAGAAAACTTGCGTACAAATAGCTGTATGGGCCAAGCCTGTCTGTGAAGAGCCAGTTCAGCACCGCGAACAGACCGTAGCCGAATATGGTGTTAAATCCGCCCACAAGGATGTAGCGCTTCAGTTGCCACAACGACTTGTTGGAATTCTTATTCACGGGAGTTTTGTGACTAGAGGTTAATGCGTTCCTTTTCGGTAACCAGGGGGCGATTCAATACGAGTGTATGGATTGATCCTACATATTCCCCGATAATTCCCAACGCAATCAGTTGAACCGACCCAAGAAAAAACAGCCCCAGAACCAACGGCGCTACTCCAACATTAAAACTCCTCCAGAAAACGAGTTTGTACACCAGGTAGAACATTCCTGCCAGAAAGCTGATAAACGCCGAGATAAAGCCGCACCCAATCACCAGGCGCAATGGCACTTTGGAGAGGTTTGTAATGCCCAGCATTGCAAGGTCATAAAGTGCGTAGAAATTGTTTTTCGTTACACCGCGCTCACGGCGGCTCTGATTGTAGAAGACTTTGGCATAGGGCAGACCAAGTTCGGCAATCATGCCTCGAAAGTATGGGTATGGGTCGCGAAAGTTTGTGCGGAGTTGCTCGACCACAGAACGATCATAAAGGCCGAAGCCCGTGAAATGCTCGAGAACCTCGACGTTGGTGAGACGGGCTACAAGGCGATAGTAACCCGTTCGCAGGCGATACATCATTCCGTTTTCATCGCTGGAATTCTTAATGGCAGCCACGATCGGAATGCCCTTCTCCCATTCGCGAATCATGTCGACGAACAATTCGGGAGGATCCTGCAAATCCGCATTAAGACCGCCGACCGCATCTCCATCAGCTTGCAAAAGTGCATGCATTCCGGAGCGTGCCGGTCCAACGTTGCGGGCATTTACAATGACCTTGACGCTCGGATCTTCGTCAGCCATCTCGCGCAAAACAGCAACCGTGCCATCTCTTGAGGCGTTGTCAATAAACAAGTGAACAAAGCGATACGCAGGCAGTCCTTCCGCCACTGCCATTAGCCGCCTATGCACCTCGCGTACATTGAGCACCTCGTTGTAGCACGGGGTGATGATCGTGATGAGCTTCCCGGTCATTCCGCTCCCCTCCGGAGCACCAATGGCTCTTGTGTCTTGATGGTCGACAATTGCGGTGGCTTCGCCCAGAAGTCTAGCATATGCTTCCTCCCGAAAAACATTGGCCTTGTCGTTTGTCTTCTGATCACGGTTGTTCCGTCGCCCCTTCCGTTCTGAGGGCAATTTCCGTGATCGAAGCCATTATTTTGTAACCGGCACCGTTGGGGTGCACTCCATCATCCGATAATTCTCTGCGCATCATGCCGTCGGAAGAAACCATCGCAGAATGAAAATCAAGGTAGATATACCCGTGTTGGGCGCAGTAGGACCGAAGCCAGGAGTTGATCTCCAGGATATTGCGTGGAGTGCGTTCGGCGGAGATGGCGACTCTCATTGTGTAGTTGTGCACTGGGAGAACCGATGCAAAAATCGGCCGGATGCGATGCGCGGCTGCGAGTTCCGCAAACGTCTCTAGGTTGCGCTCGATATCAGGAATCGGTACGGGCGCGGTACTGGTGTTTCCCAGGTCATTGGTGCCCGCCAAAATGACCACTGAAGCGGGTTGCAATTCAAGTACATCTTGACGAAGGCGGACCAGCATCTGACTCGTGGTCTGTCCGTTAATACCTCTGTTTAGATACGGCTTACCGGAAAATGACCCCCCTAGGTCCCAGATGAAGGTGATCGAATCGCCGAAGAAAACTATACGATGAGGATCGGGTCGCAGTTTCAGGTTTGCTCGACGATATTCCCCGAGCTGCCCAAAATCCTCGTACAGCAACACCTTGCGCGCAGCTAGCGTTTCAGGCGGCTGCTGCAAATCGTCGAGTACGGCGCCTGCAACGAATGCGGCCCAAAAACTCAATGCGAACGCCAAGGGTTTGCCAAAGCCGTGCCAATTCGCGGGTATGTGCATACGTTTCATTGCTTCACCTTCTCAAACCTGACGACTTTAAACCACTGCACGCCGTGGGGTGGTTGTCCAGCGTTCTTTCAGATTGAGGAACGCCGATTCGTAGAAGCGGAAGCTAAGCCACGACAGGATCACAGTGCAAGTCAGACCGAGCAGAAGCACGACCAATTCGGCGTGATTTGCGACCAATTGGAAACGCACCCCAGCGGTCGCCACCAGGTTCCAAAAAAGAGCGTGGAAGATGTCATGGAAAACATAAGCGCCATAGCTGATGCGGCCCAACCATCGCAGTGGGCGGAGGCTCAGGATGTGATAGATCGGACCGCGAGGTTGAAGGGCAGTGAGAATGATTCCTGCTGCAAATAGGTTGATGAAAGTTAGCCCCCAAGTAAACTTCCACGAAGGGTAGGAAAAGCCGGCACGCCAATTGGAATGAGAATGGCTGACCCCGGCGATAAGGACGAAAACGCCCAGAAGAGTGCCGTAAATCGTCAGGATCGTTCCAATTTCGAAGAGCCGTTTGCGATTGGGGCCACGCAATTGCAGTGCCACCAAGCCTCCGAGCAAAAGGGCATCGAGTTGGAAGGGAGTGGCTCGATTCAGCAAATCCCCCTGCAACATCCAGGCAGGAGCCGCGTGTTGCGCGAAGACACGAAACAGAGGTACCCCAATGACGACAAGGCCGCATATCCAGGTAAGAGCGCGTCTGCTGCCGACCCAGAAGACGATCCACGGCCAAAAGAAATAGAACTGCTCCTCAACGCAGAGCGACCAGAAGTGGCCGAGGAACAACGTAAATTGAGGTCCGTGAGAGGGGCTCAGCCACGCATAGGCAGCCAACCGCATTGGGCTTCCGATCACTAAGACCGTGGAAGAGATGAAAGGGAGGAAGTTAGCGAGGTAAAGTGGCCAGGCGAACCAAGCATGAGACCAGCGCCAATGGAACACCGGGTCGAGCAGAAGGATAACGGCGAAAATTCCGTAGTAAAGAGGAAAGATTCGAAGGGAACGCCGCACGTAGAAATTGCGGGCGCGGTGAGCGTCGTTTCTCGAGTCAAAGAGGATCCCGGTAATTAGAAATCCGGAAAGGACAAAGAATATGTTGACTCCTGCCCATCCCCATGGGATTGAGTAGTAATGGTGAAAGAACACCATGAGGAAGGCCACAGCGCGAATGCCGTCAAGCGCAGGGTAAAAGGCCCGATTTTCGGGCTTGGTTCGCTCAGTGTTGGCCGTGACCGGCATACTCGTGGGGAGCAACACAACCTCCTGCCTTGAGCCTTTCAATGATGGTTTGTTCGAATTGTACCGCCCCTCAACGGCGTACCAAGCTCCACGGGTTCACTGACAATAGTTCATAAAGGTGTTTTGGTCCCGGTGTAGGCGCAAGGTCCCTATATCCGGGAGAAATAAATGAAAATAAGCAGATATTGGAGACCTGATTGCGCGGCTCGCTGGCTTCTTTAAGCAGATCTAATCTGATAAGATGCCATTACTTTAGGAACCAGTCCCACGACTTTCTTGGGTCTTGAAACAGACTTATGTCTATCGCCCTCGTTTCCTCGACGGAGAACAACTTCTCGGTGATGGACATCGAAATTGGCCTGACTGTAATTGCTTTCGCAGCCGCATTCGCGTGGCCCAGGTTTGGCTCAAAATGGTTCTTACGGATCGAGCGTATCTTCGGGAAACTTGCGCGTCGGCCGGGTTTGGCGGTTATCACGGTCGGTCTCACTGTGCTTTTCCTGCGCTTGGCCATTCTCCCCGTGCATCCGATTCCGGTTCCATTTCGGCCCGACGATTTCAGTAATCTGCTCGCGGCAGACACCTTCGCCCACGGTCGTCTCACCAATCCCACGCCCCCGATGTGGGTCCACTTCGAATCCATTCACATCGATATGAAGCCAACCTACATGTCGATGTACTTTCCCGCTCAGGGCATGATTCTTGCCGCGGGCAAGGCTCTCTTCGGACAGCCGTGGTTCGGTGTCCTCATTTCCGGCGCTCTCATGTGTGCCGGCCTTTGCTGGATGCTGCAGGGCTGGCTGCCGCTTTCCTGGGCACTTCTGGGCGGGTTCCTCGCAGTCCTGCGTCTCGCCCTCTTCAGTTACTGGACCAACGCCTACGATAACGGAGGTCCCATTGCCGCGCTGGGAGGGGCCTTGCTGCTCGGCGCCCTTCCAAGATTCATGAGAGATGCCCGCCCGCGGCATGCGTTGATCATGGCTGCAGGTGCAGTGCTACTGGCCTTGACGCGGCCCTTTGAGGGCGTACTTCTGTGTGCTCCCGTTGCTGTGGCACTGGTTCGCTGGCTTTTAATCGCAAAAAAGCGTCCGAGTGCGGTCGCGCTTTTTCGCTGCACGGCACCTGCGCTGGCACTGCTTATTGCCGCTGCCGCATGGCTGGGCTATTACGACAACCGCGTGTTCGGGAACCCCCTCACTTTGCCCTATTCCATCAACCGTGCCACCTACGCCATTGCGCCTTACTTTGTCTGGCAGACGCCCCGTCCTGAGCCCGTCTATCACCACGATGAGATGCGGCGCTTTTATGAAGTCGACGAGCTCGAATACTACAACAAAGTCCATTCCAGTCCTGGCCTTGCCACAATGACTCTGTTCAAGGCACTCATGGGGGTCCTTTTTCTCGCTGGCGCCGCGCTGCTTCCTCCACTATTCATGCTTCCATGGGCCTTGCGTGATCGCCGCATTCGATTCCTGACATTGTGCCTCGTGGTGCTGGCGGCAGGAATGACGATTGAGGTATATCTTTACCCCCATCATCTCGCACCGTTTACCGGTGCGTTCTATGCCGTTGGCCTGCAATGCATGCGCCACATGAGGGTTTGGAGCCCAGGTGGCAAAAGGCTTGGATTGGCGATGACCCGGCTCTCCGTCGCGATTTGCGTCTTGATGGCCGGATTGAGACCATTTGACCGGCAACTTCATTGCGCGGTTCCGGAGCGTCCCCTGTCAACTTGGATCTGCAATTGGTATGGCCCCGACCTCTTCGACAGCGATCGTGAGTCTGTCGTCCGCGGGTTGCAGCAGGGTCCAGGTCAACAGCTCGCCATCGTGCGCTACTCTCCCACCCACGATCCGCTCGACGAGTGGGTCTACAACGCGGCCGACATCGATGATTCCAAGGTCATTTGGGCCCGCGACATGGATCCGGCCGCCAATCGCGAGTTGATTCAGTACTATAGCAACCGCAGAGTGTGGTTGGTGCAGCCCGACTTGCCACAGGCGAAGATCGTCCCGTACCCCGTACCTGAGCAGGTTACCGCCGCGTCCCGGTGAGTCCTCTCAGCGAACTGTCAGACGATCAAAGATGTGAAAATAGAAGCATACGGAGTAGGCAACCATGATCAACGGTAAGCGGATAGCCGTCGTGATGCCGGCCTACAACGCCGAGAAAACGCTGGAAATCACCGTTAAGGAATTGTCTGAGGTCGTCGACATCAAGATTCTTGTCGACGACTCCAGCAAGGACCAGACCGCATTGCTTTCCAAACGACTGGGCGTGCTGACCTTCATCCACGATGCCAATTATGGATATGGCCGCAATCAGCAAACCTGCTATCGTGAGGCCCTTGCTGCCGGAGCCGATATCGTGGTGATGGTTCACCCCGATTACCAGTACACGCCGTCGCTTGTTCCCGCCATGGCAGGAATGATCTCCAGTGGCGTCTATGACATGGTTTTGGGTTCGCGCATCCTGGGCGGCGGCGCACTCAAGGGCGGCATGCCGGTCTACAAATACTTCGCCAACCGCGTCCTCACCGCCTTTCAAAACATATTTCTGGGCGTCAAGCTTTCTGAGTACCACACCGGTTTCCGCGCATTCTCGCGCGAGCTGCTTGAGACTCTACCCATCCTCGAGAACTCAGACGACTTTGTTTTTGACAATCAGATGATTGCGCAAGCTGTCATGTTCGGGTTCCGTATCGGAGAAATCTCTTGCCCCACCAAGTACTTTGCAGAAGCCTCCTCAATCAATTTCAAGCGCAGCATCGAATACGGATTCGGAGTCCTCAGCACCACTGCCAGCTTCGTTGCGCATAAATGGGGCATTCATCGCTCACCTCGTTTCGATGCCTCCGGGAGGAAAGTCACGAATCAGTACTATTCCGAGTTGGCGAACCATCCCTGAGCCGTTAAGAGCGAAGCGAAACATGACAAAGAGTCGATTTGATGGATTTGCTCTCCTGCTGCTGGGCGCAGCGATTTTTCTATTAGTCGGTCTCGCCCTGAAGCATGTTTCTTCCATCTCAATGGGCGATTTCAAGGTGGTTTATTATAGCGCCCGCTGCCTCTTGAAGAACGGCGATCCGTACCTTGAGCGTGATGTATTGCGTGTTTACCAAGCCGAGGGAAGAGAGCGCCCTTCGGAGTCAGTTTTGAATCGCCAGGTTATGACGCGGTATTTCTATCCGCCTACCGCATTCGTCTTCACCGCTCCATTCGCGTTCCTGGGGTTCGGGCCGGGACAATTGCTCTGGATGCTTTTTTCCGCGGGAGGCCTCATTCTGGCCGCCGTTCTCGCGTTCGATTTAGCGGCAGATTTTGCGCCGGTCATTTCCGGTGCCCTCCTTGGGTTCCTGCTCATGAACAGTCTGTGGCTCCTCATGATCGGCAACTCCGCCGCAATTGTTGTGAGCCTTTGTTCAATCGCTGTCTGGTGTTTCCTGAAAGAACGGTTCGTTCCCGTCGGCGTCCTGTGCCTGGCGCTTAGCCTCGCGGTCAAGCCACACGATTCGGGTCTGGTCTGGCTCTTCTTCTTATTGGCGGGTGGCACCTTTCGCAAGCGCGCACTGCAAACGCTCCTTGTATTCGCGGTTCTGTGCCTGCCGGCGGTTCTTTGGGTCACGCATGTTTCGCCACACTGGATCCAGGAGGCGCGCTCAAATATGCTGACGTTTTCCGGCGTCACCGGACTTACCGACCCAGCTGCCACTGGCATGGCAGGCCGTTACCTGGATTCCTTCGTACAACTGCAGTCGGCGGTCAGCATCGTCTGGGCAGATCCACTCGTTTATAACTCGATCACCTATGTTATCTGCGGAGTGATGCTGCTCATCTGGGCGATCGTTACAGTGCGATTGCGCCCCATTCAAGGGAGGTCATGGTTAGCACTTGCGGCCATCACCCCTCTCTCCATGCTCCCCATATATCACTTGCAGCATGATGCCAAGCTCCTGATTCTCACTGTTCCGGCTTGTGCGATGCTCTGGTCCGAAGGGGGCATCATCGGCTTGATGGCCGTCATCGTCACCGCCGCGGGCATTGCGGTCAATGGAGATATCTTCACCACAATTCGCATCGCTTTAACCCATCAGTTCGTCGTGCCTCAGCCGAATCTGCCAAGCGAAATGCTCACGGTAGTGCTTACCCGTCCAGGCCCGCTCTTTTTGCTGTTGATGGCAGTCTTCTACATGTGGGTGTATATACGGCACCCCCTCCTTGCCGCCACCGCTCCGAGCCCCGCATCTGAGCAGGTTACCCAGAACACACGATGAACTGTTCAACCCGGCATGGAAAAAAGCAGCGGCTGGATCAATGACTAACCGCAATCGCCGAAGACAAACGCGGAACCCCGCTTTAAAGCGACAAGGAGATCGAAATTCCTATCGTGCCTAATATCACCGCAACACAGGTCATCGACAGTCTCCTCGCAGTCCCAGCCTTTCTCCCGCTGACCGTCTGCACCGGCTACCTTGCTGCGTGGTTCACTAATCTTCACGGTTTCCGTCAGCGCTCAATCGTGGAACGCATTTTCTGGAGCATACCTTTATCCATTGCCGTCTCCACCATTTCCTTAGTGCTGATCGGCCACTTCATTTCACTCACAGCCGCGTCGGCGTTCTTGCTCCTTTGTGCTGCGCTCTGGCTGCTCATCGTTGCCCGGGAATGGTTCGGTTTGCGTCATTCGGGCACAAAGTGGAACCTCGGCCTGCAACCGCTGGGCGGCAGGATGCTGTGGTTGGCGGCGGTTTGGATCGCCGTGGTCATTCTATCGCTCGTTGACTTTCAGAAAGACCAACAGCTCTTCATGAGCCTCTTCACTTCGGACCACAGCGCTCGGGTAAATTGGATTCAGAGCATACTTCGGGCCGGCATCCCGCCGACCAATCCGTTCTACTTTTACAAACATGCTGCTCAGATGCGCAATTATTACTTCTGGTACGTAGATTGTGCGTCGGTGGCACAAATCTCGCATCTACCCGCCCGCGCTATCTTGACCTCAAGCTGCATCTGGTCGGGATTCGCACTCGCTGCTCTCATCGGCCTGTACCTTAAGCATTTCCTCTCTGTCGGTACTCGGTTGCGAAAGCAGTTCTTGTTGGCTATTTCCCTGTTAGCGGTGACTGGACTCGATATTTGCGTCAATATAGTGGACCTCTTTGTCATTCATCGTCCGCCTTATCTTGATTTCGAATGGTGGTCGCGTGATCCGATTTACAGTTGGTATGCTTCCGTTCTCTGGGTTCCGCACCATGTAGCTGGTTTGGTTTGCTGTATGTTCGCATTCTTATTGGCTTGGATGGCCGGCAAGGATCGCCAACAGAATCGCGTTGCCAGCTTAGTGTTGATCGCGTTCGCCTTGGCAAGCGCCTTTGGCCTTTCCATCTTTGTACCGTTTGGATTTTTCCTGGTAATGCTGGCGTGGGGTTTCTGGCAGGTCACCGTTGAGCGCACCGCCCGCCCCGCGTTACTGTTGGCCGGTGGTGCCATTCTGGCCGCTGCGCTTCTTATTCCCTATCTTTGGGAACTAACGCACGACGCCTCAAAAATGCAAGGTGGGTCAATCTTTGGCCTTTCCGTACGAGAGACCTTTCCCCCCAACGGCTTGCTCGCATCGCCGCTTCTCCAGCACCTCTCATCGGTGCATCCATTGGGCGCGCGAAACATTGCCAATTTGATCCTTCTGGTGCCTGGCTATGTTGTCGAACTGGGCTTTTACTTCATCGTCCTAATCCTCTACGCGATTCCCATTCGGCGTGGCTTCGCCCGGAACACACCTGAGCAGCGGTCCCTCGTGTTCATCGCTGTCGCGATCATCCCTATCATCTCCTTCATACGATCCGCGGTCTTGAGGTCGAACGACTTCGGATGGAGGGCAGCCCTCATCTTGCAGTTCCCCTTGCTCCTTCTGGCATCGGAACTCATCATGGGGTGGCGACAGCAGGACCGGCCAGACGTCGTTTCATCGAACCGCAAGCCATCCCAACTGCTTCGTTCGACAGCTAGTCTCGCGCTCGGCATTGGGGTATTTAGCACATTCTTCCAAATGCTTCCTCTACGTTTCGATGCTCCAATTCTCGAAGGGGGATTCCGAGCCAGAGGTAATCCCCAGCCTGGTATCTATTCCCACAACGCGTATATTTCCTACTTGGGTTATCGGCACCTCGCAACGGCCATCCCCGTCAAGTCAACGGTGCAGTTCAACCCCAGCAACCCCTGGGCCGTCTGGAAGATGATCGATGTTCTGGACGTCAATCATCAGGTGTCGATAGCGTCGGATGAGTCAGGGTGTGGCTCTGAACTCGGCGGTGATCCCAGCGGTTGCCCTGCAATGGCAGCGGCTATTGACGCACTTTACAAGGGTGCCACCGCTGACGAGGCGCGCATCACGTGCCACCAGTATGGGACTCAGTATCTCATCGCCAAGATTTACGATCCCGCCTGGAACGATCAACGCAGTTGGGTGTGGACACTGAGACCCGTGGTGTCGGATCCGGAATTCCGCGCGCTTGACTGCCGCCAATGACCTGCATCCGCGTCAACTGCAACCGCGGATGTGTGGGGTGCGTGCGGGGCTATGTCCCTATCGGGGTTTTCGCTAACCCAATGGTGCCGGAAGTGCGCCACACGTAAACCCACAAGTAGAAAGTTGCAACTACCAGCAAACTGAGAGTGGCAGGCCGCAGGAGCACAACCGTCGATATCTTTCCAAAAACTCCCACAGTGCTCACATGCAG
>CAVQZQ010000136.1:0-19846 GCA_963718435.1 uncultured Acidobacteriota bacterium | reverse complement strand
GGTGCACAGGATGACGGTGATTCTCATAGAGCTCCTGCCGCCCTGACTCAACTTGTATCTATTCTCCAAGTGTCACATCCGAGCTGCGCAATTCATTGCCTTGGCTCGTCCTTTTCTTATGGCGCCTTTTGGTTTCAAGCCAGATTCGCGGGACTTCAACGATCTCCCCGAAAGTTCTCCAGACCGTACATTTGAAAAAGAACCGACGTTTCGATCCCGAGCGAAAAGCCAAATTCGAAGCCGCGCGGGCAACACATTGAAGACGATCAATGGGACGGAGAAGCACCATCTCGAGATCTTCCAAACATCGGATCGATTGGCGTGTTCGCGTACCGCAGCGCAGCCGTAGTTGAACCAGAACTCCAGGAAATAGTCCTTTCAACCAGTTCTCAGGGACGCCATGGTACACAATCGCCGAAGGTTCGTACCACAGACGTTCACCGCCGGCCAAGAGACGGTACCCAAGCTCCGTATCCTCGTTACCCACCATGCTTTCCCGCGGTATCGCCCCAAGTCCGTTCGGAAACCACCATGCTTTCGAAATATTTCCGCGCGAAATGCCATGTTCGCACCGACGGGCGGCCGCTGGGTATTGCCTGCCTGATCATCCGGGTTGTAGAGGGCAAGCACACCACCCAAATTGTATTCGCCTTGAAGCGCAAGCCACCTTGGGCAATCGAATTCATTACCGGCGAGAATGCAACCTCCGGCACCAGCCCACTCCCCACTGGTCAACGGAGTAGTCAATTTATGAAGCCACTTGCCGTCGACGATGATGTCGTCGTCGGTGAATGCGAGGATTTCTCCCAGAGCTTCCCTGATTCCCGCGTTTCGCGCATGAGACAACCCCTGCCGCGATTCGTGGACGTAGCGGAAACGGCCAGCGTACCGGCGGCAAAAGTCCTTGATTACCTCGCGCGTCTGATCCTTTGAGTTATTGTCAACAACCACCACTTCCCACTCAGTTGATTCGGGAAGAATAGACACAGCGATACTCTCTAATGTTTTGGCCAAACTCTGGCAGCGGTTATAAGTACATAATATGACGCTTATCTTCATAGCGCTCCGGAACTGTTGGTGCTCGCTACTTCCTCATTGGTCTCTTGTTATCCCAGTTTCGAAATCTAGGATTAAACCATCGATGATGATTGTCTGGCACAGCACGTGGACTAAGTGCTGAATTATTCGCTGATAGCAAAAAGCCCATATACAGCGTCTCCAGCCTGACAAGCGATCTTGAGGGCTTCGTCGCGTGAGGAAAAAGATGCCTGATTGGAGAAAAGGCTGCTGTAGGCGACGCGGCTGGCCGCTGCGGCCAAGTCTTCAAAAGAAAAGAGCCTGCGCAATGGCATCGGCGAAGTCTTGAGGAGTGTCATATGGATGGAGACCGGCTGTTCGATTTGGTCCATGGGCATGCCTCGGTAAGCCTTTGAAGTGCCGACAAAGGGCTTGCCGAGCGCAAGTGCCTCAATCGTCTTGATCGAGATGCCCGTCCCGGAAACCATTGGGGCGAAGACGCACCGAGCGGCACGTAATACGTGGGAGCCAGTTCCGCCAAGGGACCAACGAAGTGAGAGTTGAAAGCTTGATAGAGCCCTGGCATCTCTTTACGTACAAGGGCATCAATGCCGCCGACAATTTTGACACTGTATCCACGAGGCTCGATAAGGGGCCAGACTTGTTCGAAAAACCACTGAACAGCAGCAGCATTCGGAGCGGTGCTCTGGCCTACGAAGAGGAGGTCGATCGGGTCGATTGAGGACGGGCCCGGAATGTTGACATCGGATGCGAAGGCTTGATCAATCGTCGGCAATGCGAGCACGTGCTGCTTTTGCGGCAGACGCCGTTTGAAGAAGTTAAAATCCTCGACCGAGACATGGACGAGCACATTCACGTCTTTGAGATGCGCGATTTCGGAATCGAGCAGCCGATCGAGAGCGTCGTCACGATGCGTCCAGGGATTCATCTCCCCTCGATCCTTCAGCGCGTTCGATTGGATGTCATGGGTGTCAAGGATAATCGGTAAGCACCGACCCGATCGAATTGAACTGCGAAGCAAGCGCTGTGCAAAGCCAAGCGTAAAGACGTGGTTGACATGGACAAGCTTAACTGACAGTTGGCCGATGAATCGGATGTCGTTTTGCGGCAACTCCGCTGACTTGCCGGTAAATACGATCCAGTCGAGCGCCGTACCACGAAACCCGTGCCGAACCCACTCCACATATTTTGAGGTGACAAACCGCCGACGATCGATTGGTGCGAGGAAGGTATGATCCGCGCCCAGTTCACGCATCCCTGTCTGAATACTCTCCCAATCTGAGTGTGTCTCGGTGAAGGAACAGTGGATTGGAACACAGATAAATACCGTCAAATATCCGCGATTGCGATAGTAGTCGATCTGATTTTGCATTACGCGGGCAGTGCCACTCCGCGGCCAAGGAGGGCCTACAATGATGACCGCCGACCGCGCATCATGTGGAAATGCGAGCGCAACTCCAGGATTAGAGGTGTCTTGGAGTGCCTGCATGTCCGCATCTTGTTTTTGATCGCTCATTGTTGATTTATTCAACGCCACTCTGTTTTTCTGTTTTGTTGTTAAATCGGGGATCTTGGTGAATGCACTACAGGGAGAGAACTAGTACGACTGATGACGGTGGAGATTGGCCACGCAACCACGCGACCATCATAATGTTGGTGGCTGCGATTCGGATCCCGAAGGAAACGAAGGCCGGCTCTCGCCGAGGCGAAGAGACTCCGTTTGTGCCAGAATTCAGCCATCAATCTTCGCGATTTCTTATCCAACTTCGCGAGGGCCTGCCGATGAATCGTCATGAAGGGGAACCCCGATTGATCAGCTTGTTGAATGGCTTTCGCACAACCTTCTTCGCCAGCATTGCCTGGCCAGACTTGCGGCTCGTTCACCTGCGTGCGTTCGTAGATTTGCCACAGCGTGCCCTTTGATACCAGGAAACCTGCATACAGGAAGAATTCGCTCAACTTCCGCTGAAGGAACACCGATGCAAATGCGTTGCCCTCTTTATGCTCGACCTCCCGTACCAGTTCAAGAGCTTCCCTGGTCAGCATCGTGAAGGGCGTGTCTGTTCGAGTGAACCAACTGTCGTGCTCCTGAGGATCGAGGTGCAAATACGTCAGAGTTCGGTCCAAATACTCCTGCATCGGGTGATCGATGTACGGCTTGCCGCTCATCCGTGGCCGACCTGTAGGAGTCTCCAGAAATTCCCGGCCAAGAGGTGCGATGAGATGATTCTTCGCGTCGAGGATCACGTAACGCTCGGACCGAACGATGGCAGCCACTTCGATTTTCAGAACTTGTTGAGTGAACCAGCCATGTGCTTCCGTCCCCATGTCAGCAATATCCGAGGCGGGAACAATGCGAACGAAACGAGCAAGGTCTCCGTATTGATATAACAATTCACCTTGCCACTTCTTCTTAGAAGCGGGCGATGAGTTGTCGACAATAATGATTTCTTCAATTAATTGGGGCGAACAGTACAGCCGCATTGATCGTGCTTGTAGCCGCAGGAGACCAGCGTCTCCTTCGAAACCGATCGTTACGAAGCTGTAGCGAAGCGGGTGCAAGGAATCACCGACGCTCATTCTGAAGCAACCTGGTTGCGACTGGCGAGTTTGCGCGCTATTGAATGAAGAATCCACAACGGCATCAACGTGTCCAATTTGCATAATTAGAAATCCACGTAATGATCCCAGCTGCGGGTGTCTTCGGCTATTTTTCGGAACACAGCAACATTCGCGACGGGGCTTGGTGCTTCGATGTAATCTTTGCGATTCAAGCGGACAA
The DNA here is from genome assembly GCA_963718435.1 of uncultured Acidobacteriota bacterium. GTDB lineage: Bacteria > Acidobacteriota > Terriglobia > Terriglobales > Acidobacteriaceae > Telmatobacter. Next base: position 16,026 of record CAVQZQ010000136.1, on the reverse strand, counting down.
ACGATACTGTCTTCTGAACTGCGGGCATCCACATGTCGTCCAGAACGATGTGGCCACCGATCGCGCACACATCAGAAGACAACATGAAATCCACGAGCACGTCATCAAAGCGGTGGTTCCCGTCAATAAAAATAAATTCGAAGTGTTCGTCCTTACGATGGAGATCCACAAGAGCAGCGACGGACATTTGGGGAATTAAGCGAAATGCTTCAGCCATATTCAGCTTCTCTGCCTGGCGCATCCCAATTTCATGGTACGCGGCCTGATGGGGATCGACGGCGGTATGCGAACCGGCGCCATTCTCATGAAGCGCGGCAAGGATATAGATGGTGGAAAACCCGTATGCAAGGCCGATCTCGATGGTCTTGTTTGGTTTAAGCTGGCGACACAAATTGTGAATCCACATACCCTCCTCGGGGCTAATGCGTGTGGCCGGATCAAGCGGATACAACTCGGCGCGTGACCCGATTTGCGGCTCGCCAGCGTACATAGAGAGTAATGGCAATCGGAATTGCTCCGGTAACGTGGCTAAGACGTCTTCAGGCTTCGGAGGAATATAGACAGGTTTATTCCAGAATCTCAGCCTCATGCTTGTTTCGCGCCTTTCGTGTCCAAATGAGCCGATGAGTTTTGAGCTTCATCGCCAACGGCGGTCATTGGAATTCTCTGCCTACGATGCAAAAACTGGACTATAGATCAAACGGATAGAACTGTGTTCCGATGCTGCCACCGCCAGGCCGTTTCCAGAATGGTCGACAAGTCGGAGTAGCGGGGCCGCCAATTCAGGACATTGCGCGCTTTTGAAGCATCCGCAACAAGTCGCGGCGGGTCACCATCGCGGCGTGGGCACATCACTACTGGAATCTTGGTGCCAGCGACTGTCTCGGCCGCCGTTATCACCTCCCGGACTGAATGTCCTATCTCGTTCCCCAGGTTGAAGGCACCACTTGCGCCGCCGGAGAGAAGACATTTCATCGCCAACACATGAGCTTCGGCAAGATCAGTGACATGGACATAGTCGCGGATCGCAGTTCCGTCAGGAGTGTCGTAATCTGTTCCGAAAATTTCCAGAGAAGGAATCAGGCCTGCCGCGGCGGCCAACACGCGCGGCAGAAGATGGGGTTCCGGTTGATGATCTTCTCCCAATTGGCAATCAGGGTCGGCGCCTCCGGCGTTGAAATAGCGCAATGCAGACCAGGATAATCCGAAGCTCTGGCCATACCAGCGAAGAAGTTTTTCGACGATGAGTTTCGATTCACCGTAGGGATTGACCGGTGCCTGCGCATGTTCCTCGGTGATAGGTACGGCGATGGGAAGGCCATAGGTGGCACAGCTTGAAGAAAAGACGATCGTTTGAACGCCGTGCGTTCTCATCGCATCAAGCAGATTAAGGGTGGCAACCACGTTATTCCGAAAATACATATCCGGAGCCTGCATCGATTCCGCAACATAAGCATAGGCGGCAAAATGGATCACGGCCTTGATGGGATGACTCTGAAACACCTGTTCAAGGACGACGGGATCGCCGCAATCGCCTTCTACGTGGGGGCCCCATTGAACGGCCCAACGATGACCTCGCCGAAGATCATCCAGCACGACGGGCTGGAATCCGGCTTGCGCGAGCATTTTGCAGGCGTGACTCCCGATATATCCGGCTCCGCCGGTTACGAGAACGTGCATGAAGTTCCTCTATATCCGAACAGTTCACTTCCGGTGGATGTTGCTAATGGACTTTCCACGAGCAGGGCGAGCGTTCCGCCAGCACAAGATACTCTTCCCGCTATCTATCCACAGGGATCATTTCACCGGCGCGTACTACCCCGGACACTGCCATGGCGCAGACTTTCAATCGTTCACAAAACAAGGCGATTGGATCTTTTGGTATTCGATTTTCAACCATGGCCCTTGCGGCATGTCCAAGTTGCGGCCATTCGTTGCGCCGATCCCATGCACGCTGCATGGCTTGTGAAAAGGATGACAGAGTGGCCGCGGGCGCCACGAACCCGGTTTCCCCATCAACGCATACCTCTGCGTTGCCACCGACATCGGTTACGACCGCAGGACGCCCACACCACATGGCCTCAACCAACGCAAGAGGAAGACCCTCGTAACGTGAAGGAAGAACCAGGAGATGATTCTCTTCCCATATCGCGCGGACATTGGTCACATGACCTCGAAAGTGGACATTGTTCAATTGCAGCATGTTGGCCAGCTTACGCAAAGCCATTTGATCGGGGCCGTCTCCAAAAAGATTCAACTCGACGGGGCGATTTCGCCATTCTGGAAGCGCGAGAGTCTGCAACAGCAAATCCTGCCCTTTGACCGCCGCAGAGATCCTGGCAACGCATGCCAACCGCCAACCCGCATTCTGATCGGGCCATGCGGGGGCGGGATCTGTCGAAACGTTGAAGGGATTCCGGGCCACCTCCGCATTCGGAAGCGGTTCGCCCAACTGCAGACGCAGCAGATCGAGATTGCCGCGAGAAACACAGAAAACGGCACGAGCCCCGGTGTAACTTGCAACGGCTTCATCGAGCTGACCACCGAACCACCAGATCTCGCTGTTGCATTGGACGATCATGACGTAGGGTATCGCGAACTCACGGCAGATCCGCGCCCACTCAAATCCACCTGAATTATGCCCTTGGGAAATCACGACCAAGTCGGGATTGAAATGCTTCAATCGTGCGCGACTTCTTTGCTGGTTGCGCGAGACCTTGTTCCAGATGCGCCGGGATCGTGTTATGCGAAAATCAGGATATTGAGCATCCAGGTTGATGCCTTGCTTTAGCAGCGCGGCAGCACTTTGCGACCCGCGCAACCAGTGCGCGACCGACGCCCGCACATCGTGCCCCGCGCGCTTTAATTGGCTCGCGGCCTGGCTCCAGAGCTCTTCACTGCCACCCCATGTCGGGCCATGCATCGTGCTGATGAAGGCGAACTTCATTTCACTTCTTCCTTCACCTGGCTCAGAGCGGGTTCAGGTCGAAGCAGACGCTCGAAAAACGCTGCGCTCAGATCCACATTCGCTCCGTCAGCATAGTATTCGTGCGCATTTTTCAGCGATACCTCACGTGCCTCTGCGTATGCTTGACGGTCACTCAGCATTCTCGCAATTTCGCAGAATGCATCATCCGGCAACAAAGTTTGACCAGGAGAAAAGCATGCCAGGTCCCCGGTTTTGTAGCCATTCTCGGTCTCAAGAAAGATCGTCGGCAAACCACAGGCGGCAGCAACCGTAAGGACGCCGCTGAATACACCAATCGCGACGGAGGAGCGGCCCAAATCATCTTCCAGCGACCAGGCCGGGTGTGAGAGCTGGCAGCGGGTCGGATATTCTCGCGCGAGGCGCTGACACGCTGCAAAGTCGAGGCCATTCCAGTAAGGATGCGGTCTGATGATGAGTTGGCGCAATGGAATATTGGCGGCGAGCAGTTTCTCGGCCAATTGGAGCAACGCCAAGCATTGGCTCTCGGTGCCGTAAAAGTCATCCTGGGCCATCGGCACATCAACCATGAGCAATGTCTGCTGGTCATATTGATCGGGCAGAACAGTGATCGTGTCGAAAAGACAGCCACCATTTACGTATTCGACCGGCGGCTCCGGCATTCCGGCCGCCTGGAAAAATCGTTGATTGGCTTGGGCAAGAAAAGAAGCAGACGTCTCGCCAAAGGCAACATACTTTGAAGCAGTGACCGGAACATCCAAAGTGTGACCGATTACTCCCTGCTGAAAAGTGACGGCTTGTTTTTCCCGCTGCTGAGCCGTGCGGCAAACGGGACTGCAAAGCGAATTCCAGTGACAACGAGCGATCACGGTTTCAAACTCGATCCGGGGAGCCAGGCGTTCCCATGCCTCCACCATGAACGCCACATACTCAAAGCCGCCCTTGATTTCGACACCTGGTTTAAGCCCATGTGGCTCGAGAATCCGGGCGGTCTCTTCGAATGCCGAGCGCCCACGCATTTGGGCGACCCTTTTACGGAGGCGTGCCTCTATCGGATTCGAGGAGGACATCGGATCAAGGAATACAACCTGACCACTTCGGCCAGCGGCCTCTAATTGAACATCCAACTCATCTCGGCACGTGGCGCTGGACGGCAGCAGACAGAGGATCTTTGCATCAGTTTGCGCGAGCCCGAGAAGAGTCCGCACGAGGAATCGATTTTCAGTTTTCCTGTTGACGTGGGGAATGGGGCAAAACAGAATATCCGTCTTGATCTTTTCCCGCGAGCCCAGTTGGCTGATCCTGTCAGCGCCTTGGATGGCCCAGGTAACAAGCGGCGCGGAGGAGCGTTGACTTTCGCCGTGTTCGCGCCGAGAGGTCAACATATCCAATTGAAGCGGATGAAAATAGTCCTGCAGACTCTTATCGTGGCGATAGAGATGCACTTGCATCTCAGCGAATGCCGCAATGTGCTTCGCCGGCGACTGAAACAAACCATTGAGATCCATGCGGGTCAACGCGCTATTGCCGACGGACGAGCTTTGCCGAGGAGCATTTTCACGGAGTCGATCACCTGTCCCTGGGCCAACTCCGAAAGGCCCGCTGAGCAGGGTACGCTAATCGCCTGGCGATGGAGTTCATCGGCTACTGGGCACGCGGGGCTGCCAAAGCTGTTATGAGCCGGCGAGCGATGCATTGGCTGCCATAGTGGGCGAGTCTGAATTTTCTGCGAGCCCAACTCGCGAATCAGCGCTCGCGAGTCCATGCCCGATTCCTTCTCATCGACCAGCAGGGTGTACATCCAATGCGTGCTGAAGGACCATTCCGCTTCTTCGGGCAGGCAGATCCCCGGCAGAGAAGCCAGGTTCTCCTGATATCTCTTCGCAATCTTCCGCTTCGCTTCTATAAAGCCGTCCAGCAGCTCCATTTGCGCGCATCCCATCGCCGCCAGCATGTTGGTCAGGCGGTAATTGTAGCCGACACTCCCGTGCACATATTCCAACGGGTCGTCTTTGGCCTGGGTAGTGAGATACCTGGCGCGTGCCGCCCATTCTGCGTTGTCGGTCACAAGCATGCCGCCGCCGCCGGTGGTGATGATCTTGTTCCCGTTGAAACTGAAGCATCCAACGTGTCCAATGCCCCCAAGGCTTTTTCCGCGGTAGCGTGCACCGAGCCCTTCGGTTGCATCCTCAATCACCGGCAACGCGTATTTTTCCGCAACAGCCAGAATCGGATCGAGGTCGGCGGGATGGCCGAGAATGTGGACCGGCAGAATGGCCCTTACGCGCCGACCGGTTGTTCGGTTGCGCAATTCGCGACCATCCCAACTGCAGTCGTTCTCAAGAAAATCGAGCACCGCGTTGGGATCGATCTGCCAGTACTTAGGCTCCGCGTCAATAAAGATCGGCCACGCGCTCACATAGCGGATCGTATTGGCCGGCGCAATGAAAGTGAGCGAGGAGACAAGAACTTCGTCGTCCGCCTCGACGCCCGCCAGAATGAGAGCAATGTGCAAAGCCGCAGTTCCATTGACTGTGGCAACCGCAAATTTTGTGCCGGCCTGCTGAGCCACCAACTGCTCAAACCGATCGACGTAGCTGCCTACGGAAGAGACCCAGCTGGTATCGAGACACTCCTTGACGTACTTCCACTCATTGCCGCAAATCTCAGGGACGATCAAGGGGATAAAGTCCGCGGGAGGTGGTGCGCCGGGGGCCAGCTTTTCACTCGGGCTCAATTGCGGTACCTCGCGTCAGCAAAGTCATGGATGATATTGTTGCGCACCAGTTGAGTCACTTCTGCGATGCCTTCCGCAACCGTCCGTGTGATTGCGTAACCGAGCGTCTCATGAATGCGCGTGAAAGATACCCGGTAGTCCCGGGGGTCTTCATCCTTATGAACGAAGTCCACGACGGCATCCGGCGCATGAGGCCGAATCATGTCGACGAGTTGCTGCTTTTGGAAATTCTGGTCGGTTGCGCCCACGTTGAACACAGAGCCCGCGACCTTCTCAACCGGCGAAGTAAGCACGAGCAGGATGCCCCTGGCCGCATCCCGCACATGTACGTAGGGGCGCCAGAACTGCTCGCCGAAAACTTTCAGATGCTTCTTCGTCAGCAACTCCATTGTGAATTCGTTGACCGTCAAGTCGAATCGCATCCGCGGCGATACACCGAAAACGGTTGCGAAGCGCAACGGCGTGGGACTCCAGCCGTCACTGCCAGCGCTCTGTAGAAGCGCCTTCTCCACAGCCACCTTGGTTTCAGCGTAAAGAGAGACGGGGCTCAACTCCGATTCCTCATCCACGTATTGAGTAGAATCCTTCATTTTTCCGTAGTTGCTGCACGTGGAGGCAAAGAGGAAGCGGCTAACACCGGCCCGCCGGCTCTCGTCAATAAGCGCAAGCGAGCTCTCGAGGTTGACTCTCCGCGCAAGGTCAGGCTCTCGCGAGCACGCAGGGTCGCCAACTATAGCGGCAAGATGAACCACCGCATCCATTCCGGCGACTACCTCCTGCAGCCTCGCTCGATCAGATACATCTCCACGGATGAATTCAAAGCACGGGTTGGACCAGACTCCCAGCAGCGAATCGCCACCGTGCAGAAGAGAGTCCAACACCCGAACCCGGTGCCCATTAGCGAGAAGCAATGGTACGAGACTTGATCCAATGTATCCGGCACCACCAGTGACTAATATGTTCATCGCGGTTTTCCTTGATTCAACTTTCTCTTGCATAGCGAACGAACTCCTGTGCGTCGGGGAATGTGGCGCAAGTGCCAGTGCCTACTGCGCTCAAAGCAGGTCAATCAATCCCTTCGCGGCCCACCGCTGAAGGTAGTGCAGAGTCTCATCTTCTGACAGTCCGACGTGGTCGGAAACGGCCTTGACACTCACGGGCCGATCCAGCGCCGGTACCAAATCCATCAACGTTCGCATCCTCCGCCGCTGGTCAGATCCTGCTTCTCCCAGTGCGATTTGACCATAGTCAACGTAGAGGTCATATTGCGGGTTAGAAAGGCAGATGTTGCCCTCGAATTTCTTGAATACCATGGGCGACTTTTCCAGCCGATCGACCGCTCCCATAAGCGCATCGACGGCTTCGTTGAGGGAAGTTTCCCGAATAATCTCCACGCTGTCCCGGCTCGAATGGTACTCGGGATAAGGAAAGCGTGAAAAAGAGACCGTCGGAATACCGTAATTCTCCCAGACGTATTCGTCGTTGACAATGACACTTTCGAAGGGGCCGGTCCTGAAGGGCAGACCCAGTCCGTCGAGGCTGGATTTGAGCGTATGGAGGGTGCTCACCATGCTCCGCCGGGATTCCTGTACTGCCAGAGGGGTCGCGGACCCAAGCATCTCCAGGAAAATCCCCTCCAGGATTTCCCTGCGTTCCGAGGCGCTCAATCCCGCAAAGTAAAGCTCCGATCCGATAATTCCCGGAGAGAGGACAAGCGAATAGGTCAACTTCGTTTTCCGCCCCTGGAGGCGACGCATGACTTCGAGGCCGACGACACAACCGGCCAGCCCATCGTTGGCCGCACCCGCGTGGTCGAGGTTGCCGCCGAGGGCGATGGTGAAATTGAGGGTGCCCTGATGTTGATATTCCAGAATCTTCAGTTCGCCGGGAGCTTCTGCAGTGCGGATCACGACCTCATAGTCGCCCGGAGCGAGGTGGTCATAAAGCCGTTTGGGCATACAGAATCCCCAATCTCGGCTCCAGCTCCGGAATTGCTGCCGGTAGTGGAAAGGAATCGAATCCTCGTTGCGGTGATCGTAATTGAGGTGACGACGGAGTTCCTCCAGGCTAACAATTCCGGAATAGCTCTTCGAGAGCGCGATTACCCCCATCGGATGAGCGGTACCGTCATAAACGGTGCGGCCGTCTTTGACGATACGAGCCTCTTCGACGTCCCATGACGGAGGTATCACCCAACCGTTGTGCTGATGTGAGTCCGGTACAGAGATTACGCGAAACGGAAGTTCACGGCACAGGTAATTAACGGCTTGGTCGTAACCTCGCGAGCAGACAGCCCGATCGAGAGGCGTGAGATCACGCAAGATTTGCATCATGCTTTTCATAGATTGGGCTAGCTGGGCAAATCGTTGGTGTCGACACGAGGCAGGGTCAATCGATCATCTGTATCGAGATCGGCAACCCGTGGTTCCACTGAGAATCCCAGCCGGCAATCTCGCGCACGCAGCACCTCAAGCAGCGAGCCATTGAAGCCACCATAAGGATAACCCACGGTCCACTTCTCTCTCCCCACTCCGAATTGTTGGAGGAACTCGAGAGACCGGTCGATCTCGACCTCTTGCTCTGATGGGGAAATATGGTCCAGCCACGCATGGGTATATCCATGGCTACCGATGTGCATTCCGTGGCGTCTCATGCACGAGATCTGATCCACCGACATGTACAATTCGCAGGCAAAAGCTCTTTCGTCGGATGTCACGTACTCGGCGAAGAGGCGTCGCACAATTTCCGTCCGCACCGGCTCGGGCAATTCGCGCTGCAACAGTCGCTTGAGAACGATCACTTCGTGCGGATCGTAGCGATGTGTTTCGGTGACCAATGCGAAATAGGCTTCCCTTGTCTTGAGAGCGAATTCCGAACGAAACTCCGGCAGATAGGTGAAGACCTGATCGAGCAGCGCTTCCGGGTTGGGGACCGCCGCGAGAACAAACTGAATTTTATTCACATCCAATACTTTGTGTTCAAGGACAGCCTGGCCGGGAGGAAAGAAGCAGCCTTGGATTCCGCGCGCATCCAATTGCGGGAACACATTCAGGAAGTGATCGCTGTAGCCATCGTCAAAGGTCAGAAGAATGGGATTGGGTGGCATCTCCCGTTTCGCAGATGACAGTGCATCCAGAACATCCTCAACGGTGACGGGGGTGTAGTGTGCCTGGATGTGATCGAGCTGTCGCTGAAATCGCTCCAGCGAAAGACCTTTGATGGCAGGGTATCGTGAATGTTTCAGGTCGCGCACATAGTGGTACATGACAATCGTGACGTTTTGGCTCATAACTAGCGAGAGTCACCCAGCCCAATCTTATCTCCAACTATAGCCAAGGCATCCTTCAACTCGGGGGAGCTTTGTGAGTCCTCCTGTTTGACTCGAAGCCAAAGCGATGTTAGCGGCTCGAGCGCATCCGGGCGCTCATTGAGCATCTTCATACTTAACTCGGCCGCCCTGCGATACCGATGAGACTTAGCATAGCCATCGATAAATGGAAACCACTCCGATGCATCCTTCGGCACATCATCCAACTTTATGACCTCATCGCCCAATTCTGCGACCGCGCCCCAATGCTGGAGTTGACGCTCAAGCTCCGCCTTCTGGTAAAAGTACAACCATTGATCTTTCGGTTCCGGGCCCAATAGCTTTAGAAGCGGCCCATCTGGAATTGCCGGTGCGTCACTTATCACATCTTCGGGATGCGAAAGATGCGAAAGATTTGAAGAGAGGGCAGAACCTTCAAGAAGCTCGTTCGCATTCGGCTGAGCGGCAATTCGGAAGGTGCCACTTGGCGAGAACCACGCAACAAGGCTCTGGCTTGTCGTACCTTGGAATTCAAACGAGCGAACCCGTCCAACGAGGGGTGCTCCGGATTTGTAGCTCAATCTCTCGCCCGACCAAAACAACTCATCGGCCGGCAGCCGTGCTAAGTCGAACATAAAGTAATTCAGTTGACCCGCACTATCATCGCGGTCATAAAGCATATCCAGGGTACCGGCACTGTGGTTTCCATACAGCGATCGAGGCATCCCGTCGATCAAAATACTGGTACCGCGTTTCAAAGAAGGGGCCCGCCATGCAATCTGCCAAAACAACGAACGCTGCATGATCCAAACACGGTGGTACTGTGCTCCATTCTGAATCTGGTAGGCGCTAAACGCGAACAACATTACTGATAAAGCGATCACTCCCATTTTCCTGTCGGCGCCAAGAAAAGTGATGAGGCTTGCAAGCAGGATCGAAGCCGGGAGCATGAAGGAGAGCGTAAAACGATCATCGAATGAGAGGGGCGGACTGAATATTGCCGCCTGACCGGAAACCACGAATGGCAATCCAGCGAAAATCAACCCCGCCCCGCCCAAGAGGAGCGTTGATCGGTGAAAGCCGAAATCACCGTTCGATCCGTCGGCTTGACGGTCGTTGTTCAAGCGCAGCATATAGATCGAGATCGCCACGACGATTGCGGCACAGGCCCAGGAGATAACTTGTGTGCGCGGAGTGGCCGTGATGAGATCCGGGCCGAATGGCCGCGACCATGCGAGAACTGAGGACATCAGAATATTGTGGATGAGTCCCATAGTTCGTCGCAATAACTCCCCTACCGGATGCCTGAGTACCTCGGAGATATGCGAACCAACATTCATGTAGTTTGGTCCGTAACCTGAAACGACACGAAAGATGAAGGCGCGCCAAACGACATATCCGGCCCAGACCGCAGCGTTCGGGCTCCACGCCACAAGAGCTGCTTTAAGACTCGTTGAATTCCACCGGACGTCCTCCGGATGAGTGAGGAAGATGATCACAAAGAGGCGCAGGAACTCCAAGCCGATGAAATACTCGATGACAAAGTAGGAAATCGCTTCTGTGATCAGTGATATGGCGACGAAGAGCCAGCGGTTGGCTGGTTTAGTTATGGAGAGAATTGTCGCGGTCAGCGAGACAACGAAAAGAAGAAAGCTTAGATGGTACTCGAGAAATCCCAAAGCGATCGGCTGTAGAGTAAAGCCGGGATAGAGCAACACCAGCGCAGCAACCAGCCATGCGAAGTCCCTCCGTCGAGGCCAGATCGCCGAAAATGCAATGAATAATGCGGCTGAAGAGGCACAGCGGACCGCGAGGGATAAGATATGCCAGCCTAAGGGAGCAATTCCAATTATCTGGGCAACATGGGCAATGATCCAACCGTAGGCCGGCCGTTGGCCAGCGAAGTATCGCGTCACTCCTTCTGATCCGAGAGCGTTGTAGACCCAAACGACTGGCCAGTCATCCCAGTAGAAACCAAGCGAATTCGCAAAAACGCCATAGACCAAGCCACCGATGGCGAACATAGACACAATGGCTAACGCATCAGCCAACTTCAGATTGAAGGAGAGTCCACGAGATCCCTTGCTGAGAACGGTGGAGGCTGTCATTGGCTGGCTCCTTGAGTTCAGTACAAAAGGTCGATTTTCTTTTTTGAAGAAACACTATTTGACTATGTCGTGATCGGCACTCTAACGCATCATTCGACTGGAGAATATCCCCGGCCGCAAAGCGGACCAACTACGTAGTCAGGGACATCAGAGTGGCATGAATGCTGTCTTTGGAGCTAACTTCGCACAGGGCGCATGCGCAGTGCGAGCAATTGGCGCAGGCAACGCGATCCCACTTTAATCCATTTCCATAGCCCGGCAAGTGACTGCTCCCCGCCGCGCCGCGGAAGATGCAGAACGACAACCTCGCTGACACGGAATTTCATCTTGCGACAAAGAATAGAAAGCATGACCATGGGGATGAATGAATCCAGTGGAATCCTTACAAGCACCTTCTTCAAGGGATCTCGACGCATAAGTTTGAATGGGCAGTTCGCGTCTCGAATCCACAGTCCCCAGGCGACGAAGTTGGCAACGCGCATGACCGTTGTAATAAAGACGCGAACAGGCCCATCGGCGCGAGTCGAGCGCACGCCAAGCACAAAATCGCTGCCATCCCGCTTTTCCCAAAGTCTCCAGAAGTCAGAAGGGACGTGTTGCCGATCGCTGTCAGTTTGGAACACCCAATCCTGTGTGACGTGCTCAAAGCCAAATCGCAACGCTCTTCCGTGACCGCCATTTCTGTCGGGAGTCAGCGGGCGAAGTGCCGGGAGTTCGCGGGCGAGCCGCGCCAAGACATCACCCGTACCGTCCTTGCTACAGTCATTGACGATAATCAGTTCAGCGCCCGGTATGCGGGAAACAATTTCCTCATACCATTCACGCACTGTTAGTTCAATAATTTCTTCTTCATTGTAGGCTGGCATGACGATCGAAACCATTTGTAAGTCTCCTGATCAGCGTCTGCTTCCGTTGGCGACTTCCGGGAACCAGTAGGTCACTTCCGGCGTGCCGAAGGCGAGGCGATTCACCAATTCGACTCCCTGCATCAACGAGTGGTCCTGGTTTGACACCTCATACTTCCACCCGCCAAATCTCCCGCGGCTATAGATATCGACTTTTTCAAATTCAGTCAGAATCGGCTCCACAAGGCGGTCGCGGCCAAGAAAGGGCGTTGGGTAGCCATGACCTGCTGAGTGCATCCAGAGACTAGCAATCTGGTTTGGCGATTCGATGAGTTTTGTCGCCAGGAGTCCCTCGACGACAGAATCTGACAGGCCTGAATGGTCCACAGGTTTGAAGCGCGACTCTGAAACCTCGACCATGATTGACCAGAATCGGGCAATATCCGGCACATTGTTTGGAGAATAGTTTGAGAATATCGTGGCTCGATAGAACGGGCAGTCGTCCTCCGGAAAGTAAATCCAGCACTTGGTTTTCAAATGCGGAGGCGGAGCCCCTTTCAGGCCTACTCCCACGATATGCACGGTCGAGTAACGAAACTGTTCGATACAAGACTTCAGCGATTCGATGTCGCTGAGGGCGATGAGAGTGTCCAGCGGAATGGTGGAGATCAGCTTGTCATAGTTTTGCCGAGAGCCATCTTCGAAATGGAGCAAGCGTTTCGCGGTGTCAATGTGCACGCAACGGCAATTTGGTTGGTACACTCCCTCCGGCAGCTTGCCGGCAAGAGTTCTCCAGATCTGTCCTGTTCCCCCGTGCAGTGGAAAACGAAAGCGGTTGTTGGGTCCCCAACTTTTCTCTTCCATGCCATCGAGTGCGTTGAAAATGATGCGGTTGAGATCGACGGTCGCCACTCGCTCTCCCACCCAATTGTGGGACATGGCCCCAGGTTCATGCGCCCAGACTTTGAAGTTGTACGGCAGCATGAAGACCTCAGCGAGACCCGTGCCGAAACTGGCCTCAATCCAGCCATGAAAGTTCGCGACGGCCGTAGGTCCCCGCTTCATCGAATCAATCAATCCGCGAACGCATTTATTGAAGTCGTCGCGCGGAAGCAGATGAATATTGTTCTGCAAGGGGTAAGGAATGAATCGATTCCGCATCCATATCCACGACTCCCGCATGTGCTCCAACCATTCATCCGCAAGTAAATGGTTCATCAAGTCATCGAAGTAGCGATAGTGCGAGAACTGGACATGTCCACCAATGTCCCACGTAAAGCCATTCTGATCGACAAAGGAAGAGGCAAGTCCGCCGGCCCTTGGATTCTCATCGAATATCTTGACACCGACTTCGCCTATCTCCGTCAACCGGTGACCTGCTCCGAGTCCGGTTGGTCCTGCGCCGAGAATCGCTACAGAATTATGTGTGAGAGCATGCATAAGTTTTACCAGGCGCTGAGACCGCCGTCGACTACTAAACAATGGCCCGTAACATAGCTGGAAGCATCGGATGCGAGATAAACAAGTGCGCCAACCATTTCATCCGGCTGGGCCATCCGGGCCATGGGAACGCGCGCAGAATAACGCGCCTTGAACGTGTCATTCTGCCCGCTCTCCACGCCTGCGGGGACGAGGGCGTTGACTCGAATGTTATGATCGCCCCAATTCGCTGCCAGATAGCGCGTAAGTCCTACGACAGCGGCCTTGGATGTTGAATAGACTGCCGGGTTGCTGATCTGACGCCCGAGATAGAACGACCCCTCATAGATCCGCTTGTCCGACGAGACGAGACCATAAATTGAGGCCGTCTGGATGATACTGCCGCCAGTTCCCTGCTTCTGCATCTGGCCGCCCACCGCCTGCGCAACGAGAAACATGCCGTCGATATTGACGGACATTACCTTACGCCATTCGTGGAGTGAATACTCCTCTGTGCTGGCAAAGAAAGCATCCAGGTCGGCCGACTTGGAGGCGGCGTTGTTGTGAAGAACATGAATTGCGCCAAAGCGACTGACGACCTGATCCACCATGCTCTTCACCGAGGCCGGATCCGACACGTCGCAGCCAACGCCGAATGCAGGCGTGCTATAGTCGCGTTCCAACTCCGCGGCAAAGGCGGTGCACTTTTCGAAGTCCAGGTCTACAACGGCCACTTGCGCGCCGAACTCAGCAAGACCCTTGCAAAAGTGCTTGCCGAGGATACCCACGGCACCCGTCACAATGGCAGTCTTTCCGTTCAGCTCAAATAGATTCTTATAGTGGGAGTTCACTCAGGAGTACTTCTCGGTTTTCGTTGCGGGCCATGCGGCCGGCGATCAATACGCGCATGATTTCGAGTGTCCGTTCCGGCGGTATGGCTGGCCGGCCCGTTCGGATAGACTCTGTAAACTCCCAGAGCGTACGGCGAAACATCGAGAAATTATCTGTGATATCGAACGACCCGATGCGCTGGGTACCATAGAACTCGAGACGAAATGTTCGTGCGCTTTCACCCAAGGAGTCGATCTGCAGCAGGACTCCATCGTCCAGCCGAACGACGGCCGATGCGTGCTCGGACGGAAGCATTCGCACTGAGACAGGATGCGCCGAAGTAACTCCCAACGCCGCATCGAGCAGATGCACGCCGTATTTCTCCCACGTCAGGACGATCGCGCCTCGAATCAGCTTGAACTTCCCGTAAGCGGCAAGATCGGCACGCGGCTCATCCAATTCGCGTGCATAGCGCATACCGGAACAGGACATCAACTGTCCCGATTCAAGATACGGTTTGTAAAAGCGCAACTCGGGGATTTCCAGCCCGAGTGGCTTATCGACAAACACCGGCAGACCGGCCTCGAGAAAGACTTTCGCCATCTCAAAGTGGGTTTCGTAATCATCGCGAGCGATGATCACAGCATCCACGTTACCTAGAAACTCCCGATAATCACCAGCGTTATTCGGAATGCGACAAGCTGCGCATAACTTCTTTGTGAATTCAGGTTCCTGACTCCACGCATGTGTGATTTTCCAGTCCCCAAGCCCAAACTCAGACGCGTGGCGACGTCGAACATACTCGTAAATCCCCGTCCAGCCGGATGCCGCCAACCCCTCGGGAGAGTAGCCATTGATGATGGAGGAGTAGGAAAACGGGTGCCCGTTTCCCTCGCTCATTCCAATGATTCCGATGGACTTTACCATATGGCCCAGCCGCCATCGACGCAGACATTTTGTCCGGTGATATAACTGCCTGCCGGTGAGCAGAGCAACGCAACGGCGCCCTTAAGTTCGTCGGGCTGCCCAATGCGGTTCATGGGATTCTTGGAGCCAAGCTTCTCCATGAATCCTGTGTGCAATTGAGTCGGCGGATGTGGGAAAGCGCCTGGACTCAGCGCATTCACGCGAATCCCATGCGGCGAAAGGAAGCTCGCTAAGTACCTTGTAAATTGAAGTACGCCAGCCTTGGCTGCGCCGTAACTCGGCGGATTCGCAAATTCTTTTCCGTCGTAGATGCGGTAGTCCGGCCCGATGTGACCGTACATCGAAGCAATGTTGAGAATTACTCCACGTGTGGCTTTCAGATCATCGAAGGCTGCCTTGCTCAGCCGAAAGACTGAATTTAGGCTCATATTGATGTCGTATTCCCAGTCCTCCTCGCTGATGGATTCCCAGGAGTTTTTGTTTCCAGACCACGCATTGTTCACCAGGATGTCGACAGCCTCGAAGTGCTCATGTATCTGCCCCAGAAACTCCGTGGCGGATCCCTTCTTTAACAAGTCAAGTTCCAGTGCAACTGCCTTCACTGAGCTTCCGCTCATGATTTCCTCGCATTTCTTCTGGCATTTCGCCTTGTCTCGGCTTGCGATCACCAGGTTGGCGCCCAATTGGCAGTGTTTCGCTGATGGCCGTGCCCAAATAGCCCGCGCCGCCCGTAACGACGGCCGTCTTCCCTTTCAATGAAAGAAGTTCCTGCAAAGACTTGCTCATACGTTTGAGTCCTTTATTAATGATTCAACAATGGTGAAGTCGATCTGATCGTCGATGTCCTGTGAACGGTCTCGCGGCATAAGGACCGCGCCGAGCTTCCCCACCAGCAATGACTTCGC
>CAVQZQ010000135.1:0-41269 GCA_963718435.1 uncultured Acidobacteriota bacterium | reverse complement strand
TGAATGTTCATCTTTGCGGAGTTGAGATTTGAATGCTTCCGACATGCGCCGGAAACTGGGAGGTAAACGAAAACAATGAAAATAAGCCCATATGCAGGAAAGCCGGCTGAGAACTCGATGCTGGTGAATGTCCCCAGCCTCATCACGGCTTATTACACCGAGGCCCCCGACCCATCGGTGCCGGAGCAACGAGTTTCCTTTGGCACTTCGGGACATCGCGGATCGTCATTCGACAAAGCCTTCAACGAGCAGCACATTCTCGCCATCACTCAGGCGATTTGTCTCTATCGGGAACAACAGAAAACCGATGGGCCGTTGTTTCTCGGCATGGACACACACGCGCTTTCGGTTCCGGCGCACTCCACCGCGCTTGAGGTGTTAGCAGCGAACGGCGTTGAAGTCATGATCGCGGAGGGCGATGATTACACCCCAACCCCCGTCATTTCTCACGCCATTCTGACCTACAACAAAGGGCGGACGACGGGCCTTGCCGATGGCATCGTGATCACGCCTTCGCATAATCCGCCGCGCGATGGTGGGTTCAAATACAATCCGCCAAACGGCGGACCCGCGGATTCAGTGGCTACCGGTTGGATCGGAGCAAAAGCAAACGACTTTCTTGAAGATGGCCTCCAAGGAGTGAAACGAGTTTCCGTCGAAAACGCCCTCCGCGCCCCAACAACCCACCGGCACGACTACCAGGATGCCTACATCCCCGATCTCGACAACGTGATCGACATGCAGGCAATTCAAAATGCCGGGATCAATCTTGGCGTGGATCCCCTGGGGGGCGCCGGAGTTCACTACTGGCCCCGCATTGCCGAGCAGTACAAACTGAATCTCACTGTCGTCAACCAGACGGTGGATCCGACCTTCCGCTTTATGACAGTGGATTGGGATGGACAGATTCGGATGGACCCATCCTCACCGTATGCGATGCAGAGCTTGATCCGGCTCAAGGATCAATTTGACATCGCCTTCGCCTGCGACCCGGATCACGACCGGCATGGAATTGTTACGAAGAGTACAGGCCTGATGCCGCCCAACCACTACCTCTCCGTTGCCATCTTCTACCTCTTTCAAAACCGGCCGGAGTGGCATCAGAGCGCTGCGGTAGGCAAGACTTTGGTCAGCAGCCAGATGATCGATCGCGTAGCCGCCAGGCTGGGAAGGAAGCTTTACGAGGTGCCGGTCGGGTTCAAATGGTTTGTCGATGGCCTGCTCGATGGCTCGCTGGGCTTCGGCGGTGAAGAGAGTGCGGGGGCGTCCTTTGCGCGGCAAAACGGCGCGGTATGGACAACGGATAAGGACGGGATCATCCCGGCCTTGCTGTCGGCCGAGATCACCGCTCGCCTGAAACGCGACCCCGGCGAGATCTATAAGGACCTCACAGGCGAGTTCGGCGAGCCTTTTTACGATCGCGTCGAGGCCGCTGCCAACCGGCAACAAAAGGAAATCCTCGGGAAGCTCTCGCCGGAGCAGGTTCGGTCCAAGGAACTTGCTGGTGAGCCGATTAAGCAAATCCTCACGCGTGCGCCGGGGAATGGTGCTCCGATCGGCGGCCTGAAGGTTGGTGCGGAGAGCGGTTGGTTCGCGGCACGACCGTCGGGGACTGAAGATATCTACAAGATCTACGCGGAGAGCTTCAAGGGACCGGATCATCTCCAGCGTATCCTTGAGGAAGCACAAACGATCGTCAGTGATGCCCTTGGAGTCTGAATTCCGCCCCGGGAAATCATGTGCGGGAAAACCGCGTCAGATAAGGATTGCGCTAAAGAGCGCAGAACCAGTGATGAGTCAAGACCATTCCCCTGTGGCTAACGAGCAACCAGCAACCGAATCGATCGTACTCTGGAGGAGATCATGCGTAGACTAGCGCTCATTCTCATGTTTTGTGTAGCTGCCGGCAACGTGGCCGCATCTGCAAAGACGGTTTACAGCTTCACAATGAAGTCCATCGATGGCCAACAAATCAGCCTGAAGAGTTATCACGGCAAAGTTCTTCTGCTGGTTAACGTAGCGAGTAAATGCGGATATACTCCGCAATACACCGGTCTCGAATCTCTCTACGAGAAGTACAAGGATCGTGGCCTGGTCATCGTTGGTATTCCCGCTAACAACTTCGCTGCCCAGGAGCCAGGAACAAACGATGAGATCAAGAAGTTCTGCAGCACAAAGTACAACGTCAGTTTCCCGATGATGTCAAAGGTTTCCGTCTTGGGCGCGGATAAGACACCACTCTACGTATTCCTTACCGACAAGACCGAAAACCCTAAGATTGGTGGAGACATCAAGTGGAACTTCACTAAATTTCTCTTTGATCGTAATGGCAATCCAGTGGCACGGTTTGAACCGGCGGTCACTCCTGAGTCCCCAGAAGTTACGGCTGCCATCGAATCCGCTCTGGCGCGGTAGAGGAGACTCAGTTCAGCCTCGCTCCTTGCGGCAAATTTCTGTAACGATCGAAACATCAATCTTGTTTCGGTCGTTATGGATGCTCCGCCTCCTTTCATGCCAGAAAACCATTGGCGAATGCGGGGCTTAGAATTGACTTGCGCCCAGCATCCGCCGAACCGACCGACTGTTCTATCTGCTTTCGGTTTTCAGCACAACCACTGGCCCCAGTAAGCCGGAAGGCAGCAATGGAGAAGTGTCTTTATACGGTTTCACGGTGGTGAACGTATATTTCTTCGCATCGGGCTGTTGGTCGCCAATCAGGCGATTGACCCACGCATTGGTCACCTTGATCGAGACTTCGTTGGCTCCGGGTTTCAACGCGGCGGTTGCGTCGACACGATATGGAGCGTGCCATACGACTCCAAGTGACCTGCCGTTCACCGTCACCTCCGCAAGGTTCTTCACATCACCCAGGTCGATCCAGAGTCGCGCGCCGTTCTTGAACCAGTCCGCCGCGGCCTGAATCGTCTTGGTATACGTACCGGTACCGGAGAAGTACTTGACGCCCGCATCAGCGTTCTGCTCCACGAGCTAAGCTGATCGAACTTCACGGATGCCGGCGCACCCCGTTCAGGCTGGAAGTTGACGACCCACGCGCCATCGACCGTCACCAACTGTGTCTCCTCAATCTTTGGCAAAGTGAACGATATCGTTTTTGCAGATTTACGGAAGACGACAAAAACCGTGCCCCACGGCTCCAGTTTCAATGGCACCGTAGTGTGGCCTTCTGCAATCGTGTATGAGACGGTCTCTGTTTTTCCCGTCTCGGAATACCACAACTCAGGCGCTTTGCCGGTCACACGGAAAGTTGCATCCACCGCTTCGTTGCGGTCATTGCGGTTGTCAACGAAGTAAAGATCGCCGTCCGTGAGCTTGCGATGAACAAAGAGCAGCCGCGAATCGCTCTCCGGCTTTGTGTAGTCGAAGTCCGGTGCCACGTGCAGCGCATTGAGGGCCTCGTCGAGGCTCTTCCCTGCATAGACGGTGCCTTTGCCAACCTTGTGCACACCGGTTCCGTCACCGAAGAGTTCATCGGACAACTTTCTGAATTCGGCCTGCTCGTCGGCGAGGCTCGGGTTATCGTCAGGCTTCGGTCCCGCAACCACCGCACCGTTTTTGACTAACTTGTAGATGGCGCGTAAAACAGCCAAAGACATGTGACGGCTGTAGGGATCAAGGCCCAACAGCCGGTAGCTCATCCCAGCGGGGGTTGTGATGCGTCCATTACTTGCACTCAATTCGTGGATCAGGCCATCCGCGTTGATGTAGTCGAAGCCGTAGCCATCCGGCACCTCAGGTGCCTTATTCGCGAAGATCGCGGTCAGGTTCGAGTCCTCCCCATAAAAGTAGATCAGGTCGGCTCCGAAATGACCTTGCATAAGCAAGTAGCTGTTGCGGGCCAGGTAGTCGATCCAGGGACGGGCCTCTTCGGCCCAGGTCTCATTGCGGTTGAACCATTGGCCAAACGGCCCAAGCGTAAGGCCGGGAGCCTTGTCGATCAAGGGCTGGTGCGCGGACTCGTGAATCACGAACCGATTGATGCCATTCAAAAACTCCTGGTCAGCAGTGGGTTTGAGAGTTGCGGGTGACCAGGCCCATGCCGCAGTACCGGCAGTCATCGACTCTGCCGCGGCGACGTTCTGTCCATAGATATGCGCCACCGAGGCAGACTCGCGATCGTCGGCATTGTAACCATATTGAATCAGGTTCTTGCCCGGACGCTGTGTCCACATTGCGCTCATGGGGATTTCGTTCATCTTTTTAACCTCCATGCCGTCCGCAACGAAGGCCCGTCCAGATTCGTGCGACTCTCCGTAGTGACCCATGCCTCGCTCATGTAATGTCTCTTCCAACTGGCCATAGTGCTCGACTGCGATCAGGTCAGCGATTGTTTTGCGGAAGTCCCACAGGAACCGATCGCTGGCTTCGGCGCTCTCCACCACTTTTCCGGCCAAAACCGGCATCCAGGGCAGCGGATCGTAGCCGCGCAACTTCTTAAACTGTTCGATCATGTTGTCGGTCCAGTTTTGCGACCCAGCTTCCCAACTGTCGTTGATCACATAGGTGATGCCCCTCTTCCCAATCAGATCGGCGCCGACCGTGTCCTTGTAGCTGTCCAGATAGGTGTCGAAGTACTTTTTCACAAACCTGCGGTCGAGCTTGTCGACTTCGAGGCCCGTCGCCTCCGCGGTTGCGGGGTGGTTGGTAATTCCCAGCAATGAGTACCCAAACCGAAGCACAACCCAGTCACCCGCCGGCGGCGTCCAGTCCAGCGTGCCGTCCGGATGCATCTTCGCGGTCAGGTCGATCACGCCAGACTTTGCAATAGCCTGGGTTGGAGCGACAGGACTTGTGGCAAAGCCATAGAGGTCAGGTGCAGAACTGAAAGCCGCCTTGTCTTCAAAGAGGTTCACACGCGCTCCCGTGTGAAGAACCAACTCGGAAATCGCATAATCCTGGATTGGTGGTCGAGCCGAGTTTCCTGACCCGCCGAAATCTACGTCGCGCGGTGGAGGCGGTGGCCCCGGCTTGAATGTGACGCGGAAATACTTCGCCGTTGCCGCCGGAAACGAATACGTATGCTCGGATGCAGCGCCACCGTTCAATTTTGCAGAGACTCTGAAGTTCTGCCCGTCATCGCTCGCCTCGAGAGATCTGTCGGGCCTGCTCGTCATTCTGGCGGCTGCCCCGACCGGATCGTTGCCGGCGATAGTGACCGCCCGGATTGTTTGCGGCGCCGAGAATTCGTATTGAATCCAGGAGCTCTCACCAGCAGCCGCCCTCGGCAGCGCAGTCGCATGCACCAAGTCTCCGTCTGTCAGCATCGCAAAATCAGGCGAACCGCCGCTTGCGCTCATTTTTGGGTTTAAGGAAGCGACAGGAACTTCGTCCGCTAGTTTGCGATAGGCCACGACTACGGAATCGGCATAGAACTGCGGAATGGGCTTGGAGGCAGTGAATGCAGAGATCGAAACGCGTACGCCCATGTTCTGAAATGCCCCGGTATTCGATGGAGGATGAGCAAGCGTCCCCGTAAAAGGTTTTCCGCCCTCAGCCAATGTCTCGCTCCAGACATATTTCTTCATGCCCTCGGCTGCCGGCACCCAGGGGCCACCCGATTCGCTCCAGCCAGGCGAGCCGGCTATCGCCTCTTCCATGCCCAGTTGATTTCCGAGCGTGATTGCGTATTTGAACGCGTCCTTCCACTCCGGCGTCATGTACGCAATACGGTGATCCACCACTTGCGGCGTCGCCAGTGCGGCGTCGAAGTTCTGAAAGCCGGCGATGCCAACCCTGTGCATCCACTCCAGGTCCAGTTTGATGCCGTCCTTCGATATGTTTCCATTCATCCAGTGCCACCAGACTCGCGGGCGCGCACTCTCGGGAGGATTCTCAAATCCGCTCTTGAGCGAGTCAGGCTGATTCTGCGCCGAAGCGGGTCCGAGCGCGGTCATTAAAGCGAACAATGCAACGACCAATTTCCGTGTTGTCTGCATGATTCTTACTCCTTTTGTCAGCGCCTCTTGTTTGGTTTTCGAGTCGATTCGGCACCCGGCCATCGGCGCCTTGCGCGGGAAGCGAACGTGGAGAGAATGTCGCGTGAACGAGAGGACGGTATGGGAGAGTAGGAAGACTAGGAAGTGCCAGAACAAGCAATGGGATCACCCTTTGAAAGGCACGACATTTCATTCAGTCGCTCACCCAAACTACCAGCAAGTGTCTTCGCAGAATGCTGAGATTCTACAATCTGAGGTCATAGAGAGCCATCTGCCAATCGCAATGCGGGCAACAGACGAGATTTGACGTCAACCTACGATACCACCGCGTATGCATCGGATCTACGCAGACCGATTTGCGGCGCTCGTGGACGCTGTCAAGCATCGCTTGGATGGCCAGCTTAAGGTGGATCTTGCACATTCGGGCATGCGGACGGTCGGCTGGCCCCAGGCCGGTGAGAAAGAGGAAAAGATTGGAATCTTTATTGTCTCGGCCGCTTCGGTGGGTACAGAATCTTCCACGTACTAAGTATTCTCTGCAGGCCGTCGCGACGCCGACAGACGACAGAAGCCATTCCACAGTCTCGCGGCGTGATGTAATCTTACAGACATCGGGTTCCCAGCCATAACACTTGTCAGAATATCTCCCGAACTCCCGCAGGATCCTTGTGGGGAGCCCAAAGAGGGTAGGGATCACTTGGGTTCTGAAATGCTTAGGAAAGAAGAACCGACCGAGCGCAACGAAAGGCAGAACAGCCGGATTGGGGCGATTTTGCGTGAACTGCGTCAAACCGGATCAGTTTCCGTTGAGGCGCTACGAGACAAATTCGAGATCTCTCTGGCTACAGTTCGTCGCGACTTGCAGGGGATGGAGAAGGACGGACTTCTGCGTCGAACCCACGGTGGGGCGGTACTGCTGGAGCCTCTTATTTATGAGGCATTCCGGCATGATCGCTCATTTCAGGACCAGGTTGGGAGCTTTGCCGAAGAGAAACAGAGAATTGCAGAGTCGGCTGCATCGCTGGTTTCTCCCGGAGACACGATTGCCCTTACGGCCGGCACCACCACGACTGAGGTGGTTCGCCATTTGCGCCGCATCAGCGGGATCACTGTAGTCACCAACACAGTCAATGTGGCAATGGAGCTCAGCAACCGCAAAGACATTGATGTCTACGTGACCGGAGGGCATTTGCGCGGCGACTGGTTTTCCCTCGTTGGACCGACTGCCATCGCAGCCGTAAGCGGTGTCTTTGTCGATGTAGTTTTTCTGGGGGCAAATGGAGTCGACGCCGAACATGGCCTGACTTGTTTCAGTTCTGACGAAGCTGAGATCAATCAAAGCATGGTTCGGCAGGCAAAACAGAAGATTGCTGTTGCCGATCACAGCAAGCTTGGAATCGTCGCGAAATGGTTGATCTGTCCCTGCGAAAAGCTCGACATCCTGATCACAGACAGTGGCGCAACCAGAGAAATGATTGCGCCTTTTCTTGACCGCGGAGTTAACGTGCGCCAGGTTTGACTTTCGTTCAGGGCACGAAGTTCGG
Source organism: uncultured Acidobacteriota bacterium (assembly GCA_963718435.1). Classification (GTDB taxonomy): domain Bacteria; phylum Acidobacteriota; class Terriglobia; order Terriglobales; family Acidobacteriaceae; genus Telmatobacter. The sequence continues at coordinate 33,771 of CAVQZQ010000135.1, read as the reverse complement.
GCCAGACATCGGCGGCGCGTTTGGGATCTGGGACAAACATCACTGAATCAGGGTTGTCGATGAACTGACGGTAAAGGCTGCGCGAAGTGTCCAGTCCAAGTTCGGGATAAGCTCGTGGTTCATGCCTTTCCAGGGTTGAATGGCCATAGTGTGGATTTGGCTCCCAGGCAATTTCGCCCGACTCTGTCAGTATGGGAAACCATGCGAGACCACGATGGGAACGCACGCCAGCGTAATCGAAGCCGTATTGACGATCGCACCACGCTCCGAAAACCATTGGGCGATGAGGATCGGCGTTAATGACGCAATGCGCCCAACCGGGTGCAACAACGATTTGCTCGCCTGCGCGCGCAGTGACAGAAACGCATCGCCCCGGATCATCTTCGGCGCGCTGTTGAGCGTAGATAACCGCGGTTCCGCTCCAGATTTCGAAGATCTCCGGTGGCGACCAGCCGCTGTGCGGTGCAATGGCGTGAATGTGCCCCTGCGAACGTACCGGTTCCCTGCCTAAAGAGCCAGCCGCATAGACGACCGCACCGAAGAGGAGCATACGCTCTTTCAGCAGTTCGCGATCGCAGAGACGGCCAACGTCCATCGCAATGCCGTACACCGGATCAGGACCGCTGCACTCCGGATCGCGCAGGCTTGGCCGGATCGCATCCAGACGGCGTTCTTCACTATCCGGACCAAAGACTCCAGATCCATATTCAAAGGCTAGCTTATCCGCTTCGACGCGAATCGGGAAGCCGGGATCGAACTCAAACTTTTTGGAATACATAGTGCTCTCTTCGAACATCTTTATTGAACCGTGGGACGAACATAAGCTTTGATCGTGGCGAGTTCCTGATGAGATTCTGCCGCGGGACGGATCGTATATCGACCGACAGCAGCAGGAACGATAAAGGTTTCCGCATAGTGCACTGTAAACGGCGGAAACATCCCTGCCGGACTTTCGACAACAATTGCGTCACCTTCAACCAGGTTGAGCACATTCAGATTGCCGCAGGTGTCGTGTTCAACCGTTCCGGTGAACCAATGCCGCCGTGTCTCGATAAACTCCAGCGAATGCAAGCCTGTCCGCTCTTCACGCCATCCATTTCCGCAAGCGATGGGCTCGATCTGATTTACGAGATGATCGCGCACCCAGCCAGTGGTCCGGTCCCATTGAATGTTTCTGAGACCATCTTCCAAATGAATGGGCCGTGGACGACCATCGAGGCCCAGGCGACCCCAGTCCCAGAGCTTGAAGGTAAAAATGAACGGTGTCGCGCTGATCTCAAGTACAAGCGAGTTGCGACCGGAACAATGAATCGTTCCCGCAGGAATGAGAAAATGCTCGTGCTTGCGCCCCGGCCAAATGTTTACATAGCGCTCCGTAGGGAAGGACGGGCCGTCCGCTTGTGCAGCTTGGAGGTCGGCGACCATCGTTTCTGAATCGATGCCTTCGCGTAGTCCAAGATAGACGGTCGCGTCTTCCCCGGCATCAAGCAGGTAATAGCTCTCATCCTGGGTATAGGGCAAGCCAAACTTCTCCTGGATATAACTGCGCAGCGGATGGACCTGCAGCGATAGGTTGCCGCCTTCCATTGTGTCGAGAAAATCAAAGCGGATTGGAAACTCTGCACCGAACTCACGAACGATGCGAGAGCCGAGCAGATCTTGAGGATGCTGATGCACAACCGTGAGTGCAGGCAATTCGAATTCACGATTCCCGCATCGAAGCAGAAGACTGTTTTCTTCCGGAACGCAGTCGAAACACCAGGCGTAATTCGCTGGGCCGTCTGGCAGGTCGAAGTGACGGCGCATCCATTGGCACCCCACGGCCCGGGGTCAAAGAAGGGTACGACACGAAAAGGCCGCTGGGCTACTTCTGCCAATGCAGCACGTAATTGCGAGCCACCGAGCATCTTCGGAGCAGTGGGCAAATTACCGTCGATCCAGAAATCGACACGCCCATATAGATCGTCCTTCATCCCGTCGGCGACGCGCCAATCCAGAAAGAAGGCTCGCTTATAAAGCTGTCCAGCCGGCGTGCCTGCATTGTCCATTCCAAGGTTGGATATTTCGCCCCGACGCTGCCTTTGCTGAATCTCCCAGCGCGCCACGTCGACGTAGACCAGCAAGTCCCAGTCTGGCAACAACAGGGTCGCGCCTGTTCCGATCACGACGACTCGACCTTGCGCTGTCCGGGTCCGCTTGCGACAATCTTCAATTCTGTCTTGGGCAAAGAATTCATCGAGCGTATGCGGCTTATGAATCCAAAGACCGGATCTGTACTCAATGTCTCGGCAAACCTCGCCTCGACCTCTGCAGCAGGGAGCATTGCTTCACTGCTCTCCAGAATCAACTCTGGAGCGAGACCTGAAATCAACCCAGTTCTGAGAGGCTCAAGGAGTACTCCCGGATAACACTCAATCGCGATCCGCCGAGCATGTGCCGGAAGCTTCTCAAGAATTTCGCTCCAACCCAGGCTGCAATCCTTCTCATTCTCAGAAATGGCTACAGACGGACGTTTGTCGTATTGAGAACGGCTCACTGAGGCTACGATCATTGATTGGCCTCAATCAGAGGAATTGCACCCAGGAGTGCAGCATCTGGACCGAGATCCGCCGGCAGCAGCGGTATAGTTCGACCCTGTGTCCAGGCATAGGAGTCAACGTATTCCCGCAATGGTGGCAGTATCTTTGCCGCCCGCTTGAGCACCGATCCCCCAAAGATCACAACTTCAGGGTCGTAGGCATGAATCAGCGCCACGGTGAGCACCGACCATACGTGCAAACAGTGCTCCAGAGCGGCGATAGCAGGCTTGTCGCCAGCATCAACTGCATTGAACAACTCAAAAATCCGATTGCATTTCGACCGCTGAGCAGGCCATCCTCACTACCGGTTTGTTCGGATAATATTTTCACTCAAAAAAGCAGTAGAGGCCAGAGCCTCAAGCACAGCCGCGATTGCCACAGGAGCAGCGTCGCCCATTGAGGCTGACTGGGAAGTGCCCACCAATCGTGCCTGCCAGCCCGTGCCTGCTCTGGAGCAACTGCCCACCTACCATGGCAGAACCTCCAATACCAGTGCCGATCGTTACCATGGCGGCATCCACAACGCCGCGCGCTGCACCGTATCGATGTTCGGCAAGAAGGGCGAGCCGTGCATCGTTTTCCAACAGCACCGGCAAGCCGAATTCCCTCTTGCCCCATGCCTTCAGGTCTACATTGGTGGCGTCCAAATATTTTCCGTTTGTGGCCAAGATGCGATTCTCACCAGCACTAACAACGCCACAGAATCCGACAACAATCGCCGTGCACGCTGCCGGATCGATATTCACTGAGCCGAGAAGATTCTCGAAGGTCTCAGTCAATCTAGGCAGCAGATCGCTGAGAGCACTGCATGGGTCGGCATGTAAACCTTTGTTGGCCAGGATCAAGCCCTCATTTACCAGCGCGCAAGTCGCGTGGGATCCACCAAGGTCGACGCACAGCGCGGTTATACCAGGCACGGAACACCAGCCCGCGTGACCATGCGCTTTCCAAATCCTCTGGTGCGGATGATGGTGTAATCATGTCCCGCGTCGCTCGGCCAGCAAGCGGAAAAAACCAAAGGTTCGGTCGCCGTATTGGATACGCGATGCGCGATGCATCCCGGAATATAGTGCACAGTTCCTGGAGTCATCGTCTGACTCCAGGTATTTCCGTTTTCCTCCATCATTAATAGAGCGCCTGTACCGCGAAGCGTCGCATAGTACTCGGCACGGTCTCGAATGGCATGGAAGTGACCATGGGTCATAAAGTACTCGTCTCCGACTTGGCCAGGCTGTAGAACGGTGGTTCCCCAAAAGAGTCCCCCCTCCTTGCCATCCTGAGCAGGCTTCCAGAATTGGACCCTGTAAACTTCCATACTGGGGTCCATCGAACGCCACGCGCTCTGGTCGTGGAACAGACCGGCAAGCTGGCCGAGCGTCTTCACTGACTCCTGAATACCGTCTCCTGAGAGACACCCAGAACCCCAATCGATCCCCGTAGGGTTGGGTCCAATGTGACTGATCATATCGCGGATTATAGTGAGTATCCTGCAGGTTATCAACTAAAAAGAACACGAATTATGCTCTAAATAGCTAATAACGAGCATTACTCATGATCGAATTCGACAAAACTCTTTGACATTCATTATCTTCCGCGTATACATAGAACAAGTCCCGAAGTCACAATTACTAGCGTGACAGCTTCAAGATATCCGGAGCGGTTCCTTGAAAACAACCAGTACGAGCGAACAAAAAAAGGTAAGCCCATACGTAGTCATGGTAGCCGCAAGTGCGGCTATGGCCGGCCTCCTTTTTGGCTATGACACCGCGGTCATCAATGGGGCATTGGTATATCTGAGGAAAGAGTTTGGCCTTGGCGCCTTCGGAACCGAGATGACTGCGACCGTGTTGTTGTGGGGATGCGTCGTTGGTGCGGCTCTGGCCGGATACGCGAGCGATCGCTTCGGGCGGCGAGCGGTGCTGCTCACCACGGGAATCCTCTTCTGCATATCAGCGCTGGGTGCGGCATTCGCTGTGCACCTTTGGCATTTGCTTATTGCTCGCGCGCTGGGGGGCATCGCGGTTGGCGCCGCTTCGCTGATTACTCCGCTCTATCTCGCCGAGATCTCACCGGCTCACCTGCGCGGCCGTTTGGTGACTCTGAATCAGCTTGCCATTGTCGCCGGTATCCTGATCACGTTTCTCACCAACTATTGGCTCGTGCAGTTATCGACTGGTAACTGGCGATGGATGTTTGGTCTGGGAGCTTTGCCCGCCGTGGCATTGTCGGTTTCTCTTCTTTGGATCCCTGAGAGCCCGCGCTGGCTGATTCAACGTGGGGCATCGGAGCGCGCTCGCAAGGTCCTGCGGTTGATCTCTCCGAGCAGCTCTGTCGAGGGTGCCATCGTCGAGATCAAAGCATCGATTTCTGAAGAAACTGGGACCTATCGTGAATTGCTGAGGCACGCATTGCGAAAGCCTTTGGTGCTCACGATTATGTTAGCCGTCATCCAACAGGTCACTGGAATCAACACAGTTCTCTACTATGGAGCATTGATCTTTGCAGAACAGCCAGGAGGAGACGCAAGACAGGCCATCGCCATGAATGTGCTGATTGGCGTCGTCAATCTCGTCGGCACAATCATTGCATTGTTTCTCATCGATCGCCTGGGACGCGCCCGTTGCTCCTTGGATCTACTGCGGGCATGGCATTTTGCCTTATGACCTTCGCTGGAATTCTGCGCTGGGCGCCGGGATATACATGGCTGCTGCTCGCCCCATTACTTGGTTATGTAGCGTGTTTCGCAATCGGACTTGGATGCGGCGTGTGGGTCTGTCTCGCCGAGATGTTCCCAAATCGGATTCGCGGGCGCGCAATGTCGGTCGCCACAATGGTGCTATGGCTCACAGTCTCTCTCGTCACCGCGACGTTTCTAAGCCTCATCAAATTGTTCACAGTCTCAGGAGTCTTTCTCGGGTATGCGCTTCTGTGTCTGCTTTCATTCCTATATATCTTTTGGCGTCTCCCTGAGACCAAGAACTGCACCCTCGAAGAGATCGAGACCACTTGGCGAAATGCCTGACAAAGCTGTCGCGTAAGTCGCGATTCAATATCAGCAGCTTCGCTTTCGAAAGTGATGACAGCGTTCCAAAATCAATCTGGATAGATGCTGATCTCATTCCTTTCTGGATTGTCGGCAACCCGAACGGAATCCTGTGCGCGCAAATCTCAATTGATGCCAATCGCCAAAGCGCTCATCAAGAAAGACTTCCTCGTAACTCTAGACCCTTGACATCGTTTGCTGCTAACCTTAATTTCGCACACCAAGGGTGCACCCCGTCCGCGGAAAGGGATCATCCCACCTTTGCTTTTCTGCAGCACCATCCACTCTCTTCTTGCCCGACGAAGCGGATCGCGGGCTCTAAAGAAGGAGTGAATAATGTCTCTACGCGAACTTCCCACGCGCCCCAACCTTGAACATTTGAAGAAACAAGCCCGCACGCTGCTTGATCAGCGCCTTGCGGACGATGCGACCGCCTCTGCACGTTTCGCGGCTTTCGTGACTGGGTATGAAAAGCCAAAGCTTGCCGATGCTCTTCACGTCATCGCCCGGGAGCATGGCTTCGACACCTGGCCCGCACTGAAGCTGCACGTCGAGGCAGCCTCTGAAAATCCAGTCAACGCCCTTACCGCAGCCGTGAAGGCCAACAACGCGATGCTCGTACGCGCTGTCCTCGCGCGCCATCCGTCCTTGCAATCGCGACTCAACGAGCCGCTGCCGAACTATGGCTTCGACGCGCCGGCCCTCTTTGCCGCGGCAACCATCAAAATCGAGAGATGATCGACGTTCTCCTCGACGCGGGCGCGAACATCAACGAGCGAACCCGCTGGTGGGCTGGCAGCTTCGGTCTTCTCGACTCGGCGAGCGCCGAATTGGCGCAATACCTGATTTCTCGTGGCGCCACCATCGACATCCATGCGGCGGCCCGCCTGGGAATGATCGACCGCGTTCGAGAACTGCTCGACCTCGATCCTCAACTTGTGCACGCGCGCGGAGGCGACGGCCAGTTCCCGCTTCACTTCGCTTCGACCGTGGAGATTGCTTCTCTTCTGCTCGACCGCGGAGCGGAGATCGATGCACGGGACATCGATCACGAGTCTACGGCCGTGCAGTATATGGTCTCTATTCGACCGCATCGCCATGATGTGGCGAAGTACCTGATCGCTCGCGGCGCGCAAATCGATATCTTGCGGCGTCCGCTCTCGGCGAACTTGCAATCGTCGAGCGCATTCTCAACAACGATCCTGAAACCGTCCGCACCACGGTCAGCGAGCGCCACTTCCCGAAGCACAATCCACGTTCCGGCGGCATCATCTACAACTTCGGCTTTGGAATTACGAAGTCGCCCCACATCATCGCTTTTGACTTCGGCCATACCGCGGTCTTTGAACTTCTCATGCAGCGAAGCGCGCCATGGATGCGCCTTGTTGTGGCTGCCGAAACAGGCGATGAGCCTCTAGCCCAGCGAATCCTTGAACAGCAACCAGCGCTTTTCGCTCGCCTGAGTGCGAACGCTGCCCGTCGCATCATCGGCCTGGCACTTCGCAACAATGCTCGTGGTGTCGAAGTGTTGCTTCGGTATGGATGGCCGTCCAATGCCGCGCTCGAAAACAATCAAACCGCTCTGCACTACGCCGCATGGCACGGCAACCTCGCGATGGTCGAGGCTCTGTTGAAGCACAATGCTCCGGTCAATGTCTTTGAAAACGAGCATGGCGGCAGTCCGCTCGCCTGGGCGTTGCACGGCTCTCTGCATAGTTGGGAACGCGAAAAGGGCGACTACGCCGGCGTCACCACGGCATTGCTCGCGGCGGGCGCAGACGTTCCGAAGCCGGATCACCCTATCGAAGCCGTCGACGAGGTCCTCGAAATCATCCGACAACACACTTCGTGACCTCGGTCAGGCGCACCCCGCCATTCGTCCGGGCCCTAAGGCAGATGGCAATCGCTCAAAAGCGCGTGGTTCTATACTGAGAAGGACAAGGCGGTTGAAATTGATCCGACCAACTCCAACGACATCGTTGCCGCGGGAAACCAATAGAAGAAGGTCAACGGGACAATCAAGTGCTGCGTTCCAAACTGAGAGGAGTCCTGTAGAATTCACACGATGAGAGGTATGCCGCATGAAGGGTAATCCGAAAGTAATTGAGCAGTTGAATCACGCATTGCGCGACGAGCTCACTGCAATCAACCAGTACTTCCTCCACTCGGAGATGGCCGAGAACTGGGGATACGACAAATACTCTAGGAACATCAAGAAGCAGTCAATCGATGAGATGAAGCACGCTGAAGCGCTGATGGAGCGCATCCTGTTTCTTGACGGCACACCCAGCATGGAGCCCATGTCTCTCTCGATTGGACAGAGTGTAAGGGATATGATCGAGTCCGATCTGAAGCTCGAACTGGGCGCTGTCGCCTCCTACAACGAGGCAATCAAGATCTCAGTAGAAAATGGCGACAACGGCTCTCGCGATCTCTTCGTCCGCTTGCTGAAAGATGAGGAAGGCCATGTGGATTGGCTCGAAGCTCAGCAGCACCAGATCAAGGAAATTGGCTACGAGCGCTATTTGATCACGCAGACCAGCGAGCAGAGGTAGTCGAAGTTACAACCGATCCATCGGACCAAAAGAAGTTCTGGCTCTAGCCGAGGTTTCACCCTTGGCACATCAATGTCTCAATTCTTCCCGCGCTACACTAACTTCGCTGCAGCTCGTCCTCTTCTCGCTCCCTGTTTTCGCCCTAGATCCGCCTTTTGTCGCAATGCCGCGGTGAAAATCCCACTCCGCGAGACAACCCCGACTAATTCTGTCGCACTTGTGACGCCCGTCACGAACTGATTTTGCCGTTCCATCTATTCTGAAAATGATTTTCACATTCATATCTGGTGAGAAGACTCGCTGAGGGAATCTGCTCCGTGATCCTCCCGCAGAAATCGTGACGAATATCGATTGGAGAAGTGGAAATGGTCGCGTTTCGTTTATGGAGCAAAATCGTACGGGAATGTTTGTTGGTTGCTCTATTGGCATTGCCCTCATCCGAATTGTTTGCGGGAGACGTACTGCGTTTCTCAGGTATCGTCACAGACCAGACTGGCGCGGCGATCGCACAAGCAAAAGTCTCTGTCGACAACGGCGAAACTGGATTTCGGAAGTCGATCGAGACCGACGACCAGGGATGGTATGAACTGCTGCTCCCAGCGGGCACCTACAAGATTCAGGTTGTGGCAACCGGCTTTCGTGTATTCTCGCGCGACACCCTCGTATTGGGTCCAACCGCTTCTCTGCGCACAGATGTGACTCTCCAGTTGGCAACCGACTCGGAGACCGTAGAAGTGAGCACGGCTGGCGTCCAGATGGATAGCGCGACGACCCAACTCGGCGAAGGAATTTCACAGGAGAAGATGACAGCGGTTCCGCTCAACGGGCGCAGCTTTACAGACCTGTTGGGGCTGCAAGCCGGCGTGATTCCGCAAAGCTCGAAGCAGTCTAATGCAGTCGTGATGTCAGGGTGCACCAGCACACCTCCTTCGGGAGATCTGAATCCAGGCGACATGTCCGTCAGTGGGCAGCGTGAGACGGCCAATGGATTCGCAGTGAACGGCAGTTCGGTAGAAGAGGACTTCAACAACGTTGCAAGCGTCGTGCCGAACCTCGATTCCATCGCAGAGTTCCGCGTGCTGACGAGCAACTTCGATGCCGAGTACGGGAATTTCAGCGGTGGCCAGGTGCTCGTGGCGACGAAAGGTGGAACGAACCAATTTCATGGCAGCGCATTTGAGTTCTTTCGGAACACGAACTTTGACGCGACGAATTACCTTGGCCGCGAGAGGGCTGCCTACGATCGGCACCAATACGGCGGCACTGCCGGCGGCCCGGTGCTGAAAGACCAGTTGTTTTTCTTTGCCGATTATCAAGGCACGAAAATGACGCAAGGCGTCGAAACGGGACGAATCGCGGTGCCTTCTTTGGCTAACCGCTCTGGCGATCTCGCAAATCAGGCGTCGCAACTGAGCGGTAAAGTGAGCGGGGACTATCTCGCAGCACTTCTCGGCAAAAGGTTGGGGCGCACTGTGCATACGGGTGAACCTTACTACAGCCCGGCCTGTGCGGATGGGAGCGATGACTGTGTGTTTCCAGACGGCGTGATTCCAGAATCGGCCTGGTCGGCACCTGCAAAAGCGCTCCTTGCTTACATCCCGAAGCCCAATGTGGACGACTCAACCTTCTCAGATTCGAACCAGAACCAGACGTTAGGCGACAACAAGGCTGCGATCCGTTTGGATTGGACGACGCATCTCGGCAATCTGTCGGCCTACTACTTCCGGGATGGCTATGACTTGAACAATCCCTATCCCACCGCACAGGGAGGAGCGAACGTACCCGGCTTCAATGCTGTGTCGCGCGGCCGGGCGCAACTGACTAACCTCGGGTGGACCAAGACGGTCGGCGCAACATTGGTGAACGAGTTCCACTTCAGCTACCTGCGGAATGCGAACACGATTGGTCAGCCGGTGGGAGGGGTCGGCCCTTCGCTCGCATCGCAGGGATTTGTTGAGGGTACCGGCACTCTCGGAATTGTGCCCCTCAATCCAAGTGTTGAAGGCGTCGAGAACGTAGCCTTCAACGATTTCACAATTGGAGTGGACGTGACGGGAGAACGCCAGGTGAACAACACCTACCAGTGGACTGAAAGCCTTTCCAAAGTTCTTGGCAAACACGCGCTCAAGGTGGGTGCGAACTTCCATCTGGATCAGGTGAACATCAACTCCAACTCAATTAATAACGGCTCATTTGTTTTTCAAGGAACGGAAACGGGGCTGGACTTTGCCGACTATCTGATCGGCGTGGCCAGCACCTATGAGCAAGGCGATGCAAGCGGCTTCTACATTCGCAACAAGTATGCTGGGCTATTCGCCCAGGACAGTTGGCAGGTACGCAGCAACCTGACTTTGAATTATGGAGTTCGCTGGGACATGCTGCCGCCATGGCGAGAAAAATACAACCAGTTGCAGGCATTCGTGCTGGGGCAGCAATCGGAGGTTTATCCAAACGCGCCGACCGGCATGGTGTTTCCCGGCGATAGAGGTGTTCCGTCAACGCTTACACCCACGAAATGGGCAAACTTTTCTCCGCGTCTCGGAGTTTCTTATTCTCCGAATTGGTCGGATCGATGGATGGAACGCCTCTTCGGCGGCGCTGGCAAGAGTACAGTTCGCGCCGGGTACGGCATGTTCTACACGGCATTCGAGGGACTCTCCGCAGGCATCATGAGTGCTTGCCCTCCTTACGGATACGACTATGACAGCACCGTGGGGCATCCGCTGTTTGACCAGCCATTTGTTTCGGCGAGCACTGGAAGCACCAATGGACAGCCGTTTCCTTCCCCCATTCCCATATTCGGCGCATCGCGCAGTCATCCGAACACAACCGTGGATTGGACCAAGTACACGCCAATCACGGGTGATCCTGCTTTCTATTACCGCAACACGTCCCCATACACTGAGAGCTACACGTTGTCGATTGAGCGTGAATTGCATCCAGGAACAATTCTGGAGGCTGCCTACGTCGGATCGCAGGCACACCATCTGCTGGTACTGACTCCGGCTTCGCCGGGAAATGCTTCGCGTTGTCTCAGCGTAAGCAATCCGAGCCAGGTGATGCCCGGCACGAACACTTGCGGTCCATTCAGCGAAGGCGGTCTGTTTACAAAGGTCGATGGCAGCTCGGTCGAAGCGCGAGGCCCATTCGGTCCTGAGTTTGACGGAATCACATATCAAAAGACAATCGGTCGCAGCGGCTACAACGCGATGGAACTGACGCTCAAGCACAGCGGGCGGAGCGGTGAATTTATGGCTGCTTACACGTATGACAAGTCAATCGATAATTCATCGAGCCTGTCTGAAGAGGTGAACCCGGTCAACCCAAATCTGAGCAGCGCCATCTCGGCCTTCGACGTAAAGCAGAACTTCGTCCTGAGTTACAACGTGCCACTTCCATTCAATCTGCTAACGGAGAATCACAGGATGCTAACTGAGGGTTGGTCGCTCTCCGGGATTACCAGGTTCAGCACTGGAATCCCGGTGACCCTCTTCAACAACGACGACACTTCGCTCCTTGGCTCAATGCCAAACGGCATTAATAACAATGGTGTGGATACGCCTGATTACGCAGGAGGAAATCTGCGACTCAACCGCAATCCGCGCAACGGCCACAACGCCTTCGACACGGCGCAGATCACGATGCCTGAAGTTGGCGAAATGGGAACCGCACCGCGGCGCCTTTTCTCTGGCCCAGGAATGGAGAACTTTGACATGGCTCTCGAAAAGAAGATGAGCGTGGGAGAGTCACGATCGCTTCTGCTGCGGGTGGAATCGTTTAACGTGTTCAACCACGCGCAGTTTTTTGGACCAGAGGCTGTGAGCGGCAATCCAGATAGCACAAACTTTGGCAAGATCGTCAACGCGGACGCCCCGCGGCAGTTGCAGCTGGCGGTTAAGCTTTCGTTCTGATTTACGCTTGGAAGGGATAAAAATTGCCCGTCAATCAGCAGCCTTCCTGGTCTTCTTCTGGCAGGCGACGCAGGTTCCATAGATCTGGAAACTGTGACGCGACGTAGAAAACTGGAACTGCTTGCCGATCCGGTGCTCCACCCGCTCGACCTCGGGAGCAAAGAACTCCACGGAGTCTCCACATACCGTACAAACCATGTGATGGTGGCTGCGGCGGTTCAGACTGTGTTCGAAGCGGGCGACGCCGTCGTGGAATTCGACCTCCGAGGCGAGACCGCACTGCGTGAAGAGCTTCAACGTGCGATAAACGGTGGTGTAGCCGATGGCAGGATCGCGCTTTCTAACCAAGTGGTGCAGTTCTTCGGTGGAGAGATGGTCGTGGGTAGCGAAAAAGACGCGCAAGATCGTATCGCGCTGAGCACTGTGTTTGAGCCTGAGGCGAGCTATATGTTCACGCAGAATGCGGTTGGCATCATCGATCAATTCCCGCGAACCGCTTAATTGATCGTCTACGCGCTTTTCTGGCATATTTCTGGATTTCTCGCTTTGCTCAAATTATAGGCGGTGGTAGGGACGGCTCTTTTTTGCCTTGCGCTTGCGGTCTCCGCTCGTGCTCCGCGGGAATCGGTTTTGACCCGGCGGCCAGCCTACCCTCTAAATACCCGCTCGGATCAGGTTTGTGGTTTCGCACCCTAGCAAAGCTAGGATGGGCACCCAGATTCTTATGCCCGCATTTAGATGGGCCTTGCGGCGAAGGAAAAGAGAAGTGGAGGGGGTGGGGTGCGTGAAAACAGGCGCAAATCATTCATGCTAAGCGACTTTTGGCTCTTGGAGTGCGCTTTGGGAGCGTGTTATGCGCCATTTGTGCGGCGTAGAGGAGCTTGGTGGCGCTCTTTTCGTGGATGACATTGATCAACATTCCATGGGCGACGCAGGCAATGAAGTCGCGTATGTTCTGAGCACCGGAGAGCGGCGGCATGGCCCGGCAGTAGGCCTGGTTGGCGTCCATGAGGGCGGCGACCCGGTGCTTTTCGCTGGCCAGGGCGGCCTTATAGGTTCGCTCTCACGCATCGTTACAGCGGACGACTGCGAGATTGACCGGTTCGGAAATGGATGTTTCTTCTGGGATCGATTCTGATGCGTCTTCGAGTTGTTCGGGCATGGTGGGTTCTCCATTTCCAAGTGTGGGCTGTTGCGCGAATTAATACGCAAATTGATTGCAAGATCCTGGGGAATGAAATGAGAGGGTTGGGAGGATAGTTTGGGGCGGGGGGATTGACAGGAGGTTGAGGTGACCCCCTCGGGTGAGACAGTTGGAGTTTTGACAGTTCGGCGTTTCCACTGGGATTTGGATAAACCGGCCGCTTAAGAGCCCCGATAGGCTCCCAAAATATCGAGTAGGGAGAATTCGGGCTCAACGTTGTGCATCTGCACGGGTTGGTTCGATCATCCCGCGATCCAAGATACAATTCGGGGGTACGGTAATCCGGAGGGAGAGCCTGGTGAAGGCATTGGTCAAGAGCAAGGCCGAACGTGGCCTTTGGCTGGAGGATATTCCTGAACCGATGATTGGGATCAATGACGTGCTGATTCGGGTGCGTTACACGGGAATCTGCGGAACCGATGTTCATATCTACGAATGGGATGACTGGGCGCAGAAGACCATCAAGGTACCGATGGCCATCGGACACGAGTTTGTCGGCGAGATTGTCGCGGTGGGGTCGAACGTCAATGATTTCTTCCCCGGTGACATTGTTAGCGGGGAGGGTCATGTTGCTTGCGGCCGCTGCCGAAACTGCCTGGCCGGAAGACGGCACCTTTGTGCCTCAACGGAAGGCGTCGGCGTCAACCGACCGGGAGCTTATGCCGAGTTGATCTCGCTTCCCATGACTAATATCTGGCGGCACCACCCCAACGTAAACCAGGAAGTGGCCGCCATCTTCGATCCTTTCGGCAATGCCGTCCACACTGCGCTTTCGTTTCCAGTCCTCGGAGAAGACGTGCTCATCACCGGGGCGGGTCCTATCGGCATCATGGCAATCCCGGTAGTAAAGCGTGCGGGCGCCAGAAATGTAGTCATTACGGACTTGAACCCCTTCCGGCTGGATCTGGCTCGAAAGATGGGAGCGACTCTGGCGGTGAATCCCAATGACACTCCGCTGATCGACGTCCAGCGACAGCTCAACATGACGGAAGGCTTTGACGTCGGGTTGGAGATGTCAGGGAGTCCACAGGCGTTGAGCAGCATGGTCGCGAATATGAGCCATGGAGGGAAGATTGCCGTTCTCGGTATTCCTGGCAAAAACGCTCCCATGGACTGGCGCCCGGTGATCTTTAACATGCTGACGATCAAGGGTATCTATGGCCGCGAAATGTACGAGACCTGGTACAAGATGTCCGTCATGCTTGAATCAGGCATGGACATTTCTCCGGTGATAACCCATCGCTTTGGGTACAAGGACTTTCAGCAGGGCTTTGAAGCGATGATGTCCGGTCAGACCGGGAAGGTTGTGCTGGACTGGACAAGCTTGGGTTAGCCGTTTCCGGACGCAGATGGCCCACTGTTATCGCATCGTCTGCAGAGTGTCGTTGTAAGAGTGTCGCGACCAACCTAGATAATGAGGATTCCCGCGATTCGCGTTATCGAGCGTCTTGAGCATTTGCGGAAGCAGATCGCCATAGTCCGCAGTACGCAATGCAATCGCCATCTCTGCGAGATTGGTATCCTTCAATCCGTCATACGCCATATCGAGATATTTTCGGCTGGCCTTCTCAATTTGTTCGGCCTTCTGCCCGGCGCCTGTTCCTTCATTTGGATTGCTCAGTTCATACATCATCAAAGTGAGTTGCGGTACCGACGAAAGAAGCATCTGCGCAGAAATCACGCAACGCATCCGCGCCCCGCGGCGCCCCGAGAATGGTCGGACTTTTCCAGATCCAAAGGCCGTGGACTGGGACGGGAACACTTGCGGCAAAAGTGACAGGAAATGATGTGCCGAAAAGAATGCATAGGAGAGCCTCAAGACAGATAAAGCGCATGCACGATTTTTTCAATGTTGGGCTTCCTTTCCGGATTTTCCCCCATCCTCTCGAAAACATTCTGAAGCTGCACTTGGCCGTTGAAACCCGGCTCCAGTCCGATTCTCTCAATTTCTAAGGATCGCAGAAGCGGTTATTCCGGATCAGCCTGGTGGTGTCTCAGAAGTTCGTGACATAAGTCGCAAAGAGCGACCACAGATTCCGCCACGGCGGGCTTTCGATTCCGTTTGGCCGAAAAAGCCCACCAAACTACGCTCAACGATGACGATCAATTCTGATGTGAGTTTTAGAGACAGTAGAGAGTGTGTTTCACTTTCGATAGAGCTAATCCAAGCACAGTATTTCGGGGAAAGCATTGATGCTTCGGGTGATCGGCCGGGTGTAAGGTTACACTCAACCTGAGACAGCCGTTCCTTTTCGCTCGACCTCACGAAATGCAGCAAAAGGAGATTGCGGTTGAATGGGCTCACATGTTTCATGATCGGAGGGAGGGTCAGACAATTGGTGGCTGCGAGCGCCATTGACAAAAATCAGCAAGATGCGGTTCCAGGGGATTTCATCGATACACTTCGTCGGGATGGCGTGCTGCGACAACCGGACGCCAGGCTCACTCCCCTGACGGGTGGTGTGTCGAGTGAGATTTTTCGCGTCGATGATGGCGAGGATGTTTTCGTTGTGAAGCGTGCGCTGGCTAAGTTGAAGGTGAACGACGACTGGAATGCCGACATAGATCGCAACCGCCACGAACAGATGTACATCAAGTACGTCGCCCAATTCCTTCCACACGCGGTACCGTCGTTGCGCGCCGGCGCAGTAGATCGCGGCTACTTTGCGATGGAACTTCTCGGACCCGAGTTTAGTACATGGAAACAATTGTTACTGCGGGGCCAGGCTCGGATGGAAGACGCTGTCTCGGCAGCAACCATTCTCGGAAACATTCATGCCCATTCGGCGGCAGACAGTAAGGCAGCACTGCAATTTGACACCACGGAGAATTTCCGACAACTGCGAATCGATCCCTACCTACTGACGACAGGCCGTCGGCATCCAGACCTGCAGGCATTATTTGAATGTGAAGCGCAACGTCTCGCGTCGACGCGACTGTGCCTGGTTCATGGAGATTTCAGTCCCAAAAATATCATGATTTCAACTTCCCGAATGGTACTTCTGGATTGCGAAGTTGCGTGGTATGGGGATCCTGCTTTCGACCTCGCTTTTTTGTTGACACATCTGTCGCTGAAAGGTCTCTATCACGCTCCGCGTCAGATCGGCCTCAAAGAAATGTGCACAGCCTTTTGGCAGAGTTACGTTGAAGTGATTGGCGATGCAGTCGATCCGCAAGAGTTGGAACGACGTATCGCGCGGCTGCTTTTGATGCTGATGCTGGCGAGGATCGACGGCAAATCGCGTATCGAATATCTTTCCGATCCAATGCGGGTTGAATGGGTGCGGCAATTCTCCCGGTCAAGGATTCTTGCGGAATGTTCATCGTTGGGTGACATTTTGCTGCAATGGTTCGCGAACCTAGATCAATGGCAGGCGTCTAAATGAAGATTCAATCCATCGACGCATATCAAGTCTACGATTCCCGGGGCAATCCGACTGTCGAAGCAGAAATCACGTTGGAAAGCGGTGAACGCGGGCACGGAACGGTTCCATCGGGAGCCTCAGTTGGACAATTTGAGGCTCTGGAATTGCGCGACGGAAACCCTGACCGCTTTCGGGGTCGTTCTGTATTCCGGGCGATCGCTAATGTCCGCAATGAGATCGCCCCGGCGCTTATTGGATGGGACGTTCGCGATCAATCGGGTTTGGATCGGAGACTCATCGAATTGGACGGAACGCCGACCAAGTCCAGACTGGGGGCAAATGCGGTTCTCGCCGTCTCTATGGCCGCTGCGGCCACCGCTGCCGCCGCGCTGCGTCGACCGCTTTGGGATTACCTCGGCCAATCGCGTGGAACCCTCCTCCCTCTACCCGAGATCCAGATTGTTGGCGGAGGCGCTCACGCACGCTGGCGCACCGACGTACAAGACTTCCTCTTGATTGCAATTGGCGCCAGGTCTTTTCAAGAAGTTATGGAGATAACCTACAACGTCCACCGTGCGGCGGGGGACCTCATGGAAAAACGTGGCGCGTTGTACGGCGTGGCCGATGAGGGCGGGTTCTGGCCGGAGTTCTCAACGAACGAAGCGGTCTTGCAGTTTATGACGGACGCCATCGTTCATGCAGGCTACGTTCCTGGCCTTGATGCGGCGATTTCTCTGGATATCGCCGCCAGCGACTTGTATAACGAGCCCAGCAAACGCTACTTGTTCCGGCTGGAAGACCGCTCGTTTACCTCAACTGAGTTCGCTGACCTTCAGATAGGTTGGTGCAAACGTTACCCAATTGTATCGCTTGAAGATCCCATGGCAGACTCTGACTGGGACGGCTGGCGCGCTATCGCGTCAGCCTTGCGAGACCGCATTCAATTGGTCGGCGACGATCTCTTCACGACCAATCTGGATCGAATTGAGATGGGCATCGAACAGAACGTTGCAAATGCGGTTCTCATCAAACTCAACCAGATTGGTTCCGTAACCGAAACACTTGCAGCAATCGAGATGACGCAAAAGGCGGGCTGGAACCCGATCGTGTCCGCACGGTCTGGCGAAACCGAAGATGGATTCATTTCGCACCTGGCTGTTGCAACCGACGCGGGCCAACTCAAGGTGGGATCATTCGTACGAGGTGAGCGAATGGCCAAATGGAATGAAGTGATCCGGATCGAGCGTGAACTGGGCTCGCGGGCACGCTTCATTGGCAGGTCGATCCTGGATCGAGTGGGGAGCTCGTAGTCAATGCCGGAAAGCAACGTTCACGGCTTCGTTTCAGACAAGTTCAGTTCAGTCCGCGATGCCTTCGAAGCGAATATTGCGAGCGGTGCGGACGTCGGAGCTTCGTGCTGCGCCACGGTGGGGGGCGAGACTGTTGTCGATCTTTGGGGTGGCTTCGCTGACCAGGCAAAGACCCGACCGTGGGAGAAGGACACCATCCTCACCGTTTATTCCACGACGAAAACCATGACCGCTCTCACGGCGCTGCTGCTTGCTGATCGCGGCGAGTTGGATTTTGATGCGCCTGTCGCCAAATACTGGCCGGAATTCAAAGCTAACGGCAAGGATCGCGTTAAGGTTAGCCATGTGATGAGCCTGCTTCGGGGCTCTCCGCCTGGAGGGAGCCAGTAACTGCGATGGAAGATCTCTACGACTGGGAGAAGATGACAACCTTGCTCGCAGCGCAGGCACCCCTGTGGGAGCCGGGGACCGCCTCCGGATATCACTCGATCACCTTCGGCTTCCTCGTAGGTGAGATCGTCCACCGCATCACCGGAAAATTTCTCGGAACCGTCTTCCGCGAAGAAATCGCAGAACCGCTTGGCGCCGACTTCCACATTGGCCTGCCTGCATCTGAGGACTGGCGAGTTGCCGAAATCATTCCGATTGTTCTTTCGGAGAATATTGGCAAGTTTGAGTTCAGCGAGATCCAGCAGCTTACCTTCATGAACCTGCCACGCGATTACCCCTGGGCAGGAAGCACCGCGGTCGCGACCACCCGCGCCTGGCGCTCCGCCGAAATTCCGGCGGTGAACGGCCATGGCAACGCGCGCTCCATTGCCGAGATCCATAGCATTCTTGCCAATGGCGGTGTAGCCAAGGGGAAGCGGTTGATGTCGGAGGACGGCTGCCGCAAGGCGCTCGAGCAGCAGATCGAAGGACCTGACCTGGTGATGAGCCACATGAAGCCTGCGCGTTTTGGCATGGGGTTCGCCCTTCCCGGTCCCTTGCTGGAATTGGATCTGCCAAACCCCAATACCATCCATTGGGGCGGCGGGGGCTGTTCCTGGATCTTCATCGACATGGATGCTCGCACCACATTTGCCTATGCGGCAAACAAAACGGACCGGCGGCCCTTGAGCGATCCACGGCCGTTCCGTACAATACAGGCTTTCTGGGAATCGCTTGGCATTCGCAATAGCGGGGCACCCGGCTCCTCAGCCCAAGCGGACCCGCCGCCACCACGAGGATGAAGCCTCACAGGGGCTATATGAAGGAGTTCTGGTTCGGATTCAATAGCTTGGGCGAAATCGCGGGTTCGCGGATTAAGAATCTTGAGACCCTGCGGAATATGCGATCTACGATAGCCAGACCGCAAACTTATAACACGGGACCTCAATATGTTACCCTAGTAATCTAACAGCAGTTACTATTACCCCAAGATTTCGAGTTACTCCCGATAATGGTACCGAGAGCTTGCGATTTTTTCGCTTGCAAGCCGCTTCGACGCGACTGACTCCGCTGCTGGCGAATCAAGAAATCGATATCCCGAAAGGTGAGAAACTTAATGTCCGTTCAACGGTTTGCATATATTACTGTCCTTTTCGTTTTCCTTCTTCCATCTTGCTTTGCAGGTTCTTCTCCCGCTGCGACTCCGACGTTAAGCGTCGCGGCGGGGAGCTACCAAAACCCGCAAACGGTGACGATCAGCGATGCGACGGCCGGGGCCGCGATTTACTACACGGTAACGGGTGTCGCACCCACCACCATGTCGACTCTCTATTCGGGACCACTGGTGGTGAACCGTAGCATGACCCTCAGGGCGGTCGCGGCAGTTCCGGGCGGCACTGTCAGCGGGATCGCTACGGCTGCTTACACGATTCTTCCGGCGGCAATGCCAACGCTGAGCGTGGCGGCTGGGTCGTACCAAAGCCCTCAGACCGTCACGATGGGAGATTCAACGTCCGGTGCCGCAATCTACTACACGGTAACCGGCGTAACGCCGACGACCTTGTCAACCAAATATTCGGGACCGATCACAGTGAGCAGCAGCATGACGCTCAAGGCGATTGCCGCTGTTCCGAACGGTCCAGTTAGCCCCATTGCGAGTGCCTCGTACTCGATTGTTCCCGCGCCGGCACCGACTTTCAGCTTGCCGGGGGGAGCCTACCAGGTTTTCCAGTCTGTGACGATCAGCGACGCAACAGCCGGCGCCGCGATTCACTACACCGTGACCGGCGTGACGCCAACGACGATGTCGACGCTCTATACAGGGCCTGTGTCGGTGAACAGCAACATGACGCTGAAGGCGATTGCTGCGGTTCCGGGGGGCCCGGTAAGCCCGGTCGCGAGCGCCGCGTATACGTTTGTTCCAGCAGTGGCGCCGACTTTGAGCGCAGCGGCCGGATCATACCAAAACCCGCAAACCGTCACGATCAGCGATGCAACCTCAGGCGCCACAATCTACTACACGGTAACTGGCGTCACGCCGACGACCTTGTCGACGAAGTATACAGGGCCGATCACCGTGAAGAGCAATATGACGCTGAGTGCTATCGCGGCGATTCCGGGTGGTCCCAGCGGCCCGGTTACGAGTGCCGTTTACACTATCGTTCCCGCAGCACCGCCCGCCTTTAGCGTTCCTGCAGGAACCTACCAGGGCAACCAAACTGTTTCGATCAGCGACGCTACCCCCGGGGCCTCGATCTACTACACGGTCACCGGTGTGACGCCAACGACGATGTCGACTCTCTATGTGGCGCCTGTCAAAGTGGCCGGCAACATGACTCTCGAGGCGATTGCGGCGGTTCCTGGTGGTCCGGCGAGCCCGGTCGCTTCCGCAGCGTACATCATTGTCCCCACCTCAACATCGATCAAACCGCCTAACACATCCTCAACCTTCTTTGGAATGAACATAGCGTATCTGCTCAACGGCACTCCCTGGCCCAATCTGCCCATCGGTACGATCAGGCTTTGGGACTCGGGGACGAAATGGGAGAATCTGAACCCGACACAGAGCACCTTTCAATGGGCCAATCTGGATGCGCAGATCAACATGGCTCGAGCGAACAACTCAAAGGTTCTCTTCACATTTGGCGGGGTTCCGCCGTGGGCGCTTCCAACCAACGTGCCCATCGCGTCGATCGCCCGGTCTGGCGGAGTCGTTACGGTAACGACCACATCGCCCCACGGTTTGTACTACAACCCAACCCAGCCCTCGGCATCGCAAAGCATGTTTACGGTGGCTCATGTTACCGACGCGAGCTTTGGCGGAAGTTTCTATCTTACCGGGACACCAAGTGCCAATGTTCTTACCTACGCTCAGGCAGGAATAAATAGCTCATCATCATCCGGCACCATCAGTGTTAGTTGCGGAGGAGCCTACGCTCCGACGATGTGCGCCGAGGCGCCAGCAAGCCTGAGCCAATGGGACGCGTTCGTGACCCAGTTAATGTCACATCTTGGGCCAGGGGCTGTCCAGTATTGGGAGCTTTGGAATGAAGCCAATGATCCCATCTACTGGCAGGGAGATCCGAAGACGCTAGTGGCAATGGCGCAAGATGCGCAAAAGATTATCAAGGGCGTGGACCCTGCGGCTGTCATTCTAAGTCCGACACTTACCGGAGCCTACGAAACGCAGGCCGAGTGCCTGGGCAGCACCCAATACTGCGGAACTACCTGGCTCAATAATTGGTTGGCGATGGGCGGCAAGAATTACATCGACGTAGTCTCCTTTCATGGCTATCCCAGCGTCGGCCTGGCACCGGAGCAGATTCAGGGAAGTGTGTACCAGATTCAGGCTGCAATGAATCAGAACGGCGTGGGTTCGCTACCCCTCTGGGATACCGAGTCAAGTTGGAGAGACAATACAAACATTCCCGTCGCAAGCGACCAGCAAGGATGGCTCGCGAGACACTTCCTGCTGGAACAGTCCATTGGCGTACAGCGGACATTTTGGTACTCATACGACATTCCAACCTGGGGGACGCTGTGGACGAGCACGAGCGGCCTCAATTCGGCGGGAGAGGCCTATGAGCAAGTTACAAAATGGCTAACTGGATCGACGGTAAGCCAGCCGTGTGCCGCATCGCCAAGTGATCAAACCACCTTTGTATGCAGCTACACGCGGCCGAATGGCTATGCCGCCGAAGCAATCTGGAACACGGCCGCCGCAAAGTCCGTAGCAGTTCCAAGTCAATTCGTTCAATACCATGATCTTTCCGGAGTCATGTGGCCAGTGAGTGGAGGAACGGTCGAAATCTCCACCACTCCAATTCTCCTTGAAAGTTCAAGCGCATTCTGACGGAGTCATATGAGATCGATGCGGAACGAGACAAGAGGGAGCACGGCCATCGATCGATAAGAGAATAGGATCGATCCGGCGTGGGCGCGGGACGCCAATGGGAATCAACGGGACGAACTATAGGATTGGCAAGGTGAGGAGCATGCGGGGAATTTAGGCAGGAGTTATCTTGCGGCGATCGAGCTATCGAGTTATAGATTATTTTTTCAGATTGATAATAACTGGCGAACGAGTGCGGTGGGGACGATAGCACGTAACTGCGCCAGATATCCGGCAAATCAATCGGCCAGAAATCCAGTTCCGGATAAACTCAATACTCGCTCTCCATTGCTCAACGCAATGGAATCAGGGAAGCATTTCGTGACCTCAGAGACCTGTTCGAAAATCGATTGAAACGCAGTCGGTCGTCACTTTCATCAGAGGCTCACTCTTCAAATCTTCATAGAAGTTTGCCGCGGATTGGTCGCCAGTTTCCCTGTTCAGGTTCGGGATTCGGCGATTCGCATTCAGAGACTGTCTCTCGATCAACCCACACGCGAAACGAGAGATCCGCTCAATCAATAGCCAGGCCAGCGTTTTCGGCGGCCGGCTGTGGCAGGTTCGCAGTTCGCGCCTGCGCAGCCAGGTGTTTTGAAATCCGCCGGGCGGTGAATCCAGCCCCACAGGCGAAGCGCATCATGGGGCCAAACGAATTTGCGGAAGCTACGCCAACCATGTACAGGCCCTTAACGGAGGTCTCAAAGCTGCGTGAAAGAACCGGCGCATCTTCAACCGAACAAATCTGGCGTCGCACCGGCTCGGCGAGAAAGCTCAATCTTGAAAGTGAGACTCTGTATCCGGTTGCGGCAATGATGTGATCGGCAACCAACTCCGCTCTCTCTCCACCTCGCGCCGTCAAGTGGAGACGGACCACACCGCCGTCGACTCTCGCACTCTCGATCGTTGCGCCAAGATGCATGGGGAACTTGCCGGCGACCCGGGCGCGGATGAACCATCCCGAGCCGGTCCGAGATGATTGCGAACCACGCGCATGCGAAATTCCTGGGGCATGATGTGGAAGAGAAGAGGGAGGTCGGAGTAGAAGCGCGATCGCCACCCGATACCCAGTCCCGAGCGAGGATTTCGCAGCCTTTGCCACAACGGACGCGGTTCCCGGGGGGCAGTATGAAACGCGATTTCCGACCGGCGAGCCACCAGTTCCACCTCTGCGCCGGCTTCGTGCAGCAGGGCGGCAAGGTCCAGGGCCGAGGCCCCCGCGCCGAGCACAGCTATTTTCTTCCCGCTGAGAAAACCTGACAGCTCTGATGTTTCTCGAACTATGCGTGACAAATTGCCGTGGCAACCCAGCGAGGACCGGCGGAATGTAGCCGAAGGGAGTGATGCCAGTGGCCACCACGACGCGACGCGCCCGAATTGTTTGCCCGTCCGCGGTTTTCAGCTCAAAGCCGGCATCGACGTAATCAACGCTTGTAACTTCAGTCTCTTCCAGCGTCGGAACAAATCGGCTCTGAAACTCGAGGCCGTACGCGATGAATGTTTCAGCAGAACGGGCCGGCCGATATCGGAATAGGGCAGATTCTTCTCTTCACAATAGTCACGAAGAGTGAAGGAAGCGTCTGGGTCGTATAGGTCGGAAGCGAAACCTTCGGACTTGAGGTGCATACCTTTGGGCATGTGTTTGCGCCAGCTTTGCATCGGCGAACCGAAGATCCGGAACGAAAAATCGGTTTTGGCGAGATGCGCTGCGATCGATAAGCCATAGGGGCCTGCGCCGATGATGGCGACATCAAGGATCATGGTGTTCAGCCTGCCTTAAATGAGAGATTCGAGGTTCAACGTCTGCTGCCTTCTACCTCGTTCGATAATGCGGTTGGACCGCACCGGCGCACACAAAGCGTTTGTAAGTTTGCATGGCCAAATGATTCTGCGTTATCTTTCTTAAGATCGGATCCATGGCTGCGAAAGAGAGTGTGAGCGGTTGGACGATACGTCCCATGCACTGGTTTTACTGAGCGCAACCCTGTGGTGGTCCACTTCTCCTCGCCTGGCGATGGCGTTTCTGCAGTCCGGCTGCAGGGTTTCGGCGATCTGCCCACCTGGTCATCCGCTTCGGGCAGTAACCGGAGTGGATTCGATTTTCACCTATCGCGGTCTGAATTCCACCGGTTCACTGAAAGCCGCCATCGAGTCGGTGCGACCCGACCTCATCATTCCCTGCGACGACGGCGCCGTTTGGCAGCTCCACGAACTCCACGCACGCGACGCAAAGCTTCGACCGCTGATCGAACGCTCGATCGGAGCCGGCGATGCTTATTCCGCGCTCGAGAGCCGTCGCCAAACACTGGAAGTCGCGGTCGAGTTGGGCATTCGAGTGCCGCCTACACGACCCATAGAATCGCCTAGAGACTTCAGCAACCCGCAGTTGGAGTGGCCGGCAGTGTTGAAGATCGACGGGACTTGGGGCGGCGACGGTGTGGTGCTTGTTCTGAATCGCTTGCATGCCGAGCAGGTATTTCCCTCGCTCTTTGGGAAGCGGCGCACGGTGATGGCGTGGAAGCAGTTTCTGATCAACCGCCATCCTGTCGCTTTGTGGCTCTGGCGGCGTAGAAACGGCTCGACCGTTACGCTGCAGAAGTTCGTTTCCGGTCGGCAGGCAACGACAATGTTCGCGTGCTGGCAGGGCGAGGTGCTGGCCAGCGTAACCGTTGAAGTCCTGGCTACGCAGGGGGCCGGCGGTGCGGCGATCATAGTGCGCTTGCTGAAGCACGAAGAGATTGAGCGCGCGTCGCGGCTTCTGGCGCAGCGATTCAAACTCAGCGGTCTTCATGGTCTCGATTTTGTTATCGACGATGCGACCCAAGCTGCTTACCTGATCGAGATGAATCCTCGCGCAACACAATTGGGTCACTTGAATGTGTCCCCGCGGGGCAATCTCGCCGACGCACTCTCGGCGGCATTGATGAACAGAACTGACTCGCCGGTCGCGAGTTCACGCCGAATTCAAAGCGATACGATCGCGCTCTTTCCGCATGCGTGGAAGACCGACCCCGGAAATCAATTCCTCACCTCCGGGTACCACGATGTTCCATGGGAACAGCCGGCCCTGGTGCGGGAACTCATGCGTGACGCCTGGCCGGATCGGCGGCTGCTCAACCGCATTCTCAACGCGCTGAAGAGATTGAATCCACGCGGTAAGAAGAATGTGGATCCTCAGGGCGGAAAGAACCATTCTCCGCTCGCTAGCTGAAGCGGATTGATAGGGTGCTTTTCAGGACGCAGGACAGTCTGAGCGCTTCCCTGTCCACCCCTTCGCGCTGCTTGACGTGCGCTGGGCTGTTTCGTACGCCTGGATGAGCACACGGCAGTTTGGGCGCATTGTGTATTTGGATTCGTAAGTCTGCCGTGCGATGGGCCGCATGGCTCTTAACTGGTCCGGATTGTCGTGTACCCAGCGGAGCTTCTCTGCCAAGTCGTTAGCATTGCCGGGCTCGAAGAGACGGCCGGTCTGCCCGTCATCGCAGACCTCCTCCATCGCGCCGAGACGCGAAGCGATCACGGGTGTGCCGGCGGCAAAGCTCTCCATCGCAACTCTGCCGAATGTCTCGTACCACTGCGAAGGAAAGACGAGCACCCGGGCACTTCCCATGAGCTTGGCAGTCTCCGCACGCGACTGTGCACCGACCCATTCCACATCCTTGTGCACGGCACAAAACGCCTGAACCTGAGCGGACATGGGACCGTCGCCTGCGATCTTCAGGCTCCAGTTCCGGTCCAATTGCTTCCATGCTGAGAGTAGCGTGTCGAGGCCCTTTTCCGGACTCAGCCGACCGACAAAAAGGGCGTAGTCGCCTTCCCCGCCGCCGCATTCGGGATCGGGATAGACAAAGTTGTTCTTGACCACCACCTTGTCTTCTGGAAAGCCGGCCTCAATGAATTTGTCGCGAACAAACCGGGTGAGAGCGATGTAGAGGTCGACCGAGTTAAGCCAGGTTCCCCTGATGCTGTGAAAAGCGGTCATGGCTGCAACCGTTGCGGTGGCGAGCCGGCTGCCGCGATAACAACCATGCACGATGCCCGGGTATTTGACGACCTTCCCCATGCAGTCCTCGCAAACATGGCCGTCGCGATAGAAGTAAACCCCAGGGCACAGAAGGCGATAATTCCTGAGCGTTTGCACAACGGCGACGCCATGCTTTCTCGCGGCGTAGTAAACCGACGGCGAGAGCTGAGGAAAGAAGTTCTGCACGTGGAGCACGTCAAACGGGCTTTCTCGCAGCTTGCGATCCACCAGGTCGTAAGATGGCGACGACCAAAGAGATTCAAGAGCAACATGGAACTTACCTTTCGACTCGATACCGGAATTGCTGGTGTGGATCGTCTCGACAAGGTGTCCCTCGGCGCGCAGCATTCTTACTTCCGATTCGTAGCTTTCATCTTCGCCACCGCGGTACTGGTAGCTATTGTGAAGCATAAGTACATTCAATAGTGCTCCTCTCTCATGCGCCGTAATCTTCGTCCGGACTCTACTACTTTGTGCGCGACAAAAGTGAAACACGCGGCTGCGTGATTTCGTGAGCCAGTCGCGATTCCCGTGAGGGTCCAAAGCCCGGTTGGATCGATGGCTCGAGATTCGAATTCTGCGAGATCAACGGAAAGATCCGCTTTACGCGGTCGAGCACGCCGGCGCGCGAGGGGTGGATGAAGAGGAAGTTATTTACATAATCCGGCGATCTCTTGCCATCGACCGCCTTCTCGGCATTCGAGGCTTGAAACCTCTCCACAGAGAACTCCGCGAGCGGGTGCAGATTGCCCCGGTGAATGAAGTATCCCCGATACCCGAACTTCAGAAGAAATTGAAAGACGTTTTGCGGCGCACCGGCATGGTGCCGCGCCTCGGATTCCACGATGATGGTCGGCTTGGATTTTGTAACCAACCCGGTGATGCCCTGCAATGTGCTCAACTCGTGCCCTTCGACATCGATTTTGATTACACCGACGATGCGCCCCTCGATAGGCAATTTGTCGAGCCGCCTCCGCTCAACCGATATTGTCCGGGTCCTGAACTCGCTGTTTACGCCCACTTCCAGTGAGCAGCGCGAGTGGACGTCTCTTCCCGCGTCCTGGGGAATATGAAATTCGCACTCGCCCTCATGGTCAGACGCGGCAAAATTCAGAACCTCCACCGAACCGGGAAGCGATTTCTTCAACTTGTGGACCATGAGGGGGTGCGGTTCAACTGCGAGGACGTGCGCGCTGTATTTCGAAAACAGGTAGGCGTAGACTCCTCGATTTGCACCCACATCGATAGAGAGTTCCGACCGGTCGCAGATGCAACGCACGATCTTCAGCTCGGGCTCGCCGCGCTTCAGTTCTCTTAAGACGCGCAACCGCATGAGCAGCTTCTCCGGAAGCATCGATTTGAATGCCATTTTTAACGGTGCGGCGACGGATTGAGTCATGCTTTCTCCTGAACTCTTCAGTTCGGCGATCGTGTATAGCCTGGGCCGTGATTGATCTCGGGCTATTGTTCACCGGATTTTCAGTACTTCTCGATAAAAGCAGACGGTCTGCGAGCGAATCCGCTCCCATTGATATTCGTCCGGCATTGCGCAGATGGGGGGATCGCGCAGCGAGGCCCACTCGAGCGCCGATTCGAGTGTTTCAGAACCAATCTCGCCAGAATAAGTTCGGACCCACTCGTCGCCGAAGTCGTTTCGCAGATCGCCCATGGAGCCCAGATCGGGAACCAGGACTGGCCGGTTGAGCGAAAGCGCCAACAAAGCCGCTCCGGAGTTGAGAATGTGCCGGTAGGGCAGCACAGACAGATCGGCTGCCGAGAAGAGCCTCGCAACTTGTTCGCGCTCGATAAATTGAAGAGCAAGGCGCACGCGGTTGTCGAGCGCCGCTTCCTTCGCGAGGCTCTCGCCCAGAAGCGCGCTCTTCGGCCGACCGGCAATCATCAACAGCGCATTCGAATCCGTGACATTACGGAAAGCACGCACCAACGCATCGACGTTCTTATAGGCCCTTATTTCGCCGAAGAAGAGAATGACACGAGCATCGGCAGAAATGTCGAGTTCGACCCTTGCGTTGCCTTCGTATCGCGGGTACTGGTCGCGATAGTGCCCGTGAGGAATCACCGCGGCGGGCAAATGCCGAAGATGCGGGAAGCGCTTTCGGGCCAGGTTGAGTCCCGTTTCGCTCATGCTGATGACGCCGTCGACGCGCGGGATGAAGCGCCGGTAAAACTTCGCTTCGAGCAATGGATGAAGGCCGTCGTGGGCCCTGAGATTATGCACTGTCCAGACGATCCTGCCGCCGCGCAGGCGGACAAAATCGATCATGGCCAGAAAGCTCGACAGCTTGAATGCGGCCGATGCCGCGTTACGAATATTCAGGAGCGATTCAGGCCAGTGAACGTGCCAAATGTCCTGGCGATGTGCGAGACTTCCTGCCGAGAATGCCTCCACTTCCACGCCCTGCCCCATTTGCGTGTAGAGCGAAGCGGTATACGGGTTCCCGGATCGATGGGCCACGCAAGCACCCGCAGCGGGGCCGCGGTGCGCGCAATCGATTCGGATTTGATCAACGGCTGAATGGCAGACATGGGAAGAATGAATTCGAGCGTGCGGCACTAGCTCAGTGTTTGAGGATGTACTTGCTTCCGTTTGAGAGGATATGGACGGTCTGGCCGGTGGCGACGGGCACGCCGAAGGCGCCCTTATCGGACACAGTCACCGGTAGCGGACCAAAGTTCTTCACGTCGATCGTCCACTGTTGGCCCTTGCCGTTGGGCTTGGGCGGCGTAGCCGGAAGATAGACGATCTGCGGCGCCTGGCTCAATTCCAGAAGCGATGTGTCGAAAGCTTCCAGAATGATGTCGGTATGCGGCTTGAGATGGACCACCGGCTTATCCTGCATGGTCATTGCCTGGCCGGCGAATAGAACGAGAGCGATAAGTACGGGCTTCATGACTTCCTCACGAATTCGATCCTTCGCGTTCCCGAAAGATTACTCGACCCCATCGAGGACGCCTCAAGCCGAGTATGCCGGCTCTGCATCCGTTTGCGTCTCCGCCGGCTCCGCGACCTCTTCGCGGGCGGCCCGCGCCAGCCAGTAGCTCGCGGCGGCATAGGCAATCCAAGGCAAAGAGTTTACGGTCAGCAGCGAGTTTTCGGTCACGTTATAGAGCACGGTGAAAACGACCAGTAGCAATGGCCACAAGTACTCGACCTCACGATTGCTCCTGGCGATGTCGAGGGCGAAGAGAAAGTTGCGCGAAATGTTGATGAGGATCAGGGCGAGGCCGATGAGACCGAGGCCGAGCCAGACCTCGAGAAATCCGTTATGGGCGTGGGGCACCGCGGCGTCCCAGTTGACGGCGTGGCTCACCCTCTCTCCTGCCCAACTGTTCCAGAAGGCGGTGAAGCCATAGCCGCGAATGGGATGGTCGGAGATTGACTTCAAGACGAGCTGCCAGAGAGGGATCCGGCCCGACAAGGATGAATTGCGGCCCAGCACCTGGAGAATATCTTCGGAGGATTCGACGATCCAGAAGGTGGCCGCAGCCATCAGCGGGATCAGAATGGCCATGGCCGCCAGCATTTGAGGGGTGCGAAGGTAAAGCAGTTTGCGGAACGGCAGCAGAGCCAGCATCAGCATGGTTACCACCACTGCGGTGGCCGACTTGGACAACACAAGGAGCGTGCAGCAAAGGAGGAACATGAAGACGCTTGCCGCCCGGCGGCGCCGCTCGCTAAGCGTTAGCAGGGCGAAGCAAATCGCTCCAAGAGACATCATGCGCCCCAGCGAGTTTTTCAGGTTGTAGACGCCTTGCATTCCCTCGGGGGTGATGCCGACGGAGGGAACGGCAATAATCACCACCACGCTGGCAATTGCGCCCAGCCCGATTGCATAGGCGATCAGCTTGAGCTGCTGTTTGGGTTCAAAATGCAGACCGAGGTAGAGACCGGCAATCGTGGTTCCTATCAGCGCGAGCGCGCGGCGCAGCGATTCTTCTGGATTCGCGGACCACGCCACCGAAGCTAACGCCCAGAGACAGAGGGCGGCGAGCCACTTCTCGGTGAGCATCAAGCGGAGCGCGGCGGTGCGGTATTTCACCAGAAACAGGATCACCACGAAGTAGATGAGCGCGAACATGACCTCGGTCACGGGCTGACCGGTACCAATCGAGGACGTGTCCGGATTGGCGAGAAAGGCCTGCCCCGCTCCTGTGGCAAACAAGAGAAGGATGAAGATAACAATGCGTTCCAGCTTGTGCACAGAGCTCCTCCGTTTACGAGGCGGATTTGTGGTGAATCATTGAATCAACACCGGCGAATTTTCGGCCAGGATCGCGTTGCCTTGAATCGGCCTCTGACCGCCGTCGAGGGAGTCGGCTTCGTGCGCTTGCCAGGCGGCGGGAACGGGAAACGGGGTTTCGCTGCCAGCACTCCAAACCAGGTGCGAGATGTGGTTGGCGCGTTCGAGGCCGCAGGTCCACACCCCATTCCCGGCGGCGCTGCATCCGGTGAGCACTGCGCCAGTCATCCATGTCTGGATGGTGGCAAAGGCGTTGCCGGCGGGCGTCAAGGTGCCATTGTCCGGGCCGACCAGCTCAATCCGCGTTCCGTGGTGGTTCTCCCACGCGTACCAGTAAAAGCGCGACACGCCGGAAGCCCAGCTGAGAATGTAGGCCCGCGCAAGATAAGCCGCCTGCATGTCGGGCGGCAGCAGGTCCGGGCCCAACCATCCAGCCTCAGTACTCCAGAGCGGCATTGAGCTGAGGCCGTGTTTGGCGAGAATCTTTTCCACGCCGCCGATGAGGGTGACCATCGCTTCAGGAGGTTCACGGCCGACGTAGAAGTGGAATCCGATCGCATCCACATACTTGCCGCCGCCTTTCGCGAGATAAGCATCCAGGTATGCGAGCCCTCGCGTTTCAGTAGCAGCGGGCGAGACAACGACATTCGTGGGATCGATCTGTTTCAGGATCGCAGCGGCCTCTCGAGTCATCTCAACCAGGGTGTCAACGCTTCCTGTCCAACTCTGTGGCCGATTGGGCTCATTCCAGATTTCCCAGTCGTGAATCCGCCCCTTGTAGCGCGTCGCGACGGTCTTCACGTAGTTCCTCCAATCCTCCATGTTGCGCGGTGTTCCGGAAAGCCCGGGGGGATTCGTGGCTTCAACATCGGTCGCAGCGTCCGGAGTGCTGGAGGCCCATCTCGGCGTATAGGAAAGCTGCAGAAGAATCGGGGTCTGGTGCGCCTGGCTCCAGCTGACGTACTTATCGAGCAGATCGAAGTACCAGTGGTTCGGCTGTGGCTCAATGTCGGCCCAAAATACATGGGCCGCTCTCCATCCGCCGATGGGCACGGCCGGCCACGGCACGTGATTCAGGGGATGGAAGAGGATGTTCATAGAAAAGTAAGACGCCGGCACCGGCACGCTCGGCGGATTCAATAGAGTCGGCGATTGCAACGAAGCACTCCCGGCTGATGCGACCGACAGCGCAATCGCAGTCGATGCCAGCAAGCTAAGCAGCTTGGCTTGTGCGCCTAAGAGAACACGCCTGATTGAAAACAACAGATTCTCCTCTTCGACTCAAGCAAAGCCGAACCTTGAATTTGCGGACGATCCGGCTTTGCCTCACTCCCGTCATCGTTGCGCGCCGGCGGGCTCGATCAAGTGCGCTGTCTCGCCATTTGGACCCCGCGACGTCTTCGACAAGATGTAAACAGCCATTCCTACCGATAGCGCCAGAAGCGTGTCCGACGCGATGCTCGACCACGCAGCCCCCATCCAGGAATACCGCGGAATCAGCCAGAGATTAATGAGCACGTTGAAAAGAGCCACTCCGGCCTGGATTGCGCTGCGCAGGCCCTGGTGCCCGGCCCCGGTCAAAGTGTCGGACAGAAAGTAATGCGTTGCCTTCAGCAATGGCAGCGGTGAAAGCCAGCGCAGGGCCACAGTCGTCTCTGCATATTCAGGACCAAGGACATAGGGCACGACTCCGGCAAAGACCAGGATCGCGCAAGCGACAAGCGCGGCGTATCCCGCAGCGCGGAGCAGCAGCGGCTTGGCGTATGAAAAGCTTGAGGATATTCCAGCGCGGCCCTCGCGAAAGAAGTTCGGATAAGCCGAATAGAGCAAGGCCAGCACCGGGGCAAAGCTCACATCGATCAGCCGGTACGCCGCGCCGTAGATTCCCGTCGCGTTGAGAGAGCTCAGGCGCGCCAGCATGGTCTTGTCGATGTCGTTGTAAATCGTCTGCGCGCTCAGGCTGACGGAAAAATGGAATCCCTTCCACAGGGCCTCGGGAGACAGCCGTAACTTCAGCCTCGGCGCTCCCAGCCGGTAAAGAACCAGTGCGATCGATACCGTTGCCGTCACCGCCGTGCAAGCCAGGTACGCATATCCCCATTGCAGTGCCGTGGGATGGTGGTAAAAGACAACAAGCAGCAACGCGCCCAGCATCCGATTCACGCTGATCAGGAGATTGATAGCCGCCGTCCACTGGAGTTGTTCGAAAGACTGGAAGGCCTGCCCAGCGATGGTAATCAGACTCAGTCCAGGAATATCCGCGATGGCGACCACCACCACCAAGTGCACCGGGATTGTACCCGGCAGCACGGTGCGGGAAAGCAGAATTACAACCCCGACCAGGATAGCGCCACCAATCCCAGTGGTTACCAGTGCTTTCCCCCAGGCGATCGGGAACATCCCTTTGTCGCGCGCCACTGACTTGATCAGTAGATGCCCACTGCCCATGGCGCCGAATGGATAGAGGATCCCAACCAGGGCCGCTACACCTACAAAGGATCCGTAGTTGCTGGCCCCGAGGGCTCTGGCGATCACCGTGAAGTAAACCGCCTGGACAAGAAGACGCAGCCCCTGCCCCATCGACATCCATAGTGTGTTTCTGGCCAGTCTGCTCTTGATTTGCGCCCTCAGCATATTCTCCGGCCCACTTGCGGTTCTTGCCTCTCGCCGCATGTCGCTTCATCCGGCGAGAACTTCCTCGATCGGAAGCTGGCCGTCGGTGGTGAATTGTGAGAGACCGGAGGCTTGCAGCGCCACCAGGAACAGATACGCCGGATTCAGATAGAGGTAACGACGCCATAGCCGGGGTTCGACGCAAAGCCGGAACAACCATTCGAGGCCTCGGTCCTGCATCCATTGCGGCGCCTGCGTGACGTGACCCGCGATAAACGGGAAAGCTGCGCCCACGGCGAGGATAGGCATCGAGAGGGCACTGCGGAACTCATAGGCAAAGGACTCCTGCCGCGGGCATCCCAAACCGACCAAGGTGATCGAAGCCCCGGAGTTGACGATGCGCGTTGCGAGGTCCGATTTCTCCGCGCTGGTAAGGCGGCGAAACTTCGAGGGCTCGCTGCCGGCGACTCGGATGCCAGGAAACCTTTCTTCCAGAGACTTCTGCATCGCTGAGAGAATCTCGGTCGTCGATCCATAAAGGTAGATCGACTGGCCTTCGACCGCCGCGCGTTGGCACACCTTCAGCC
>CAVQZQ010000134.1:0-21108 GCA_963718435.1 uncultured Acidobacteriota bacterium | reverse complement strand
AACCATTCGCTAAGGCCTCGTCGGCGACGATCGAGACGATTTCCGCACCCCAGCCGCACAGCCGTGGATTTTCCTCGACGGTGAATAGCCGATGCGTCCGTGCGACCGAGCCCAGAATGGTTTGCGTGTCGAGCGGTACCAGCGAGCGCACATCGATCACTTCGCAATCGATGCCATGCTCGCCTTTCAGCTTTTCCGCCGCTACGAGCGCGCGCGGCACCATCAATGCCAAGGCAACAATGGTTGCGTCCTTACCGGGACGGACAATCTTCGCCGTGCCGAGCGTATCGACGATCTCGCCGTCGGGAACTTCGCCCTTGATGGCGTAGAGCGATTTGTGCTCGAGAAAGATCACCGGATCCGGGTCGCGCACCGACGCCGCGAGCAACCCGACCACGTCTCGCGGCGATGACGGCGCGACGACTTTCAGGCCTGGAATCATCATGACCAATTCTTGACGCTCTGCGAATGCTGCGCGCCGAAACGAGAGCCGCCGTTGCCGGTGCGGACCACCAGCGGGCATTTGACCTGGCCGTTCGACATATAGCGGCTCTTGGGAAACTCGTTCGCGATGTAGTCGAAGCACACCGCGAAGAAATCCGAGAACATGATCTCGGCGATCGGCTTTAAGCCAGTCATGGCCGCTCCCATCGCAGCGCCGAGGATCGCCTGTTCGGAAATCGGGGTATCGCCGGAATCCGACCAGCAACTCCGCCTTCACGTAACCGGATGCCCCAACGGTTGCGGCCAGCATTGGATCGCCGACATCGGCATGGAAGGCAAGAAGATCAAGTTCGAGGGCAAGCTCACCGATGCCTTTTACTTCTGCCTTGGCGGAGCGGTCGGCCAGCACGCAGCCATCTCTCGCCCGGTCGGCTATCGCTGCCCCGCGCCGCTGGTTCCCGAGGCCGTCGAACGCCTTCTTCGCCAATACATGGCAGATCGCCAGCCCGCAGAGAATCTTCGCGCATGGTTCGGCCGCCACACCAATGACGAACTCCGCGCCCATCTTGCCGGTGAAGTGCTCGCCCCGGTGGAACGCGACCTTCCCACCGCCCGCGTACCCCACGGCGTGGCCGACTGACAGACACAAGAATTCGGTGCCCCAGGTGCCTGTTTTGGGACCTGGGAAAGACATTCGGAGGAACCAAAAACTTCCACCCTGTGGATAGCTCACATGAGCCGGGTGCCCCACCCTTCCGCAGTCCTATCGCGGAAGGGTGGGAGACCACAAGCCTCGGATTCGAAAAAACAGCACTCGGCTTACAGCTTGCGGAAAGACTCGATTTTTGAAAGGGCACGGCTTTAGCCGTGCCGAAAGGTAGAAGAGAAGAGCGTGGGCTTTAGCCCCTGAAGGATAGCTCCCATGAGCCTGTTGCCCATCTTCCTCAAACTCGAAGGCCGCCCCGCCCTGCTGGTCGGCGCCGGGACGGTCGCTCTCGACAAAGTCGGCAGCCTTCTCAAAACCGGCGTCCGCCTTCGCGTCATCGCCCCCCAGGCGCGCCAGGAAATCCGCCAACTCGCCGCCGAGGGCAAGCTCGAATGGCTTCAGCGCTCCTTCGAACCCTCCGACCTCGATGGCAACCTCATCGTCATCGCCGCAACCGACTCGCCTGCCGTCAACTCCGCCGTCTATCACGGGTCGATTGAACGCGGCGTCCTCTGCAATAGCGTCGACGACATTCCCAACTGCGATTTCTTTTTCGGTTCAGTAGTCAGCCGGGGTGATTTGCAAATCGCCATCTCTACCGCCGGAGAAAGCCCCGCCTTTGCCCAACGCCTGCGCCGCGAAATCGACGAGCAGCTACCCGATGACCTTGGTCCCTGGCTCCAAAACCTCGGCCAGCTTCGTCGCGAAGTCCTCGCCACGCATCCCCGTGGCGAAGCGCGCAAGCTCCTGCTCCACGAACTAGCCCACCGCCAGATCTGCGACTCCCCTACCTGCACCACACGCCAACTCGCCCACGCCCCCCTCACCGAGCCCGCTTCTCTGCTCCCGGAGGGAGCCGTCGAAAATAGCCCAGGGCAAGCAGAGTGCGGCCCTGGGAAACAAACCCAATCAGATTCCACCTGCCCCGTAGGGGCGGAGCGGATTCGCGCAGCAGGTTCCGGAGAATCGAAAAATAGCGGTGTCATCCTGAGCGAAACTGGGCGCAACGCGCCCAGCGCAGCCGAAGGACCTGCATTTGCTTTTGGGACGCGCGAAGGCCATGTCTATCTCGTCGGCGCCGGCCCCGGCGACCCCGATCTCCTCACCGTCAAAGCGCTGCGCCTCCTTCAATCCGCCGACCTCATCCTCCATGACGACCTCGTCCCCCAGCCGATTCTCGATCTCGCTCCTACCGCCGAGATTGTCAATGTAGGCAAGCGTTGCGGCACCAAGACCATCACCCAGGAAGAGATCAACGCGCTCATGATCGAGCACGCCCGCGCCAGTCGCAGCGTTGTCCGTCTCAAGAGCGGCGACCCCCTCATCTTCGGCCGCGCCGCCGAGGAGATCGCCGCCCTCGCTGCAGCCGGCATCCCCTTCGAAGTCATCCCCGGCATCACTGCCGCCTTCGCCGCTGCTGCCGCCGTAGGCTTCTCCCTCACCAGTCGCCACACCGCGTCCAACGTCATCTTCTCCACTGGCCATCACGCGCAGTCGCACAACGACGCCGCGCTGCCGCAACTCGAAGACGCCACCCGCGTCGTCTACATGCCTGGCCGCGATCTAAGCCTGCTGGCTCTTCAGTGGCTCCAGGAAGGCTTGCCACCCGACTTCCCCTGCGTACTCGTCTCGCGCGCCGGCCAGCCCGGCCAGCAGGTTCGATGTATCACTCTCGCCGCCCTCGGCGACGCCGCCCCCGTCCCGGCTCCCAGCCTGCTCATCGCCGGCTGGGCCGTCCGGGAATCCGCATTTGCAGCACAATGCGCGGCGAACGGCGTTCAAGTCTCAGCCTGATTCACAACTGAACGGAGAACTACCATGCCGGAACCCACCGCACCGCGGCGCGGCCCCTCGCTCGACGTCTATGCCGTCGCGCTCGCGCTCCTTCTTGCCCTGCTCGTTCGCCTCAACGTGCTTCCCGCCGTCAAGTGGTGAGCCAGCGCGACTCACGGATTCGAATCCGGGCCCTGACCGACATTTGCCTCATCCAAGGAGATCAAAATGGCCACTGCCGCCAATTCAACTCGCCCTCTTGGCCTCGATGAGCCGGTTCATCTCGGCCGCCGCATCCTCGCGTTAGTCCCGGGCCTGCTCCTTCTCACCGCTGTGGGCTACGCCGGCAAATTTATTGAGCAATCCATCGCCGCCTATACCAAAGGCCATCACATCACTTTCCCCAACATTGAATATGTGCTGTGGGCGATCGTCATCGGCCTGCTCATTGCCAACACGGTCGGTGTGCCCCGCGTCTTTCAGGCCGGGGTTGCTACATATGAGTTCTGGCTCAAGGCCGGTATCGTTCTGCTCGGCTCCCGCTTCCTTCTGGGTGACATCCTTCATCTCGGCGGCATTTCCCTGCTCCTCGTTGCCGTCGCACTCGCGCTTTCCCTCACCTTCATGCACATCCTCGGCCGCAGCTTCAAACTCAAACCCAAGCTCACGTCGCTGCTCGCCATCGGCTCCTCCATCTGCGGCGTCTCCGCCATCATTGCCGCCAAGCCCGCCATCGATGCCGACGACGAAGATGCCTCCTACGCCATCGCCGCCATCCTCGCCCTCGGAGCTCTCTCCCTCTTCACCTTCCCGCTCATCGGCCACTCGCTCCACCTCAGCGACAAGGCCTACGGCCTTTGGGCAGGCCTCGCCGTCGACAACACCGCGGAAGCCACCGCGGCGGGCGCACTTTACTCCGATGCTGCCGGCAAAGTGGCCGTACTCGCCAAAACCACCCGCAACGCCCTCATCGGTTTCATCGTGCTCGCCTATGCCATTTACTGGGCATCGCGCGGACAAGCCCAGTCCGTCGGCAATAAAGCGGAATTTCTCTGGCGCAAATTCCCTAAATTCGTCCTCGGATTTCTGCTCATCTCGCTGCTCGCCACTCTCGGCTACTTCACCAGGCCGCAACTGACCAGCCTCGCCAATCTGTCCCGCTGGGCGTTTCTCCTCACTTTCGCCGGAGTCGGTCTTCGCACCAGTTTCCGCGAGTTGGGCAAGCAGGGCTGGCGTCCGTTTGCCGTCGGCGCCATCGGCGAAGTCTTCATCGCCCTCGTTACGTTAGCCCTCGTCTATGGTGCCGATCGCTTTCTGCACCTCTAGAGCACTTCTCCTGTGCGCATAGAGCAGTTTTGAAAGGGCACGGCTTCAGCCGTGCCGTAAAGGTGCATGAAATCTGGGGCTTTACCCCCGAGGGAATTGTTCACTCACTACACCATCAGGAGAAATGCCCTAAACCTTGAGCCTGGGCTGGATTGATCCCCTCAATTCCGCTCAGGCCATGCTTCCTCGTTTCACCCTTGTTCGCCCAGAAAGAACGGCGCAGTTCCTCTCGTTCCTTGGCCGCGGCCCGCAGCCACGGTCCCATTCCGCGCCCTCCCTTTATACTGAAATGTTTGCCAACCACAAGCACACCTGCCGGGAAACGGCGCGTGCACGAGGAGCGTTCATTGGCTCAGGCGGAAATCGGCATCATCGGCGGCAGTGGACTCTATTCCATGCCCGGATTCACCAACCAGCATGAAGTCAGCGTCGAAACACCGTTCGGCGAACCATCTGACCCGTTTGTGCTGGGCGAACTTGAAGGCCGGAAAGTAGCTTTTCTCGCGCGCCACGGCCGCGGCCACCGCATCCTGCCTTCTGAGTTGAACTTCCGCGCCAACATCTACGCCTTCAAGAAACTCGGCGCCGAGCGCATCCTTTCTGTCTCGGCCGTCGGCTCTCTCAAAGAGGAACACAAACCCACCGACTTCGTGATTCCCGATCAATTCATCGATCGCACCTTCCAGCGCATCTCCACGTTTTTTGGCGACGGCATTGTAGGCCACGTCGCATTCGGCGATCCAGTTTGCGCCACCGTGGCCAGCGCCGCCTCCCACGCCTGCACCTCCGTCGGAGTGGTGGGAAAACTCGGCGGCACCTACATCTGCATGGAGGGCCCGCAGTTCTCCACCCGGGCCGAGTCGAATCTTTACCGCAGTTGGAGCGCCGACGTTATCGGAATGACCAATCTGCAGGAGGCCAAGCTGGCTCGCGAAGCCGAAATTTGCTACGCCACCATTGCCATGGTCACCGACTACGACTGCTGGCGCGAGGGCCACGATAGCGCGACGATCGAACAGATCGTCGCCGTGTGCACCAGAACGCCGAAAACGCCTGCAAGGTTGTCAAAGCCGCAGTTGCCGCGATGCCCACTGAACGCAGCTGTGCCTGCGCCTCTGCAGCAAAGTTCGCCGTCCTCACCCAGCCCGACGCAATTCCAGCCGCCGCGAAAGAACGACTCAAGCTGCTCTTCGGCAAGTACCACGGCTGGTAAGCACCTGCGGTGCGGCCAGCGCCTTCGGGTGGCGCACGCTAGAAAAAAGGCGCGGGTTGGGTTCGTCCAGCCGGCATTTTGAACCGTGCGGGCTTTTGAAGACTACCGGCCTTTAAAGTGCACCGGCTTTTTGAAGTGCACCTGCTTTTGAAGAGTACCTGCTTTTGAAGAGTACCGGCTTTTTGAAGTGCACCTGCTTTTGAAGAGTACCGGCTTTTTGAAGTGCACCTGCTTTTGAAGAGTACCGGCTTTTGAAGTACACCGGCTTTTGAAGTACACCGGCTTTTGAAGTGCACCTGCTTTTGAAGAGTACCGGCTTTTGAAGTACACCGGCTTTTGAAGTACACCGGCTTTTGAAGGGTACGGGCTTCAGCCCGTACATAAGCACAGCCAAATGTACACGGGCTTTAGCCCCTGAGGGAACGCACCCAACAAGATTCATCGAGAGAAAATAGAGAGGAACATGCATGTCAATTACCGTGGTAGGCAGCGTTGCCTTCGACTCCATTGAAACCCCGGCGGGCCGCCGCGAGCGCTGCCTGGGCGGCGCAGCCACCTACTTTGCCCTGGCCGCAAGTTTCTTTACCGACGTTCGCGTCATCGCCGTCGTCGGTGAGGACTTCGGCCCCCGCGAAGAAGCCGTCTTCAACGCGCACCACATCGACACCCAGGGCATCGAGCGAGCCGCAGGCAAGAGCTTCTTCTGGGAGGGGTCCTACCTCGACAATCTCAACGAAGCGAAGACACACAACACTGAACTGAATGTTTTCGGCGCCTTCGAGCCCAAAATCCCTGCTGCATACAACGACTCGCAATTTCTTTTCCTCGCCAACATCGATCCCATTCTGCAACGCCGCGTGCGCGACGCCATGCCGCAGGCGCGCCTCGTTGGCGGCGATACCATGAATTATTGGATTAAGGATCATCGTTCTTCTCTCATGAATATGTTGAAAGGCCTCGATGCGCTCCTGATCAACGATACAGAGACGAAAATGCTGACCGGCAGTCGAAGCCTCGTACTCTCCGCCGGCAAGATCTTCGAAATGGGTCCCAAGATACTCGTCGTAAAACATGGCGAATACGGCGCAACCGCGTTCTTCTCTTCTGCCGATTCCAACAGTGCCGAACAACTCGCGCATCATGCGTTTCACGTCCCCGCACTCCCGCTCGAAGAGGTAGTCGATCCGACGGGCGCTGGCGACAGCTTTGCCGGTGGCTTCTTCGGATACCTCGCCTCGCAACCCGAGCTCACCCCCGCCGTCTATCATCGCGCCATGTTCTATGGCAGCGTCATGGGCTCCTTCGCCGTCGAGCGCTTCGGCACCGAGCGCTTGCAAACGCTCTCGCGCGAGGAAATCGATCACCGCTTCACTCTCTTCCGCGAGTTGACCCACCTTGACTGAGCAGCCCATTCGCGACCCGTTTTCCAGCAGGGAATTGCGGTTGGTGCTGGCCTCCTGCCTGGCACTTTCAACCGGAGCGGTGATCTGGAGTTGGCAGCACGGCGCCATGCTCAACTATGGCGACGCCGTGGCCCATCTCCACATCGCCCGCCGCGTCTTCGACTCGCATCGCCCCGGACTCAGCCAGCTCGGCTCCGTTTGGCTGCCGCTTCCCCACCTCCTGCTGATGCCCTTCGTCGCCGTCTATAGCTGGTGGGCCAACGGAATCGCGGGCATGATCCCTTCGGCACTTGCATATCTGGCTGCCTGTGCGAGCATCTACCGCCTGGCGCGCTGTTGGCTCCCGCCCGCCGCCGCGGCCCTCGCCCTCGCCTTCTTCGCCACCAATCCCAACCTGCTTTACTTGCAAACCACCGCCATGACTGAACCGCTGTTCCTGTGCGAAATGGTCTGGACCGTCGTGTGGCTGGTCGAATGGTGTAGCAGCATTGAATCCGATCCAATCCGCGCCAACCGCCTGCTTTGGTCAATCGCAGTGATGCTCGTGGCCGCCATCTTCACCCGCTACGACGGCTGGATCCTCGCGCTGTTGGCATGGTCTGGAATTGGACTCACCCTCCTCCGCCGCGGCGAACTGCGCTCGCGCACTTACTGGCTCGCCACTGCCCTGGTTGTAGCCGCTCCCGTCACATGGTTCGTCTATAACGCCGGAGTCTTTGGCGACTGGCTCGAGTTTGCCCGCGGACCGTACTCCGCCAAAGCCATTGAATTGCGCACCGCCGCACCCGGATGGCCGCCCCATCCGGGCTGGCACAATCCTTGGGTCTCTCTCTTGTTCTTCATCAAAACTGCCAAAATGGACGCAGCCGCCGTGGGTTGGGGCAACACCCTGCTCATACTCGCTGCTTTGGGCACAGCGTGGGCATGGCTCATTGCGCGCCGGCGCGCATTCCAGTGGGCCCTTCTGCTCTGGCTCCCGGTTCCCTTCTACGCTTACGCCATCGCTTACGGATCTGTGCCAATCTTCATTCCCGTGTGGTGGCCTCACTCCTGGTACAACACGCGCTACGGCCTCGAACTGCTTCCCGCCTTTGCGCTTGGCCTTGGGTTCGTCGCATATTTCTGTCTCGGTGCCGTGCGCGAATTCAAACCTTCATGGACAAAATATGGGGCGGTCCTCCTGTTTGCGCTTGTAGGCTTGAACGCCTGGCAGGTGGTCCGCGAACGCCCCCTCACCTTCGTCGAGGGAACAAAGAACATCGATTCCCGCCGGCCCCTCGAAATCCAGATTCCTCTCGTTCTTCGTTCTTTGCTCGCCACACGCCCCGGCGGTATCGTCCTGATGAATACATCCGTCTACCCTCAGCTCGTTGCGCTCACCGGAATTCCGTTCCGTCAAACCCTCAACGAGAGCGACAAGGAGTTCTATGACGCCGCGTTGGCCGCGCCCGCTACGCACG
This sequence comes from uncultured Acidobacteriota bacterium, assembly GCA_963718435.1. Lineage (GTDB taxonomy): Bacteria > Acidobacteriota > Terriglobia > Terriglobales > Acidobacteriaceae > Telmatobacter. The sequence continues at coordinate 12,783 of CAVQZQ010000134.1, read as the reverse complement.
CGGCCATTGTGCTGGCCTTCGACGGCGATGCGATCGACAGCGCAGTCAAGGCGCATCCTGTTGACCTCGTCGCTGTGCAACGATTCAAAGCCCCCGGCCAACCCTCCGCCACGGTTTACGTCTCCGATACCGGCCCGCAATAATGACCGCGTGCAGTGATAGCATCGGGCAAGGAATTCGAATGAGCACGTCCCTCGCACAGTTCGTACAATCTCTCGATTTCGGAGGTCTGCAACCTATCCTGCAGGGCCCAATCGGGCGCTTGCTGGTTGCCTGCCTTTTGGGAGGCGTGATTGGAGTCGAACGCGAATCCAGGCACAAGGCCTCAGGCGTTCGTACCAACATGTTGATTTGCATGGGCTGTGCCTTTTTCACCCTGCTTTCCGCGTCGCTTGCAGGCAATTCCAGCGAAAAGACCCGCATAGCCTCAAACATTGTGCAGGGCATCGGTTTCCTGGGCGCTGGCCTTATTTTGCACAACCGCGACCGCATTAGCGGCCTCACCAGCGCTGCAACGGTGTTCGTTGTTGCATCGATTGGCATGGCCTGCGGCGCGGGAAGCTTTGGCGCCGCAACAGCCGCGACGGCGATCGTTCTTCTCGCCCTCCTCGCCGTGGGCTTCCTCGAACAGCGCGCGAACCTCAAAAAATTCGCCGTTATCTACGAAGCCCGGGGACTCGACCAGACAGCCATGCTCAAGTCCATCCTCGACGCAATGGACAAAGCCGGCGAACGGCTTGCAAACACCGATCGAGACACCATCGGAGAGCTCCAGCGCGTTTGCTTTACGCTCATCGCCACAAAAAAACAACATCTGCGCCTGCGCGCGCAGTTGCTCGCTGAACCCGCCATCGACACACTGCTCAACTTCCGCGACCCGGAGGAAGATTGATTCCCTTTACCAAGGCTCACGCCTGCGGCAACGATTTTCTCATCGTCACCGAAGAAGCCGCAGCCGATCACGATTGGGCAAATCTGGCCCGACGCCTCTGTGCGCGCAACACCGGCATTGGCGCGGACGGCATCGAGTTCTTTGCCTGGACAAGCAACAAAGAAGCAAACAAGAACGGGACAAACGAGAGAAATCTCACCCCGGCTTCAGGCCGAATTCGCCTCCACAACGCCGATGGCTCCATCGCTGAAATCAGCGGCAACGGCACCCGCTGCGTAGCCGCATGGATGGCCGTTTCCCTCGCTTCCCGACCCGGCGACGAACTTCACATCGAAACCGACGCCGGTCAGCGCATTTGCCGCGTCGATGCTGTCCACAACACCGGCGGCTATTCGGTTGAAGTCTCTTCCGGCATGGGCATACCCACTTTCAACTCAAAGGTGGTCAAGCTCTCCAAAGGCCGGGACATTTCCGGAACCGCAGTCTCTACCGGCAACCCGCACTTCGTCATCGTCGTGAACAACCCTGACTTCTTTGTTGCCGGGCAATCCTGGCAGACCGTCGGCGCACAAATCTGCAGCCATCCCGATTTTCCTCACCAGACCAACGTCGAATTCTTGCGCGTCATCAACGATCACGAAATCGAAATTCGCATCTTCGAGCGCGGCGTGGGACCGACCACATCTTCCGGTACCGGCAGTTCAGCCTCGGCCACAACAGCCATCGCCCTCTCGCTCGTCCAGTCCCCACTCACAGTCGTCGCTCTCGGTGGAGCGCAGACCCTCACATGGGATGGCCCCGGAACTGAACTATTTCTCACCGGCCCCGCAACTCTCATCGCTCAAGGTGAGGCATGGGAAAATGACTGAGTCGCCGCTGCCAAACCAATTGATCGAGATTCCGTCTGTGCCTGGAAACGCAGGCATCAGCGTAATCTCACCCGCCTCTTTCGCCAATGCGGACCCGATTCGGAACGGCCTGAAGAAACTCAGTGCGCTCGGCTTTAGACCGCGCCTCGGTGTAAGCACTCAAACGCGTGGTCCGCTCTTCTTCGCCGGAACCCCCGAGCAGCGCCTCGCCGACCTGCACGCCGCATTTGCCGATCCAGACACCAGCATTGTCGCCTGCGTGCGCGGCGGCTACGGCTCCAACTACCTGCTCCCCGGGCTCGAACTTGACTTGATTCGCGAGCACCCCAAACCCTTCTTCGCTTACAGCGACCTGACCGGCACTCAACTGCGCCTGCTTGATCAACTTGGCTTGCCTGCGTTTCACGGTCCCATGGTGGCCGCTGATTTTGCCCTGCCCGATGGCGTGCACCTGCCAAGCTTTCAGTCGGCGCTGGCTGGCCTGCCCTACAGCCTTGGCATACCCGAGGGATTGCGCGCACTGAAACCCGGAAAAACGAATGGCACCCTCTATGGTGGCTGCCTCAGCATCCTTGTTTCGCTGCTGGGCACACCATGGCAGCCGGCCATCGAGGGCAAATTGCTTTTCCTCGAGGACATCGGCGTCAAACCCTACCAGGTCGACCGCATGCTCTGGCAACTCCGTGAGGCGGGCAAACTCGAGGGTATCCGTGGGGTCGTCTTCGGCGAAATGTTCGATTGCGCCTCGCCCGGCGCGTCGCCGAAGCTGCTGGAGCAAGTTATACTTCACGCATTCCGCGACTTCGACATTCCCATCGCAATCGGTCTCCGCAGCGGTCACGTGTCGCGTCAGAATGTAACCCTGATCTTTGGAGTAGAAGCCGAGCTCTGCACAACCGATCAAGCGCAGTTGCATCTGCTGCAACCAGCGGTGGCGTCATGACTCCGCCACAACGCCACATCCACTTAAGCGGCATCTGCGGCACAGCGATGGCTTCGCTGGCTGGCCTGTTGCAGTTGCAGGGTCATCGCATCACGGGCTCGGACAAAGCAGCCTATCCGCCCATGAGCGACCTGCTCCATTCGCTCGGCATTCCGATCTTGGAACCCTACGCCGAAGCCAACCTCGATCCCGCACCGGACCTCGTTGTCATTGGCAACGCGCTCTCCCGTGGCAATCCTGAAATCGAACGCATTCTCGACGAACGCATTCCTTTCACCTCCATGGCCGCACTCCTGCGCGAGGAGTTCCTCACCGGACGCGAGTCGCTCGTCGTAGCCGGCACGCACGGCAAGACCACCACCACCAGCATGCTGTCGTGGATCTACCAGGTGGCCGCCCGTGAAAATCCAAGCCTCGAGCCGTCATTTCTCATCGGCGGTGTCGCGGAAAATTTTGGCACCAGCTTTCAACTTCGCCCCACGCGCACCTTCATCGTCGAAGGCGACGAGTACGACACCGCCTTCTTCGACAAGGGTCCAAAATTTCTCCACTACTTTCCCGACGCGCTCATCCTTACCCACGTCGAATTCGATCACGCTGACATCTACGAGGATCTCGCAGCCGTGAAGGTCGCTTTTAAACGTCTCGTGAATCTTGTGCCGAGACGAGGTCGCATCATTGCCTACGACGCAAGCATCAACGTGACCGAGTGCGTAGCCAAAGCGTTCTGCCCGGTAGAACGATACGGCTTCTCCGCCGAAGCCGATTGGCAACTCCGCAACCTCCGCCATGAAGAAGGCTTGACCCGCTGGGAAGTCTGGCACCGCAGCACGCTCTGGTCCAATCTCGAAATGCGTCTCGCCGGCGAGCACAATGCACTGAACGCTACCGCCGCAGCCGCCCTCGCTTTCGGCCAAGGCATCGGCAAACAAGCAATTGAGACCGCGCTCGCCACCTTCAGGAGCGTGAAACGCCGCCTTGAGGTACGCGCGGAAATCGCCGGCATCACCATCATCGACGACTTCGCCCACCACCCCACGGCCATTCGAGAAACCCTGCGCGCCCTTCGCTCGGTCTATCCGCATTCGCGCCTGTGGGCTGTGCTCGAGCCTCGCTCCAACACTTTGCGGCGCAAGGTCCTCGAAGCCGACCTCGTCGAAAGCCTGCGCCTTGCCGACCGCGTCATTCTCGCCGGCGTCTATCAGCAGCAGCGAATTCCCGACGCCGAACGCCTCCACCCCGAAGACGTAGTCCGGGCCCTCACCTCTACCGGAACCCCTGCCGAACTCCACCCCGACGTGGAAGGGATTGTCCAGTCAATTGCGCCCCAGCTTCAGTCAGGCGATGTGGTCGCCCTTCTCTCCAACGGCGCCTTCGACGGCATCTATGAAAAATTGCCCACGCGCCTCAAAGAAATGCATTGCAAAGAGAGCCCCGCATGATCGCGTCTCTCCTTCTGCTCTTCACGATTCTGGTTCTCAGCATCCCTTCGGCGCTCATCCTCATTCCCTTCACCATGATTACCGGCAACGTGGTGCCCCTCTACAACGTGGCCAACTTCATCGTGCGCTTCAGTTACCGGATTGCCGGCATTCGGATTGAAGTCGAAGGCCGCGACCGCGTGCCGGAGAATACAGCCTGCATCTTCATGGCCAACCATCTTTCGAATCTCGATCCCCCTGCGCTGATCCCCACTATTCCCGGCCGCACCGCAGCCTTCAGCAAGCGCGCCATCATGAAGATTCCGGGTCTGGGCTACGGAATGAAGCTGGCCGATTTCATCCCGGTGGACCGGGACCGCCGTGTGGAAAGCGCGCAGGAAAGCATTGCTGCTGCCCGTCGTGTGCTGGCCAAGGGAATTCACATCACTACGTTTGTCGAGGGCACGCGCTCTCGTGACGGCCGCATGTTGCCTTTCAAGAAAGGTCCGTTTTATCTCGCCATGGAAACAGGCGTGCCCTGCGTCCCCATCTCAATCTATGGTACTGAAACCATGATGGCCAAAGGCAGCGTGCGTATCCATCCCGGCACGGCCCATATCGTCTTCCACGCGCCTGTCTATCCGCGCAATTACGCAACTCGCGAAGAATTGATGAGTGCAGTGCGGAAAGTGATCGCCTCGAGTCTGCCCGAATGGATGCGCGGTTAGACGCCGCGCGGACTACGGCACTACATTGGCGTTGTAACCGTCCCCTAACAACCTCTGACTCATCGCATTCGCTTCGTTGCGATTGAAGAACGGGCCAACCTGCACATGAATCAAGCCATCCCCAGGCTCCCTGCGTGTTGTGACTGCATAGCCGTGACGCCGCAGCGCCGCCACCAGTACGTTCGCATCCTCTTGATGAGAAACTGCGGCAACTTGCACCATCAAAGCGGGCCCCTGCGGCAATGCGGGTCGCACCTGTGAATTTAGTTGCGGTGCTCCAGCCGTTTCGGCTCCATTCCCTTGTTGCGGAATCGCCGGCCGTACTTGCGCCTCACCCGAAACCGCAGTCGGATTGCCGCCGAGAGGCGCGTAAGAGGTGAGTGGGTTTCCGCCTGGCGTTCCGTCCGCCGAGGAAGCCTGTGGCACAACACCAACGTCTTGAGACGGTGATGTGGCGGGAATGAGCCCCGCCGCCGGCGGCTTGGACAATGACGCCCCGGTTTGCGCGATCATTGGTTGTCCCGCAGTGGGCTGCGCACTCGTTGCAATTGCCAGTGCCGGGCTGTGCCGGCCCGCCCGATATCCCAATCCAAAGGATATGCCGCACAACAGAATCAGGCCCAGAGCCATCGCAAGCAGCATCGCAGGTCCCAGCGTGAACTCCTTGACGCTCTGCTCTTCAGCCTCCTGAAACTCCCCTCTGCCTATTCCTCGTTGCATACACCGCCCTTGGATTCAAGCGGCTCTCGACACCGGAGCCACGTGTTTGAGATGACCGCTGCCCGGCATCCCCTTGCCAGGCCGCGCCGCGAAGCAACACCTGTCCCGCCTATTTCAGTTCCTTGGGCTTTTCTCCTGACAGCCCTAGTTTGTTCAGAATCGTCAACAACTCCATCGGTAACGGAAACACGATTGTCGTGTTCTTTTCTACCCCAATGTCGGCCAGGGTCTGCAGATAGCGCAACTGCAGCGTCATCGGCTCCGTGGCCATCAAATGGGCCGCATCCACCAATTTTTGCGCGGCATTGAACTCGCCCTCGGCATGAATGATCTTCGACCGTTTCTCGCGCTCAGCCTCGGCCTGCTTGGCCATCGCCCGCAGCATCTGTTCCGGCAGGTCCACCTGCTTTACTTCGACCGAAATCACCTTCACACCAAACGGTTCCGTCCGCTGGTCGATAATGGATTGGATGCGCAGGTTGAGCTGATCGCGATGGCTCAACACCGTGTCCAGTTCCACCTCGCCGAGCACCGAGCGCAGCGTGGTCTGCGCAAACTGCGATGTCTGGTAAACGTAATTCTCCACCTTGATCGCCGCGTCATTCGGGTTCACCACGTAAAGCGTGACCACCGCATTTACCTTCAGCGTCACGTTGTCGCGCGTAATCACGTCCTGCGGCGGAACCTCCAGCACCTGCTGGCGCAGCGTAATACGGATGATCTGATCCAGAGGCCGAAACACGAGAATGATACCGGGCCCCTTGGGCACAGGCAGCGCGCGGCCCAGGCGGAAAATGACCCCCCGCTCATACTCGCGCAAAATTTTGATTGAGTTCAGCAGGTAGAGAACAATGATCGCAATAAGAATCAGTGCAGGCAACGGCAAATCAGCTACAGACATTGGACTTTCCTCACTTGGAACGCTTTCTCACACTCGGAAAAACAACTCTCCGCACAAAATTCAGTCCGGTAGAAAATCAGCTTTCGCCGCCGAACTGGAGTGAACAGCAGGCTCTTAGCACGGATTGTACTCCCGTGTACTGTTTATGCGCCGGTTTGCGACGGCTCTGTCGGCTCCACTCGCAACAGGTACTGTTCATGCCCCACCACGCGTAACCGCGCTCCAGCCGCCACTGGTTGGTTGGCCACCGCGCGCCAGATTTCGCCCTCCACCAGCACATGGCCCTCCGGATTCAGCGCCTCCATTGCCGAAGCGGTGTTGCCCACCATCGCGTCGACGCCCAGCAGAGATTTCCTGCGGCGTGCTCGAACCGCGAGCCTTACCAGGAATACCGTGATCCCTCCAAATCCCGCGCTCACCGCAATCGCGACCCACGGGCTCACGTTCATCTGCGGCACCGGCGCATCCACCAGCGTCAATGTCCCGAAGGTCAAACAGATGATTCCGGCGATGGCCAGCGCGCCATGCCCGCCGAACTTGGCCTCCAGCGCCAGAAGCACCATCGCTGCCACCAGCAGCAGGACCGCCGTGTAGCGGATAGGCAACAGGTCCAATCCAAAAATGCCGAGCAACACCATCAAGGTGCCGAGCGTGCCGGGAACAATCGTCCCGGGCGCGTTGAATTCGAGGTAAATAAGCAATGCCCCAGCCACCAGCAGCAGCAGCGCAATGTTCGGATTCACAAGCCAGCCCAGCATGTTTTCGCGAAGCGTCGGCTTCACCACTTCAATCCGGGCGTCCGCCAGGTGTAACGTCGCCTTCGATCCGTCCATCCGCGTGATCTCGCGCCCGTCCAGCTTCGCCAGCAAGTCCGCATCATTCGTGGCAACCAGGTCGATCAGGTGCTGCGTCAGCGCTTCCGCAGCGGTATACGAGTGGGAGGATTGAACCGCAGCCGCAGCGGCCTCCGCATTGCGACCGCGCTGGGTCACATAGGACCGCAGAAACGCCTGCGCATCGTTGACGATCTTCTTGTTCATCGTCTCGTCGGGTTTGCCGAACTCGAATACGGGGTGCGCCGCTCCCGCTTCGGTTCCCGGTGCCATCGCCGCAATGTCCGCTGCTTCCAGCATGAAGAAACCCGCTGACCCGGCTCGCGCCCCCGAGGGCGCCACATACACGATCACCGGAACGCGCGATCGAAGAATTTCCCCCGTCATCGCACGCATCGATTCCATCAATCCGCCCGGCGTATCCATCTCCACCAGCAACGCAACCGCTCCATCGGAGTTCGCCTGCGTGATGGCCCTATCCATTTCGCCCGCGCTCACCGGCTGAATGGTGTCATTCAGCAAAAGCTTATCGACCCTCGGTTGCCGGGTCGCCGCGCCGGCGGTCCATGCAAAGACCAGCCCGATTGCTGCAACCAGGCTAACCACCATTCGGAACCTCAACCCGCTCACTTGCTGAAGCATGGCTTGCTCCTACGCGCCTTCCTCGACCTCACAATTTTTCCTGCGCCACTTGAGCCGAGTGCCCATCCTTGTGCGGCCTTTTCGACGCAAGGCCAGCAAACCTCAATTTTCTTTCCCCTGCCCTGTCTTTGCCTCAATCTTCTGCCGCAACTCCTGGGCTGCCCGGCTCCCGGGATCAAGTCGAAGCGCCTCGCCAGCCTCTTTGCCCGCCTCGTCCAGGTGATTGGTCGTCAAATCAATCCGGCCCAGCACCAGGTTTGCTTCAGCCGAAGGCTGCAGTGCCAGGGCCGCCTGGGCTTCCTTGCGCGCTCCAGCCACGTCCCCTGTCTGTTCACGCACCTGGGCCAGCCCGGCGTGCGCCTTCGCTATCGTGCCATCCGCCACCACCGCTGATTGATAAAGCCGATCCGACTCAAGCAGGAGTCCGCGATCCAGATAATCCTTGGCTTGGTCGGCGAGTTTGAGCGCCCGATCATGCGGAGAAAGAGCCGCCAGACGCGCGACCTCCATCTGGTCCATCATCACTGCGGCTTGGCGGAAAGCCACCGCGTCAAAAGTACGTACAATCCGCTCCAACGGATCAGCCTTGGCGTCGTCAGACTCTTTGTCTGTTGCTGCTGCGGCAGCGCTTGCCGGCCGCCATGCTTGCTGCAGATCCTGCGCCTCGCTGTCATTCGGCCGCAACTTCAAGCACTGGGCCAATTCAGCAATTGCTTCACCCGTCTGCCCCTGGCGCTTGAGACTCACTGCCAGGTTAAAGTGATAATCCGCATCATTCGGGTCGGCCAATACCGCTTTGCGAAACAACTCACTGCCATCGTGCCCCTGGCGGCTGATCGCCACCCCTTCGTTGTTCACAACCTCCGCCAATGGCAGTTCGCGCGCAACTCCGCTGAACGCCTCCTCAGCCGGCAAATAGCTCCCTGAGAACAGCAATGACAACCCGCGATAAAAACCCGCCTCGAGCGCATTCGGATCGTTGCGCCCCACCTTGGCAAAGGCGGCCGCCGCCGCCTCATACTGTTGCCCACCGTAGTCCTCGCGGCCCAGCGCCATCCATGCCTGTCCAAAATCCGGGCTTAATTTTACAGCCTGCTGCAAATGACGCAATCGCTCCCCTTGGTCAGGTTCTGTGATGCCGCGAATATACTGCTCAAACGCATCCAGCCGCAGCCCCTTGCCCGCTGCCACAAACGTCTCCTGGGCTACGTTGAAGCCGGGATCCATCTCACGCGTCAGCATCCAGGCCAGGGAGTCGAGAACGTCAATCATGTTCCGCATCTCGCCCCGAGCCGTCACCGGCTCGCTCATATGCAGATGCGGCACGTCGACGACTCGAGCCTCGGCCACGATCTGGCTTCCATCCGTCTGAAAGCTTCCCACCACAATCGAATCCGCGTCCAGTGTCTGCGCCAGCTTCAGTGAACTGGCCCGCGATGGCTGAAAACCTTCCGGTAATCCGAGATGGTCCAGGGCATACAGGCGGTCTTCGCGACTCATCGGCGCAAACCCCGCCGCAGCAAAACGGCTGCTCAGAATCTCCGGCGCCGCTTCGCGAATCCACTCCAGGCTCGGTTGTCCGCTGTGGTTGTCAAAAGGAAGCACCAGCAGAATCCGCCCGCGCCCCTCGGCCGATCCCTCGGCGCCCACAGTCTGGCCACGCGCAGATGACAAAAAGACCACGCCAAGAATCAATGCCAAAACGGCTGCCCAGACTCTGCGCCCGCGAACTAAGAACAGTAAAATCACGACACCCTGATTATAGGTTGTGCACCGCGTGCAGGGTGCTCACTCAGTGTGTGACCGCTAGTTGTTGCACCAACTATGGGTGCCCCATGTCTCGATTCTGAGGATGGGAAACCACAAATCTCTCAACGCGCGAAATCACGCGGTCAGAAACCTGGGTCATTCCGGCCCGCCCTAACGCAACGCATCTGGACGCCTCAGAGAAGCCTCGATCTGCCGGTTAAACCGCAGTAGCGCAATCCACATCTCATGATCCTCTCCCTCCCAAATCACCTTCCCGCCCAGTTTGTTGGCAATGACCTCGGGAGGAAGATCATGGTGCAGGCCAAAGTAGCGTTCGTCCAGCGCTTCGCTCTTCGGTCCCAGACTCATCGGCAGCGATGGCGGATCATACTTGGTTGAAAAAACCAGTGCGGTCGAATACTTCCCCGGCTCCTCCGCGGCGCGGTCAATCTGGAGCGCGGTAAAATCCTCCAGCTTGTAGACCTCGTAAGGCTCTTTCACATACCCCAATTCCGGCTTTGTCAGTTCGTCCGTCATGGGCCACGCCGTAAGCACTGTGGCGCCGCGATAGTGCTTGTTCAGTTGTGTAATGCCCGCCACGTGCATCCGAATTACGCGGGCATACTCCAGGTTATCTTCTGGGGCAAATCGATAAGGCGGATTGATGAACAGCCCTACCACAAAAGCCCCCGCCGAGAATGCAGCAACCCCGTGCCAAAACCGCACTCGCTGGTAAAACGTCGACACCGCCACCACCAGCACCAGCGGATACATCGCCAGCAGGTAGCGCGTCAGCAACGCGCCGCCCAGCACACTGAAGAGAACCGCGTTGACCAGCAGCAGAATGAAAATCCGCCACAGGTTTGCCGAACTGAGCGATGGCCGTTCATGCCCCTCCGCGTCCGGCCTTGGGTTCAACATGAGCGCCGCAAAGGTCATCAGTACCGGCACAAAAAGATTCATGTGCGCGGTCAAGTGCAATATCCGGTAGCCGAATGCCACCAGGATCCGCAACGGCGTCAGTGTGTTCGCTGCGTTGTAGCGAAAGTAGTCCGGATTACCGAAAAAGTACCCCGTCTTTGAGTAATGCCACCAGAACCAACAAGCCAGCGGCACCGCCGAACCAGTCAGCCACGCGCTCTCCCGCCACAAGCGATACCGAGCCGGCTCCCCAGTGCGGAATCCCTCCACAAACCAGATCACCGCCAGCGTCAGCGGAATCACAACCGCCGTCTCCTTGCACAGCGCCGCCACCATAAACCACAACATCGCCGCCCACGGTTTGCGGTCCCGATCGGGCAGCGCATACACCAACCCCCACAGCGTGCAAGCCGCGGCAAAAATATCAGCATGTGCCAGTGTGCTCTGCACAAACCAGACTGGGTAGAGCCCCGTCAGAACCACAGACCAGAAAGCGACCATCCCCGAGCCCGAGATGCGCTGTGCCAGTCGCCACACCGCGAGCAACCCAAGGGCCGCCACCAGCAGCACTGCCTCGCGCGTAACTTCCGGGAAATAGCCCGAAAACTTCCACCACAACGCCAGGTAGAGACTCGGCAGCGGAGGATGCGCATTGCTCACCGTGGTGATGGGAATCAAACTGCCGGTGCGGAAAAAATCCCACGCCGCCGGAATGTAATAGCCCGCCTCGTCCCAAAAGTACGGCAACCCCAGCAAGGTGAAGTGGCTCACGTAAAGCGCCACAAAGATCACCGGATAGACCATCCAGGCGGGGAAAGGCCTGTCCAGCCGCGGCTCAAAGAACGGCAGCAGACGCGGGCGTCTGTTCATGGAGGGGGACGGACGCACGCCCTAGTTCACGGGTCCCTGAGGAAAATTGTGGCTGTGCGGTTCGAGGTTGAGTGTGCCGAAGGCCTGCTCATACTGCGAAATATTCTGGCCGAGGACGTTCCAAAGGGCTTTGGCCTGCTGGGGGCTGAGAAAGATCGCCTGGTGGTTGCGGATGGTGACTTGCTCGGGACTCGCTGGAAGCCAGCCCGAAGACCAGCTGGAAGTCCCAGACGCTTACCCGTACCTGGACGCTGTTGGCGTAGGACTCACGATAGTCGGATGTCTGGGCAAGATTCAATTGGGGGCTGTGGCGGATCGGGATCATGGTTTCACCAGCTTACTCCGCTGGGGCCAACTTTCGGCAGGTCAAACGGCTACAGGTCGGAATCAGAACTCTCGTGCGCGACCAGTCGCTTTATCCTTCATGCGAAGGACCATTGTTCACGCTGGTTCCTCGCCCTTGCGAATGACGCCAGTGGAACTGATCATCAAGGGGCACCCTTTTTTAATATAGTTATGAGGCAAACTCTGACTTGCTCCCGGATGCTCAATCGTTTTTTGCTGCTCGCTTCGGCGTTGCTCCTGACGCTGTCTGCGGGCGCACAATCCGGGCCATCCGCCCCATACCAGGTCTCCGGCGGTTTCTCTTACCTTTCGAATTCGTTCAACGGGACACCAGGCGCGCGTCAGCCGTTGACCGGTTGGGATGCTGGCGTATCCTTCCCTCCCTACCGCCATCTGCGGTTCGTAATCGACGTCTCCGACTACTCCGGAAGAAATCTCGGCGCCCCGCAGCATGCTTACTTCATCATGGGCGGTGCCCAATACGAACGACATTTTCACAAGGAAGGCCTCTTCGTTAGGGGTTTGGTCGGAGAAGCGGGACTCAATCGCAACTGGGGCGCAAATGCTGCACAAGGGGGAACCGCATCCCTTTCCACCTTCCTCGGCGGCGGTGTCGATACACCTGTATCGCGCCGATTCGCAATCCGCGTCGAAGGCGGGTTCCTGCACACCGACTTCGCTCTGATTCAGAGCCCGACCGACCAGGTTCCCTATCGCATTCCCGGTCTCCCGAACTACTTCGGCCGAATCTCCACCGGACTCATCTGGACCCCGCGCCTCACCCCACCCGCCGAGGCCCTCGTAAGTCGAAGCGACGGAGTCCCTCCCAGCCACGTTGACAGCGAGCTGATTTTTGAAGGCCTCAACTCATTTGGGCATTTCCATGTATTTGCATATACCTGGTGGAGCTATCTGCTCGTCGGTGGCGTCGAATATGACCGGCACTCAT
>CAVQZQ010000133.1:0-22649 GCA_963718435.1 uncultured Acidobacteriota bacterium | reverse complement strand
GTGCGCAAGAGGCCTGCCATCTGGGTTAGATAAAACTCTCCGCCTCCATTGTTCGCAGTCAGATTGTCCAAATGCGCCCAAAGAGCCGCCGTCCTGAACGCGTAAATCCCGGAGTTGATTTCGCGCAGGCTTTCCTGCTCGGGCTTGAGGTCAACCTGCTCGACAATGGCCTCGACTTCCGCATTTCCGGGTGACCGCCGCACCACCCGTCCATAGCCGAAAGGATTCTCAGGAGCAGCCGACAAGATGGACATGGCCGCGTGTTCGATCTGGTGGAAACTCCATAGTTGCTCGAGGGTTTCGTGCCGGATCAACGGCACGTCACCGGAGAGCACGAGGACATTTTCGTAGCCTGAAATAGCCGGCCGCGCGCACTGGATTGCGTGGCCGGTGCCGCGCTGGTCCTTTTGTTCAATGAATTGCACCCCGGTCGAAGCCACTGCCTCTTTCACGCTTTCCGCCTGGTGGCCGATCACTACATAAATTCCCGCCGGCGCAACGAGGCGGCTGGCAACCGCAATCACGTGGCCCAGCAGCGGCTTTCCGCCAATCTGGTGCAGCACCTTCGGCCGGCGCGACTTGAGCCGGGTCCCTTTGCCCGCGGCCATGATGACGACGGCCAGCTTTGAGTCCTGTTGCTGCCCCGCCTTTCCTTCCTTGCTCACTGTGTCTTCTCCTCCGCGGTTTGCCTTGGCTGCGGGATGGTGACGTCTACGGGATGAATCGGACCCAGGCTCAAGGTATCCAGCCCCGGCTTGATCTCCGGCCCGTTGCCCACCACCAGCACTGCGAGCTTGTCGGGATGAATATACTTTTTTGCCGCCCTTTCCAAATCGGGCACCGTCACTTTTTCGAGGGCTGCCTCGTAGGTCTCAAGGTAGTTTGCGGGTAGCCGAAGAACTCCAGCCGCACCTGCTCCGCCAGCACCTTGTCCCGGGTGTCGTACTCGGAAAAGGAATGAGTTCAGAATGTCATCCTTGGCCCGCTTCAACTCCTCTTCAGTGAATGGCTTGGTCGTCGAGCCCGGCATCTCCGCCATCGCCGCTTTGGTGGCGTCAACCGTGGATTCACTTTTGGTCATCACCATCACATCGAAGGTCGCCTGGATGGTCGTAGTCGAACCCGTGCCGCCGCCCACCGCATAGGCGAGGCCCAGCTCGGTGCGAACTTTCTGGAAGACCCCGGCTTCCGAACCCGCCGCCGAGAATGTCGTTCATCAACGCCAGCGGAGGCACGTCAGGATTGCGCCGGTCCGTGCCCAAGCCCGACAATCTGAACGTTTGACTGGTTCACGTCCTCTTTATTGATAAAGAAGAGTCCCGGCAGTCGCGTCCGTGAAGGCATCGTTCCGCGCCGGCAAAGCCTTGGCTTCGGGAAGCCCTTCAAACGTCGCGCGCAACTTGGCTTCCATCGCGGCGGGATCAAAATCGCCGCTGACGCTCACAATGAGCTTTCTGCCCGAGAGATCGATCGTGCCAGGCCTTCAGATCGTCCAGCGTGACCTTCGCAATCGTTGCGAGTTCCTGCTGGCGAGCGTAAGGGCTGTCGGTGCCGTAGACCAGCTTCACCGCCTCGCGGCTGGCAATCTCGCCCTCATCGTCATTGCGCCGGACGATGCCCGTCGCGTCCTGCTGCTTCGCCAGTTCCAGCTTGTCCGCGTTGAATTTAGGATGGAAAAGCAGATCCATCGCCAGCGAATACACCTGGTCCGAGTCGCCTTTCAGCGAGTTCCACGACAAGGCCGTCGAATCCACATCTCCGCCGGTCTCAATGTGCGCAGCCTTCGATGCCAGCAATCGTCCATGGCATCGCCGTCCATCTTCTCTGAGCCGCTGGTGCGCCATGTCTGTCCGTAGAGATCAACCAGGCCTGTCTTGGCCGGATCCTCATCGCGCGCCCCGCCCGGAATCAGCACCGAACCGCTGATGAACGGCAACTCGTGATCCTCCTGCAGGAACAGAACGATTCCGTTCTTCAACTCGATCCGCTTCGGCTGGTGCGGTTTGAAATCATGCAGCGCCGGAATGGGAATCTGCTCCCACGGCTTGGCCTGCTGCGCCGGCAGCGCCATCGGGACTGCCAAAGCCAAAAGAAGAGCGCCCAACTGGCCACTGACAACTGACCACTGAACCCTGATCCCTGATCCCTGTTCCCTGATCCCTGTTCCGCGATCCCAGTTTCCTGATCTCTGTCCCCTCTTTCTCATTCCGCGCCTCCCGCATTATTGGCTGTTGCTGCGGGAGCCTCAGTATCGATCTCCGCGCTGGTCCGGTTCGAGGGCACAAACACCTTGTTCGCGACCCGCTTGATATCAGCCTTGGTCACCTTGTCCACCCGGTCAAGTTGCTGGAAAAGTTCGCGCCAATCGCCGTAGCGGGTCTGGTACTCCGCCAGAGCATTCGACAATCCCTGGTTGTCCGCAAGTCCGCGCAGCAGATCAGCGCGCGTGCGCGTCTTTACATCGCCAGTTCCTCGTCGCTCACGTCCGTCGTTTTCAGCTTTTCAATCTCCTTGTGAATGGCGTCGCGCATCTGGGCCGGTGTGCGCCCCGGCAGCGGAACGGCATAGAACGCAAACAGGCTGGGATACTTGTCGCCGGGGTAGGGGCTGAAGCCCTCGGCTTCAGCGGCAATCTGCTGGTCGCGCACCAGGCTGCGATAGAGCCGCGATACTCTCCCGTTCGACATGATGTCGCCGATAGCGTCGTACACTGCGTCGTCGGGGTCGTGGTAGCTCGGCCGGTGGTAGCCCTCGATGTAGAACGGCTGCGTCTGCTCTCGAATCACCACCGACTTCTCGGCAAACTGTTTGGGCTCCACGGTAGTCGTATCTTCGGGCTTCGGCCCGCTGGGAACTTTGCTGAAATACTTCTCCAGCATCGGCAGGTCTTTTTGCGCATCCACGTCGCCCACAATGGCTACCACGATATTTGACCCAACGTAGTACTTCTTGTGGAACACCATGGCCTCGGTCGCCGTGATCTGACCCACTTCGCTGGGCCAGCCTATGCCGCTGCGCCCATAGTTATGCGCCACGTATGCAGTGGCTAGAAACTGCTCAATCAGCCTGCCGATGGGGTTGGAGTCAGTACGCATCCGACGTTCTTCCATCACCACATCGCGTTCCTTGTAAAACTCGCGCGGCACCACGTCCGACAGCCGGCCACTCTCCAGCCACGCCCAAAGCTGCAGCCGATTCTCCGGCATCGACCAGAAATACATGGTGTCGTCCATCCCGGTTTCTGCATTCAGGTCGTTGGCGCCGTTGCGCTCCGCCACCTCGGTGAACTGGTTGGGGACAACATACTTGTGCGCCTCCGCCTGGGCTTCCACAAATGCCTTCTTCAGCTCCGCCAGCTTTTTCTCATCACGGCCCACCGGCTTCAGAAATTCCGCTTCATAGGCGTCATTCGTCACCTCGACCTTGGCCAGTGCCGCCTTTTCATCAGCATAGTCCCTGGTGCCAATCTCGGTCGTTCCCTTGAAGGCAAGGTGCTCGAACATGTGCGCGAGACCGCTCTCGCCCGAAGGATCGTTCACGTCGCCCGCATCAATAAAGGTTGTATAGCTGAAAACCGGCGCATCCGGCCGGTTGCAGATGATCAGCGTGAGCCCGTTGGGCAGCACCTTGGTTGTGATCTTCTGCTCGAAGCTCTTCAGATCCTGGGCCCGGGACGCCTGGCAAGCCATCGCCACCGCCAGCACCGCCACGGCTCCTCTCCAAAACGAGGAAAAAGTTCTGCTTTGCATCCGTACTCCTCTGGGCCGAGCGCAGACTGCTGCCCCGCACTCTTCAAAGCTATTGCCCCTGAGTGGGGGCGTCAAACGCACGCCGGTCCTGACCTCCGCAGTTTGGAGCTTCGCTGCCCCGCTGGCATTTCTCGCAGAACAGGCGGGTCCGGCAGGTTGCCCTATACTGGGAACTGCGTCTTGTGTCGTTTACGGGCCTCTTGACGCTGCAGTTCCGGAGGTTCTTTTGCCATTGGATAAGGGTTCGAGTACGACCCAAAGATCCCGAATTCGCTCGACCACCGTGATTTGCGTGCGCCGCAACGGTCACGTCGTGATGGCCGCTGATGGCCAGGTCACCATGGGCGACCACGTGCTGAAGCACTCGGCAAAAAAGATTCGCCGCCTCTATCAGGAGAAGATCCTCGCCGGTTTTGCCGGTTCCACCGCCGACGCTTTTTCGCTCTTTGCGCGCTTCGAGACCAAGCTGGAGCAGTATGCCGGCAACCTGAACCGTTCCGCCGTCGAACTGGCCAAGGACTGGCGCACCGACAAGATGCTGCGCAATCTCGAGGCTCTACTTGTTGTCGCCGACCAGGGGCAGACCTTCCTGATCTCGGGATCAGGAGACGTCATCGACCCCGACGAGCCCATCGCCGCCATCGGTTCGGGCGGCAGCTACGCCACGGCAGCCGCACGCGCCCTGATGGAGAACACCGACCTCAGCGCTCGCGACATCGCCGAAAAAGCAATGAAGATCGCCGGAGAAATCTGCATCTATACCAATGATCGTGTCACCATCGAAGAGCTGAAAGGCCAGCCTGAGGCGTTGAAAGTTTGAGCTGACCGATCCGGGCGACCGGCTGACCGCAGCAACTGGAGCAATCGAAGAGAAGAATGGCCATTTACCTTCCCGCATCCGCCGAAGAACAGGATCTCTCGCTCGACGAGATGACACCCCGCGAGATCGTTGCCGAGCTCGACAAACACGTCGTCGGTCAGCGCGCGGCCAAGCGTGCCGTGTCCATTGCGCTCAGGAACCGCCAGCGCCGCCAGAAGTTGCCGCCCGACATCGCCGACGACATCATGCCCAAGAACATCATCATGATTGGGCCCACCGGCGTTGGAAAAACCGAGATCGCCCGTCGCCTCGCCAAGCTCACCAACTCGCCCTTTCTCAAGGTTGAAGCCTCCAAATTTACTGAGGTTGGCTACGTAGGCCGCGACGTCGAATCCATGATCCGCGACCTGGTCGAAATCGCCATCGACATGGTGCGCGAAGAGCGACTCGAAGAAGTGGAAGACCGCGCCGAGATGAATGCCGAAGAGCGCCTGCTCGACGTCCTGCTACCTCCGCCGCCCCCCAGCCCAACGCCGCAGGATGGCCAGCTTTCGCTTCCCGGCGCCGAGAGCCACCAGCGCTCCCGCGAAAAACTGCGCCAGCAGTTCCGCGAGGGCAAGCTCGACGACCGTATGGTCGAACTCGATGTGCGCGAGCGCGGCACACCCCAGTTCGGCATCATCAGCAATCAGAACCTTGAGGACATGGAGATGAACCTCAAGGACATGCTGCCCAACATCTTCGGCGGCGGCACCAAGAAACGCAAAATGAAAGTGGGCGATGCCTTCGACTATCTCGTGCAGGAGGAGGAAGGCCGGCTCATCGATATGGACCAGGTGAACCGCACCGCCACCGAGCGCGTTGAAGCCAACGGCATCATCTTCCTCGACGAGATCGACAAAATTGCCGGCCGCGAGGGTGGCCACGGCCCCGACGTTTCTCGCGAAGGCGTGCAGCGCGACATCCTGCCCATCGTCGAGGGAACCACCGTGAACACGCGCTATGGCATGGTGCGCACCGACCATATTCTCTTCATTGCCGCCGGCGCCTTCCACGTCTCCAAGCCCAGTGATCTGATTCCCGAGCTGCAGGGCCGCTTCCCCATCCGCGTTGAGCTGAAGTCGCTCACTGTTGAGGATTTTCTGCGCATCCTCACCGAACCAAAATCGTCGCTCACCAAGCAATATACGGCGTTACTTGAGACCGAGGGCGTGCGCCTTGAGTTCGCACCCGATGCCCTGCGCGAGATGGCTGAGTTCGCCTTCAAGGTGAACGAGTCTACTGAGAATATTGGCGCTCGTCGCCTGCACACCATCATGGAGCGCGTGCTTGAGGACGTCAGCTTCCTCGCTCCCGACGTCGCCCGCCGGCCGCAGGATGGCGAACAGGCCGCCACGCTCTCAGAGAGCATTCGCAACGAGGCGACTACCCCGCTGCCTTACGCGGAACGCATGACCGCCTCCGGCCCCGAGAAAGTCTTCACCATCACCGCGGACTACGTAAGGCAAATGGTCGCCACCATCGTCAAGGACCAGGACCTCAGCCGCTACATCCTCTAGCAGTCCGAGTCATGCGCCCTCGCTGTTCTTTGTCGTCGTGAGCGAGACCGCCGCAGCGGACGAGTCGAAGGGTCTGCGTTTGCATTGACATCACCCTTCCCCCGCTCCACGCATCTGAACGCAAAGGAGAGAGCCAATGAGCCAACCCGCGCCACACCATGGCATCAACTACATTGAATTCACGACAACCGACATCGCTCTGACCCAAAAGTTTTACGAGAAGGTCTTTGGCTGGAACTTTCAGGACTTCGGGGCCGACTACATCGCCTTCGATCACGAAAGCGCTGGCATCGACGGCGGCTTTCGCAAAGGCGATCCCGGCCAGAAGCACAGCGACTCCGCTCCGCTCGTCGTCCTCTATTCTCAGGACCTGAAAGCAACTGAAGTCGCGATTCTCGAGGCCGGCGGCGAAATTGTGATAGCCACATTCGAGTTTCCCGGCGGCCGGCGTTTTCACTTCTCCGATGGCGCGGGCAATGTGCTGGCGGTCTGGTCCGAATAGCGGCTGCACTTGATGGATCTGGAGTTTCGAAGCTCCAGATTTAGGGTGGGAACGCAACGAACCTTAGTTCGCGTTGTTCGTGGTCTACCGGTAAAGGGGGGCGCCTAATTCACCACCGGAGGCAGCGTCTTGCGCTTATTTAGTTCTTCCCGCACCAGCGAAAGGCCAAGGATGCAGCGCTCGAACCAGTCGGAGAGTCGCGCAAACAACGGCGCCTCCTGCTCATACTCAAACAAGTTGAACTGGCTCACGATGAAGTAGCTTTCCTTGCCTGCGTGGACCAGCTCGGCCAGGCTCGGGTGAGAACCGCGGCGGCGTACTCCGGGCGCAATCGCTTCGGGATACATGCCGGCTTACAAACAGCGCATAGTCGCCAATATATTTGCGCACCGAGCGCTCCGCATCGAACGAGGGCGCGCTGCCATTCACAGGATCGGCGGCCAGCATCATCGCCTCCAGCTCCTCGATGGGGTGGCCTTGTCGGTCGCGCACTTTGTAGAGATTCTTTGCCTCTGAGAACTCACACAGCAGATGTGCCACATAGCCGGTCACGTCCGGATCGTTCAGCCCCAGCTTGCCTTCATAGCTGTTGCGAACCACCTGGTGAAAGAACGGTTCAAGCGGATGACCTGGTGCTTCCATACACACCTCCTGTGACTGTCCGTGCGCAGCCGGTCTGCCTTGGGGCCGTGGCCGGTTGCGCAATGCGTGCAGCCGGGGAACACCAGCCACTGCCTGTCTAAGTAGGTTTGAACTCGAGATTACCCCAAATGTTGCGTTTGCCAAGGGGGGACCTCAAAGTTTTCTGGCAGTTACGGGCATCGATTGCAAATTGGAGCTTCGTGGCTTGGCGAGATAGCGCGATAACAAGTCGTTCAAGCAACCTTTCCTTGCAGCCTTATAAACATCCCTCAGCTCTATTTCTCCATCGATGGCAGTTCCTTGCAGTGGCCCAGCTCTTCGCGGATCAGCGCCAGTCCCAGAACACAGTGCTCAAATCTATCGGACAGGCGCGCGAACAGCGGCGCCTGCTCCTCGTACTCGAATAAATTGAAGGTACTCACAATGTAGTAGCTCTCCTTGCCGAGTTGAATCAGTTCCGCAAGGATTGTGCGATCGGCCTCGGGGTTCGGGCCCGACTCCACCACATCGAGAAACATGCCCGAAATAAAAAGCGCGTAATCGCCGATGTACTTGCGAATGGAGCGCTCCGCATCGAACGACGGCGCCGTGCCATGGATCGGATCAGCGGCCCGCACCATCACCCGGAACGTCTCCAAGGTCCGTTCCGTCGCTTCGCGCAGCCGGAACACGTTCTCAGGCTCTGAAAAATCGCAGAGCATGCGCGCCACGTAAAGCGTAATCTCCGGATCGTTCAGGCGTAGCTTGCCCTCGTAGCTGCTCCGAATTGCCGAATAAAAAAAAGACTCGAGCGGATGAGCTTCTGTCTGCATACACATCTCCCCTGACCGTGCTCAATGCCGGTTGAAGGCATAGACCCGGCGCAACGTGCGCAGTCCGGGGCCCGTGCCCGGTCGTCGCTGAACTTGCTAGCTTGTTGGACTGAGTTTACAAGGAAAATTGTTTTTGTGTGTGATTCAAATCACTCCGGTATAGCACTTTCGATGTAGACCGAAGCTACGCACTCAAGTGGCTTTTTGCTCGAGAAAAAGCCACCTTTCGCAGAACTCAAGAAGTCAAGGTATATATTTCGAAAGCGTACTCATCACTTTAGTCAGAGGAAAAGCGGGCTCAAATTATTCCCTGAAAACATCAAGGGCAGCCATTGCGGCTGCCCTTGATTTCAATTGAAGTTACGCGTCACACTGCGGTCGGAGTACGCGATTCCAGTTCCGCCAGGCGATTGGCCAGCAGTTGCTCCAGCTTCACCAGCGCGGCTGAGAAGCCTTCGATGCCTTCCTTCAGCTTGTCGTTGGCCATCTTGTCTTCGGCATGCATGCGGTCAAACGTCTCCTTGTCGATGCCAATTTTTTCAATGGGCTGCGTCTTCGCCTCGGCGGGATCCAGCTTGCGCCGCAGCTCACCCTGTGTGGATTCGAGTTCGCCCAGCAGTTGCGGCGAAATCGTAAGCAGATCGCAACCGGCCAGCTCGATAATCTCACCGATATTGCGGAAGCTCGCGCCCATCACCACGGTCTTGTAATCGAACTTCTTGAAATAGTTGTAGACCTTGGTCACCGATTGCACGCCGGGATCGTCAGCGCCCTGATAATCCTTGCCGGTACTTTTCTTGTACCAGTCGAGAATGCGGCCTACGAACGGCGACACAAGCGTCACGCCTGCATCCGCCGCTGCAATAGCCTGGTGCAGACCGAAGAGCAACGTCAGGTTGCAGTGGATGCCCTCGTTCTCCAGAACCTCGGCGGCCCGGATGCCTTCCCACGTGGACGCGATCTTGATCAGCACGCGGTCGCGGCTGATGCCCGCGTCGTCGTACTGGGCAATAACCTCGCGCGCCTGCACAATAGTCGCGTGGGTATCGTAAGAGAGGCGCGCATCCACCTCTGTCGAGACGCGGCCTGGCACAATGGCCAAAATCTTTTTCCCAAACGCCACGGCCAGCCTCTTGAACGCGAGGTTGGCCACATCCTGGTCGGTGGCGCTTTCGCCCAGTTCCTTGCGCGCGTCCTTTAGAACGCCGTCCACGATGGGCTGGTAATGCGGCATCTGCGCCGCGGTCGCAATCAGGGAAGGGTTAGTGGTGGCATCCTGGGGCCGGAACTGTTCCATCGCCTCGATGTCCCCGGTATCGGCGACAACTACGGTGTACTTCCGCAACTGCTCAAGCAAATTCGGCATGAATCCTCCTGGGGAAGGGGCGTTAGCGCTCAAAAGCGTGCTTCGGCTCCAGTGTACTGCTGTTTGGATTCGCTCGGCATAGTCCTGGTTGCAGGCCGATTAAACCACGATCAATCTGCCTCTGCCGCGAAAGTATTCCGCAGCACACCGAGGCCTGCGATCGAAATCTCAACGCGATCTCCGGCCGCTACCGGGCCCACCCCGGCGGGCGTACCGGTCAGCAACAGGTCCCCCGGCTCAAGCGTAATTGCCGCAGTGATATAGCTGAGAAGCGCCGCAATCGAAAAGATGAAATCCTTCGTCGATCCGTTCTGCCGCAGCTCTCCGTTCAAGCGTGTTTCTATCGTCAGGCCCGCCTCGGGGTTCACTTCGTCGCTCACAAACGGGCCAACCGGGCAGAACGTGTCAAAGCCCTTGGCACGCGTCCATTGGCCGTCCTTTTTTTGCAGATCGCGTGCGGTGACGTCGTTGGCCAGGGTATATCCGCGGACGTAGGCCCGCCAGTCCACTTCCGGCTTCAGCTTGCTGGCGCTGCGGCCAATCACCAGCGCCAGTTCGCCCTCATAATCCACGCGCGCAGCGGCCTTTGGCATAATCACCACGCCCCGTTGCGCCAGAAGCGACGACGGTGGCTTGAAAAAGAGCAGCGGCTCAGCGGGAACTTCGTTCCCCAGCTCCTGGGCATGGTCGCGATAGTTGCGGCCGACGCAAACGATCTTCGACGGCGTGACCGGCGCCAGCAATTCAGCCGCACTCAGCGGCATCGGCTCGAAGTCAAAACTCCACGATGTTGCCCGTCCGTGGACCAGTTTGTAGGACAGGTCCTCCTCCGGTCCGGGCGTCAAGTCCACGATCCACAACTCGCCGCCGCGCATCTCGACTGCACCGTAGTGAATCTGGTCTTCATACAAGAAGCGGCAGTATTTCATCGGAATTCTCTCTCGCACCAATGATGTTGTCAGGGTTTTGGAACTGTCTCCTGCGCCTCGACCGACCGGGCGCTTTCGTGCCCGCCCTGGTCAACAGCGCTCACCGCGTAATGATACGTGTGGCCCGCCAGCACCTGCGCATCATGGAACGCCGGCCCCACCAAGGGTTGCCGCGGCGAAACCGGTTGCCACCCGCCGTCATCCTCTCGCCGATAAACAATATACCCGGCCAGGTCGGCCTCTGTGCCTGGCTGCCAGCTCAGGTCAATTGTCGCCCCCGCGCCATTTTCACCTTCACTCGCCACCGCGGCCAAACCGGTCGGTATCTCGGGCGGAAAAACATCCTTCACTTCCACGCGCATCGGTGACGAAAACTCCCCATCCAACTCCAGCTTTTGCCCGTCCGCTTCCACTTGGGCCACGCGCTGGGCTTTGTATTCGTAGGTCTCGCCAAAGCGCACACCCTTGTCCAACGCTCGCCCATGGGAGCCGGCTTCCACCAACAGGTCTTCCTTTAGAGGCTCTGGCGATGGCGCCAGCATGCCTTGGTGCGGCTTAGCCGCCGGGGGATTGAGTAGCTTACGGTGCAGCCGCACAGCCAAGTCCTTCTCGTCCAGAGTCCATCGCAGCACCACGCCAGCCTTGCGCACCTCAGCGGTCAGTTCTGTCACTGGTGCCGGGGCTTGCCCTGCCGCCACCATGGCGGCATTCGACAGCCCCGCCGAGCGCCCGCTGCGGTTCTTCAACTCCACAAAATAGCTCAGTTTGCGCGGAGCCCCCGACGCCAGAGCCGGCGGCAGCGTGTCTGTAAAACTGCCTGCGGCTCCCGGAGCCAGCATTAACGGGCCGTTCGCAGAGTCGCATGGCCCCGCATCTTCCTTCCGGCACATGCGCACGTCTACCGTGCCCTTCAGCAGCAGCTTGTCCGTGTTCTTCTTTGGCATGGTCCAGGTCAGCGAAACCTGGTTCCCCGAACGCGTTGCGGCCAGGTTCGTTACGCGGTCCGGCAAATCAAGCGAAGGCGGTTGCGGCGCACCCGGCGTTCCACATCCGGCTATTTCCGCAGCCAGCGCGCCCGCAAGCACAGCCCACATCCACCCTTGTCGTGTACCCATTGCCCTCCCAGTCTACTGGACTCGCGAAGGGCAATAATCCGGCCGAGTTGGAGCCGAGCCCGCGCAGTTTTCATTCCACTCGCAACGCTTGCATCGGGTCGAGCCTGGCAGCGCGTCTCGCGGGCAGCCACACCGCAAACAGCGCCACCGTACTCAAAATTACCGGTACCGACACGAACACAACCGGGTCCCACGACTTGACGCCAAAAAGAAAGCTGGCAATCAAGCGCGTAAGCCCGAATGCTGCTCCAATCCCCAGAATCACCCCCACAAAGGCCAGCCTCATGCCGTGCCACACAACCAGGTTGCGAATCTTCGCGCGGTCCGCCCCCAGCGCCATCCGGATCCCCATCTCCTGCGTGCGCTGCTGCACCGAATAGGCCATAAGCCCATAAATGCCGATCGCTGCCAGCACCAGCGCCACCGCGCCGAAGATCGTCAGCAGCAGCATGTTGAAGCTCTCGCGCGAAGTGGACCGCACCACAATCTCATCCATGGTGCGTACCCGCGCCACCGGAAACCCTCCGCTGGCCACGCGCAATTGCTCCGTCACCAGCGCGGCCACCTGGTGCGGGTCGCCGTGCGTCCGGACCGCCCAGCGCAGCGGAACGATTTTTGCATTCAGTCCCGTCATGGCGTCAGAAACCTGCGCGTCTGGAACAATCATCAGCGAACCGGGCTCGCGCCCCAGGCCGCCATCGTGCGTGTTGCCTACCACGCCCACAATCTGACGCGGCGGCTCTTCGAACGGCGGTCCCATCCCCTTACCCACATTGATCTGCTGGCCGATAGGGTTCTCCTTCGGGAAATACTCCTTCTCAAATGCTTCGTTGATCAGCACCACGCTCGGCGCCGATGCCGTATCGTGCTCGGTGAATTCGCGTCCCCGCAGAATCGGAATCCTGAACAGTTTGTAATAGTCCGGCGATGCGTTCATCCATCCCGCGCCGGGCTCGCCCTTCGCCGCGTCCACCGGCCGCCCCACGATGGTGAATGGCAACCCGAACTGACCTTCGATCGGCAGGCAGCAGGTCGTGGCTGCGTCTTCCACGCCCGGAATCGCCTTCAGCCTTTCGCGCCCTTCCCGCGACAGTTGCGCCAGGCCGGCCGTCTTCTCATAGCGCGCGCCCGTCAACGACATCTCGAGCGTGAGCTCATTGTGCGTATCGAATCCCGGATTCACGCCCCGCAGCGCAATAAACGACCGTATCAACAGCGACGACCCGATCAGCAGCACCAGCGCCAGCGACACCTCGCTGATCACCAGCAGCGAGCGTGCCTTGCCCTGCCGCAATCCGATGCCCGAACGATTGCTGCTCTCCTTGAGAGACGAGTTCAAATCAGAGCGCGACGCGCTGAGAGCAGGGAAGAGCCCGAACAGAATCCCCGTCAGCAGCGAGACGGCAAGCGTGAAGCCAAGCACGCGCCAATCCACGCTCACCGCAGCGCCATCCTCACCAATGCGCGGCAGCCCCGCCGGGCTGATGGCAAGCAGCGCGCGCACTCCCGCATAACCGAGCACGAGACCCAGCACACCGCCAGTGACCGCAAGCAAAACGCTCTCCGTCAGCAGTTGGCCGACAATGCGAGCCCGGCTTGCACCCAGCGCCGATCGAATCGCGAACTCGCGTTTGCGCCCCGTTGCTCGCACCAGCAGCAGGTTGGCCACGTTGGCGCAGGCAATCAGCAGCACCATTCCCACCGCTCCCAGCAGCACCAGCAGCGACTTGCGCGCATCGCCCACAATTGCGTCGCGCAGCGGCACCGCGGCAAACCCGCCCTTCGGATTCGTGAGCCTGTAGATGCGAATGAGTTCGAGGAAGGCGAGTTTCAACCGGGCGTTGGCCTGCGCCAGCGTAATTCCCGGCTTCAACATCCCCGCGGCCTGAAAGAAATGCCCCTGGTTGGCACTGTTTGGTTCGAACTGAAAAGGAACCCAGATCTCCGCTTCCGGATCGGACAGGAAATCCTTCCCCAGCACACCCACAATCGTGTAGGGCTCATTGCCCAGCGAGAGTGACTTGCCAACCACGTTCGGATTACCGCCAAACCTGCGCTGCCAGAATCCGTAACTCAGCACAACCACATGGCCGCCGTTGGGCAAATCTTCCTGCCTGGTAAATGTGCGCCCCAGCATCACCGGCGCGCCGAATACCCTGAAGTACCCCTCGCTGACGTGAAGGCCGTGGACCTGCTCCGGCCTCTCACCGGTCACGTTGAAGCCCGGGCCGGCAAAATCGTAGGCCGCAACCTCCTTGAAGATGTTGGTCTGCTGCTGGTAGAGATGGAACTTCGGTATGGAAGCATCGCATCGTTCCCGTTGGGCCCGGTGAGCTCGATCTCGACAATGCGGTCCGCATCGGGATAGGTCAGCGGCTTCAGCAGCACCGCATTCACTACCGTGAAAATAGCCGTGTTCGCCCCGATGCCCAGCGCCAGCGCGGAAACGGCGGCAATGGTAAAGCCGGGACTCTTGATGAAGAGATGAAGCGCGTGCTTCACGTCATTCCAGAGATCGCCCACAGCGGTGCTCCGTTTCGCGATTGTTGTTGAGGAAAGCCTCGTGTTGAATTTCGCGCTCAAGAAAAAATTGCACCGGGATGCGCCCGCCGTTTCTCCGCGTTGCGCCGCAAACCTGTGCAGACTCGTGCTCTGTTTCCTAGACGCAAGAGGGCCGCGCGAGTGAGCGCCCCTCGCTTATCAATTGCGCAGTCCAGCGGGTCAATGTGTATTCTTGCCTCGATCCGAAAGGACTCACGCCGCATGCTGATCTTTGCCGCCATCCTCGCCATCTTCGTCTATGGAATGATTGCCGCCATGCTGGGCACCATCCTGCCCGACTTGTCTGACCGATTTCATCTGACCCCGGCGCAGAACGGAACCATCGCATTCATGCAGGCCCTGGGGCTCATGATTGCCTCGGTTGGCGTCGGGCCGCTGCTCGACAATGAGGGCGACAAGATCGGCTTGATCCTTGGCCTGGTGTTGATTGCCATTGCGCTCTTCGCGCTGCCGCGGTCGCCGGGATTCCGCAGCATCGTACTGCTCCTGTTTCTTCTCGGGCTGGGCGGCGGCATCGTGGTTACAGGCGCCAACGCGCTGGTCAGCGGCGTTACACCGGAGCACCGCGCCACCGCGCTTAACCTGGTCAACCTCTTCTTCGGCCTCGGCGGGCTGACGACTCCGTTTATCTCCGCCAATCTCTTCAAACGGAACTGGGTGCGCCTCTGCTATACCGTCGCATCGCTCACCGTCATCACCCTCGCCATCCAGGTCGTCGTCAAAATGCCGGCCCCCAGCGGCGCCGGCGGATTCGTGCTCTCCGAGGCCGGCCCCGTTCTCGGCCGACCGCTCCTCTTCCTCCTCGGAGCGTTCCTGTTCCTCTACGTCTCCTGCGAGGTCGGCGTATGGAACTGGCTTCCCAGCCACCTCATCGCCCAGGGCATTCCCGAATCGAAAGCCCTCAACATCCTCTCCCTCGGATTCGCGCTCGGCCTGCTCGTCGGCCGCGTCGCGATCTCGCCCATCCTCATTCAGGTGCCCGCTGTCAGCGTCACCCTGGCCGCATCCATCGCGATGGCCATCACCACATTCCTCATGCTGCGCACCAACAAGCCCGGAGCCGCCGCGGTTCTGGTCTTTATCGCAGGCCTGGCCATGGCGCCTGTGTTCCCGACCACCCTGGCTGTCGTCGGCAACGCCTTTCCGCGCATGAGCGGCACTGCGATCGGCTTTGTCATCACCTGTGGATGGGCCGGCCTTGCCGTCAGTTCGCGCTTGATCGGCGCCATTGCCGGCGGCGACCCGTTGCGCCTCAAGAATGCCCTGCTCCTCATTCCAGGCTCGGCGGTTCTGATGATCGGCCTTAACCTCGCGATCATGGCCGCGTTGCGGTAAACGCGCCACAGTTTCACAGTTTCACAGTCATGATTTTTAAATGCGAAGAGTGGCTGGGGTTATGTCATTTAAATGCAGCAACTTGGCGTTTTGGGATGCGTATTTTTGATGCGATTTGCCTGGCTTTTAGGCGCATTTTGATGACATTTGCTCGCATTTGCTTGCGGAATTGTGGAGTGTAAAGGGCGCTGGTGAATCGGCTTCAAGGCTTTGGGCTGTAACAGTCAGTTGAATCGTTTCCTGGAAGCCTTCAGTGTAGCCGGATGCGCGGAAATTATGTGCAATGGGCGACTGCGCTCTTTTCCTTTCTATTTCAGAGACTTGGGCGCGGCGCGGGTGGAAAGAGGTATTGACGCGCCGATGGGGTGCGCTTCAAGGGGCATTGAAGTGCAACCGAAGAGCAACCGCAGATCCTTCGACTCGCTTCGCTCCCTCAGGATGACGGGCCTTTAGCCCCTCAGGATGACAAGCTTTTAGCCCCTCAGGATGACAGGCCTTTAGCCTCGAACCTGCCGCAGCCGCTCGCAGGCGGCGTCCAGATCATCATCTTTTTTCGCGAAGCAAAAGCGCAAAAGATCTTCGCCGCGGCCGGGGCGGAAGAAGGCTGATCCGGCAACCGACGCGACTCCGGTAGCCGCGAGCAGATGGCGGGCTTTCTGTGCGGCGGTTTTTCCCGGGAGGCGCGCAGCTTTGGCCAGCACATAATAGGCTCCGGCAGGGACACTGGGTTCCATTCCGGCATCGCGCAGGGCGGCCAACATGCGTTCCCGTTTGGACTGGTGGTCGGCGGCAAGTTGGGTATAAAACTCCGGCGGCAACTGCTCCAGTCCGGCGGCCGCGCCATGCTGAAAAGCCGAGGGTGCGCAGACGTAGGTCAGGTCGTGGAAGTAGGCCATGGCGGCCATCCACTGCGCGTCGGCGCGGTCACGTAGCCGAGCCGCCAGCCGGTGACTGAAATGTCTTGCAGAAGCCGGACATCACGATGGTGCGCTCGCGCATGCCGTCGAGGGTAGCGGGCGCAGATGTGCCGGTTGCCGTCGTAGACGAAGTACTCGTAGATCTCATCGGTGAACAGGAACAGGTCGTGCTCGCGGCACGCGTCGGCGATCATCTTCGATTTCAGGCAGGGAGAAGATTTTGCCGCTGGGGTTGGCGGGCGTGTTGAGCAGGATGGCGCGGGTGCGGGGCGTGATCGCGGCCTTCAATGCGTCCGCATCCAGCGCCCAGTCCGGCTCGGCCAGCGCCACCAGCACCGGCTTCACGCGCATGGATTTGAGCGTGGCCACGTGGTAGCCGTAGAAGGGCTCGAAGAACAGCACTTCGTCGCCGGGATTGAGCAGGGCCATGGCCGCGGCGTGCAGGCCCCCGGTGGCGCCGCTGGCGACCAGGACTTCGGTTTCGGGATCGTAGGTGAGGCCGTAGTCGCGCTGCTGCTTTTGCGCGATGGCGTTGCGCAGGCGGGTAATGCCGTCGAGGCGCGTGTAGATGTTGTGGCCGGCGCGGATGGCGGCGATGGCGCCTCCCTCCACGACGGCGCGGGAACGGGCGTATCGCAGACGCCCTGGGCCAGGTTGATGCCGCCGATGCGGTCGCACTCCGTGGTCATGGCGCGAATCTCGGACTGCATGACGCCGGGGGCAAGCTCGCTGAAAGCGAGGCGGGACGCGGTATGCGGGTGGTGCGCGAGCGTTTGGGTCACAGGGAAGTGTCTCCGACCTTTTGCCATTTTACAATCCGGTGGACGAAGCGGCGCAAGCCCTGCGTGAGGACGCACGGCGCGGGCGTAGAATCCAGTCGGTATGCATGAGCTCTCCATTGTTTCGAGCGTCGTCGACTCTGTGACGGAGTCGCTGGAGCGCTATCCCGGCGCGCGGGTAAAGGAAGTGCGGCTTCGCGTTGGGCGCTCTGTCGGCGGTGGTCGAGGACTCGCTGCAGTTCTGCTATGGGATCGCCACCGCAGGACACGCCGCTGGAGGGGTCGCGGCTGGTGGTGAAGATCTTGCCGGTGACGATGCATTGCGCGGCATGCGGCGCGGATGGGGAGTCGGAAGCCTGCAGAGCTTTCGCTGTCCGGCTGCGGCGAGCCGGTCAGCGATTGCGCCAGGGCCGCGAACTGGAGATCGATGCTATCGAGATTGACGAGGGCGAAGCCGACGGAGGACGATGAAGCCGCATGACGCACCCGGATTGTGGAGTTGCGGCAGGGGATCCTGAAGAAGAACGACGAACTGGCGCGGGGTCTGCGGGAGCGGTTTCACGACGGCGGGGTGCTGGTGCTGAATCTGGTTCGAGCCCGGGCACGGGCAAGACGGCCTTTCTGGAGCGGACCCTGCGCGATCTGCGCGAGGGCGGTCTCGCGGTGGCGGCGCTGGTGGGCGATCTGGAAACGGACAACGATGCGCGGCGGCTGGCGGCCAGCGGAGCGCCGGTGCGGCAGATCAATACCCATGGCATCTGCCATCTTGAGGCGGAGATGGTGAGCAAGCACCTGGAAGGCTGGGAAGCTGCGCGCGACCTGGACTACCTGTTTATTGAGAACGTGGGCAACCTGGTCTGCCCGTCGAGCTACGACCTGGGCGAGAAGATCCGCGTGGCGCTGCTGAGCGTGACCGAGGGTGAAGACAAGCCGCTGAAATATCCCACGTTGTTCAACTCGGCCGATGCGGCGGTGATCACGAAGATGGATATCGCCGAGCCGTGCGGGTTTGACCGCGAGGCGGCGCTCCACAACATCCATGAGATTCGGCCGGGGATTCGGATCTTCGAAACCTCGGCGAAGACCGGCGCGGGGATGGCAGACTGGCTCGTGTATCTGGAAAAAGCGCGCGCGCTCCGCATCGCCTGACCGCATGCGCACAGATTCAAAAATCGATCCAAAAATAAATCACGCAGGGGCTTGATTCTTACAGTCGTCGTGTGGGTATACTGGCGGCCCGAGAGCAGCCGGCAGATTGATTGCCTGCCGGGATGCATATCATCATTCGCATCGATCATTCGCATCCTGGCGGATGCAGCCATGATTCTCCGTATTTGGCGGATTTCTTGGAGAAGGAAAGACAGCATGAAAGCGATTGCAACTCTCTGCGGTGCAACATTGATTGCGTTGTCGATGGCAGCCTGCAACCAGGCTCCCCCGCCCGCGCCCGATACACACGACGCCGATGTAAAAGCCATCAGCGACACTGAAGCCCAGTGGAGCAAGGACTATGCGCTTAAGGATGCCGACAAGATTGCGGCCTACTACGCTGACGACGCGGTTTTGATAACGCCGGGCGCGGAAGCCGTCAGTGGCAAGAGCGCCATCGCCAGTTCCATGAAGGCGATGGCGAAAGATCCAGCGTTTTCCTTGCAGTTCAAGGCGTCGAAGGTGGACGTGGCGAAGTCGGGTGACGTGGGCTACTCGTGGGGCACCTACCAGATTACGATGAGCAACCCGGCCGGCAAAGGGACCTTGAACGACCATGGCAGCTATGTGACGGTCTATCGCAAGCAGGCAGACGGATCGTGGAAGGCGGTGGAAGACATTGCGACCTCAGCGGTACCGCCGCCGGCACCCAAACACAAGATTTAAGACTGACATCGAATCGCGAGGCGCCGCGGCGTCGACGAATGCCGCGGCGCCTCGAGTGTGCTCGTCGGGTCAATTTGTGGAGGAGCGAATGAAAGCCACAACGACTAAAAGCGCGGCGGCCCCTGAGGGCATAGCGGAGGTGGAAGCGTATCTTGCGAAGGTGCCGGAGCCGGCCCGAAGCACGCTCGGGAAGATTCGCGCGACCATCCGGTCGGTGGTTCCGGCCGAAACGACCGAATGTCTCAGCTACGGCATCCCCGCTTTTCGCTACAAGGGAGGGCTGGTCGGGTATGCGGCGTTCAAGAACCATTGCAGCTTCTTTCCCATGCAGGCCTCGCTCATCGACACCATGAAAGACGACTTGAAGGGATACCGCACATCGAAGGGAACATTGCAGTTCGCGGTGGACAAGCCGCTGCCTGCCACGCTGGTGAAGAAGATGGTCAAGGCGCGGGTCGCGGAGAATGAGCGGAAGAAGGCGTAGTGAAAGCGTGAGCTCGACGGATGAGTGACAAATAAGTTGGTGCGGTATGCCACCGAGCGGGTGCTCTCCGCTGCAAATCGCTAAAAGATCTCGATGCGAGCGATAGGTGATTCAGATCACCCTGTACGGCGCATCAAAGAGGGTATAAGGTAACTGCCATGTGTCTCGCGATTCCGGGAAAAGTCGAAGAAATCAGCACCGAGGGTGATCTCCGGATAGGCCGGGTGAACTTTGGCGGCGTGGTCAAGCGCGTGTGCCTTGACTATGTGCCGGAGATCGAAGTCGGCGACTATACCATTGTTCACGTGGGCTTTGCCCTCTCCAAGATCGACCAGGAAAGCGCCGAAAAAACGCTCGCGGTTTTCGAACAGATGGGCATGTTGCAGGAAGAATTCGCCAGCGAAGAAGAACACTTTGCCCGGGCGGCGACCGCTCCGCAATCGCCGTGTCCGGATGGAAGCTGTGCGGTGGAAGAAGAGAAAGCGCTGTAGGGCGCTGGTCCAGGTCTCGCCGCAGAGATCGGGGACACCCGTCTTGTGGTGCCGCCAGTTTCCCCTTGACTGAAACTCAAACGAACCGATGAAGACCCCTCGGTTGCAGATCGCCGGGTAGGAGTTAGCGCAAATGAAGTACCTCACCGAATTTCGCAATGGCGAAATCGCCCAGCGCATGGCGCGCGAGATCCACCAGATCGCCACCCGGCCGTGGAAGATCATGGAAGTTTGCGGCGGGCAAACGCACTCCATCATTCGCAACGGCATCGACCAGATGCTGCCCGCCGGAATCGAAATGATCCACGGGCCCGGCTGTCCGGTCTGCGTCACGCCGCTGGAGTTAATCGACAAGGCCCTGGCCATCGCGGCGCAGCCAGGAGTCATCTTCTGTTCCTTTGGCGACATGCTGCGCGTTCCCGGCACCGAATGCGATCTGTTTCAGGTGAAAGGCCGCGGCGGCGATGTGCGGGTCGTCTATTCGCCGCTGGATGCGGTCGAACTGGCAGCGAAGAATCCCGACAAGCAGGTGGTGTTCTTCGGAGTGGGTTTTGAGACCACGGCGCCGGCCAACGCCATGAGCGTGCACGTGGCCAAGCGGCGCGGGCTGAAGAATTTTTCGCTGCTCGTCTCGCATGTGCTGGTGCCGCCGGCGATTGAGGCCATCATGAGTTCGCCCGGCAACAAGGTGCAGGCCTTTCTGCGCGGCGGGACATGTGTGCAGCGTGATGGGTTACTGGGAGTATCCGCCGCTGGCCGAGAAATACGAGATTCCGCATCGTCGTCACCGGCTTTGAGCCGCTCGATCTGCTCGATGGCATTCGCCGCGCAGTGATTCAGCTCGAAGCAGGCCAGCACCGAGTGGAGAATGCCTACGAGCGCATCGTCACGCTACGAGGGCAATCTGCCCGCGCAGAAGCTGCTGGCCGAAGTCTTTGAGGTCACTGACCGGGCCTGGCGGGGTATCGGCGTGATTCCGAAGAGCGGCTGGCGGCTGAGCGCGGCTTACCGCGAATTCGACGCCGAAGAGCGGTTTCCACATCACCGGCATCCATACCGAAGAGTCGCCGCTCTGCCGGCCGGCGATGTGCTGCGCGGAGCCATCAAGCCGGCCGAGTGCGCGGCATTCGGCAAGGAGTGCACGCCGCGTCATCCGCTCGGCGCCACCATGGTTTCGAGCGAAGGCGCCTGCGCGGCCTACTACAACTACGGGCGGTTCCTTTCAGCTGAAGAACTGGCGCAGCGCGGGCTCGGCGCTACCGGGAGCACTGATGCGTGAGCCGTGAACGGCTGAGGATCGAGCGCGCCTGATTTCTCCAACTGGACTTGCCCGCTGCCGCTGGCCGATTATCCCACCATCGTGATGGGCCACGGCGGCGGCGGCAAGCTGGGCAACGAACTCGTCGAGCATCTGTTTCTGCCGGCCTTTCGCAATCCGGCGCTCGAGAATCTGGGCGATGCCGCGGTGTTCGATCTGGAGCTCAGGCCGCCTCGCCATGAGCACCGATTCCTTTGTGGTGCAGCCGCTGTTTTTTCCCGGTGGATCGATCGGCGCGCTGGCCATGAATGGCACGGTCAACGATCTCGCCGTCTCCGGCGCCGATCCCAAGTTCCTCAGCGCCAGCTTCATCCTGGAAGAAGGATTTCCGCTGGCCAACTTGCCGCGATTGTCGCAGGCCATGGCTGCGGCCGCGGCCACGGCGGGCGTGCAGATCGTCACTGGCGACACCAAGGTGGTGGAGCGCGGACACGGCGACGGCTGCTACATCAATACGGCGGGCATCGGCGTGCTGCGCGCGGGCATCACCGTCGGGCCGCATCGGGCGCAGGCCGGGCGATGCGGTTCTGGTCTCCGGGACCATCGGCGATCACGGCATGGCGATCATGAGCGTGCGCGAAGGCCTGGAATTCGAGAGCCCGATCCGCTCCGACTGCGCGGCGCTCAACGGACTGATTGCCGTGTGCTCGATGCGGTTGGCGATGCGGTGCATGCGATGCGCGACCCCACGCGCGGCGGGCTGGCTTCGACGCTGAACGAGATTGCGCACGTCTTCCGATGTGGGCATCGAGATCGACGAGAAAAGCCTGCCGGTGCGGCTCGAAGTGCAATCCGCGTGCGAACTGCTGGGGCTCGATCCGGTCTACGTGGCCAACGAAGGCAAGGCGGTCTTCTTCGTCGCGCCCGAAGCCGCCGAGCAGGCTCTCGAAGTGTTGCGGGCGCATCCGCTGGGCCGGGACGCCGCGCGCATCGGCCAGGTGACCGCGCAGCATCCGCGGATGCTGGTGGCGCGCACGCAATGGGCGCCAACCGCGTGATCCCGACGCAGATCGGCGAACAGTTGCCGCGCATCTGCTAGAAAAACAAGGATCAGGGATTCGGAATCAGCCGAACAGCTCGAAGACCGGCGTCCCGTCATCGCCTTCCGCGATGCGGGTTCGACCCCGAGGCAGCCGCCGCCATCGAGCGCGCCGTCGACCTCTTCGCCGCGCGCATCGGCATGGACCCCGCCGACGTGCGCCGGCGCAACGTGATCCCCGACGACGCGTTCCCGTTCGCGACCCGCACAGGCCGCACGTTCGGACCCGACGACGACGTCGACCCAATGGCGCGCATGCTGCTGGCGCCGGCGGTGTACAACTCGGGCGCATATGCGACCGCGCTCGACCGGCTGCTCGAGGAGTCGGGCTACGCCTCACTAAGGGCCGAGCAGG
>CAVQZQ010000132.1:0-8607 GCA_963718435.1 uncultured Acidobacteriota bacterium | reverse complement strand
CAAGGGAACGGGTGGAGAGCCGCGCCCAGCAGAGGACCAGGCTGACACAAACGAGCAGGAGAAACGGGCCGAGCGAGTAGCCGGTCTGATCGCCATGCATGAGGGCGAAGAGGATGCTGGTGATAACGGATGCGACGATCATGGCAAGCATCGACCATTGTGGGTGGCCGTTTTCGTCGAGCGGATGAGGGGATGTGCCCTCCGATTTCTCGGCCATCCAGTCGAATGCAGTGGAAAGGGCGGGGAGAAGGAAGCCGCGGAATGCAATCTCCTCAAAAAACGGGGCGAGGGTCACGCCGAAGGCAAAGAGCATCCACGCCGCGCCGGGCATGCGAAAGATGCGGTCGATGGGTGTGTTGGCCGGCCCTGGCAAGAGCATGCCATTTACCAGAGCGAGGACGAAGCAGAGCCCAGCCGCTCCGATGAGCCTTCTGCGATACCGAAGGGCTGTCGCTCCGCGCCACTGCAGACCGGCAAAGAATCCTTTACCCCAGAGAAGAGGGAAGACAAGCAGGCATCCCAAAAAGGTAAAGACGTAGAAGAGCCCTTCGCTGCCGAGTGTGAAGTGAATCTCGTCTGCGGCCTGGCTGAGAGTGGAAACCCCGAAAAGATGCCAGTGAAGAGCAGTGCGTGCAACGAGCCCGGCGCAAAACAAGCCGCAGATCGCGAGCAGGAAGAGAATGCCAAGATGTCCGGCGTTGGGGATGCGCTCGATCTTCGGCATCGCGGGCCGGGACCAATACTGGAAGAGGGGCGGCTCAGAGTCAGGTTGGCTTTGCGTCTCCTGGCGTTCCAACCAAGGATATGACTCGCGATAAACCTCAGGGGGTGGAGGGAGCTGCCCGGCTTCCGCGGTCCATTCGCCGGATTGCGGTTGGTTGGAAGGAGATTCTTCCGCGGGTGTTCGTGCGTCTCCCGCGCTGAGCGGGTGGATCTCTGAATTGCCCTCTGGCCTTTGCTCCGGCTGGCTGCTCATGGGATCCCTGTCTTCTTGCGGCGTGGCCCTTTCGCAGTGGATTTCTTTGCGTCTGGGCGCGTCCCGGAGGCAGAACGAGAAGGGGTCTGGCTTGTCAGACTTTCCGCGGATGAACGCGCCGAATCCTGTTCGGATGACAGGTTTTCACTTTCCGGCTCCTCGTCCGCATCGACGGCAGCAAGGTGGCCGTTGCTGGAGGCGTAATAGCGCGTGAGGAACTGGCCGGTGTAGGAGCCGGGCGTGCGAGCGATTTTCGCAGGGCGGCCTTCGCCGACGAGCCGTCCGCCATCTTCGCCACCCTCTGGGCCGAGATCGAGAACCCAGTCGGCGTTGCGGATGATGTCGAGGTTGTGCTCGATGATGATGACGGAGTTGCCGAGGTCGGTGAGACGGTGGAGCACCTCGAGCAGCTTGCGCACGTCGTCAAAGTGCAGGCCGGTAGTGGGCTCGTCGAGCAGGTAAAGCGTACGGCCGGTCTGCCGCTTGCTGAGTTCGCGGGCCAGCTTCATGCGCTGTGCCTCGCCGCCGGAAAGCGTGGTGGCGCTCTGGCCCAGGTGGACGTAGCCGAGGCCGACATCGACGAGAGTCTGCAGTTTCTGGCGCACCTGCGGCACGTCGGTGAGGACGGTGAGTGCGTCTTCAATCGTGAGGTCGAGGATGTCGGCGATGGAGTAGCCGTGGAATTTGACGGCCAGGGTCTCCTGGTTGTAGCGGCGCCCATTGCACACTTCGCACTGTACGTAGACGTCGGGCATGAAGTTCATCTCGATGCGCCGCTGGCCGTCTCCCTGGCATGCCTCGCAACGCCCGCCAGAGACATTGAAGCTGAAGCGCCCCGGCTTGTAGCCCCGCTCGCGCGCCTCGGGCAGCATGGCGAAGAGGTCGCGGATCGGCGAGAAGACCTGGGTATAGGTGGCGGGATTGGAGCGGGGTGTGCGCCCGATGGGCGACTGGTCAATGCGAATGACCTTGTCGATTTGCTCGGCGCCGGTGAGGGCTTCGTGCGCACCCGGTTCCTCGCGGGAGCCGTAGATGGCCTTGGCGAGGGAGCGGTAAAGGATGTCGTTGATCAAGGTGCTTTTGCCGCTTCCGCTTACGCCGGTGACGACAGTCATGACGCCGAGAGGGATGCGGATGGTGATGTCCTGCAGGTTGTGCTCGCGTGCGCCCGTGACAGTGAGCCATTTGCCGGTAAGAGGACGCGGCTTTGCGCGCTGCAGCATGGTGACGGCCCCCGAGAGATAGCGGCCGGTGAGCGATTCAGGACAGGCCATGATCTGCTCGGGCGTGCCTTCGGCGACGACGTTGCCGCCGAGGCGGCCGGCGCCGGGACCGAGATCGACCACGTAGTCGGCGTGGCGGATGGTGTCTTCATCGTGCTCGACTACGAGGACCGTGTTGCCCAGGTCGCGTAACTGCTCGAGGGCCTGGATGAGGCGACTATTGTCGCGCTGATGAAGGCCGATGGATGGCTCGTCAAGAACATAGAGCACACCGCGGAGACGCGAACCGATCTGGGTAGCAAGGCGGATGCGCTGGCCTTCTCCACCGGACAAGGTGGCAGCGTTGCGGTTGAGCGAAAGATAGCTGAGGCCAACGGCGCAGAGGAATTCAAGGCGCTCGACGATCTCGCGGCGAATGCGCTCGGCAACCAGCGCCTCACGCGCCGTGAATGTGAGCTGATAGGCGGCGGAAAGAGCGCGATTGAGCGGAAGCGAGGTGAAGTCGGCGATGGAGAGGCCGCCAATCTTGACCGCCAGCGACTCGGGGCGGAGACGCTTGCCGCGGCAAACCGGGCAGGGCGTCGCGGACATGTAGCTCATCATGTACTCGCGATAGCCGTCGCTGTGAGCTTCATCGACGCTGTCGCGGAGGAAGCTGAGGATGCCATGAAAGCCGGTACGGGGCGCCTCGCCTTTGGGGGGACCGTAGACCAGGATGTGCTGCTGCTTGGGCGGCAGATCTTCGAAGGGGGTCTTGAGGTCGATCTTGTAGCGGTCCGCTGCCAGGTTGATGAGGCGAAGTAGGTACTGAGAGGCAGAGCCTGGGCCGAGACCGCCGTCGAGCAGCGGCTTGCCCCAGTCCGTTATCACCTTGGCGGGGTCGAAGTCGTAAAGCGAACCGAGGCCGTGGCACTCGGGGCAGGCGCCAAAGGTGGAGTTGAAGGAAAAGCTGCGCGGCTCCAGTTTGGGCACGTCGAGGCCGCAGTCGGGACAAGCCATTGAGGACGAGAAAAGCTGCTCTTCGCCCCCGGTGAGGCCCACGACGACGAGCCCATTGGCCATTTGCAGGGCCTTGGTGACGGCTGATTCGAGCCGCTTCTCCGCGGAGGGCTTGCCGATGGCGCCGGGGATGGGGCGGGATTCAGCTTCCCGCTTTCCGAGGTTCCAGAATCGGGGCCTGCGGCACCCATGGTTCCAGTCGGGGTTGGCTTGAGGAGGACGCGGTCGATGATGGCTTCAATGGTGTGGTTCTTGCGCCGATCGAGGGAAAGGGGTTCGGAGAGATCCCGACTTCGCCGTCGACCCGAGCGCGAAATCCTTGTTGGTCAAGCTGATCCAGCAAATCCTTAAACTCGCCCTTGCGGCCTCGCACCATGGGCGCCATGACGGTGACACGCTCGCCGCGTCCAAGCTCCAGAATGCGCTGAACAATTTGTTCCGAGGTCTGGCGGGTGATGGGCCTACCGCAGTTCGGGCAATGAGGCGTGCCGATGGAGGCATATAGAAGGCGGAGGTAGTCGTAGATCTCGGTGATCGTGCCGACGGTAGAGCGAGGGCTGCGGCTGGTGGTCTTTTGCTCAATGGAGATGGCCGGGCTGAGCCCCTCGATCGAATCCACATCGGGGCGCTCGATTTGATCGAGAAACTGACGGGCATAGGCGGAGAGCGTCTCAACGTAACGGCGCTGGCCTTCCGCGTAGATGGTGTCAAAGGCGAGCGAGCTCTTCCCGGATCCGGAGAGGCCGGTGACCACGGTGAGGGTGTTGCGGGGGATGCGCACGCCGATGTCGCGCAAGTTGTGCTGGCGCGCCCCCCGCACCGATATGTGAGTGATGGACATGGGACGGTATTGAAGTAACAGGTGGTTTTGAGATTATGTGAGAAGAATCACAGCTTATTTGCGCCCTGAGGGTATTCTATTGGTCAACAGAAAGAGGGGTCAACGTACCCGAATTATCTGAGACAATCGCACAGCATGATTCTATGCCTGTGCTGACAGTGGCTCAGGTTGGGTATGTGCAGATATTGGGCGCTCGGGCGTCAAGTAAACTCGACTGAGGCGGGAAAATGGCGGATCTGTTGAATTTCATTATGTTGATTTGCGCGTCAGTGGGCTCGATGGCCTTTGGAGTACTCGCGGCGTATGGGATTTTCCGTGCGGCTTTTGCCCTGATGCGTCCGCAGCGGCGCACCCCGGCAGTCAAGCGCACACCGGAGACTGCGAACGTTCTGTAGAGTCCAGCCCAGAAGGCCCGAAACCGGCTCTGGGCTTTGCACGTTCTGCAGAGGCTTGAATCTCCAACTAGAAACCTTCAAATCTAAATCTCGATCCTCGATTTCGGTGCCTGGGGTTCGGGCTTCGGCGCGCGGCTTGCTTTCGCTACGGAATGAAGGGGCAAAATAGGCTGCGACCATCCATAGGCGCTCGGGTTGGAGTTTCGGATTGGCGATGCTTGTGGGCGGGCAGCCCTCGCGGCTTTGCGTTAAGCCCAAAGTTAAACCTGCCACTTATCGATGCTTATCTTCGAAGTTAGGCTACGCATAGCTGTGACGGCGGTCACACATGATTGTGATATAGATCACAAATTTGACGTCGGCTATGAACAGAGTTATGTGCTCATCGATGCTTCGTGACGCTCACGGACTAAAGGGTTCTCGTTACTTTTGAGTAAGTTACCAAAAAGAGCTATTGAGTTACTGATGGACGATAAGTAATAGTCTGGTATAGGTACTGTTCGAGAAGGAAGTGCGGCCTAAGCAGTACACGACGGTTTAGGTCATCTGCTGGGGCGCACAAGGAGTTTTTCATGGTTTGCGAGCAAGAAGTTGATACCAAGGCAACATTGCAGGTGCGGGGCAACGGGTGGTTCCGGTTGGCTTTTTTCCGTTCCGCGGATGAAGGCGGGTCGTTGGTCGAATTCGCTTTGGTGCTTCCGATGATGCTGATGCTGATGACGGGGATGTTTTCGTTCGGAATCTGCCTGAATAACTACATCATTCTGACCAACGCGGTGAATGCGGGTGCGAGAGGTATGGCTCTGGCGAGAAATCAGACGACGCCTGCTCTGGCTGGGACGGATCCGGTGCAAATATGCGACCCAGGTCGTCAGCAACTCGGCGCCCTTAATCAACACGAGCGTACTTACGTATGCGATCACCTATTCAACGACGAGCACTTCGACGGTCACCACGACCAATTACACAAACACGTGCGCCGGCCTGACCATGAATCCGGGCGATACGGTGCAAATGCAGGCGACCCTTCCTTATTCGCTTGCGATCTACGGATGGAAATCGACCTCGCTCAACCTGGTGGGCCAGACCTCGGAATTTGTTCAGTGAGTCCGGAGCAAGATTCCTGGTCGCGGGCTAAGGGAACGCCTCGCAGGAAGAGGAAGACTTATCAGGCGAACAACAAGGAGATGGTTCAATGCGGTACCTCAGTAAAGAGTCCGGGAATAGCGATCGGACGTGCCGGATGGCGGGCCCAGGGGCCAGTGCTCAGAAATTCAATCATCACTTGATGAATTGCCGGTTTTTCCGCGAGGAGAGCGGACAGGTGTTGCCCTGGGCGATCATGTTGATGGCGCTGTTTCTGGGAACGTCGGCTCTGGTGGTCGACGTCGGCCAGGGAGTGCTGGTCCAGCGGGAGCTTCAGGCCTCGACAGATGCGGCGGCGTTGGCCGCGGCCGCGACGCTGCCTGCTGCCAATTACGCGACGGTAGCGCAGACCTACAGCGCCATGGCGGGAAAGCATAATGCTTATGGTGGCTTTTCGGTAGGCACGCCGGTAGTCTCCGGGTTGTGCCTGACGACCGTGGCGACCTGGGGTCTGCCATGCACCTCGACCAGCCCGAATGCCGTCTCGGTGACGGAGACAGCGACCATCCCGACGTTCTTTGCCGGCGTGCTCGGCATGCGCCAGATGACCGTGAGTGCGACCTCGACTGCTTCAAAAGGCTCCAAGCCCAAGCCGTACAATTTGGCCATCGTTCTCGACACGACCCCGTCGATGGATACCTCTGATCCCAATTGCGTTGTAAATGGCAAGACGCTGACACAACTCCAGTGCGCGAGCAACGCCTTTCAGGAATTCCTGACGGGTTTCGACCCCTCGCTGGATAGCATCAGCCTGTTTACGTTTCCCAATATAACGACCACTACTGCTTCAAATGATTACGACTGCACATCGGGCAATCCGACGGTGGGGCCGTATACGTTTCCCTCGACCACCGCAACAAGCTTGTCGACAATGCCGTATTCGGTGACGAACACAACCACGACTGGGCAATGGCCGAACCAGCATACAACCACAACAACGACTACGGTTCAAGAAACCTACCAGGTGACCGGTTTCTCGACCGATTACCGCACTTCGGATTCGGCCACCACGTTGAACAACAAGTCGAACCTTGCGAATGCGGTGGGGGGTAGCAACTGCCAGGGCATCCAGACCAGCTATGAGAATACCTATTACGCAGGAGCGATCTATGCGGCCCAGGCGGCGCTGAATGCCCAGGCGTACGCGAACAAGGGTACAGAGAATGCGATCCTCTTCCTGAGCGATGGCAATGCGACTGCTAAGGTGCAAACAGCTGGAGGCGCGTTTTCTCCCGGCACCAACGACATGGTATCGAGCAGCAGCCAGAGCACGTCGTATGCCACCAGTTCCGGTACCTATCCATCGTGGGTGGGTGAGTGTAGTCAGGGGGTCGACGCGGCGAACTATGCCAAGAACCAGGGAACCGAAATTTACGTTATTGCATACGGTTCGCCGACGACTTCAGATTCCGGGGATTGCGCAAGCGACCGAAGCAGCTCAGCGACGCACCGAAACATCACCCCTTGCCAGGCGTTGCAGCAGATGTCTTCGGGCACGTCCTATTTCTACTCTGACTATTTTGGGGGCAATAACGGCTGTGCGGCGGCCGGCTCGGCCTATGGGATCGGTGATCTGGCTGGTATCGTCAACGCCATTCTGGGTCAGATGACGGGAGCGAGGCTGATTCCAAATAGCACGACGTGAAGGACTAGGAAAAGGAAAGAACAGGAAAAGAGCCAAATTGCCGGCCGGGCGTTGCCTTGGCCGGTTTGGTTTTTGTGCCGCGTTTCGGTGCGGCTATCCTTCGCTGGGCCGGTTCTTGTGGCAGTTTTGGCCGTTTGGGAGACGGGAAGGCAAAGATCGCCCTCAAGATATTGAACATACGTAACATAAGCGGGGGTTACCACAGGTGGTGGTACTAGTTCAAAAGGGTGATTGTAAGTTCCATCCTATGACGTAACATCGGTTTCCTAGGCTCCCCTGACTTTTGTTTCGGTGAAGACTCGCTGATTACTGCGCTCAACGGCCGGGGTGTGTAGCCGCAATCGATCCATGGAGTGAGAACAATGATCGTTCCAAAAAGCGAATACGCACAAGAGTCACCCGACAAGAGTCAAGCAGGCCAGATATCGAACTCAGCGGATATTCGTGGCAAGGAAAAATCCTTTGTTTCACGGGTGCGAGCCTTCTTTGGTTCAAGCAGCGAGGGAGGGGCGCTCGTGGAATTCGCAGTGACTTTGCCTGTGGTGTTGCTATTAATCACGGGTATTTTCACTTTTTCGATCGCCTTGTATCAGAAGTTGTTGCTGGCTGAAGCTGTGAGCGATGGCGGGCGCTTTTTGGCGGTGGCGCGAGGAGATAACGACCCGTGCCAGGAAACAGCCGCGCATATTTACCAATTTGCTTCGTCTGGGCTCTCTTCATCGGGTCTCACTCTCACCATTACGCTGAATGGAACTCCGACGGTCATCAGTGGGGGCTCGACCGGTGCTGCATGCGCCGGCACGACGAGCATGACGGCGGGAGGGACGGCCACGGTAAATGCCCAATACACGTGCAGTCTTGCTGTCTACGGATACACCTTCCCCGGATGCACTCTCGGAACTCAAGTCACGGAGGTGATCCAATGAGAAATGGGCGCGGACGCTTGCTTCTTCAGGCGTTGAAGGACGAGAGTGGCCAGGTGCTGCCATGGATGGTGATGCTCTTGATCCTGTTTTTTGGAATGGCGGGCCTGACCCTGGATCTCGGCCATGCCTACGTCTGTTATCGCGAATTGCAGGCTTCAACGGATGCGGCCACCTTGTCAGGCGCCTATGCGATGGCCCAGCCGGGGGCAACCCGATCCAGTGTTACGAGCGCCGTGTACGCGTTCAGTTCACAAACCGGCGGAGCCAACATCAATGGAAACCTGCCGAACGCAACGGTCACCAAAGTTGCGTATAGC
This sequence comes from uncultured Acidobacteriota bacterium, assembly GCA_963718435.1. GTDB lineage: Bacteria > Acidobacteriota > Terriglobia > Terriglobales > Acidobacteriaceae > Telmatobacter. The sequence continues at coordinate 139 of CAVQZQ010000132.1, read as the reverse complement.
TGTGCTGCGTTTGTGACGGCGACGTTTGGTGTTCCATGCAGCGGCGCCTTGGACGCGAATGCGATCCAGGTCACGCAGACGGTGACGATTCCGACCATGTTTATCAAAATGCTGGGGTCCGGGCGCCCAAGACGCTCAC
>CAVQZQ010000131.1:0-19142 GCA_963718435.1 uncultured Acidobacteriota bacterium | reverse complement strand
GGTCTTGCCGTCCAATTCCATCGACTGCTGCGCGTGCGCCTCGGCGGGCAACGGCGGCAAGGTCGACTTGTCCGTCGACTTATCCAGGGGCTTCTCGCTCGGCTTTTCGGTCGACGCCGGAGTTCCCTTGTCGGCTTGAGCCGAGACACCATGAACCGGCATTGCAATGCAGCACAGCGTGCCCGCGAGAATCGCCATGCGCCCCAACGGAAGCTTCATTCTGAAATCACTCATGGAATTACGATACAAGGTTCACGCCGCATGCTGGCAGCTTGCGCGCCCCATGATTTACCCTCAAACATGGCATGAAAATTCAACACTCCGTTTTGATTCCCGCACTGGCCGCAGCCTTCGCCGCCGCTGCGCCCGCACAGGACACGACCAAGCCGGCTCCCGAAATACCGGATGCTCCGCAGGCAACAGCCGCCGCCATGATTCACCCCAATGGGCCCATGGTCGTCATGGATACTTCGATGGGCCGCATCACCTGCCAGTTCTTCCAGAAGCAGGCGCCCGTCGCCGTTGCCAACTTCATCGCCCTCGCCGACGGCTCGAAGGATTGGACCGATCCCGGTACAAAAAAGTTGCAGCACCACAAGCCTCTCTACGATGGCACAACCTTTCATCGCGTCATTCCCGACTTCATGATTCAGGGCGGCGATCCCGTCGGCACCGGCATGGGCGATCCGGGCTACACCTTCAACGATGAACTCAACGACAATCTCGGCTTCGACGTAGCCGGTCGCCTGGCCATGGCCAATTCCGGGCCCAACACGAATGGGAGTCAGTTTTTTGTCACCGAGGCGCCCTACGAAACAGGCAACGGACACTACACCATCTTCGGTCAGTGCGATGACCCGAGCGTGCTGCTCGTCAAAACTATCGCCCGTGTTCAGCGCGATGAAAACGACAAACCCCTCACGCCCGTCACACTCAACAAAGTGACGATTGTCCCGGAGGGCAATGCCTTGCCGCCTGTGCCGGCCGGCGAACCGCAACCCGCAGCGCCTTCAGCAGCGCCAACCGCCGCAGCGCCCGCCCCGCAACCTTGAGTCATCACGTCGGGTAACGCAGCGAACCCGTTGGCTGCATTGCTCATTTCGCTATTACCGATCACAACGATTCCAAGGAGTTCACATGGCACTTGCACCAGGAACCTACGCCGTATTCTCGACCAGCGAGGGCAAAATCACCGTTCGCCTCTTCGAGGCCGACGCACCCGTCACCGTCAAGAACTTCATTGACCTCGCCGAAGGCAAGAAGGAATGGACCCATCCAACAACCCACGCCAAGTCCAGCAACAAGCTCTATGACGGCACCATCTTCCATCGCGTGATTCCCGACTTCATGATCCAGGGGGGCGACCCCGCCGGCAGCGGCATGGGCGGTCCCGGCTACCGCTTCGAAGACGAGACCAAGGGCTCGCCTCACAAGTTCGACAAGCCCGGCAAACTCGCCATGGCTAACAGCGGCCCCAACACTAACGGCTGCCAGATTTTTATTACCGTCGCGCCTACTGACTGGCTCACCGGCAAGCACACCATCTTTGGCGAGGTGGTTGAGGGCCAGGACATCGCCAACAAAATCTCTAAGGTCCCGCGCGCGGCGCAGGACAAGCCAAAAACCCCGGTCATCCTCCAGTCCGTCACCATCGAGCGCGTCGCGTAAGATTCCACTATTCGTACCACCCTGGCGACAAGAGCAGAGTGTCGCGAGGGTGGGCACGTTTTTTGGTACCGAACAAGAAGGCTGATGGAGTTCGTGCTCTCCCACCCAAGCAGAGCTTAGGAGGGGGCACCCGTTCTTATGGGACCAACCGGCACAACCCCAGAATCGCCGGCCCAAACTTCTCCACCTTCGCCGGCCCAATTCCGTCGATCTCCAACAGCTCTCTTGGGTTTCCCGGCCGCATCCGCGCCACGGCGGTCAAGGTCCTGTCGTGCATCACCACGTACGCTGGAACCCGCAGTCGTTTCGCCTCGATCGCGCGCCACTCCCGCAACCGCGCCGCCAGAGCCTCCCCTTCCGCTGATAGCTCTGCGGGCGCCACTTCCGGCTGCTTTCCGACGCGACCCTTTGTCGCACCGTTGCTCTTCGTTGTCCGCACCGGCGTCTGGGACTGCCCAGCGAACTCCTCAACAACTCCGTCGCTGATCAAAAGCTCAACGCTTCCCCCGGCCCGCATCTCCAACCCCGACTCCGTCGCCCGCACCTTTCGGAACCGGCGCACTTCTCCATCCTTCTCGTACTCCGCCTCTTCTACCCCGATCAGTCCTGCCCGCACCATCGCGTCGAGCAGCCCGTCAAACTCTTCCCGGCTCAGCCTCCCCGCCCCATCCACGCTCCGCTGCAGCGTCCCGGCGGCTTTGTAGTCCACCCCGCGTAACTCCTCCACAATCGCCTGCGCCAGTTCTCTCTCGCCCGCGGTCGCCCGTCGAAACAGCCTCAGTACAGCTGCTGCCGGGTCGCACACATCGCACACACCGCATGGCATGCTCGCATCCTCAACGTCCCCAAAATGCCCAACCAGCGCCGCCATCCGGCAATCACTCGAAGTGGTAAACCGAAGCACCTTTTCAAACTGCTCCGCGCGGAATTTCGCTTGCACGGAATAGGTCTTCTTCCAGCCCAAACCGCCCGCCGTCACGTTGCCCCCGAAATCGACGCGAGCGCCGCCATGAATCTCCAGCTTTTCCAATGCCTTATCGAACTCTTCTTCATCTAGTTTCGAGGAACTTCGCATCTCCTCCACCAATTGCGGCTCTGCTCTAAGGCTCCGATAAATCTGCTCAAGGTGTCCTGCCGGCGGGTAGTCGCGATTTAGAAAGAAATCATGCGTCCTCTGGTCCGCATACGAGTGCATCAGAAACGTCCGGCTCGGCGCACCGTCTCTCCCTGCCCTGCCAATCTCCTGGTAGTAGCCTTCCAGCGTGGCCGGCAGCCCCGCGTGAATCACGGTCCGGATGTCCGCCTTATCAATCCCCATGCCAAACGCGATCGTCGCCACCACAACTTCCAATTCGCCGGCCTGAAAAGCAGTCTGCACACGCTCCCGCGTCACCGCATCCAGCCCCGCGTGATACGCCGCCGCCGGAATCTTCCACGCCGCGCCCTCTCCTAAGTGAGGACGCGTCGAAGTGCACTGTGCCAGCACTTCCGCGAGCCGCTCGGCCTGCTTTCGCGAAGTCGCATACACAATCGCAGGCCTTCGCTCCGGTGCAGCGAGCAGGTTACAGATAATTCCCGCCCGCAGAGGCACAGGAACCTCCACCACCTCAATTCCCAGATTCTGCCGCCGAAATCCGTGGATGAATCGCTTCGGATTGACCATCCCCAACTGCGCCACAATGTCGGCCTGCACAGTGGGCGTTGCTGTAGCCGTCAGCGCAACTATGGGCGTCGCCTTCGCGCAAAAATCTTGACCCATGGGATGAAGCACCAGTACTTGCGTCTGATCCCTGATCCCTGATCCCTGATCCCTGTTCTCTGATCCCTGAACCCTGTTGTTCATACGCAGCGAAGGCAACCACTGCCCCAGCATCCGGTAGTCCGGCCTGAAGTCATGTCCCCACTGCGAAATGCAATGCGCCTCATCCACCGCGATCAGCGCCAGCGGCTTCTTCGCCAACATCTCGGCAAACCCCGGCACCCGCAGCCGTTCCGGTGCGATAAACAGGAACTGCAGCGTCCCCTGCAGATAATCCACACAAGCCTGCCGCGCGACCCCACGCTCCAGCCCCGAGTGAATCCGCGCCACGCGCAACCCCAGTGCCGCCAGTTTCGCCGCCTGGTCCTCCATCAGCGCAATCAGCGGCGAAATCACCAATGCCGTGCCTCCGCGCGCAATTGCCGGCAGTTGGTAGCACAGGCTTTTCCCTGAACCTGTCGGCATCACCAGAAGCAGGTCCCGCCCCTCGATTGCGGCCTTGCAGACCGCCTCCTGGTTCGCCCTGAACTGCGCAAACCCGAATACCCGCCGCAACAACTCGGCAGGCATTTCAGTATTCACGTCCGCATCCGATTTGTGAGGGATCGTCAAAACAGTTGGGGCCGCCGCATCAAACCCGTGAGAGGATTCATGGAATCTCTTCCTCAACTTTACAGGACCAACCGGTCCTCTCTTTCAACCACAAAGCCGGCGCCCATTCTTGTTCACCCAGGTTGTCCATTAAAATTGCGTGCATCAGTGTTGTCATCAGCTCAACGGAGGCGGCAAATATGGATCAGCCCGCTCATGCCGGACAAAAGGCCAGCCTCAGCGATTACCTGGCCGCGGAGCGCACCTTGCTCGCGTGGACGCGCACCGGCCTGGCCATGATGGGGTTCGGTTTCGTGGTCGCGCGTTTCGGCCTGTTCCTGCAGGAAATCCGGTTCACGCAAAACCATTCCGTGGAGCGATCGTACGGGCTGTCTCTGTGGTTTGGCACCGCTCTCATCGCAATCGGAGTGATCGTCAACCTTCTCGCCGGGTGGCATCACTTGCGTCTGGTCCGTGAGCTCGATCGCGGCGAAGCATCCCACTCCCATACGACGACTCTGGCTGTCACAGTCGCCTTCCTGCTTGCGCTGGTCGGCCTGGCAATGTCGGTCTACCTCATTTCGGTCCGTTGAGCAGCATGTTCGACACAAAAAAAGGAAGAGCCTCATGACATCATTTGGCGGCAATGGCATCATCGACGTCCCAACCCTCAACTCCATCGACGAAACCGTCGATAAGCTCAAGGCCATTCTCAAGGAAAAGGGAGTCACCCTCTTCGCGCTCGTCGATCACAGTGGGGAAGCCGCAAAAGTCGGTCTCATCATGCGCCCAACCAAGCTGCTCATCTTCGGCAGCCCCCGAGCCGGCACGCCCCTCATGGTGGCCGCGCCCGGCATTGCCATCGATCTCCCGCTCAAGATACTTGTGTGGGAAGATGACCACGAAAAGGTCTGGCTGTCGTATAACTCCCCTGAGTATCTAGCGGCGCGCCACAACCTGCCCTGCGAGTTATTGCAAAACCTCGGCGTTGTCGCCGGCCTGGCGGCTAAAGCGGCCGAGTAATTCCCTATCTTTAGAGGGAAAGTTGTTGGCGAGAACATGGTAGTCGTTCCGCCGACAAAGATGTTGACTGAAATTGTGTTCGTTTCCGCCTTGTCGCAACTGCTCGAAGCAGTTAATGCCGAAGTCGTCAACAGCCTCGGCCAAGCCAGATTATTTCCTAGCGGCGTTAAAGGATAAGTTGCCGCTTGGCGAACTCATCGTGCCAGTCATTTGATTGCCGCTTATCTTGCACTTGTACGTGAATGTAACCGTGTCTCCATCAGGCCGCTGAGCGCTCACTTCCCATGAGACTTCATGTCCTTCGATTCTCCCATTCGTGATGGGCTGTTCGTCGCCATGCGGCGGCCCTGTCACGCTACCCGTGACCTTGTTGCCCAAGCGCCAGTCCGATGGGTCGACCTTCAGATTGATAGTTAGGACACGGGCAGTGTAACTCGGATCAATATCAATAAATTTTCCAGTCCAAGTGCCGGTTACAGGTACGGCAGTTCCAACAACCGCTGAAGGTTGTTCAAAGTATTGGATTGCTGGCGGTTCGGCGGTCAGGCGGACCTTCGCTGCCTTCATGGCTTGGGCAAGGTTGAACCGAGCTCCCGCGGAGAGCACTTCGTAACCTTTCCCAACTGCGCCGCTGCCATTGGGAAGAAGAACTTTGCTGTCTCCAATCACTTCGCATTGGTTTCCCTGGACCACTAACGCAGCTCCCGCGTCAACCCCGATCCCTAGCAATCCCGGATGTGTTGCCATGTATTCCGTCATCCGATTTTCCCAGTTCATTTGAATGACATGAGGAATGATAAAGATATTGTGAAGAAAGCCGAATGCCTTCAATACCTCAGCGAACGGCCCGGACGGGGCGCTTTTAAAGGGAACAACGGCAGCGGTTCCCAGCACAAACGCGCCGGCGGAACTTCCGCCAACAACTCCCCCTCGTGCCAGCAAAGCATTGAGCTCCCGCTGCGTTAAGGTACCAACATAAGCATCCGCGATGTGCTCTGGCGTACCGCCCGTAAACCACACGCCGGTAGCTTTACGCAACGGTTCCACAAATGTCTCGGAGTTAGCCACAGCGCGATCGCGCGTATCCAGTACTGTGATATTCTTCGCTCCTATCCATTTTTTGTAAATTTCAAGCTGCTCCTCTTTGTCGCTGCTGTGCATGGCCGTAGGCACCAAAACGATCTTGGCCTCAGGTCCTCCAGCCAAAGCAAGGAAACGACTTGTGATCGCGGGAAGTAGTGGCTCTTTTCCGCCATCGATGACCAGCCATCCCTTTTCAGGACCGAAAGACTTTTGTGCGTGACTTAACGTGCTCAGCGTAAGCACCAGGATTGTCAGCACGGTAATTTTCTTGATCATCGCTTTCCTCCGTTATTAGTTCGTCTTCTTATAATCGAATTAAGACTTTATCGACCGTTGAAAATCTCTTGCAGATTATTTCCGAAATCGAGATATCATCGGAATTCATGGCAACCGTATTCGAGAAACTCAACCGGAAAGACCAGCAGGAGATCGTCGTCCTCAACGCACCGGCAAGCTTTGAGCCCGAGCTTGCGAAGCTGCCGGTGAAGACCATCCATCAACATCTTGCATCGGTCCCGTCGATCAACTTCTTACTCGCCTTCGTCACGCGAAAATCCGAAGTAGCCGCGCTCGCCCCGCAGATCGCCAGCCGCGCCAAAGGCGATGCCATCGTCTGGTTCGCCTACCCAAAGGGCACATCAAAAAAGTATAAGTGTGATTTCAACCGCGACACCGGCTGGGATCAACTCAAGGCCGAGGGCTTTGATACCGTCCGCGCGGTCGCCATCGACGAAGACTGGACGGCTCTGCGCTTCCGCCGCACCGAATTCATCAAGAGCACGCGATAGCCTCCCCCCTGTTTGTGACTTTTAAATCACACCTTCGGATAGAGAGTCTCTGATTAAGTTTGAATGGGGCGCCCAACGTCCCTCATGGGCTATAAAGCCCGCGCTTTTTTCGCCGGGGTTGCGGCACGGCTAAACAAAGTCGTGCCCTTTCAAAACAGTGGCTTATTCAGGGATTCCTTGGTGAGTCGATGGTGTTCTTGTGAAGGTGCCCATCGCATTGCCTACTGCACCTCAAACAGCCCCGGCAGCGTCGCCCCTGCTTTCCCTTCCACCACATTTGTAAACGCATCTGCATTCAGCGGCTGTTCCGGCCCCACGTAGACCGTGCGCGCACCCTTCTGCCTCGCCCAATGCACAAAATTTGCTGCCGGATACACCGACCCTGAAGTGCCCACCACCAACATTAACGACGCATTCGCAATCTCATCCTGAATCCGATCCATCTCCAGCGGGATCTCCCCGAAGAAAACAATATGCGGCCGCAGACGGCCACCGCAGGCGCAGCGGCCCACTTCAGCCAGGTTTTTATAGATTGTCCGATCCTCGACTGGCTCGCGCCCGCACTCCCGGTCGCAGTGTGCCTTGCTTAGCTCGCCATGCATATGCACCAGCCGCGCTGAGCCCGCCCGTTCGTGTAGATCGTCAACATTCTGCGTGCAAAGAAAGAAGCGGTCGCCCAGACGTGCCTCGAGTTCAGCCAGCGCGACGTGCGCCGGATTCGGCTCAGCCTTCAGCCCCGCTGAACGACGTGCCGAGTAGAACGCCCACACTCCCGCCGGGTCGCGTCGCCACGCATCCGGCGTACACACGTCTTCAACCCGGTAACCCGCCCAAAGCCCGTCTTCCGCTCGAAATGTGGGCAGCCCGCTTTCCGCACTGATCCCGGCACCGGTTAGAACGAATACATGATCATCCGGCGCAATCGAAATGGTTGCCATTCTGATCCCTGACCCCTGTTTTCACGGTTCCAGCAGAATCTTCCCCGTCGTCTTGCGCGCCTCAAGATCCGTCTGCGCCTGTGCCGCCTCGGCCAGCGGGTATATAAATTCTGTGCGTACCTTCAACTCGCGCGTTGCCACCCAGTCCAGCACTTTGCCTGCGCGCCACTCCAGTTCTGTCCGCGTCGCAATGTGATGCCAAAGCGTCGGCCGGGTCACAAACAGGGACCCCTTACCGCTGAGTTGAATCAGGTCGAACGGAGGCACAGGCCCGCTCGAAGCACCAAACAGCACCAGCATCCCCCGCGGCCGCAAGCAATTCAGGCTGCCCTCAAAGGTCGTCTTGCCCACCGAGTCGTAGACCACATCCACACACTTGCCGCCTGTCAGCCGCTTCACCTCCGACTCAAAGTCCTCTTCGGTATAGAGAATCACCTCTTCCGCCCCGGCCTCGCGCGACAGCTCCGCCTTTTCCGCCGTCGATACAGTCGTAATCACGTGCGCGCCGAGCCGCGAAGCAATCTGCGTGAGCAACAGCCCCACTCCCCCCGCACCGGCATGCACCAGCGCTGTCTCTCCTGGCTTCAGAGGGTAGGTCGAATAGGCAAGGTAATGCGCCGTCATTCCTTGCAGCATCACCGCCGCGGCCTGCTCCGGGGTTACCCGGGATGGAACCTTGATCAGCTGCGCCGCCGGTACCAGCGCGTACTCCGCATAGCTGCCCAGCACACTTACTGAAGCCACGGAGTCGCCTTCTTCAAATCCCGTAACACCGGGACCCAGCTTCTCCACCGTTCCCGCGGCCTCACTGCCCGGAACGATCGGCAGCGTCGCCTTGTAAACGCCCTTGCGGAAATAGATTTCGATGAAGTTCACTCCAACGGCTTCTACGCGGATCAACACTTGCCCCGGCCCCGGTTCGGGTATGGGCAACTCGGCCAGTTGCAAGACCTCTGGGCCGCCTGTTTCGTGAATCTCGATGGCTTTCATGTCACCGGCAAGGATGCACCCTGAAGGTGCACCGCCGCAAGAGCTTTGTCGGCAACATCTTCGTTCCGGGTTCCGCGAGAATCCGCCAGAAACACCAACCCCGTCCAGATCATGCCCGGACGGGGCGTTGTGCATCGTTTTTGAAAACTGATCCCTGACCCCTGTTCTTAGAATTGATCCTTGTCCCTCAACAACATGCTTGGCTCTTCCGGCGAGCGCAGCCGGACCAGGCGATCAATCGCATAGGGCACTCGATGCTGGGAGGTGTAGTAGTGCCGTACCTGGAGCTCGCCAAGCAGCCCAACCGCAAGCAACTGGATTCCGGCCAGGATCAGCACGCCGGCAATCACAAACATCGGTCCGTGCTCATCCATCACGTTCATGTGCGGGTTCAGGATCTTCATGAACAGCAACGCGACCGACATCGCGCTGCCTGCCAGAATGCCCAACGCGCCAAAGGTTCCGAAGAAGTGCAGCGGCCGGCTCATGTATTTCAGCAGGAATCGAATCGTCAGCAGATCGAAAAACACGCGGAAGGTGCGTCCGATGCCGTAATGGCTTTTGCCCCGCTCGCGGTTCACGTTAGTAATGGGAATCTCGCAGATCGATGCGCCATACCAACTCGCCAGCGCGGGAATGAAGCGGTGCATCTCGCCATAGAGCGGAATATTGGTGATCACCTCGCGGCGATAGGCCTTGAAGGTGGTACCGAAATCGTGGATGTTCACGCCCGACAGCTTGGCCATGAGCCAGTTGGCGCAGCGCGAAGGAATGCGCCGCATCACGAAGCTGTCGATGCGTTCCTTGCGCCATCCCGACACCACGTCATATCCCTCTTCGAGCTTCTCAATAAAGTTGGGAATCTCGTTCGGGTCATGTTGCAGGTCGCCGTCCATCGACATGATGAATTCGCCGGAAGCGTGGTCGAACCCAGCGGCCAGCGCCGAGGTCTGCCCGAAATTCCGGCGCAGCTTCACCACCAGCACGCGGCTATCTACCGCGGCAATCTCTTCGAGCAATTTGTAGGTGCGGTCAGTTGAGCCATCGTCCACCAGCACCAGTTCAAAACTGTCGCCCACCTGCTCCATCACCTGTTTCAGGCGCGCATACAGAACCGTCACGTTTTCCTCTTCGTTATGAAAAGGGACGACGATGGAATATTTCGGCATATCAATATTATAGACGCGAAATCAAATTAAAAGGCTGCAAAACTATCAGTGAGAAACCCGGCTTGCCCTGGGTGAAAACTCAGCCCTAATCCACGTATGCTCAGCGATCCAGTTCGTCGAGCATTCCCTGCATCTCGCTGAGAGCATGGCTGTTGCCGGTCCGAGCAGCACAGCTGACGCCGGCCTTCAGGCGCCCGATGGCCTCTTGTGTCCGCCCCGCGTTGGCCAGAGTCTGCGCCGCCATGAAGTATCCCGCTGTATAGTCGGGATCGTTTTGTCAGAACGCTCAAACTCGCTTCAGCGCCGCCTCCGTTTCGCCGCGGTTGGCCAGTTCCATGGCAATGCCATAGCGGGCAAAGCTGTTCTTCGGGTCCATCGCCAGAATCTCTTTTAGTCCTGCGATCTTATCCATGTTGCTCGCGTACGGGCGTCTGTCGCCACCTGGCTGGGATTTGCGTAATTGGCCGGGATTGCCGAAACTGGAACTGTACGCCCCATTTGCAGGCCCCCGCTATGTTCATTGTAGCGGACGGTTTTGCGATGCAGTGAACACGCCAGGGAATGGAGCAAGCACGATAATGAGTGCCACTGAAATAAAGCCGATTGCCCGCACGGTCGCCAGCACGCAGTCGGAGATGACTGAGATCATCCTGCCCAATGACACCAACACCCTGGGCAACCTGCTCGGCGGGCGGCTCATGCATTTTATTGATCTCACTGGCGCCATGGCTGCCTATCGTCACTCGCGCACCCACGTGGTTACCGCAGCCATGGACCACATCGATTTCATTCAGCCGGTCCACCTCGGCGATCTGCTCACACTCAAGTCCAGCGTCAACCGGGCCTTCTCCACTTCGATGGAAGTGGGCGTCAAGGTGTGGGCTGAAAACACACAAACCGGATCGGCTCTTCACGTGGCCAGCGCCTACCTGGTCTTTGTCGCCATCGACAAGAATGGTCGCAGACAAACCGTTCCGCAGTTAATTCCGGAAACACCCAACGAGATGCGCCGCTATGCGGATGCACTGCTCCGGCGCGAGCATCGCGAAGCCGAGGCAGCCCGCCGCAAACAGGAGCGCCACGCATACGCGGAACGGGACAACGGTACAAGTTCGTAAAGGCGCAAGACCGATTTTCAAAAAGGAGTATCAGACACAATGGCTCATTCTCACGCCGCGCCCGCGCCGGTAGCACTGCCCGGCGTTTCAAAAATCGTCGCCATCGGTTCCGGCAAGGGCGGAGTGGGCAAAACCACTGTCGCGGTCAACCTGGCTGTCGCACTCTCGCGCCTCGGCCAGCGTGTTGGCCTCATCGACGCCGACATCTATGGGCCCAATGTTCCCCTCATGATGGGCTCAACCCAGCAGCCGCGTGTCAGCGCTGAAAATCAGATTCAGCCCAACGATACTCACGGCATCAAGACCATCTCCATCGGCTACATCTCACCCGGCGACAAGCCCCTCGTCATGCGCGGACCCATGCTTCACCAGATCATTCGCCAATTTCTGCAACAGGTGGATTGGGGCGAGCTCGATTACCTCATCGTCGATCTGCCTCCGGGACAGGCGACGTCGTCATTTCGCTGGTGCAGACCGTGCCGCTCACCGGCGCTGTCGTTGTCTCCACGCCCAGCGATGTCAGCCTTCAAGACGCACGCAAGGCTCTCGAAATGTTTGCCCAGGTCAACGTCGAAGTGCTCGGCATCGTCGAAAACATGAGCCACTTCACTTGCCCCCACTGCCATCAGGAGATTGACATCTTTTCCAAAGGCGGCGCCGAGCGCACGGCAAAGCAATTCAGCATTCCTTTTCTCGGAGCGATTGAACTGGTTCCCGCGATTCGCGAAGGCGGAGATCGCGGCCTCCCCGTCGCACTCGCCGGACCCAAAAGTCCACAGGCTGCTGAGTTCTACGCCATCGCGCAAAAATTGATGGAACGCGCCGAAGAAGCCGCGGCCGCCAGCAAAGACGTACTTGAGATCAGCTAACCACCTGGGGTGGGGCCGACTGATCTCGATCCGCGCGCGAGAAAAGAAAAAAGCGGGGTTGCGCGCCCCGCTTTTCTTTTCAATCATGCGCATCGATTTACCGCCAGTGTCCTTCGACCAGTACCCAGCCGCCGTGGCGGTGTTCCCAGCGGTGAGGGACCCAGACCGCGTGCGGACGAGGCGGACGATCCCAGCGGCCCGGAACCCACACGTACCGCGCGCCGTCCCAGCGATGATACCCGGCGATCCATGCATACCCCGGATGCGGAGGCCGCCCATAGTGCTCATGAATGGGAGCCGGAGGGCCGACGCGAACCACAACCCCTACCTGCGCGAAGGATGCTGCGGGCACCAGGGTCAAAGCAAGCAAAACTGCGAGTGCGATTTTTTTCACGATGAGTCAAGTCCTCCTGAAGTTCGATCGTATCCGAAATCGACAAGAATTCCCTGTCGAATGATCTTATCAACGTCTAATTGGAAAAATAGTTGCGTGTCCATCAAATTGCTTAAGCGACAAGTAACTATAGTACGTCGGCGCTTCTTTTGAAGGTTATGATGACAGGATGAAGCGCGTCTTACTGTCCTGGAGCAGCGGTAAAGATAGTGCCTGGGCGCTGCACATCTTGCGCCGGCAATCTGGCATCGAACTCGTCGGACTACTTACCACGTTGAACACGGAGTTCCAGCGCGTCGCCATGCACGGCACGCGCCGCTCTGTGCTGGAAGCGCAAGCCGCGGCCGTCCAACTGCCGTTGTGGTTAGTCCCGCTGCCATGGCCCTGCTCAAATGAAATCTATGAGCAACGCATGACCGAAGTCTGTGAACGCGCCGTTGGCGAGCACGTCGATGCGATTGCCTTCGGCGATCTTTTTTTAGAGGATGTCCGCACTTATCGCGAAAATCAGCTGAAACCAACAGGCCTGGAGCCTCTCTTTCCGCTGTGGCAAATTCCGACTGACACTCTAGCTCGCAACATGATTGCCGGCGGTCTGCGGGCAAAGCTGGTTTGCGTTGATACAAAGCAGTTGCCGGAGCAATTTGCAGGCCGCGAATTCGACGCTGCATTCCTGCGCGATTTGCCTCCGGAAATCGACCCCTGTGGAGAGCGTGGCGAGTTTCACACCTGCGTCTATGACGGACCCATGTTCACGACGCCTGTGAGTCTTGAAGCAGGAGAGATCATCCAACGGGACGGATTCGTCTACGAGGATTTTCAGGAGCACAGCGCAATCCTGAGCGAAGCCTGAAAGCCAACAATCGCGGGCGCTCAACATGCGCGGTCACGCTGCCGTCTGGGCTACTTCAATCTCTTCCGTCAGCGCCTCGGCTGCCGTCACGCAAGCGGTGCGGTCCACGTCATGATGCGTGACAAGGCGAATTGCTTGCGGCCCCACTGTGCTGGCCAGAATGCCGCGCGCCTTCAATCGCGCCACCAGATCCGCTGCAGTCATTCCGCCCGTCAATTGAAAGACCACGATGTTAGATTCGACCGTATCCAGATCGATCGACACGCCTTCAATGTGTGAAAGCGTCTCGGCCAGCAAGCGCGCATTGGCATGGTCTTCATGCAGCCGCGCCGGCATCTCTTCCAGCGCAATCAATCCGGCCGCCGCCAGAATGCCGGCCTGCCGCATACCGCCGCCCAAAGCCTTCCGGTAAATGCGCGCCCGCTCCATCAGCTCTGCAGAGCCAGCCAGGATCGATCCCACCGGCGCGCACAATCCTTTCGAAAGGCAAAACATCACGGTATCCGCCCCGCGCGTCAGCGTCTTCACATCCACGCCCAGCGCAGTCGCCGCGTTAAAGATGCGCGCACCATCCAGATGCACTGGGAGCTTGCGCTCTTTGGCGTTCTCGCAAATCTCTTCCATCACTTCGAGAGGTGTCACGCTTCCGCCTGCAAGATTCGCGGTGTTCTCAAGTTCAATAAGCCCAGTGGCCGCCCGGAACGCCCCACGTCGAACAATCGCTGGCTCAATATGCTTCCAGGTCAGAACCCCGCGCTCCGCCACAACTGCCCTCACAAGGCAGCCTGAAAACACCGCCGTGGTCGCCATTTCCCAATCAAGGATGTGGGCGCGCGATTCGCAAATCACTTCCTGTCCCGGCTGGGTGTGCAGGCGAATCCCGATCTGATTGCCCATGGTCCCTGTAGGCACAAACAGCGCTGCTTCGCGACCAAAGATTTCCGCCGCGCGCTTCTCCAGCAAATTGATCGTGGGGTCTTCGCCATACACATCGTCGCCCACTTCAGCCGCGGCCATCGCCACTCGCATCTCGGGCGTCGGTCGCGTCACTGTATCTGATCGCAAATCAATCAGTGTTTCCAAAATGCTTCCTTCCTACTCTTTGAACAAATCCGAACGATGCACTTTGTCGCAGACCCAATGAACAATCCCTGCTCCCTGACCCCTGTTCCCTGTCTTCAAGGTATCTGCGCCATCGGCAATTCCATGACCGGCGAAATATTGCCATCCTTCGCGGCAAAGGCCCATAGGCCGTGGAAATTCTCTCTCAACTCCGGGTGAGCCTTGAGCAATGCGCTCAACACTGCCACGGCCTCTGTGCGCGCGGCGGCCGGATCGGAAATACCCAGGGAATCGTAGGTGACACCCAGGTCGGCTTGGCGCAACGAGGTGTCCACGCGAATCGAGTCAATCTTCCAGGTGCGTGGACCGTCCGCTACGGAATAGGGGAACGCGTTCGCGGGAGAACCTTTGATCTCCGACTGCTCATGCATCAGCTTGTCCATGTTCGGCGAAGAGATGAAGTCGACCGGCAGCAGCAGATAGCGCGCCATATCATAGCTGTAGTAGGCGCTCCACGGAGCGCCTGTCGCCGCCTGTCCGCGGGCCCGCGTCCAATACCAAACCCCATCATGCCCGTCGATGGTTCCCTGCCGCAATGAAAGTCCGCCGAGCTTCCATCCAGGCGTCGCTCCGGTCGGATCCCAAACCAGGATGATCCCCATTTGTCCGCCCATCGGAGCACCCGCAGCGTCGGACAAAATTACCGCATATTTCCCAGGCGGGAGCGCGTGCATGGTCAGCGTCACCGTCAAGACGCCGCTTGCATTGGAGCAGAAAAATTGCGTGTCCGTCGGCGCAGTGGCCGAAGAGGCATCCAGCAGATAAATATCCTGCAGTTGAGCCTGGCCACCTTTCACCAGCGGCGCGCCATCTTCGATTGCTCCGCGAATTCCGTTCCAATCCTGGGCCACGCCCTGAAACAACGCTCCCTGCAGCGTGCTGTAATCCTGTTGCAAAACTGCGACAGTGAGCCCTTGGCCGGCGGCTGCCAGCGCGTCGCGGTCTTGTGGCTGCAATTCTGATTGCGTGGTGCAGCTTGCGGCAAAACTCGCCACCGGTGCAGCCAGCAGCAGCGCCGCAATCCAACCCTTCAAGCAGAGACGCATTTTATCGCGGTCCTTGTCTGCCCTCGAAGCGTTTTGTTATGCGTCCGTGGGCCTCTGTTAGTCTAGTACATCGAATTGGAATCGCCTAAGCTGCGCGTTTCCAATGGGTAACAGCAGCCCTTTGCTTCAATTACTGACTGGACCGAACGGGTGTCTCTTGAATCGCCGTGCGCAGGTCCTCAAAATCCCAGGGCCCATCATGGCGCCGGCCATTAATAAAGAAGGTGGGCGTCCCGTTGACTCCACTTCGAACACCGCCTGCAAAATCGGCACGCACTCGCGGCAGAACTCTCTTGTGGAGAGCGCTTCGCCCAACTCCTGTGCGGATAGGCCCACTTGCTCCGCAAGTTCCTCATAAAGGGCTGGTCCCAATTGAGTCTGGTTTTCATACAGCAGATCGTGCATCTCCCAAAACTTCCCTTTGCTTCCGGCGAACTCCGCAGCTTCTGCTGCTGATTCGGCCTGACGGTGCAACTGGGCTAAGGGAAAATTCCGAAAACCAAATCGAAGGTTCTTTCCAAAGTGTCGCTGCAGTTGTTTGACGATTGGATAAGCGCGCCCGCAATGCGGGCATTCGTAGTCCCCATACTCAACCAATGTGTAATCGGCATTGTCGTCGCCCTGGGTATGATCTTCAGGACCCACCGAAATCTTCAGTTGGCTCATAGGTCACTCCTGTTTTGGCAGTTTCTCAAGTGCATCCAGAATGCCGTCCGCGCCCGGATTCACTGCGATCGGAGAGCAATAGCTCCAGGTAATCGTTCCTTCACGGTCGAGCACAAAGAGCGCTCGTTCGCAAACACCATCTTCCGCTCGATACGCGCCGTATTTTCGAGCGATGTCTCCCTTCGGCTCGAAGTCGGAAAGTAGGGGGAAGTGAAGATTCCTGTCTTTTGCAAAAGCCGCGTGGCACCATACTCCATCCACCGAGATTCCCAAAAGCTCCGCTTTCAACTTTTGAAATTCGGGAAGTATCTCGTTGTACAACGCCATTTGATCGCCACACACCGGGCTCCAGTCCGCGGGATAAAAGGCCAGAATGACCGGGCTACCCCGAAGTTCGCTGAGCGCGAGTTTCTGATCCGGTGTGACATGGAGGCTAAACTCCGGCGCCTGCGTTCCAGTATTCAAAATTGAAGCCATCGCGTTTCCCTTCCTGTCGATGAGACTCTTCGTTAAATCATTCGATGCAATTCTGCGCAACCCGCCGACCGGAAAGTTTGAACGGAAAGGCACGGCCCCTCCGGGTTGAAAGTGCCACATTAGCGTTCTGTCCTGGAATCTGTGCCCACAAGAGACCGGGCCCGGTGCGTCAATCTCTGCGCTCCAAATCGCGGATTAACCAGGGCGGGAAAAGCGTTAAACCGGGGCCGACGAATCGAGCGTTTTCGAGATGCTGCTAGTCTAGTTAAGGTAGAGTCCGCCGCGGCAGGCCGCCGCTGGGTTCCCGTCGGCCCCGGAGTTGGTTTATGCGCACATCTGTCCGGCATCGTTCTCGCATCCTGCGGAGTTTACTCGCCTGCGCCCCCCTTTCCAAATTGCTCCTGGCGGGCAGTCTGTTCGGAGTCACTCTCCTCGCCGCGCAAACGCCCGCTGTTCCTCCCTCGTCCACGGCTCCGCAAGGCAAGCCACACCGTAGCGCCCATTCCGTGGCAGCTCATTCGGCCACCGTCGCCGCCAAGGCCACTCCGCCGGCTCCACCCGAGCCTGCCGCTCCGAACTGGCCCATCAACGACCACCCCGCACCCGCCGCCATCACATGGGACAGCAGCGGCCTTCGCATCAACGCCGCAAACTCAAGCCTGAAACAGATCCTGGGCGACGTGGCAACCGCCACTGGCGCCAAGGTCGAGGGCTTCGGGTCCGATCAGCGGGTCTTCGGTGAATATGGTCCGGGCCAGTTGCGCGATGTGCTTTCACAACTCCTGCAAGGGTCCGGCTACAACGTTCTTATGGTCGGAGATCAGGCCCAGGGAGCGCCCCTTCAGATCGTGCTCAGCGCGCGCCGGTCCGGCACCGCGCCTGCCATGGCGGCTGCCCCGTCTCAGGGCCAGAACGACGACGACTCCGCCGCCGACAACGAAGTCGATGATCAGCCCCAACCCATGCCCGTTCCCCCTGCCATGCGGCCTGGCTTTGGACCCGGGGCCCCCGGTGGCCCTGTGCGCACGCCGCAACAGGTTATTGAAGAAATGCAGCGCCAGCAACAGCTGCAAGCGCCGCCACCCAGCGTCCCGCCGAATGAGTAGTAACTTTATTCAAAGGATGAATGCGAAGAAAGGGACACGCTTCGCAGACTTTGCGAAGCGCAACATGGCGCAGGATGACTCATCGCTAGTACCACGACCGCGTAGATAAGTGTTTCTCCAGGTTTCAAAATCGGGACCTCCACCCCAGTGAGCAACAACCACTCGCTGGGGACCCCGGAGACCTGGGGTATCCAGTTTGGTACTGAACAACGGGGCTGATGGGGTTCGTGCTCTCCCACCCAAGCAGAGCTTGGATGGGGCACCCAAGTTTGTGGGCAAGCTTACAAAATCAGCAGGTCAAGAGACTGGATATGGTCCTTTAACCAGCCATCTCAGCAGACCGACCGCGTCGAAGCAAATAACGCAGGGCCGCATAAGCAACGCGCCCGGCGGGTCTGAATTTGACCCCGCCGGGTGCTTTGCTTGTTCTTGCTCAAGTCAGACCCTATTTGTAATCGGCATTGGGAATAAGTCGAGGCTTCCCAAACCCTGCAGTCAACGCCGTGAAGATTTGATCCAGAGACAGGGAGGTATAAACCGGTGAAGCGCATCCACCGGCCCCTGTCGCCGTTTCGTCCGTGAAGAAATTGCTAAAGTCGCCCGTGGACCATCCACTGGACATCTGCTGCATGGCCTGGCACGGCGTGATCCCTGTGCCTTGCGGATTGGCTTTGCTCTTTACGTCGCCCGCACATCCCGAACTCGGTGAGCCGTAGGCAATCGTGTACACCGTGGTGTTTGGGAGCCCTTGCGCATATTGCGCCGCTGCCACCGCCTGTGCGCACTGGTTCTGCGACGACCCATAGAAGGGGTTATTTGCCGGCGGCGTTTTGACGGTGCTTGCAATATTTCCGCTGTTAGCGTCGCCGTCGCTGAGGATGATCAGTGCGTTCAGCGATTTGGGATTGGCCGCCTGTTGCGCCACAAGTGAAGAGGCCGCGGCATAGATCGCCCCGGCATAATAGGTTCCCTTGCCCCCCGGTGTCTGCATGCCGGTGCAAGGGTGATTCTTGGTACCGGTTCCACCGCCGGTCGCAATAACGAGAGGATCATTGCTGCTGAATGAACCGCCGGTCTGTCCGGTAGAGCTCCAGCCATTGTCGTAGCCGCTGGTAACCTGGTAGGTCCCTGCGCTACCTGTGGGGGCTACCCAGGTTGCCCCCTGGGCCGGGGTCGGATAATCCACGATCGATGGATTTGAAGAGGGGCAGGTGGTATCGTTGCTGGCCGTATTCGCGGTGACAGGAGGAAATGTGAACAGGCTCACCGTATCGTAGGGCGTGCAATTGGTATTTGGTAGGCATGGCTGCAGAAGGTTGAGCATGGTCTGCGCTCCCTCGAGAGCGCAAAATATTCTTGTCTGGCCGCAGGCGGGATCCTTGTCGGAGCTCGCCATTGATGCCGTGGTATCCACAACCAGTGCCACGTTGTATTGCGCCGGCGCCGCGCCATTCACAGCCGCGGTCGACACTGAGGTCATAG
>CAVQZQ010000130.1:0-37818 GCA_963718435.1 uncultured Acidobacteriota bacterium | reverse complement strand
CCTACGTCCGCCGACCGCGATCGTCAGTCCCCACGTCGCTCACCGGATCGTCCGGCGATCAGCTGTGTGTGGCGAGGACAACGACCTCGCCGCGCGAGGTGGCGTTCCTCGGTATGTTCAGCGGCGGCGCCCACTGCTGTTCAGCGTGCAGGTCTTCCTGCCGCCGACCGGCGACACGACGACGCTGGATCTGGCCGCCGGCGAGACGGGGATCAACCTGGGAAACCCGGGGGCCTCGCTACGGGTCAAGGCGGTGCCTGTCTACCGCCGACGACGCTGCCTACGAGTTCGCCAGCTTCGCGGCATCGGGCATGCCGATCCTGGTGAAGCGTTCAGCCACAACCAGTTCTTCGACGCCCGGCCCGATTACCCCATTCTCGTCCGCGCCGACGCCGCCATGTGGTGGAGCGTCTTCCAGCGGGCCTCGTCCGGGGCCCGAAACCGAATGGCCTCGGCGCGCTGGCGGCCTGGGCTGCCGACGAATGCGAGCTTCGAACCCAACCAGCCATCGACGATGATCGACCAGCTCGACGACCGCCGGAGCGCTGAACAGACCGGAGATGGCGAACCGACGGCATACGTATCGGCGCTCAGGACGTTTCTCGCTGCCCACGACTACTGCCGCTGACCAGAACCCCGGAGGCGGCCCACCAAGAACAGCGTCCGAGTCGCCGCCCGGGCGGCGCGGAGGGCGATTTGGCGACGTGCCGATGGTCGACACCACGCTCACCCTGCCTGCGCGACCGAGCTGCACCCGTGGAACCGGGACTTCCGGTGGGCGCTGCCCGGCGCCGGCCCGACCTCCTTGCCACCGGTGCAGAAGGCGGCGTTCGACCGTGACGGGTTCGTCGTCATCGAGGACGTCCTCACCGGCGACGCGCTGAGCGGTTGTGCCAGCCGTGGTATAACGGGTGCCGATCTGACCGACTGTCAGAACTGGTTGAAGGCAGTGCCTACACAGATATTTAGTCTTAATGATGGCCTGGCGACCGTCCAATTCCAGAGCATCGCCGTAAATGCGCAGCATCCCCTCACCGATATTATCGGCGGTTCGCAGGACAATGGCACCTGGTCGTACTCCACCGATCCGACAAACTGGTTCGAGTCGGTCGGTGGCGATGGCGGTCAATCGGCTATTGACGCGGGCAACCCCAATATTCGCATGCACACGTACTACGGCCCCAATGGCGATGTGAACTTTAAGGGCAGCGGCCCAACGGTTGGGATGCCTTCTCCGATCCCCTGGCAGCCAGCAAAGAGGCGGCCTCGTTCTATATCCCGCTAATTGCCGATCCTAAGATAAGCGGGACGATGTATGCTGGCCTGGAACACATCTGGCGCACGGTAGATAGCGGTGACCCACGGCATACCTCGACCAGCACTGCAATGATTTAACGGGTGATTTCAAGTCTCCTTGCAGCGACTGTACCGCTGGGCGATCCCCGTTGACCGATACAAGCTATGGCGCCGATAGAAGCGGCAGTTATATTGTGGCGATTAGTCGTGCAGCGAGCGATCCCAGTACGTTATGGGCCGCGACCCGCTTTGGGCGGCTTTCATCTTAACCGATGCCGCCGCGCCGGCGGGCAGTGGCTCTTTTTTTCGCCTGACACTGCGGCGCACTCAGCCGCTTCATCAGTGGGGTCGCTGTCGGATCCCGCCAATCCGTTATCACCCCTTTGTGGCATACTTCAGGTTACGATGCCTATACCCCGACGACGATCGGACATGTCTTTGATGTTGTCTACGATCCCAACGACGGGCAAAGCGACATGGAAAGACATCAGCTACAGTCTCGGTAATATGCCGGTTACTGGCGTCAAGCGCCAACAGGGCACGCTCGAGCCCCTGCTCACGACACCGCTTCGACGCGAGGAACTGCTGCTCGGCAAGGCGATCGGAGGTAGTCGGTCCCCGCGGTTGCAATGGGGTACATCCTCTTCGCGCTGATTCAGATCTGCGCCCGCCTCTTCGCGACCGATGTCTTGGTGGTCTCCGCGCTTGGACCGGGGCCCCACATCCTCGCCGAGATCCTCGCGCACCGTGAAGCGGCGGTATTCATGACCGCGAATCTCGCCCATCGCCATTCCCTGTTTGCGAAACTTGACCGGGCTCGGAAACGATGTCCTGGCGCTGGAATGGAATTCGGTGACCGGTCCCTCAGCGATGGTCGCGATGGAGTCAGCGGTGATGCCACCGCCGGGCATGATGACGATGCGCCCATTGGCCGCCTCGACCATGCGCGCACCTGGCGCATGCCGCGAGTTACATTGGCGCGCCGCCAGAAGTCAGGATGCGGTTCGCTCCCGTCGAACCACATCCTCATTGCCACCAATAAATCCGGTGTCATGTCGATGGCGCGATGGAAAGTTACCGGCAGCGGATGGGCCAACTCGACGAGTTTGCGCGTGCGGGGCCCATCCACCCGGCCCTCTTCATCCAGCAGGCCCAGCACCACGCCGTTCGCGCCCAGTTGACGTGCGTGCACGATCTCCTCCTGCATCACCTCAAATTCGAAATCGGTGTAGCAGAAGTCGCCGCCTCGAGGCCGAATCATGACAAACAGCCCATTGCCAACATGGCGCCGAACCGAGGTAATCAATCCCGCGCCGGGAGTAAGGCCCCCCTCAAGCAAATCGCTGCAGAGTTCAATGCGCTCAGCGCCCCCGCGCTCTGCGGCAATGGCCGACTCCACTGAATCGATGCTTATCTCAACCTTCATGATGTCTGGCTTCCATTCCCCTTAATAAGCCGGATCCCGGCTGAGAAACAAATCTTGTCTGAAGTGGATCCGGGGGTAAAGAAATAACCGGTTAGTGGCAGCTGCCGCGATATTTCCGCGGCAGCCGTTTCACTTAAAAGGTATATTTCGCAGAGAACTGCAAGTGGCGCTCGGTGGAACGAGTGCCCTGAAGAGAAACATTGCCGAAATTGCTGTCATTGATCCCAGTATCGGGGTTGCCGTAGCTCACAATGTTAAATGCATTGAAAGCGTCGAACCGGAAAACGACCGACTGCGATTCTGTAATGTGGAAGTCCTTGAAGGCCGACAATCCGTATTGAAGAAGCCCGGGCCGCGCACCGCGCCATTCTTTTCGGTGCCGAATGCATTGGGCGCTGGAACGCCGAAGGCACAGGTGGTATTGTCCACCCCGGCGGTGGTACAGGCAGTTGCCGAGGGATCGGTACCGAACCAGTTTTCATTGGTGCGATGAGCGACCTTCAGGCTGTGATATTGGTTGACCCGCGAAGTGCCGTAGCTGTTGGAGTTGTTGCCCGGTCCCGTAATAGTCTCGGGGAATCCCATAGGCGACGACCGCGGTTGAAAGTTCCAGCCGCCGATCACTTCGTCCACAACGCGATTGACACCCGACAGGTACTCTTTGCCGCGTCCCACAGGCAGTGCATAAACGCCGGTGGCAGAGAGGTCATGCTTGATATCGTAGCCGGCCGGCCCGTCGTCGGCACCGCTGTTGTAGTAGTTCTCGAAGGCGCCGCTGAAGCCGTTGACCAGCAAACCATAGTTGCCCAGGCTGTTGGTCATGGCTCGGCCATAGGTGTAGTTGACGGTGAACTCCAGGCCATGATTCAGGCGCTGGCGATAAACCGCTTGCAGCGCATTGTAGTTCATCATGGCGCGCGACTCGGTGATCAGCAGGCCGCCGTTGCCGCCGACGCCCAACTGTGGGTCGATCCCGTTCAGGCCGAGGTACTGGTTGTTGTAGAACGGCGCTGAGGTCTGATCGTTGTTCACGGTCAACTGGTTGACGTTGCCGTAGTCTTCAATGTGCTGGCCTGTTTCTCCAATGTAGCCGGCCTGCAACGATGCGGTACGTGTGAGCGCGTATTCCACGATCAGGTCGAAATTCTGGATGTACGCAGGCTGGATATTCTGCGGATAAACCGTGTAGCCGTTGTTGGAAGCGCTGTACTGAACGGCGGTGTCTGGATTGGTAAAGCCCTCTTTTGCGGTGTTGGGTGTGGGCACTGTTGTGGTGGTCGGCGCGCTTACCGTGAAGCCGGCCGCCTGCAGGAACGGCGTAATGGCCGTCAGTCGCTGATTGAACGAATTACCTTCAAAAAAGCTGTTCGCACCGTAGCCGCCGCGCACAACGAGGCGATCGGTGGGCTGAAACGCGAATCCGACGTGGGGCATGATCTGGCGGTAGTTCGGCTGGTAGCAGGCCAGGTTGCTGCAGAGTCCCGATCCCGGAGGAGCGCCTACCGGAAGATGCCCGGCATACATGATCTGCCCGGTTGCCAGATTCACGTTTCCGGTCCTGTCGTCCTCCTCGACCCAGGGCTCGTCGAACTCGTAACGAAGGCCGAAGATCAGGGTCAGGTTGGGCGTACTTTGTAGCTATCCTGCGCAAAGCCCGCGGTCCGCCATTGGCGCTGTCCAACGTTCACGCTGCCCAGGGTCACGCTTCCCGACGACACGCGGTCGAGCACGAAATCCGCACCGCCGAAGCCGGTTGAACCGTTGCCGTTTGAGGTGAAGTTGCCGGAGTAGTTCAACGAACCCAGGTAGCCGGCGTTGTTGCCTGTGGGATAGTTGTTCTGGTAGCGGCGCGCTTCGATGCCCATGCTGATGTAGTGCAGGCCGTGCTGCCAGGTCACGTTGTCGATGTAGCTGTACGTATTGTCGATGACACCGCCGTTGTAGGCTGAGGTGCCCACGCTGCTCAGGTCGCCGCCCAGGCCCTGATTCGTAAAGCCGTTGTACTTCTGGTTGGGGAATTGGATTCCAACCTTGGCATTACCCGAGGTCCCGAAGGCGCCAGTCGGGTCCTGCGGGAAGCCCGTTCCAGTCCGTGCGCGTAAAGCCGATGCGCGCCGAGTTGACCAGCGCCGGCGAAAAGGTATGGACCCAGTTCGAGCCCACGATCCATGTCGGATAGAGATTGATCCCCGGAAACGAGACCTGCAGAACCGCAGTCGAGCCGTCATACGCGTGCGAGATCGAATAGAACCCCGTAATTTTGTCCGACGGGCGAGGATCGTACTCGAGCTTCACGTCACCCTGATCGTTCGCTTTGTAGCTGCGCGACGGGGCCTGATAGTTGTTCTGCGCGATTCCGTCTGACGGCGTCGCATTGGGCAGCGGATAGAACTTCGGGTTCGAAAACAGAAATTTGGCGACCGGGTTGTTCACCGGAACGTTCTGGTTGTTAGCGTAGGGTGCAAAGTTGTTCAAGGGGTCGTAGAGTTGAATGGGATTTTCACCGGCGAGCAGCACCGAGAAGTCGCCGTTGCGCATCGCCTGCGTCATCACGCTCGCCTGGCCAGTTCCGCCACGGTGCCAACGCGATCCCAGGTAGTCGCCAAAGAAAAACAGTTTGTTGTGCAGAATTGGCCCGCCCACCGTGCCCCCGAATTGCGCGAATGAGAACGGGTTGATCGGAACCGCCGGTGTCGTTGCAGTCTTCGATAGTCCATTGCCGTAGGAGTTCGCATCGAACCTGTAATCCTGTGCGTAGCCGTAAGCCGAACCGTGGAACTGGTTCGTTCCTGTCTTTAGCACGCTCACCACGCCGGCGCCATTCACGTTGCCGTAGTCGGTGGGCGAATCGGCCGTAATCACCTGCACTTCCTGCAGAGCCTCGGGCGCGGGGCTGTAGGAAATCAGGTTGTTATACGTCTCGTTCATGTCGATGCCGTCAAGCGTGTAGTTGTTCGCCTGGGCTCGGTTGCCATTCATGTTCGGCGTATCGACAAAATAGGTGCTGCGTTCGAAGTTCGTTGTGCCCGAGGTACCAGCGGTGTCCACCGCGCCCGGCACATACAAAGTCAGAGCTGAAAAGTCCAGGCCGTTCAGGGGGAAATTCTGGATCGTATTGGCGGTAAACGTACTGGCCACGGTGGGGTCGGTCGTGTCGAGAATCGGAGCCGCAGCCGAGACGCTCACGGTCGTCGCCGAACTTCCAACTGACAGCTTGACGTTGAAGTTTGCGGTCTGCAAAACCTCCAGCACAAACGGCGGAAGCGTTTGTGTACTGAATCCGTTCGCGTCCACCGTTACCTGGTAGTGGCCAATGGGCAGAAAGTCAATGTGGTAAACGCCGGTCGAATTGGTGGTCGTGGGAGTGTCCACGCCCGTGTCCAGGTTGTGCGCCACCACGTGGGCGCCGGAAATGACCGCGCCGGTCTGGTCCGTCACCTCTCCGGTAATGGAGCCGTTCACGCTCTGGCCGAAGGCGATGGAGATGCACGCCAGCATCGCGAACGTGCATCCAAATACAAGTCGCAGGAAATTCGTTTTCATTGAGGCCTCATAGTTTGTTGCGTCTGGTTCGTCTGTTTTCGGCATCGGAATGCTGGGTATCGACTCCACGCCGATAGGAGTCTGATCCTTGGGTGCGCTTCTCGGCAGGCAGAAAAGCGGTTGTCGCCGATTCGCGACTGATCGCTGCGCCATCCTTTGCTGAGAAACCTGGTGCCAGCTCGTCGGAATCGGATCGATTGAATACAACTGCGTCCTGCTCGATTTGGAAGTTCTGGATGGCGATTCGCGTCAAGTTCAATGTGAGCAGAATTCTAGCGTTAATTCGATCAAATAATCAAGAAAAATCGCCAAATGGAACAATCCGCCCATTCTTGGTGGCAATAAAGCGAATGAAAAGCAAATCGCGCCAAGAAAAACCGAAAATCATTGGTTACACATCGATCGGGCCGGACTTCAGCAAGAAAGGACCATCCGAATCGTGCGGTCGCTCCACGGACTTCCGCGCAGCAGCCAGCGTCAAGCACAATTTTGATAATGGAGTTTCCTCATCGGTCCTTGGTGGGAAAGTTCGCGATCGTTCATCCGTCTTCGCGCATGACTGTCTGAGGTTCGCCAGACAGGGCTCGAAACCCGGCAACAGTTGCGGTCATGATCAGCATCAGCATTGATAGAATCGGCGCGATGAGCCACACCTGAAATGGCGGTGAGCCGATCGTTGCCAGTTCATTGGCGAATACCCGCAGGGCGGCGGCCGAGATAAGTGTGCCAATCAGAATGCCGGCGAAGGCGAGTTGCCCGATTTCTTTGATCGTCATGAAGAAAATATGGCGGCGTTGCGCTCCGAGCGCGATGCGAACAGCCAGTTCCCGTCGACGTTGGCGTTCGGTGTCACTCTGAACACAGAGCAGGCCGATAATGCTCAGTACAAGCGCCATTAGAGTCGAGGCTGCAAAGATGAGCCTTGCAATGCGCACCGGAGCGAACCCGGATTCGACCAACCGTGTATCAAGTGCGGTTATCGCAGGTGAAGTCGGATCATTTCCAGGAACAGAGCCTATCTTTCCGCGCAGTTGATCCATGATTTGGTGGTTCCACATGGACGATCGAATCAAGAGCGTCCTGCCGCTTGGATCTTCCTGCCACATTGGAAAGTAGATCGTAGGTTCAGCATGTTGTTCAAAGGTGCCGAGCGGCTGGGACTTGACGATTCCGATAATCTCTGTGCGGACGCCGCTGTTATCGATAAGTGCGGCGCTCAGCGCTCTGCCGCCGAAATATAAATCGGCGGCTTCTTGATTGATGACACCCAAACGGCGGCACTCGCCTGCAATCGGGTGTTCAGGAAGCCACTGGCCATCGATCAACGAAAGCCCTAAAGCGCGAAGGTAGCCGGGCGATACGGAATTGACGTTCATTTCAATGTTTGAGAGTACTGGGTCGAGTGGTGCGCGAAAACGAGCGCCGGCAATTCGGCTGTGCGCCAAGGAATTCGAATCATTGTAATAAATTGTCGGCGAGTGCAGATCGTCCTTCATATCGCTTGCAGCTGGTCTCACCACGCCAACGATCTCAACCGGAACGCCGTTTGGGTCCTGGATTGTCATGCCGACAGTATCCGGTCCAAACAGCGATGATGCCGCTCCTTCATCAACGACCGCAACATGGCAGGATTGATCCTGAAAGAAACGTCCCCAAAGTAGTCCTCTCTCTAAGGGACCCCGGGAAGTTGTCCCTCTGACAATGTCGATCTGTACATCCCGTAGCGAGTTTGTCGGCGTTTGAACTCGAAACGACCTCCAGGCCGGTCGACTCCCAGGAATTCGCGTAGTCCATGCGAGTGGGGAAAGATTTGGCATCGACTTTACAGTTTGCTCGACAGCTTTAAAGTAACTTGTGTCATCTTGCAACCCTTGTTGGGCTTGAACAGTTGCCAGGACCAGATTACCGACGCCGTGCCCGGCCGTGGTCCTCACGAGGGTATGGAGTTGCTCGAACAAAACAGTCGTGAAGATTGTCAATACGCAGCAGACGGTTATTTGCCCAACCACTAGAATTGCTCTGAAGCGCGCAACCGCCATCGATGGCAAGCCACTCTCGTGCTGCAAGACGTTCCAGGGGCGATCCGTGGTTGTCGCAAGCATCGGCGCAAATCCGCAAGTAATAATGATTCCGACGCAAACAAATGAGGACAACAGGATTGAGAAGAGACGTGGCGCAAACACGAGGCGCTCCGCATCCTCTGCAAAGAGCAAGCTTGGCAGGACATGCGCCGTCCCTATGGCCAGCAATAAGCCCAAAGCACCGCCGACAAGCGAAACAACAATGCAGTCGGACAGCAATTCCATCATCAGATTCAGACGTGTCGCACCGAGCGCGACGTTGATTGACATTACGTGTATTCGCCTCAAAGCCCGCCCCAGAAGCAGTGACGCAACTACGCAGCAAGCAACAAGGAATACGGCGATCGAAGCGAACTCAAGCATCGTGCCAATTTGTGAAAGCCCCCTTGCCATCGTGGGTGAGGCACCGCTGAAAGGAGCCACGTAGATGCCGTCTGAACTCCCGACCTGCCGACGGATATTTCGTCGTACCTCGCCCATCGAGATGCCATCGCGGATGCGGGCCAGAGCCCATACATCCCGCAATTCCTGATCTTGATCATGGAAGCTCACCGTCTCGAATGGCACCCAGAGATCAACGATCTGGTCGCGATATAGACCTTCCAGGCGGTCTGCAGCAATGCCAGTGATCCGAAGTTCTATATTGTTGACTCGAATTCGTTGACCGATGACGTTGGCGCTGTTCCCGAATTCTCTTTGCCACATGCGGTGGCTGATGACTGCGCCACGGTTCTGCGGCAAACTCAAAGCGTTGGCGAGATTCGGCATGACAGCGGCGACAATCGCCACTTCCGAAAAACCGCCAAACTCGACATTCGCCGGCGCGACTCTAGCGCCATCGATCCAAACGAACGCGTCCGAAACAAACCCTGCATGATGGCTTCGCAGCAGTTGAAATTGCCGCCGGGTGAGTGGTCCCGCAGAGTGTGTCTTGTCCTGGGCAAAGATCGAAACAACGCGATCTTCGTCTTTCGTCGGGAAATTGGGATGGATGAGCCCCTGAACGAATCCGAATACGCTGACGTTACTCCCAACTCCAAGCGCAATCGTCAACAACAGAACGAGCGACAGCCCGGGCGTGCGAGCAAACGCCTTGGCAGAGTTGCGAATTGTCAGCAGCCCGTTGGAGAATGCCACCGTTTCGATTCTCAGAAAGAATAGACGCCGACTTAATCCATGCAGTTCCTGGGCCGTATTCGCTCAGCGGATCTCATCCCTCTTTGCCGCCTGGCGGCCAATAGAAACAATGCCTTAAAGAATTCATTCGCGAAACCATGCTGAATGCGGATATCCCGTGCGCTGTTCAAATTCGGACGTCGTCGTCCGATACCGGACCAACGCTTTCATGGAGGGCCGCACAATCGCTGCGTTCGGGTGGTTAACTCCGTCGCTCGCGCTCCGCGTGCTATGGTGGGCACGGCCAATTTCACGGCCGTTCATGGAGGGTTGTTCATGCGGCCCCGCTGCAGTTTGCCGGCAACACTGCTTTTTATAGTCTTCCTGTCGATTCTGCCCACTGCACCGGCTCAGGACCGCGCGTCAGAGGTGCAGACCGCCTTCGCCCGCGCGCAGCACCTGCGCCATGGAATCAATGCCTCGGAGTGGTTTGCACAATCCAGCGACTACTCGGCCGCGCGGACCAACCGATACACCGATGCCGCCGATATTGCCCTGATGGCCAAGCTGGGCTTCGACAACGTACGCCTCAGCATCGACCCGGCGCCGCTCGAGCGGGCTCCGCTTGGGGCCGACGGATTGAATGCCGATTTTCTCGGGCGGCTCGACAAGGCGGTCGATGCGATGCTCGCCAATAGGCTCGCCGTGCAGATCGACATTCATCCCGGCGAGTCGTACAAGCTCGGGATCCGCACGCAATGACGGTGCCGTCGACCGCTTCGCGATGCTCTGGCGCAAGCTGGCCGCGCACTATGCATCGCGCAATCCCGACCTGATCTTTTTCGAGGTAATGAATGAACCGGAAGTGCCCGATCCATACCGCTGGGCTGGCATCCAGGCACGCGCGGCAGCGTCCATTCGTCAAGCTGCGCCAAAGAATACGATCATCGCCGCGGGGCCGAACTATTCTGACATCCGGGACCTCTTCACACAGCATCCTCTGGCCGACGGCAACGTGATTTACAACTTCCATTTCTACGATCCGCACGAGTTCACGCATCAGGGCGCGGCCTGGGGCGAGCCCTGGTGGAGATATACGCACGGCATTCCGTATCCACCGACTGAAGACTCAATGCAGGAATTGGTGAAGCAGGTTCCCGGCGCGGTAATCGATATCAGCTGGAGAATTACTGGCTCGATCACTGGGACGAGCGGCATATCCGCTTGCTGATCGACGCAGGCCGGGGCGTGGGCCCATGAACACAACGTGCCGCTCATCTGCAATGAGTTTGGCGTCTATCGTGAGTACTCCGAGCCCGCCTCACGCATGCGTTGGATTCATGATGTGCGCGCCGCGCTCGAAGCAACAGCATTGGCTGGACGATGTGGGATTATCGCGGCGGTTTTGGCGTGGTGTGGAAGCCAGGATGGACAGCCGGCACGCGTTGACGGTCGGTAGTGGAAGCGTTGGGATTGAAGAAATAGCAGCGTGAGCCGCTGTTACTTGCCGGAGCCGCCGAATGCGCTCTCCAGCCCAGCCTGCTCATAGGTTGTGCGCAGATACTTGTGCGGATTGACCGGAACGTTGTGCACGCGCACTTCGTAATGCAGATGCGGTCCGGTGGCGCGGCCCGACTGCCCCACGTAGCCAATCACCTGTCCGCGGATGACATGCTGGCCGGGCACAACCGCGATGGCGGAAAGATGGCCGTAGACGGTGAGCACATCGTGGCCGTGATCGAGAACGACCTCGCGGCCGTAGCCGGCCCCTGTCGACGCGCCAGCCACGTCGCCGTCGCCGGCGGCACGCACCGGCGTTCCGTAGGGCGCATCAATATCGATGCCGGAATGGAATGCGCCTTCACCGTTGATCGGATCTTCGCGCTCGCCGAAGCTCGAGGCCACGCGGCCTTCGACCGGCCAGAGCGAAGGCGCATCTGCAAACTGCGTCCAGTCGCCAGTAAAGTTCGGCGTCAGCCCGCCTTCAAGCGCGCGCGTCACCTGGCCCGACATCGCCTGAGCCCGCAATGCGTAGAACTGATTGATTGAGAGCGTGACGTCCTGCTGGTTCACGTCGTCACTCGATGCAAGGGTCTGCGGCGTAGGCGCCGATGCGGCACTTGCCGCGGCCGCCGGCCTGGGCCGATATCAGCTTGTTTTGCCGGAACCCGTAGAGAGCAGTCACTTCGCTTGCCAGGGCGCCGAGAGAGGCCACCTGCACATCGCGGTCGTGTGCGATCTGCGCCATCTGCTTGTAGTTCTTGCGGAGAGTTTCCGCGCTCCTGCCGGACCTGGTTGTAGCTCTCGGTCTTGAGCAGCATGCGCGTATAGGAGCCGGCCAGCCCGACGATGGTGAAGCACCCACCAGTGCGGCGGCCACAAAGCCGTACACGTACTGCAAGGGCACGGGATCTTCCTCACCCGGCCGTCTTCATCTCTGGCAACAAAAAGAATGTAATAGCGTTTGGGCAGCATATACCTTCTCTCATTCCCGCATCCGGGAAGGCTGCAATTCGCCAAGGACTCAATGAATAATAGCGAAAGGCGCGGGGCTCAAGGAGCCCGAGAATCCACAGGTTTAGCAATTTGGTTCCCTGCCTGCCGTAGAACGTTTGTTTAGGCTAACAGCCACTGGTCCGGGTGGTCAACGAATCTACAATGGAAACCCTCTTAAATCTTCAACTAAATCGTCTTTTAAGCCCTCCGGTCAAGGACCGTCCGCTTGCCCTATCCTCTTAATTAGGATGCGCAAAAAGCTTGAACAGGTCGCCCGAGGGCCGCGGCAGCAACACCGATGCATCGGGGGAACTCTCTGCTATTGCAACAGATTCCGCGCCGAGCGGCCCATTCCAGCGCCGGTCTGCGCCTGGGGATCGGCGACGACTGTGCCCTGCTCCGCATCAGGCCTGGCGAAAACTGGCCGTCACTACCGACCTCTCGATCGCAGGGAGGCATTTTCGCCTGGAGTGGCATTCTCCTGAGTCCGTCGGCCACCGCACACTGGCTCGGGGCCTAAGCGATCTGGCAGCCATGGGCGCTCGCCCTTTAGCCGCTTTTCTTTCCCTGGGATTGCCGCGCGATTCCACCCGATCCAAGGGCCGGCAGACGGCGTGGATTCATCGCTTTTTCGATGGCTTTCTGGCCTTGGCGGGAACTTTCAAAACGCCTCTCGCCGGCGGGGATCTGGCGGAATCGCCCGTGGCCGTTGCAGATATTGTGCTTGTAGGAGCCGTTCCGCGCGGGACAAGCGCTTTTGCGCTCCGGCGCGCACCCCGGCGATCTGCTCTACGTCACCGGCAGCCTCGGCGCTTCGTCCGTCGGCCTGTTGGAGCTCGGCGGACTGGCAGCAGCAGCCAAGAACCCGTCCAAGCCGCCAGTCATCCCCAGGAAAATGCTGCCGTTGTTGTCCAGGCATCTCTATCCGCAACCGCGAATCGTCCAGGGCTTATGGTTGCAACGCCGACGCCTTGCTACCGCTGCCGTCGACCTGAGCGACGGCCTTTCGACCGACCTTGCCCACCTCTGCACCGAGTCCGGCGTGGCAGCCGAATTAGATGCCGCCGCAATCCCGATCCATCCGGCCGCCACGCTGGCCCAAGCCCTTCATGGCGGTGAGGATTACGAACTGCTCTTTACGTCGTCCCCCGAATCCCGCCTGCCCCGCGCGATCGCCGGGGTCCCGATCACCCGAATCGGCCGCGTCGTTCGCGCGCGCCGGTTCCAAGCCCCGGTCACCCTCATTACGCCACAGGGTTCCCATCCTCTCGAACCCCACGGATGGGAGCACTTCTCGCAGGATGCGACTCTCAAAGCGTCGCGGTGAGCTTCAATAGGCGGCAGTGAATTGCTGGCGGACATGTTGAGATTTCTCCAATTCATCCACCAAGGCGATGGCGTAGTCCTCCGCGGAGATGCGGCTCTCGCCATTCGGGTCGTTCAAAAGCTGCTTGCCTCCCAGTCGAAACTTGCCGGTGCGCTCTCCAGGCTGAATTAAGCCCGCGGGGCTCATATAAGTCCAGTCAAGATCCGACTGCTTCAGGATGGGCAATACATCCCGATGCGCCAGAGCGATTGCTTTCCATTCCTCCGGAAACTGGGGAATGTCGACCAGTTGCACCCCGGGGGCGACCTCGAGGCTGCCTGCGCCCCCCACAACGATCAACCGCCGCACACCAGCTTTGGTCACTCCCGCAATCAGCGACCGCACGGCGTTCAACAGCAAATCCTCCTGCTTTTGTGGCGGCGCATAAGCGCTGATCACTGCATCCGCGCCTTCGGCGACTTTGGCCACACTGGCCTCGGTAGTTACGTCGCCCTTCACCACCTTGACCCCGCCGACGGTGATCTTCTCCGGGTTCCGAACTACCGCGGTGACTTCGTGTCCTCGCCGAATCAGTTCCTGCAAAATACGGCTCCCGATCATCCCGGATGCGCCGAACAAAACAACTTTCATCTTCCACTCTCCTGCGCATCAGATGATCGGTGGACGTGAAAAGGACCGGAATCTGCGGCACACCCTTCAGCCGCGCGTCAGCGAAGACGAAAGCGTGTCTCGCAAAGGCATCGGCTATCCCTTAATGTCCGTAAACTGCACAATTAGATATACCTTCAAATCCTGCAACCGGTTATGATCTGGAGTGTTATGACCACCGACAAGATTCGGGTGCGTTTTGCTCCCTCCCCCACCGGAATGCTGCACGTGGGCAACGCCCGGACGGCCCTCTACAACTGGCTTTTTGCGCGCCGATTGGGTGGCGACTTCATCCTTCGCATCGAGGACACCGACGAGGAGCGCTCCGAGTCTCGCTTTGAAACGCAACTCATCCAGGACTTGCGCTGGCTCGGCCTGGACTGGGACGAGGGGCCGGAGGAACCGGGCGTGGCCGCGAAGGGCGATTTTGGCCCATATCGCCAATCGAAACGCCTGGGGATTTATGCACGGCATACCGAACAGTTATTGAACGAAGGCAAGGCTTACCGTTGTTTTTGCACACCGGAGGAACTCGAAGCCGAGCGCAAGATGCTGGCGGAAAAGCAACTGCCCCAGGTCTATTCCGGGCGCTGCCGCGACCTCAAGCCCAAGGTCATCAACAAGTATCTCGATGCAGGCAAGCCCTACGCCGTCCGCCTGAGAATCGGCGCAGAGCCGTTGCGCTTTCATGACCTGGTCCGCGGCACCGTGGAGTTCGCCGCGGAAGCGGTGAGCGACCCGATTCTTGTCCGCTCAGCCAAGCATGACGAGTTGGGCATGCCGGTTTACAACTACGTCGTCACCATCGACGATGCCCTGATGGGCATCACCCACGTCATCCGCGGCGACGACCATATCTCCAACACCCCCAAGCAGGTGGCCATCTACCAGGCTTTTGGCTGGCCCCTCCCCGAGTTCGCCCATCTCTCCACAATTCTGGGCGCCGATCGCGAGCGGCTCTCGAAGCGTCACGGCGCCACATCGATTGGGAGTTTCCGCGAAATGGGCTATCTGCCCGAAGCACTGTTCAATTACCTGGCCTTGCTGGGCTGGGGTGCCGAAGACGGCAAGTCGGAGACATTTTCGAAGCCTGAGTTGGTTCAAGCATTCTCCCTGGAGCGTGTGACGCCCTCGCCTGCCGTGTTCGATTTCGACAAGCTGAACTGGCTCAACCGGCACTACATCAAGGCCTCCTCATCGGGACGAATCACTGCGCTGGCCTGGGAGTTCTTTGGTGGACTCATGCCCCCCAAAGACGACGCGAGCGATGAGGTTCTTCTCTGGTTCGTGAAGCTGGTCTCGCTGTTCGCGCCGTATGTGGATCACCTTGGCCAGTTACCCGCAAAGGCTTACTTCGTCTTCGGCTTCGACCCCGAGGCCGCTCGCGCGAACGAGCAAAACGCCGGCATGTTGGCTGCCGATTCTGCCCGCACCGTCCTGGGAGAACTGGCCAGCCACGTCCGCGCCCACAGTGAGCTAGTGACCCCCGAGCTCTTCAAAATCTGGATGAATGAGATCAAGGAGGCCACGGGTGTCAAGGGCGCTGAACTCTTCCATCCCGTGCGTATCGCGCTCACCGGCGCCCAGTCCGGCCCGGATTTCGACAAGTTGCTGCCGGTCATCGAAGAGGGATCGACCCTTCGCCTCGGCATCCCCAGCGTCCAGGAGCGGATCGAGCGTTTTGTGGGAGTGTGAGCAGCAGTGGACCCGTATGTGCCCGCGCCTTTAAACGATGTCAGCTTTCCTCATCACTGGCGGGCCGAAGTGCTCCCGGCTCGTCCGCTCATCCTGCCTCCGCGCCATTTCGTCTATCCCCGTGACGCCGAAGAGGTGGAGCGCGGTGCACTGGAATTGCTTGTCCGGCCGAAATGGAATAGAAGCGAAAAATCAAGTCCGAATCGCCCACCCTCCACGCAGGAGTTTTTAGCGACATGCGCTCTCGGATTCCGCGACCCGGCTGTCCCGACTGGCCTTTGGTCTGCTCCCAATCCAGATGAACTCTGCGCCGTCTCCGGCGGCTACGCCTACCTCATCGACACCACGGCGCCGGAGCGCTTCACCATGATTCCCTATCGCCCGGTGCTGCAGGTGCACCCGCTGCCCGCGCAGAGCCTGCTCCTCTTTGTCGGCCATCACGCCATACTCGCCTGGGGTCCGCAAGGGGAAGCGTGGCAATCGGGGAAGCTCTCCGATGAAAGCGTGACCATCACCCGCATTCAGGACGATGTGCTCCACGGCCGGGGGTGGAACATGATGACCGACAAGGAGACTCCCTTCGCGGTAGACCTCCGGAGCGGCATCTCAATTCCCTCGGACCGGCCCTAAGCAGCGTGCGCAAGTTGGGTGGTCCACCGGGTAGCGTGTGAGTCTTCCCCTCTTGACACCGAAGTTAGGACTCCGCAGTCAGCCATCGCTCTGCTCGGCATTGGAGTTTTGTGCGACAATCGCGCGCGGGGGTGTCTGAATGCTTGATTGGCTTCAGCCATGGCATTTGCTGGTGTTCGCCGTGGTGGCGTTTTTGGTGTTTGGCGCCATCGGAGTCTTTGGAGGGTCTGGACGAAATTCCGGTCCTGGCGGCGACCGGCAACCATGGCGTAAAAAGCGCTAGGGTGACCTCGCCGCCCTTTTCGGCCCGTGGCCGCCTGCCGATATCTGCAACCCGCGATTGAGTGCTGGATTCGATTGGCTTTGTTCATCTCTGAGCGTTTTGAAGGTTGATGGGGATGGAGGGTTTGCCCTCTCCTACGTCACCCATCTGAAGCCCCACCGTCGAGGTACTCGCCGGTATGACAAAATCAACATCGCCTTCCTGGGCGCTGTTGGGGGAGATGAGTTGGTTGAGATAGTTTGTGGGAACCTGCAAGTTTCCACCTGTAGATAAACGAAAAGAGTCTGCCCAGAAATTGGCAGGAAAGGGACCATTGTTCGTCATGCGAACGGTCAAATGCAGAGTGACCTTGTCCAGCGAGTAGGGATCAAGCCGAGCTGACACCAGTTTGAAGACGCTATCTCCCGACCTCGCCTCGGTGGTCTCCGGCAGATGCAATGGCCGCGACCCCGTGGCCCCAGGTGAAGCATTTGTGGCAGCGCCGCCGGCGTCGCTTGGACTTGGGTTCGCTCCAGTGGGACGAGACGCGCTTTGAGTCTGAGGAGCGGGCTGGGGGCTCCGGTTAAAGAAGCCTGTCTGATGAATCGCGACGAGCAGTCCGCCGATAGCAGTGAGGAATGCGGCGCCCGCCGTCAGAATTCCCGGCAGTGTCTGCCACCATCCCTTCGCGTCGGATTCAGGATCTTTGCTCATATCTCATTCTCGCGGCGATTCGGGTTGGCAAAAAGTGGGCAATGGCCATCCTGTGCATCGAGCCAAACGCGCAGAATCGGTCGCCTCGCTAGGAAGGCCCCTCTCGTTCATGGAATTGTACCGAAATGATTGCGTCGCGGCACGCGTGCTTCTTGTCTCTGCTCATCCATGAGAAGAGCGGGTGAATGCAATGGGGGAAGGCCCGGCCACTTCAGTTCCTATCCCAGCGGGGCACTTATCCGAGTGGCCGGCAAGACATTCTCATATGCCGCGTAGACTCCTTCAAACACAGCGTCCCAGCCCGCCGTCAGAGCGTAAGCACGTGCGGCATGGCGCATCTCCTCATGCTTCGTGGGGTCGCCCAGAATTCCCGCCACGGCCGCGGCAAATCCTTCATCCGGAACGATGCGCCCCGTTTCGCCGTCGCGCACAATCGTCTTCGGCCCGCCGTCCGGAGTCACAATGGCCGGAACGCCGCTGGCCAGCGCTTCCAGCACCACGTTGCCGAACGTGTCGGTATGCGAGGGAAAGACGAACAGATCCATGCCGGCATACGCGGCGGCGAGCACCTCTCCGCGCAGCACCCCGGTAAACTCCGCGCGTGGCAGCCGTTCTCGCAACCACGCCTCTTCAGCGCCGTGGCCCACGATCAAGAAACGGAAGCCACCGTGTCCCATGCGCTCCAGTTCTTCCTGCACCTGCGCAAGAGCTGCGACATTCTTTTCTACCGACAACCGCCCCACAAAGCCGAGTACTTGGTCGCGATCATCGGCCCGTCGGTTCCTCTTCGCCGGGTGAAAAAGCTCCGCGTCGACACCGCGTTGCATCAGGTGGCAAGGCCGTTCGGTCAGGCGCTCAAGCAGCCGGCACAGTTCGGGATTCGGCGCAAAAAGTACCTGCGCCTGCGAATAGAACTGCGCCGCAATCGACATTGCCAGGTCTTCAATGGTCTGCCCGGCCATGGCCGACGACAGCGCGGGCAGCAAACGAAGGAACCACTCCGAGCGGCGCGCCGCATATTCGTGCACATTGGTATGCCAGCTAGCGGCCAAAGGCAAGCCCATCTCGTAGGCGAGTCCCACGCCCAGCACGCCGACTTCGCTGGGCCCGGTAATGTGAATCAGTTCAGGCTTGAAGCGATCGAGCACTTCCTGGATCAGCGGAAAGTGACGCAGAAACACGGGGTCAAGACGGAGATCCTTTTCGAGAGCAATGGAGAGAGAACCGCGCGGCAGCTCCAGCGTCCATACATTGCCGTTTTCTATCAGGGCCTCGCTGCGGTCGCCCGCGCGCACGCACAGAAAAGGCAAGCTTCGCCGCCGAGCAAAGGCCTCAAAGTGGCGGCTCGTATGGGCCACTCCGTTTACCTCGTTGAAAGAGTCGGGAAAGTAGGCCACGCGCGGTATTCGGGCAGTCATCGATTCAGTCACGAGTTATACCGCGGGATGTGCGGTTAGCGGATTGAGTGGCTTCGGAGCCGTTGAGCGAGCCAGCCGGTGAGTGGCTCCAGCAAGCTTACTCTCCCGTTTCAAGCGACGCGCACTCCGTTAGCGTTCTCGCCCAGCGCCAGGCGCAACTGGTGCGATTCGCTCCAGGCCAGCCGAAGGCCTCCGAAGACCGGGCCCATGCCCAGCATCTGCACCATTCCAATCGCCCACCCGATGCTGCGGGGCGCACGACCCTTGGGCCAAAGCTCGCTCAGCGGCCGAACAACTCCGTTGCCATCGGGATGATAGGCTCGCTCGTCCCAGGTCCGCGAACCCTGCGGAAAATCAGGATAGCTGCGAATCGCATCCAGTGTCGACCGCAGAATACGATGCTTCCACGGCTCCGCATACTGAGGCATGAAGAGCACGTTGCTCTTTTTTTGGCGGCGAATCTCGAGCACAAATTCAGTAAAGGTGGCCGCATTGGTCAAATTGATGTTGGCATTGGCCTCCACGCCGTGGCGGTCGCCGCCGCTGATGAGCAGCATGTTCCACTTTTCAGCCAGCCGTTTTACCGCACGATTCTCATCCCAGTGACGCAGCCCATTCAGTTCCAGCGCGTGAATCCACGCGCCGTTTTTCTGCAGAAACTCGTTCACCAGGAACTCGTGCTTCTCCTGTCCAACCAGGTAGAGGTCCCAGATTGGATGGTTGAAGACCACCAGGACATTCGGTTCCTTGTTGAGAGCAACCAGGATCTCAGTGAGCCGCGCGTCGCTGGGGTTCGCGGTGTAGTTCTCCAGCGTCTCCATCCATTCAGTGGCGCGCGCGCTCGGCAGGTTGTGCACGCCCAGGTGAAACGACTGCACGCCCCCATAGGGCGCGCTCCACTCCACCGATACCGGGATATGACGCGCGCTGGGAATGGTCCTTAGCAGCATAGGCGCCTTGATGTTGTCGTGGTCGGTGAGAGAAACCATGGGGCCCACATCCAGCTTTTCGATCTGGCGGTTCTCCAGGTCAAAGGCCAACTTGGGGGTCATCGGAGGAGTCCAGTAGCTTCTGGCATAGTCCACGCGCACGCCATGCATCGACTCGGCCCGGCTCTCAAGCCGGGCAAGCAGCGGGCGCAGCAGGGGATACTGGTTGCCGAGGTTGGCGAGAAAATCCAGCGTCTCCATGGATTGGTTGGTGTGGCTGTGCAAGGAAACACCGGTACGGAATCCGCTGGCAGCTTTCTGGTCGCGCCACAGGTATGAGATGGTCGAGTGGGCCATATCTGCTCCTTCATTCTGGCGTTCTGGCTGGATTCTTACGTCTGAGTATCCCTTTAATGCCATCAACATCGCGTTAAGATGACGCGAATACCTGTTCAATTACCAAAAAGAATCAATAGCGTTACCAGAAATGCCTGGGAATCCCGGCAAATTAAGGCAGAAACCGAATCAACAATGATGCAAAAAGTGGGGAGACCTATTCGTGCTTTGATCGGCTCGGGAGAATCCGCCGGCTCGAACGGCGCCACGTGCGAGCGATACACCGCTACGGATTGAAAATCCCGCGGGGAATTGCAGAGCCCGCTGCTTCTTGCGAATTATCTCAATTGGCCGAAAGAAAATTGAACCCACCTTGACGAGGTTATCCCTTTCTATTGCCTATATTTGGATGTCATGATAGCGAAGGTTTGACGAGCGCGAACTGCTCTGTTTTTTCTCTAGTCTAAGTCTAAGGGAGGTTTTCGTGGGTTGGCTTGGTCGCAAGGTTTTGAGCATCGCTCACAGGTGTCTCCGATAACCGGATTCGTGTTCCGTTTCCAGTGTGCGCCGTTCAGAGAGATAACCTGCAAATGTCAGCGAATTCTATTCGCAATGGATTCCAGTTTTTGGGGTGGCTTACGTCATGCGCTTTCAAGGGCAGGCAGGCCTCAACTCCTTCAGCCGTCATGCTCGCCCAGCGCCAGGTTGAGCTGGTGCGATTCGCTCCACACCATGCGCAGTCCGCCGGAGACAAGGCCCCTGCCCATCAGTTGCAGGGCTTGAATGCACCGGGTCATGATCCACGGGGCTGATCCGTCAGGCCAGAGATCGCTCAGCGGGCGAACGACGCCATTTCCATCGGGATGATAGACACGTTCGTCCCAGGTACGCGAACCCGGCGGGAAATCGGGATAGTCGCGTACCGCGTCGATAGCCGACTGAAGGATGCGATGCTTCCACGGATCGGCATACTGGGCCATGAAGAGGAGCTTGCTTTTCTTCTCCCGACGCACTTCATGCACAAACTCGGTAAAGCTGGTGGCGTTAGTCAGGTTGATGTTGGCGTTGGGCTCCACGCCGTGCCGGTCACCACCGGAGATGAGCAGCATGTCCCATTCCTCAGCCAGCCACCGCACCGCGCGATTCTCATCCCAGTCCCGCAGCCCATTCAGTTCCAACGCGTGCAGATACACGCCATTTTTCTGCAGGAACTCATTCACCAGAAAGTCGTGATTCTCTCTGCCGACCATGTAGAGATCCCAGAGAGGGTGGTTGAAAATCACCAGAACATCTGGCTCCGCATTGAGCGCGACCAGAATCTCGGTCAGCCGTTCGCCGCTGGGGTTGGCCGTGTAGTCCGCCAAGGTAGCCATCCATTCAGTGGCGCGAGCACTGGGCAGGTTGTGCACGCCCAGGTGGAAGGACTGCGTGCCGAAGGGCGCGCTCCATTCCACTGAAATCGGAATCGCGCGCGAACTCGGCACGGCCTGCAACAGCATGGGCGCCTTGATATTGTCGTGGTCTGAGAGCGACACCATGGGCGCCAGATCCAGCTCCGCGATCTGCTCGCTTTCGAGGTCGAAAGCCAGCTTCGGAGTCATCGGCGGCGTCCAGTAAGCTGCGGCATAATTTACCGGCATCCCGTGGTTCGCCGCTGACCGCGTTTCAAGACGTGCCATGAGCGGACGCATCCACGGCAGCTTGCTGCCGAAGTTCGCCAGGTGCGCCAGTGTCTCAGTGGACTGATTGGTGTGACTGTGGAGCGAGACTCCTGACCGATAGCCGCGCGTCGCGCCATCGTCACGCCACACATATGAGATTGTTGAGCCGGCCATTTTCTGCCCCTGCTTCCGTAATCGACCCGAGCCACTTGCCAGCCGAAGAAGACTCGCCATTGCGGACGAAGAACATGTCGATCGGAATCTTTGCTCTTCAAAAAGGCAACCAGGCGATGCCATGTATCCGGCAAACAGGGAAACGCTCGGACAAAACGAAAAACTGCAATACGGACAAAGGAAAACAAAAACACATTCGGCTAAAATGCGCCACTACCGAATAGGGAACTCACCAAATAATGGAAGCTATGCATTCACCTTATCAGAACCATTTGGCTTTGACGGTGACGGAATGCATTAAGGCAAAAAGATGACGAAAAATTCATCTAAAATGCCCGCGCAACTCCTTTTATTTGTCCGTTCTGGCCAGTTCCGGTCCCAGAAAGTCCTCTAGTGTCGAGCCGGGAAGCACTTCCTTGACAGGACGTTCCGCCGCTGCATTCGCCTCGGGAACGAGGTAGTTCGCGGTCAAACCCTGGCGCAGCAGTTCGAATGCCTGCTCGGGCGTATCGGCGAACTGGAACAGCTCAATGTCCTTGGGAGAGATGGCACCAGTGTTCACCAGCGTATCGAGGTTGAAAACCCGCTTCCAGTATTCCGAACCATAAATCACTACAGTGATCTTTTTGGCCAGCTTTTGCGTCTGTGCCAGGGTCAGAATTTCGAACATCTCATCCAGCGTGCCAAAGCCGCCGGGAAACACCACCAGCGCCTTGGCGAGATAAGCGAACCACAGCTTGCGCATGAAGAAGTAGTGGAACTCAAAATTCAGCGCCGGGGTAATGTACGGATTGGGCGCCTGCTCGAAGGGCAGCCTGATGTTCATTCCGATGGTCTTGCCGCCGGCCTCGTGAGCGCCGCGATTGGCCGCCTCCATAATGCCCGGGCCGCCGCCTGAGGTCACGACGAAACGATGACGGCGTGAAGGAATCCCCTTGGCCCACTGGGTAAGCATCCCTGCCAGCCGTCGCGCATCCTCGTAGTAGCGGGCCATTTCAACTGCCGCAACGGCGCGCTTGCGCTGCAGGTCGGTGGCTTCTCCCGCGGCGATCTCCTGAGGTTTGGCGGGTTGCTCTTCACTGGGCGCGGGACGGGTTGATCCGGTGTTTTCGAGCAATTCGAGCGCGTGGTCGGCCTCCTCGCGTCCGCGAAAACGTGCCGAACCGAAAAACACCACCGTGTCCTGAATCTGTTCGCGCCGGAACCGCGCCAGCGGCTCCATATACTCTGAGACGATTCGAATCAGCCGCCCGTCGGCGCTGTTGAGAAAGCCGGAGTTCTCATACGCCAGAGGGGCGCACGGCAGCGGATCCGGCTGCCCGTTCCCGGGAATCTTCGCCACCGGAACGGAATCGCCCATGGCGGCAGCTTGCGGATCTGGCTGTCCTGCTCCCTGATCCCCGATTCTTGTTGGCTGTTCCTGGTCTTTCATGGGTTACCTGTCCCGGTAGCGGATGGCGTCCTGAAAGGCGATCCACAGATTCAAAAGCCCCAACCCTGAGATCAGGCCGCGCACCGCCCCGTTCGCCGCGTAGATCGAGAGCGTTGGAAACTGAACGAAAAGGGGATTCTGGTCCCAGAATAAGGGTGACCACGGCGCGTAGCAGACTGCCAGCCCGATATACATGCGCAAAAGTACCCGAAGAAAAAGCTCTGCCCTTTCAAGCCATCGTGGAATGCGCTGCGGGGCAGGTGCAGCAGGCGGCTGGCTGGGTGTGGAAGGGTCGCCGGGTGTGGTCCCGGATTCAGGAGCCGGGCTCGCGGGCAACGTAGGCGATATCAAATCCGGCTGCTGAGACATTCTTCAAATTGGCCCGCCAGCCCGAGATCTTGCCGAGGGGCCGGCACAAGGGACCGTAATGCAACGGTATCACAGAGACGGCGCGAAGCAGCCCCTTGCGCGGGACACCGGGGGCCTATTTCACGTCTTCCGTGGCCGGTTTTCAGCGCGCTTTGCGCACGTATTCCATTGTCCATACGAACCCGTTGTTGATCGGAAAACCACGTCTGTCGTATTTTGATTGTGTACGCGGTTTCCCTTACGCGAAGGAGTTCCGCCATGAAGCGTACTGCCTGCCTCGCCATTGCTCTTCTCTTCTGCTCGGTGGCAATAACCGCTCAAAATGAGAGCCAATCCCAAAAGCAGTTGAAATTTGTGATTCCAGTTCCGCTCAGTTCCTCCTGCCCAGTCGGGATGCATGCCCGTCACGAGGACGGTCTACACCGGCGGGTCCTGGTCAATAGCGCGACACCGGCAGAAACACCAGGGCTGCACCTGGTATTAACGCTGACCGACGTGCGCCCCACACGAATTACGAATGCCACGGTGACGGTTCACGGATTGAACGGCAAATCGCAATTTCTTCAGACGGGCACCGCTCGCGACGGCTCAGCTGAAGTTGCCAAGACCCTCAACTTGGCGTTTGTCGCAAGTGAAGATAAGACTGCTTCAACCGATCTCCCTAGTGCCTGGCTTCACCTCGGTGAGCTCAATCGTTCTTGACTCCGTGACCTATGCCAATGGTTCCACCTGGAAATTCTCCGGTCGTGAGACGTGCCAGATCGCTCCCGACGGGTTCATGCTCGTCGATGCCCGGATGGCGCATTGATACCTCATTCCGCGCCAACCGACTTGAGACCAGGCAGGCTCCATGCGGGTTTCCGCCTCGCCATGATAGGCTCTGTACCATTCCGTTGAAAGTCAGAGCCTGCTACGGCAAATGAGAATTGTTCTCTTTACTGAAACCTTCATTCCCAAAGTCGACGGAATTGTCACCACTCTCTGCCAGACCATCAAGCAGCTCAAAATCCTCGGCCACGAGGTGCTGATCTTCGCGCCCGAGGGCGGCTTCACGGAATACGAACAATGCCGCATTGTCGGCATCCCGGGTCACGCTTTTCCGTTCTACCCTGAACTCCGTCTCTCCCCGCCGCGCGCCTTCATGCGCAACACCATCGAAGAGTTCCAACCCGACCTCATTCACGTCACCGAGCCGGCGCTGCTGGGCATCGCTGGCCTCTATTACGGAGGCGGCGGAAACGGCGGCGCGTTGCGACTGCCGCTCATCGTCTCCTATCACACTGATCTGCCCAACTACCTGCGCTACTACGGCCTGGGATTTCTGGAGCCGTGGATCTGGCCGCTGCTCCGCCTCCGCCATAACCGCGC
Source organism: uncultured Acidobacteriota bacterium (assembly GCA_963718435.1). Lineage (GTDB taxonomy): Bacteria > Acidobacteriota > Terriglobia > Terriglobales > Acidobacteriaceae > Telmatobacter. The sequence continues at coordinate 12,897 of CAVQZQ010000130.1, read as the reverse complement.
TACCGTGAATCTCTGCACCTCAGACATCATGGTCCGCCAACTGGAGGAGCACGGGATCGCCCGGGTCGCTCTCTGGCCGGGCGGCGTAGACGCTGACCGATTCGAGCCCTCCCACCGTTCCGAGGCTATGCGTGCCCGGCTCACCGATGGCCATCCCGAGAGCCCCTTGCTGCTTTACGTCGGGCGGCTCTCCGCCGAAAAAGATATCGAACTGCTCAAGCCCGTACTCGAGGCCCTCCCAGAGGCGCGCCTCGCGCTGGTGGGCGATGGTCCCCACTTCAAGTCTCTCAAGCAGCATTTCGCTGGACTGCCAGTCGTGATGACCGGATTCCTCCATGGAGACGAACTGGCCAGCGCCTACGCCTCCAGCGATATCTTCGTCATGCCATCGCGCACTGAGACGCTGGGGCTCGTGGTCCTCGAGGCGATGTCCTCTGGTGTGCCCGTCGTCGCAGCCCGCGCCGGCGGGATTCCCGAGATGATTGAGGAAGGAGTTCAGCGGCTATCTCTTCGATGACGAAGCCGGGGCAATCGCCGCTATCCGTCAACTGCTGCCTTCCCAGGAGAAGCGGGAAACGATGGGAAAGACCGCTCGGATTCATGCTGCCGAGCACAGTTGGAAGGCGGCTACCGCGGTTCTGCTCGATCACTACCGAACGGCCTCCGCCACCCAGAAAATCGCGCCCAGCCCCTCGCCGCCATCAACCGGCGTGCGGCCGAGGATTCGCAAGGCGCTGAGCGCCTCAACGCTCTTCGCGATTCGAAAACTGCTGCCTTAGGTTTTTGCGGTTTAGTTTTCGATGACGCGGCCAGCCGCCAGCCGTAGCCGCAGTTCAAGAGCGATGCACCTCAGGCACAACCAAAAATCAACGACTGGCCGCCGCACCCGCTGCAGATGCGATTGCCACCGGATCAACCTGGTAAGGCCCATAGACGATCGTCAACACTGCGGACCCGCCGATGCGCACCTTCGTCTTGCTCCGGTTCACCTCGGGCAGCCAGAAGTCGCCCGTCTTCGCGCTGGTGAAGTTGATTTCGGTCCGCGAAATCCACACGGAGGGATTCTTAGCCGGCTCGGCCTCAATCCTGGCCACCGCGAAATCTACGGCGTCCACCCAGATCTTGCCGCGATAGAGGAACTTGCTCGCGACGATAGGCTCCACGTTCAAAATATAGGCCGGACGGCCGTTCACGATCTCCGTCCCCAACAACCGGAACTTGTAATTGGCCGCCGTCAGCGCGGTCGAAGACTTTTCGCGTGAAGCTTCTTCTTCGCCGTCAACCGCACGCCTCAAAACCTTGTCGCATAGAAACTTGGAACCACTTTGGGAGACGATTCGAAAACTCTTCCCCGAGACAGCGTCATAGGCGACTTCAACATCCATTGCGGCGGCAATCGAAGTAGTGAATCCGCGATAGTCGACGGTGTAATGGCGCAGAGACTTGTAATCCTTCAACTCTTCATTGCGCGCCAGGTTATGGAGTTGCATCTGGTCCACAATCTGGGCGGCATTCAAGATGGCGGGGGGAAGCGACTCCCCCTTTTCAGCCCGTACGACCCCGGCCGCAAGGATCAAAACGACCCCGGCCGCTAAGCCTCTGGTTTTCCAGGAAAGCATTGGGTCATCATATCCCTCCGCCCGCTGCTTTGAACAGGAATGCGAAGCAACCGACGCTCCGACGTAACCACGTCGAAATAGCCTTCCCTCTGGGTGTGAGGCAGACGAGCGACCCGAGCAGCGGAATCATAAGCTCTTGATTTTTCTGTCATTTAATTGCCTGATACCCCGCACGTGCTGCCACACTCAGAATCAAACGGGAGGCGGGCGTTTTAAACACGCCCGGTTCGGAGGCCGACAGCCCAGTCGGCGCGGCCGTTTACCTCGGCCCGCCGCGCCGCGCTCTCCCAGTCATAGACCACCGTGATCAGCTCGACCCCCCATCCGTCATTCGCGCGCTCCGCAATAGCATAGCGAGCGTGTGGCGACCCAGCCGCCATGGTGTGGGAATGAGGCCACTTTGCCGGGTAGGCCTGCAATCCAACGCTGCCGGGATTCATGACCATGCGACCGTCTGCCAACCGCATGGTGTGTGGCAGGTGCGTGTGTCCGCAAACGATTAACGATGCCGCACAACCCGAGGCCCGCTGCTCCACCTCGGCGAGGGTCGCGGGACGGCAGCCCGTCTCGTCTACGGTGTCGAGGAAATAATCGACGTCGTTCAGCGGAGTGCCGTGGCACAGAAACACATCGCCTGCAACCATAAGCGTGTCCGGGAATCCCGCGATCCATGCGCGCTGGCCGGCCCGCAATTGGGAGGTGGCAAAACGATCAGACTCGCCGAGATTTTCGAGCGGGAAGGTCAAAAGCTGGCGCTCGTGATTTCCGCGAATCGTCGCAATTTCGAGGTTCATCAATCGGTCCGCGGTCTCGCACGGCTGCAGCGGGCCGGAGACCACATCCCCGAGGTTCACGGTCAGATCAACCGCACGCCCAGAAATATCCGCAAGGACTGCATCCAGAGCCGCGAGATTCCCGTGAATGTCCGCGATGACGGCGATCCGCATGGCCAGATCATAGCAACCACGCAGCACGTCTGGTTCGCCGCGGCCGTCGCGTGGCCGTTCAGAATCGGAAATACGCGCCGATCATCGGCTCGGCGGTATGCGTGAAAGCGTTCGTCGAAGTGTAGAGCTTGGTCAGATCGGGAGCCTTGTAGAGATTGCCTCGGTATTGAAGGCGCAGGCCGATATGTGGAACCAGCCCCCAATCCAGACCTGCTCCATAGACGAATACAGGCTTGGTCGACGTGCTCGTGCTCGTCTGTCCACTGCCCGGCACATCGAACAGAAGCCCCACGCCGGCGAGCGCGAAGGGCCTGATATTCACAAGCTTGACCGACGCCACCCAATCGGCGGTAATTTCGTGTGCATCGGCCTTGACCGATTGCTCCGAACAAATCGGGCTCACAATGCCGCAGGACGAATAGTTTTCATTGGCGCGATTGAAGGAGTACGTGGCTTCATAGCCCACGATGGGGTTGGAAATGTGCCTCAGCTCGACGATGCCTCCCGCGGAATTGGACGGGCTCTGCACCGTACCATTGCCGTTCGTCGTCCCGTTGAATGCGCCGTACAGACTCAGCGCCACATCTGTCTGGGCACTAGCCATGGCGCTGCTCAGTGCTGCCAGTCCGAGCAGTAGAAAACCTGCATGCATCGGTTTCTTTTGCATGTTCGTCTCCCGGATTGAAGTCGGTTCGGCCACATTCTGGAGTCCGGTCTCCGGTCTCCCGTCTCCACGCTCCTCCCTTTGACGCCGAAACTACCCCATTGGTGACCCCCGGTCCAGCCGCGGGACTCCACGCCTCTGTTCCCGACTGATCTCTGTTCTCTGACCGTTGATCTCTAATCCCTGGTTTTTCACGCTATGCTGTCAAGACAGCGATGAATCGACGATCTCTTCTCCCCGTCCTGGCCGCCTTCGCAACCGCCGGACTCTGTATTTCAATCGTCTACATAGGCCGCAGGGGAGCGGCGAACGCGCTCGCTTATCGCGGCGAACAGCCCGTCCGCGCGCGCCACGGCATGGTCGTCAGCGTCCATCATCTGGCTGCCGAAGCAGGCGTTCAGATCCTGCGCGAGGGCGGCAACGCCGTGGACGCCGCCGTGGCGACGGGCTTTGCCCTGGCCGTGGTGCACCCAGTTGCGGGCAACCTGGGCGGCGGCGGCTTCATGCTGCTCCGCGACCACAGCGGGAAGGCCACCTTCATCGATTTCCGCGAGAAAGCTCCGCTCGCCGCCACCGAAAACATGTACCTTGACGCGCAGGGCAACGTGATCCGCGAAACGAGCCTTTTATCCAGCATTATTGGATATCGCTCCATCGCCACGCCCGGCTCGGTAGCAGGCCTGACTTACGCGGAACGCAAATACGGCAAGCTCGGCCTCCAGCACGTGATGGCTCCCGCCATCAAGCTCGCAACAGATGGGTTTGAACTCACCCAGCAGGAAGCCGAGGAACTGGCCGACTCGGACCTCGCCAGATTCCCCGACTCGAAGCACATCTTCCAGCGCGACGGCAATTTCTACAAGGCCGGCGAGACGTTCAAACAGCCAGAGCTGGCGCACACACTTGAGCGCATCGCCGCCGACCCCGACGACTTCTACCACGGCAAGATGGCGCACGAACTGGTCGATGACCTGAAGAAGGGCGGCGCCCTGCTCACGCTGGACGACCTGGCCGCAATACACCGTCGTCGAGCGCACACCCGTTATCGGCACCTATCACAACTACACCATCATCAGCGCGCCGCCGCCATCGTCTGGCGGCGTGGTGCTGCTCGAGCGCGCTGAATATTCTCGAAGGCTACGACCTGGCCAAACTCGGCGACCGCACGCCCGCCTCGGATGCACCTGATCACCGAGGCCTATCGCCGCGCCTACATGGATCGCGCCGACTATCTTGGCGATCCCGACTACAACCAGATTCCCGGTGGCCGAGCTGACCGCCAAGAAATACGCCGCCGCGTGGCGGCGCAGCATCTGACCGACAAGGCCTCGCCCAGCGACAGCCTCAAGCGCCCCGATGGTTTTCTGCCTCCCGCACCTGCAACCGCCGGGCATCGCGCCCGAGTCGCAGGACACGACGCATTACTCTGTTGTCGATAGCGATGGCAACGCCGTCGCCGTCACCACCACGCTCAACGACGGCTTCGGCTCCGCACGTCACCGTCGGGCTCGCTCGGCTTCCTGCTCAATGACGAGATGGACGACTTCGCCTCCAAGATGGGCGTGCCCAACATGTTCGGCCTGATCCAGGGTCCGGCCAACGCCATCGCGCCGGGCAAGCGCCCGCTCAGTTCCATGACGCCGACGATTGTGCTTGAAGACGGCAAGCTGCGCTATGTGCTCGGCTCGCCCGGCGGCGCGCGCATTATTACGACCGTGGCCAATATCTTTCTCTCGGCGGCCGAGGGCGGCCTCAACATTCAGGAAGCGGTCGATGCGCCGCGTTTCCATCATCAATACCTGCCCGACAAACTCTATCTCGAACCGGGCTTCTGCCGGCAGACCCTGACAGGCTTGCGCGCCATGGGCTACAGCTCGAGCCTCCGCGACGGGCACTGGTCCAACGGCGAATGCATTGCCGTGATCCCAAAACCGGCGAGCTCCTGGGCGGACAGGACCACCGCAGCCACTACGGCAAAGCGGTGGGTTATTGATCAGGTTGTCGCCGGCGCCTCAGCACAAGCCGTTGAAAAACGGGGGTAGGCCCAGCCAACCCGCATCTTCGCGTGCAACATCCCAGTGCAGTTAAGTAGTTGTAAAAATGCAACAATAGAGTTGCGCTCAGGCGAAAGATGCAAAGCAGCCCTGCGCGGGAGGCTTCGTGACCACGTTGCGCGTCTTGTCCACGCACCTGTTCCTGAACCAACGCCTTCATCCTGGACTGCTGGAGCTTGCCGACCGTTCCGGTGCGCAGGCCGTTGAGATTTTTGCCGCTCGGCAGCACTTTGACTACACCAGCCGCGAGCACGTCGCCGAGCTGGCCGAGTGGTTCAGCTCCAACACGCTTGCACCTTTTTCCCTGCACGCTCCGCTTTTCCCCGACCGCGAAATGGGCCGCGCCGGCGCTCCCGCCGTCAACGTGCTGCACCCTGAAAAGGCGCGGCGCATCGATGCCATGGACGAGATCAAACGCGCCCTCGAATCCGCCGAGCGTATTCCTTTCAAGAATCTCGTGCTGCACCTCGGCGAAAAGGACGATGGATGGTCTCTGCGCACCATCGAGTATGCGGAGGCGGCACTCGAACACCTGGGCGCCTTTGCTCATCCGCTCGGCGTCAGGCTGCTGGTCGAAAACCTGACCAGCGAGCCAACCACTCCCAGTCATCTATTGACGATCATTGAGATGGGCCATTTGCCCAACATCGGCATCTGCCTCGATCTGGGCCACGCGCACATGACCGTGGGAGTGGCCCAGGCTATTGCTACGCTTGGCGACCGTGTTTCTTCAGTGCACATGCATGACAATCACGGCATGAAGGACGAGCACCTCTGGCCCGGGGAAGGCACCATCGACTGGCCTTCGACGGCCAAGGCCTTGAAAGCGCTGCCTGCCCCTCCGGCTGCCGTGCTCGAAATCAACTACTCACTGGCTGAGAAAGAAGCCGCGCTGCACACCCGCATCGAACGGGCTTTTGAGCTGTCGTCCTGGACCACCTTCGACATCAAGGCGGTGTACTCGGTGCTGATGTCCTTGTCGTCGAAGTGGACCAGAAGCGAGAACCCGAGCACCCGCTCGTAGAACTGCACCCATTCCTGCATCGTCCCCTCGTCGACGTTGGCGACGACATGGTCGATCGCCTTCAAGCCGACCGGGTGAAAGGTGCGGGCGTCGTACCGGGAGCGGTCGAGCGGCTGATAGCCGGGGGCGAACAGGCCATGGTAGCCGTCACGGTTGACGAAGCTGTGCGTCGTGTCACCGTAAGCACGGATCGTGGCGAATTCATACGTGCCGTGCGCGTCTTCCGTTGCGGAAGGGGGCACCACTCCGTCCGCGCCGCGCTCGATCGCCCGCGAATACGCCGCCGGCGACGTCATCGACCTCGATGGCAAGGTCCTGCACGCCGTCGCCGTGGGTGAGGAGCCGCGAATTCTCGGGATGGTCGGGCCCGAGCGGCGACGCCAGCACGAACGTGATGTCACCCTGGCGGAGCACGTAGCTTGCCTCGTGCCGCACGCCCGTCTCAAGGCCGGCGTAGCCCACGACGTCGAAGCCGAACGCGTTGCGATAGAAATACGCCGATTGCCGGGCATTGCCCACGAAGAACCGCAGGTGGTCGATGCGCCGGAAGGGAATATCCGTGCTGGGCATCTGTCTTAACCTCCATTCATCCGGTCCGCCTCGAGTCCGTTCCAGAATGTGGCGATGGCGTCGAGGACTTCGTGCCCGCCCTGGAAGAACCTGTCGCGGTCGAAGCGGGAGTCGAAATAAACGGCTTCGAGCTCCTCCATGGTGTGCCCGGCGTGCTGCGCTCGACACGGTTGTGCCAGGTGAAGAAGGCGATCCGCAACTGCGGGTGCCGCTCGTATTTGATCTTCAGCAATCCATCCTCGAGCTCCTGCCAGAACCCCGCGGCGGCCCAGTTCTCGACGGCGAAGCTCGCGCCTTCGGCAATCTGGGTGTCCTCACTGCCGTAGAGCCGGATCAGCTCGTTGCAGAAGTGCAGCGTGTCCGGACGCCCGTGCTTGCGCTGGCCGATGTCGTCGAAGGTCAATCCCAGGCATCCGGCCACGGCCAGCAACACTCGAAATGGGCTGCGCGGAACCGGAAGAGGCCGCCGTCAACGGTCCCCTCGGTGCTGACCAGCTCGGGGTCACCCTCGCGGTCCATCGCCTCGGCACCCTGGGCCGTCACGCCACTCTGCCGCGGACTCGGTGATAGATGACGCCCAGCTCATTGAGCAGGATCTCCTTGGCCGAGCGCGCCTCCGCGAGTGACGGGGCGTTGATCACCCGCGACAACGCAGCGACCAGGAACTGGTTCGAGAATACCGAGAACTGCTTCACAAAGTGGCGGAGCTCGGCGTCGCTGGCACGGCCTTCCTGGAACCACCGTGTGTAGGCGTTGTCGAGGACGATCGGGTGATGCAGGAGTTCGTGGTCGACCTCCTGGAGAAAGTCATGAAACTCCTCCACCTGCTGCGGCGAAAGCTCGCCCCGCCGCAGGCGCCCTCGATCCGTGGAGAAAGGACCAGTGATTCGCTTCGGGTCACGGTCGCCATGGGAGACTCCTTCAACACGGGAGAGTGGGTACGTGAAGGAAGGGGGGTGCTCCTTCTTCCTAATTCTACGCTCCAAACCCGTGCCTGGTAGGGTGTGGACACACAACCGCCGCTTCTGATAAGACGATCGGTGCATTTTCACCCCTTCTGGATTATTCCGGAACTTCATTTTGCCCTGCCAGCCGCCGCGACCGCAGGCGGCGGAGGGGGTACTGCAGCCCCGTTGCGAAGAAGCCGAGCGCCGAGGGAAGGCGCAGGATCAGCGGACCGAAGCGGGGAAACCAGACGAGCGGAGGAATCGCCAGAAATACCAAGGCGGCATAGAGATAGAACGTCCCCGGACAGGATTCCCGCCTTGACCAGGAAGAGCATCCCGTTGGTGATCGCCAGCACGGGCGAAGCGTCAGCACGGGCAGGCCGAGAGCCACTCGGTCACGAAGATCAGGTTGATCGCGACGACCCCCGGCGCCCAGACGTGGGCGAGCTGCCGCTCGACGAACGTGATCGGCCCGCCCGCCGGCGGAGCGCCCAGAAGAACGCGGCCCAGGCGCCCAGGCCGACGGTGAAGATCAGGACGTACGGCCAGCGAGCCGTGACCCCGCGCCACACGAGCCAGTTCGTCATCCCGAAGAAGACGATCAGGGCGACGCTGTGGCAGATCCAGAGCACGCCCCAGTTCTCCAGGACCGGCCGCGTGATGCGTCTCGCCGAGGAGCCGCGCGGCCAGGGCGCCGGAGGCTCGTCGAGCGGGCCGAGACCGGCTCGCCCGCGAGGTAGGCGTCGAGGTCGTCGGCCATCGCGGCGGCGCGTCGGGTAGCGCTGGTCGGGCGGCTTTCTGCAGGCACTTCAGCGCGACCATCTCCAGGTCGGGGTCGGCCTTGGGGTTGAGCACCCGGGGCGGCACCGGGTCCTGCTCGAGCACCAGCAGGATCGTGTCCAACGGCGATGGCGGCCTGGAACGGCGGGCGGCCGGTGAGCATCTGGTAGAGGATCGCGCCCAGGCTATAGACGTCGCGTCGCCGGACCGACTCGGCCCGTCGCCGGCGGCGCGGCCTGCTCGGGGGTCATGTAGCTGGGCGTGCCGAGGATCGCGCCGGTCTGGGTCAGGCTGGCGTCGGCGTCGATCCGCTTGGCCAGGCCGAAGTCGCTGACGTAGGGGCCGGCCCTCGGAGTCGATCAGGATGTTCGACGGCTTCAAGTCGCGGTGGAGCACGCCCTGCTGGTGGGCGTAGTGGATTGCCCGGCAGACCGGGGCCAGCAGCTCCGCCGCCTCGCGGGCCGGCATCGGGCCGTCGGCCAGCCGCTTCGCCAGCGTCGTCCCCTCGACGATACTTCATCAGGAAGAAGGGCTGCCCGTCGTGCTCGTCCGACGTCATAGACCGGGACGATGTGGGGGTGGTCGAGCCGCGCCGCGGCTTCCGCCTCGGCGCGGAACCGGGCGACGTCGTGCGGGCGTGGCCGAGTCGCCGCGAGGAGCCGCTTCAGGCCACGATCCGGCCCAACCCGTGCTGCCGGCGCCGGTAAACCACGCCCATCCCCCCCCGGCCCGAGCTCCTCGAGCAGCTCGCACTCGCCGAGACCTGCGGGCATTCCGAGGCGTGGCCGACGCGGAGCGTCCGTCAGGGCCCGCGTCCTCGTCGGCCGGCGCCGGGCCGACCTCCTCGGCGATCGATGCGGCGGCCCAGAGTTCGCGAAGCTCGCCGGCCAGCTCGGGATGGCGGCCGGGCCAGCGTCTCGACGTCGGGCTGCCGCCGCGCCGCGGTGCGTCGTCGGTCAGCTCGTCGAGCAGCTGCGGCGAGGCGCTCGTCGCGATCGCACGGGGTTCGGCTGTGTCGCGGGCGGTCATCGTGCATGCTCATCACCCGTCAGGGTCCCGCGGACGAGGGGGTCTCGCCGAGCATGGCGCGGAGCCGGCGCAGGGCGCGGAGGTGGCGCATGCCGGCCGGCGGGCTCGCTCAGGCCGAGCGCCCGCGCGGCCTCGCTGTTCGAGAGCTGCTCGAAGTGGCGGAGCAGGACGATCTCGCGGTCGACCTCGTCGAGCTGCGAGCGCCGCCTGGAACCGCCGCTCGAGCTCGCCGCGGAGCGCCGCGGCCGCGGGGGTCAGCTCGGGATCGCGGAGCTGCGCGGCCAGGTCGAGCGACGAGCGGTCGGCGAACGCCGGCCGCTGCCAGCGGCTGCTCGCGGTCGAGGCTCCGCCGCGCGGCGACCGCGGTGCCGGCGGTGCTCGTCGATCATGTGGTCGCGTGCGATCTGGCGGAGCCAGAGGTGGAACGGCATCGACCGGGTTCCGCAGGTAGTCAGCCAGCCGCTGGCTCGCCTTGATCAGGACATCCTGGACGACGTCGCTGGCATCGACCCGGCGTCCCATCGCGCGATCGAGCCGCAGGTCGATCATCCGCCGCAACGGGGCGCGATGCCTCTCCCAGAGCCGCTCCGCGGCGTTGGCGTCGTCCGCCGCGACGCGCTCGAGCAGGCCTGGGTCTCGGTCGCGTCGGGCCACATCTTGCCGAGTATAACGACCGGATCCCGTTTTTTCCGGCCTCCCGGTTAAAGTCACGCCCGCCGCACGGTTTCCTGCCCCGGGGAACTTACTGGCCGTTTCCGGGGACACGATTCGAGGAGCCTTGCCATGTACGTCGTGGGAGCCTACGTCGCCTATCTGACCATCAGCATCAGCCTGACCTTCTGGGTCGCCCGGACCTTGATGAAGAACGGCCGCGTGTTTCTGGTCGACACGTTCGCCGAAAACGTGACGCTGGCCGACTCGGTCAATCACCTGCTCGTGGCCGGGTTCTACCTGATCAACGCCGGTTACGTCACCCTGGCGATGAAATACGGCACCCGGCCGAACGACCTGCCGGAGGCGATCGAGACCCTGAGCACCAAGGTCGGGCTGGTCCTGCTCGTGCTCGGCGCGATGCACTTCTTCAATCTTTACATCTTTTCACGGATGCGCCGGCGCGCCTTGCTCAAGGCTTACAAGCCCCCCGTGCAGCCAGAGCAGTTCCTCGAGCCGGTGCAGGGATGGAACCATTGAATGTCGAAATCCTGATCGCTCGGTCAAGAAGCTTGACCTCGTAGCTCATGACCGGCCGGGAAGGTTTACTTGCGGCGAATTTCGGCAAGGACTTCGGAGGCAGGCTTTCCTGAATCACCGGCACGCATGTCCTCCAAGGCTTGCCGGACCGCCTTGATGGTCTCTTCCCGCTCCTCGGCGCCTCGGGTTTTCGATTCGCCACAGATCCAGGGCCTCCTCGGGGGAGAGAGCCGGCTCTGACGAGTCATCCTCGATCTTCTGCGTGAGGAACGCGTGGAACGATCGCAGTTCATCCAGAATCGATGCGGGCATGGACTACCTCCCCTCGCTTGAACCTTCTATGGCACTGTACCATCGGCCCTCTCTGGGATCAACACAGAGACTCCTGACGGAGTCAGAAAGCACCGCCAAACCCATGCGACGCCTCTACATCCTTTACGACCCCCGTTGCGGACTTTGCAGTTGGGCGCGGTGCTGGCTGGCCCGGCAGCCCGCGTATTTCGAGCTCACGTTCGTCCCGGCGGGTTCGGAGCAGGCCGTCCGGCTCTTCCCGGGCCTGACGCGGCTGGGGGAGGTGGAGGAACTGGTCGTCATCAGCGACGACGGTGCCGTGTATCGCGACAGCCGCGCCTGGATCATGAGCCTGTACGCGCTGGAGGATTACCGGGAACTGGCGCTGCGGCTGGCACATCCGCTCTTGCTTCCCCTGCGCGGCAGGCGTTCGCCCTGCTCTCGAAAGAGCGGCGGCGGATCTCGCGCGGCTGGACCTGGCCAGCGAAGTCGAGATCGCCGAGACGCTACGGCAACTCGATACACCTGCCTGTGCGATCGGGGGAACGCCAGGGCGATTGCACCATAAGTCACGTCCCGAATAGCACTTTCTCGAGGTAGCTATCATTCCAGCCGGCAGTGAGCCGCTTGTTCTTCATTCCAACCTTCGCGGTCTTCTCGTTCTTCAGAAGGCTCAGGGCCGTGCGGCGGAGGATGCTGAAGTTGGCGTCGGCGCGTCCTTTCCTGGTCCGGCAATGGTCCTCACCGAACGTCACATCGAGTTGCCAGTGCAGCCGGTTTTCGATCCCCCAGTGACCGCGCACCGCCGCCCCGAATGACCGGGCGCTCATCCTCTTACTCAGGATGTAATAGCGGACGTCACCGGACGGCTTCCCTCCACGGACCGTGTCGCTGATCGCGATCCCGATCCGCTTCAGTTTTTTCCACCGACCCCGGTCCGGCAGGTCATCCGGGACGTCGCACACGTAGTATGTCCGATGCTCATCGCGGCCGTGGCCGTGCTCCTTGGTCTCGTGCCGGCTCACCTTCGCCCGCGCGAAGTCGTCGCCCATATGATCGAGAAAATGCGGCTTCGATCCCCGCATATAAAGTCGGCTGGTTCTCCTTCACCGCCAGCACGTAGTCTGCCTTCCTCGCGACGATGGCCTCGGCGATCGCGGTCTGGCAACCCATCGCGTCGATGGTCACGATGCTGCCGGAAATCTCCAGGAGTTCCAGCAGTTTGGGGATGGCGGTGATCTCGTTACTCTTGGCGTCGACCACCACCTGCCCCAGGCTGATGTGGTTGGCCGTGGCCCAGGCGCTGACCATGTGGATCGCCGACTTGCCGGACGCCTTGTCGAAGCTGCCGCGGAGCGTCTTGCCGTCGATGGCCACGATCTGACCGGAGGTGATCTCGTGTAGTGCCGTGATCCAGCTCAGCAGGCATTTCTCGAACTCCGCCGGGTTGAGCGTCGCAAAGATAGCATTGAACCGATCGTGCGATGGGATGCCACTACTGAGGTCGAGGATCGTGGCCAGCCAGTCCCGCTTCTCGGATCCCCAGGCGGCGATCGAGACGAAGTCATCGGCCCCGGCGACGACGGCGCAAATGGCGATCGTGACAATGTTGATGAGCGGGTAAATGTCCTTGCGCCGGCGTGGGTCGGTCAGGTCGGAGAAATGATCTTGAATGCGAGTCGAGTGCGATGACATGAGCAGAAACCCCGGACGACGATTCGCCCATCAAGCACCCGCCTGATGTCTGCAGCGAATCGCACATCACGGTTATCGCAGATTAC
>CAVQZQ010000129.1:0-20811 GCA_963718435.1 uncultured Acidobacteriota bacterium | reverse complement strand
GCTGCCGCGAGCCGATGAAGCTCGTGCGCACCGTACCCAAGCTCGGCGGGCTCCCGGCGCTGCTCGTATTCCTGTGCGAGCGCTGCAGTCACGTCGAAACGATCGAGCAGGAAAGCCGCTTGGCCGTAAATCACGTCGCGGTCATCCAAGAAAATCTCCCCCGCCTGCGGCCGCAAGCGGGGGAGGGGCCGTTCAAATGAACCTCGGGGTCGGGCCTATTGCCCGGCCTGTGCCTTGAGGGCCTGCAGGTCGGCCTCGCTGCGGAACGACATCACCGCGACCTTGCTGGTGCGCGAATTGGGCAGCACCACCTCCATCTTGCCGTCGCGCTTGAGCAGCGAGATGTAGCGCGCCTCCGTGCCGCGCGTGGGCAGGTCGAAGGTCGTCCATTTGTTGCTGGCCGGATCGAACTTCATGATCACGTCCGAGGTCCAGATGTTGAGCCAGGCATTGTGGCCGCTGTCGACCGCCACTTGATAGGGCTGCATGACGCCGGGACCCGGCAGCGGCACGAACGTGGTCGCCATGGTGTGGATGTCGATCTTGGCGAGCGTGCCGCCCCAGGAGTTTCCGACCCAGAGGACATCGCCGTTCTTGTCGCTGCCCATCCGGCGCGGTCCCTCGTTCCAGGGAACCGGCTGGTTGAAGTCGGCCGCTCACCGTCCCCGTAACCGAGGGAACATCCGCGTCGATCGCGTGATTCATCATGGCAGCGATGGCCTGGTGGCTATACGAGAGCCCGGTGGGCGGGACCACCGGCGGAGGATTTTTCTCGCTGCCACCACCTCCGCCACAGCCCTGCATCATTGCAGTGACAAGAAGGAGAAGAAGCAAAGCCATTGCCTTCAAACTAGGGAGGGTTTTGGTAGACGGCCCGCGGGCAGCATGCAGATAGCATGCTTCATTTGAAGCCTCAATCCTGTCTTCTGCGGACGCCGTGCAACCGCAAGGGGACGAAGCTCGGTGCTATTAAGACCAAACATTATACGCCGAATTAGGGTGGATTGACTGAGAAGTACAAGGCGCTCGGTTTGATGCCAAACCACTGTCCATAGTGGTTGCAGGTGCGGCTATCTGCCCGCAGTCTTTCGGGAAGCACAACTCTTTCGAACTTTTTTCGTCCGACCGCGTACCTTCTGCATCCCCCCGCACACTCCCGTGCGGATAAGAAGGTAGAAGCGAGACCATGGCCCACGACTGGCAGCCGGATTTTGAACAAATCGTGGACGAGCACAATGGATGGTGTTTTCGCTCGCCTGGCGAATGACCGGTGATCGTGGCCTCGCTGAAGAGATTGCGCAGGAGTTTTTATGGAATTGGACCGCCACATGGCAAAGATCGAATCGCCGCAACACGTTGTTATTGGTTGCGCCGCGTGGCGATGAATCGTTCCACGGATGCCCTGCGGCGTCGCCGGGTGCGCGGCGTGGACCTGTGGGTTGAGGTGGAAGAAAATCATGGCGCCGTGCGGAAGAGCGAAGCTCGCCGTTGGCTCGCGCCTCGGGGCAACTTCTCGCCACGCTGCCTGAGCCGCAACGCGCCGCGCTCGTTCTCCGCTACCAGGAAGACCTGACGCCGGAAGAGATTGCCGGCCACGCTGGATGCGCCGATCGCAACCGTAAAGGGCCACCTGCAGCGGGGATTGAAGCTGCTGCGGGCCAAGGCTCAGAACCATCTAAAAGAGATCCATTAGACCAGGGAGCAAATGCTGGAGCCTGAACCCATCGACGACTTTGTGCGGAACTGGTTGCCGGCATTCGAACGCCGGCCCGCGCCCCCCAGCCTGAAGCGCAAGCTGATGGAGCAGAGAAACCGCCGACGCTCGCAGCGCCTGCATAGCCATTCCGTGGCGCTGTGGCTGAGCTCGCGGCTTGCCTGGTGCTGCGGCCATCATTGGCGGAGGCCTCGCCTGGCGGCGCGCCGACGAAGTCCGCAAAGGCGAGGAAGCCCGCCGCCAGGTCTTCACCGCGTTGCGCATCACCAATCGCGCGCTCAATGAAGTGAATGCGCAGCTTAGCGCCATCGCCGTTCCGATCAGAGTAAGGAGACCCAAGTGAACAACCGCATCGCAATTTTCATCCTTGTAACCGCCGCGCTGGCCGCGCCCATTTTCGCGCAGAGCCTAGCCAATTCCTCTGCCGCCCGACATTGAGAAGCAGTTGGCCGCGCCGCCTCCGATGTCACCGAGGTCACGCTGGGCAAGAACATGCTCGCGTTCGCCGCCAAATTCATGAACGGCAAAGACAAGGATGACGCCGCCGCCCGCCACCTCATGAAGGTCTCACGCGTCTACGTCCGCAGTTACGAATTCGACAAGGAGGGCCAGTACTCGATGGACGAGCTCAAGCAGCTCCGCGCCAGCTTCCAATCGCCGGAGTGGTCGTCCATGGTGCATCGCGCGAACGCGGCAGCGGTGAAACCACCGACATCATGGTCAAGCTGGTCAATGGCGGATCGCGCGGCATGTTCATCCTCTCCGCCGAACCAAGGAGCTCTCCATTGTGCTCATCCTCGGCCCCATCCGCATGGATGAACTGGGCGAGTTGAAAGGCCTCGGCGGCCTGGGCGCGCTGGGCAACATTCAAAAAGACACGTTAGGCAAGAAAGGGAGACAACCAATGATGAAGCTCCTGTGGATTCCCGTCTGTTGCATCGCGCTCGTGGTGCCCATTGTCGTACTGGCTGGCGGAGGTCAGGTCGGATTCGACAGTGTGGTCAATACCCTCGAGAGACGTTACCACGCCCAGGCCACGCGCATTCCATTCCTCGGGCTCATCAGTCTCATCTCCAGCAAGGCCACCCACGAAGGCGTCGGCAACCTGCATGTCGCGGAGTTCGACAACTTCACCGCATCCGTCGATGGCGAAGAGCTCAACACCCTCGTCGAGCAGAAGATCGGGCCCGGCTGGGAGCGGATCGTTCGCGAAACCACCCATCACGCGGCATCGTCGGCGAATGAGCCGAATAGCTCCACGAAAGATGGCAATGAACAGACCCTCATCTTCATGCGTCCCGAGGGCAATCACATGGGCCTCTTCGTCGTCGACCTCGACGGCCAGGAGATGGATGTAGTCCAGTTCTCCGTCGATCCCGATCACCTCAATCAGAGCATCGACCACTACGGCCATCACCACGACGACCACGACAACGGCAGCGACCACCACCCCGACCATGACGTCTCCGACTAACCGCCTCCCACATCTGCTTTTCTTCTAAACCCGGATGTAGCGCGACCCAGGGTGCCCCATCTTGGCGACCCCTTTGTCGCCAGGTCTCTGACCGCTTATTGTTGTACCAACTATGGGTGCCCCAGGTCCCGCTTTTGGGACCTGGGAAAGCATGAATTCAAAACACGAAATCACGCGGTCAGAAACTTAGGGTGGGAAACCACAAATCTCAACAACACCGAATCCTCTTTGTCTACACTGTTGTCAGCGTGTCCAGTCCCTCCCCATCTCCAGTCCCACCCTATCGCGGCCGTTTAGCGCCCTCGCCAACCGGCCACCTGCACATAGGCCACGCCCGTACCTTTTGGACCGCCTTCCAGCGCGCCCGTGCCGCCAACGGCACGCTGGTGATGCGCATGGAAGACCTCGACTCCGACCGCAGCCGCGCTGAATACGCCGATGCCTCCCTTGACGACCTTCACTGGCTCGGCATTGATTGGCAGGAAGGTCCGGACGTCGGCGGCCCTTACGCGCCTTACGCACAAAGCCAGCGCCACGCAATCTATCTCGCCGCGTGGCGCATCCTTCTGCAGCGTGGTTTTCTCTATCCCTGCCGCTGTTCGCGCAAAGATCTCGCCGCCGCTCTCAGCGCCCCCCACGAAACCACAAGCGCACAGCAGGATCCCCTCGACGACGAACCCGTCTACCCCGGCACCTGCCGTCCCGCTCAAATCCAGATGCAGCCCTCTGCGAATGATATGCAACCAGAAGGTTGCAATTGGCGCTTCCGCGTTCCGTACGGCGAGGCCATCGAGTTCAACGACCTCAACCTCGGACCGCAGCGCTTCGTAGCCGGCATTGACTTCGGCGATTTCGTCGTCTGGCGCCGCGACAGCGTCCCAAGCCCCCCGCGGACAGGTCTTCGTCCGTGGGGTGATGTATCGGGGCCCCCGCGGACAGGTCTTCGTCCGTGGGGTGATGTATCGGGGCCCCCGCGGACAGGTCTTCGTCCGTGGGGAGTTGGCATCCCCAGTTACCAGCTCGCTTGCGTGGCCGACGACGACGCCATGGCCATCACCGAAGTTGTACGCGGTGCCGACCTGCTCAAATCCACCGCCCGCCAGATCCTGCTCAACCGCGCACTCGGTTTCCCCAACCCGGCCTGGTTCCACTGCAATCTGGCCGTCGACCACCACGGCCGCCGCCTCGCCAAGCGCCACGACGCGCTCAGCATCCGCACCCTCCGCCAGCGCGGCTTCTCCCCCGAAAGCATCCTCTCTTCCGGCCTGCCCATCGAAGCCTGACTAACCCCCTCACGCAATTCTGTTCCCCGCGCTGCCTCGCTCCTGTACACTTCACCGCGTCAGGCATTCCCCGGTGCATAGCTGACTAAATCAAGACAGGAGAAAGACCATGAGCAAGAGTGTGTGGCATGTCTGCGCAGCGATGTGCGGGCTTGCAATGCTAACCGTGTGTGCCATTCCGTCAAGCGCGCAAATGTCGGAGGTCAAGGAAAAACCGCCCATGTACTCCTACGTCGCCGATTGGCAGATTCCCCGTGCCCATTGGGCCGACATGGCAGGCGCAAATGCTGCGGACAAGGCAATCCTCGACAAGGCAATGGCCGACGGAACCATTGTGGGCTATGGCAACGATGAGGCGCTGGTCCACCAGTCAGACGGCGCAACCCACGACAATTGGTGGTCGGCCACATCCATGGCCGGGTTGATCAAAGTGCTTGACCAGTTCTACGCATCCCCCAACATCGCGTCTCCCGCTCTCGACAGCGCTACGAAACACTGGGACAGCATTTTCGTCAGCCGGTATTACAACTGGCATTCCGGTGCGTACAAAAGCGGCTACACTCGCGCCGCGACCTACAAATTGAAGGCCGACGCGCCGGATGAC
The DNA here is from genome assembly GCA_963718435.1 of uncultured Acidobacteriota bacterium. GTDB lineage: Bacteria > Acidobacteriota > Terriglobia > Terriglobales > Acidobacteriaceae > Telmatobacter. The sequence goes on along the minus strand of CAVQZQ010000129.1, from coordinate 15,736 downwards.
GCGATCGATACACTAAGCAAGCAGCTGGTCGTCCCGCTGCTTGAGAAGATGCTCTCCGACGGCGCCATCAGCGAATACGAAGTCGACACCGAGGCCGTCCACACCCAGGACCCGGGCCTCTTTTGGATCGTCTTCATCGCTCCCAGCCCGGAAGGCCTGGACAAGGTCGACGCAGCGATTGTCGATACCTTGAAAAACCACCCGCTCTCAGGTCCTGCATTTGGTTCCATGACCGACTCGAGCGCCCATCGCGATGAGCTTATAAAAGGAGACGGCGTCTATAAATAGTCTCCGCCATTGCTTTCCTCGACCCGCGAATGGCAATAGAGAAAGCGGCCCTCAAAGATCCCAGTCATCCGGAATCTTTGAGGGCCGGCAGGTCCAGGGGTGCTCGGTCAAGGGTTGACCAGATCTCGAGTCCGAGCCCGAGAATCTCCAGCCCTCACTCACATTTTGTCCCTTCAGTCCGTTCCCCTTTCACGTCTCCTTTATTCCGAGTATCCAATATCGTTCACCGCGGCCAGGTAGTGGCGAATCCGGGCAAGTTCCTTTGGCGAAAACTCCGAAATATCATTGAACCACCGGCAACCCAACGGATCGCTCATGATCGCTTTTCCGTACGCGGTGGCGATCGTCGCATTCCGGCCCGGCGGCGTCGCGATCGCCGGGCGCCTCTTCCTGATGCGAGAGTAGATCGACCGGGCCCGGCCTCGGAGCACGGGCGGTATCGCCAATTTACCAACGCGCCGCAGAAGTGATTGCTTCTCGACTACCTTGTCCCTGACCAGATGAAAGGCTTCGCGATCGACGTGTGCCGGTCCCCATCCGGAATACAGCGGGAACTCAAGTAACGCCGGAGTTAGAGCACCAATAACTCGCAATTGAAACTCGTCCTTCGCCCGATATTGAAATGGAACTTTTAACAGCGGGTCATAAAGCCTCTTCAAAATAAAAGGAGCCACGTAGTGACCGAAGGCATTCGCGAAATTGAGAAATCTTGACTCAGCGCGGATATACATAAAGAGCTTTGCTCGCACATAAGTCTCAAGCGGCACACCGGAGTCGGGAAAGAGAATTCCGGCACAGTTGAGGGCCACTCTTGCTTCCGCTGAAAATGAAGCTTTGTAAGAAGCCATGTCCGCAATACAGTGGCCGTTCTCAATCGACCCCCTCTGATAATGCATGGCATCCGTCACCAGGTCTTCAAAGGTGAACCGCTTTTGCTTCAGTTCCCAAGGCTTCCCGTTAGTGAATGCGGGAGAGTACCCGCCCAGAAACAGTTGCGGATAGGGCGCGATTTCGCCGCTGAAAGTCTTAAGAAAGGAGTCCGACGCCCCGTAGATCTCATACTTGAATCCATACGTCCGAAAAAGGTCGTGAAGCTTTTCTTCGCCATAAGGCTGAGTGCCTGTCCAGTCAAGCTGCCGGAACGGGATATCATAACTTTTCGCCAGCAGCTTCGCGATGCCGAGGTCACCCATATCGTAATCTGTGAGTTTGGTATCGCCGATTCCGTACATGAGCTGCATCGACGCTTTTTGATCGATCAAAGCAGCGAGGATTGTCCGGGAATCCATCCCGCCGGTCGCGAACAGCCCGACCCTTCCAACGGCCGTCAACTCCTTGAATACAGAACGCACCTCCGCTCCATACTGCATGACGGCGCCCTCGATTGTGGGCAAATCCCAACTGAGCGCCGAAGTCGCTTCAGGTATCCGCTCAACCCGAAAGGTTCCGTCCCGCAGGTCGATCCGTATGAGTTGCGACCCAAACAGTCTCTTCACGCCTGAATAAAACGTGTCTTCTCCCGGCAGGACGCTCTGCACGGCCGCCACGAGCAACTTGGTCGCATCGATCCTATGATCGGGAAGCGCGCTTGCACAAACACTGAGCGAGTTAGCAATAAACCAGAAACTCCCCTCGTGAAAGTAATACAGGTTTAATGAACCCTGCGCGTCGGTAAAAACTGTTACCTCGTTGCCGCGCTTGATCGCCACGGCATAATGGCCGATCGCTTTCGCCTGAACCGCGCTAACTCCACCTGAAACAAAATCGGAGTAGGTTTCACGAAGCGCACTCTCACCGAGTTGTCCACCATTTATGAGTGTGCCCGCGGTGCATAACCAGGCGTCTTCGCCACACCGGACCAGGTTAGGCGTTGAAGGTACCCGCTTGAAGTAGGCTTCGCCATAAAGTTTCGGACCCGACATTTGCCCCGATGGGCGCAAATGGCTCCGCTGACAAGCAGCGCGAGCTTCACTCTCTGCAGCTTCATTTGAAGTAAGATGCCAACGCGACATATAAGAGACCCTCGATCTAGACAGAAGGCCGGCTCGCTTTATTGCGGTCGGTGGTTGCGACAAGGCTGGAGGTGCTTGATTCTCACCATTGGTTCAATGTACCCATCCCAATCATGCGAGAAGCGCCCTGCCAGCCCGGAAACGAAGAGCTTGAAAGACTGAGACACTGCGGGTTAACAAACAAACAACTCGCACACGAATGCGCTTCTCCGAATGCTGGCGCTTCTTGCGATTTCTGGAATATATAGCAATATTACACAAGCAGTTTCACATTGAGTAGAAACTATAAGTTACTAAGCGTCCAACTTTAGTGGTAGGCAAAGGAAGATAAAACGTTCGATATTTTCTCCCCTTAGAGTCTAGTATCTTGCGGAAAAACTCGATTCTTTGAAAGGGCACGACTTTAGTCGTGCCGCAAACACTGCAAAATAAGTCCGGCTTTAGCCTCTGAGGGATGGCCCTCTTCTTCGCGTCGAGATTTTTCCGCAGCCTGCTAGGATGGCACGTCTGTCTTGCTAAGTTCTCGAATAAGTTCTAGCAATTGAACCGCGCCGTGGAGAAAGCACGGCTCCAGGTTCCGTCACACTCCCACGAGTTCCGCCTTGGATGCACGCCCTGCATGAATCTCAAATCGAACGTGATCTTGCTTGCAGATGAATTTCACCGCCGGCTTGGCAGTGATCGGGCCAGACGGAAGCCCCCCGCCCGGCATCACCCACTGGCCCGCCATCACAAAATGCCTTAACCCCGGAAGAGTGTTCGGAAGAGGTCTGAGGCTGTCGCCCGGCCCAATCAGCCATCCCTCCATCGTCCCCTTCCAGTTCCCCGTATAACGAATGACCGTCGCCGGCGTGGAGACATCGAAGGTTTCAATCGCCTCGCGTACGCCGGGAACTCGCTTTTCCAAAATGCTGACAACCGCATCGGCAACGCGGTGCTTCTCCGCGTAATACGCAGCAGGATCGTTACGGCGCAGGTCAGCCCAGTAACCAAAATTGCGAGTAGGAAGGGTGCACGTAATCGCTGTCTTCCCCGGCGGGGCAAAGGTTGGATCGAAGTGGAAGAAGCGAAAGCCAACGCTGTCGAGCACGGTGCCGGGGTCAACCGTCATCGGCGACGCAAGAACCCTCGTCACCAGGCCGGGCTGATCGCTCAAATCGATCGCCGTGCCCAGCGAAACCTGGATATACGACGCAAACAGTTCCTTTTCCTCATAACGTTTCCGTGTAGCCGCGTCGATGTACCGGCCGCCGAGAAGATCGAAGAGAGTGGTGCGCCCATCGCCAGCCGAAATCACCCAGTCAGCTTTTACAGTCTCGCCGCTCGCCAGTTCAACGCCCACTGCGGTGTCGTTTTCCACCAGGATGCGCTGAACCCTGGCTCGAAAGCGTATCTTTCCGCCCAGGCTGCCGATCTTTTCTTCGATATGCCGGATCAGGGCCTGCGATCCGCCTATGCAATATCCCGCGTTGCCCGCATTCATCCAGGCCATGGAAAGAATCATCGCGATCGCGGACATCTGCCCAATATCGCCGTTGGAGAAAAAATTCCTGAGCAACGGATCGGAGAAGCGATTGCTATATTCTTTGCCACTGATCTTTGAGAGCCTGCCCAGCAAGGGAAACATCGGCACGTCTCTGAGCAAGTTCAGCCAGTTGCCGGTCAGACCGCCGGAAGGGTCAAGCAATTTGAATTTGCCCAGCACCCGGATCGATCGGGCCAGTTCGCGAATCGCGCGGCCATCTTGCGGCGCCCGTCTCAAAAGCTCCGCCTCCAGGCGATCGACGTTGGTATAGATGCTCAGGCTGTCGCCGCTCTCCGTTTCAATCCGGACAAACTCTGCTGGATCGATAAAGGTGAGGCTCTCGATATCGCAGATCTCCTGCCATTGCGCGTGCAGCTCCCCATGGCTGCGCGAGCCCACCAGCCAGTGCAGGCAGGTCTCGAATGTGTAGGCGCCCCGCCGCCAGCTCATGGCGAGGCCGCCTGCCACATCATTCATCTCCAACACTTCGACCTGGTAGCCGCACGTCAACGCATACACAGCGGCACTGAGCCCGGCGATGCCGCCCCCAATAATTACAACTTTCCGGCCGTTGTGATCCATGGCTGCATTTCCCTTCGCGGCAAGCCTTTGGCACGCTGCCGTCGGTTGGCAACACGGAGCGCGATCCTAAAAACCGACCTGCGAGATCTCCAGAAATTTGGCGGATGAGAGAACCAGGCCGAATCGGGAGCCGGACCCTCTTTCTCAGCGGATCATAGTGCTTGCTTCGAGCCAAAGCCGTGACGCGAGACACAGGCTGACGTGGCTCCTACCCCTTGTTTATAAGCCAAATCCGGGTGCAACGGTTACCACCAATCCAAAGCCGGGCCAGCCGCTGGGCCCTGGAGCCCACCGCGTCACTCCCTCGAGCGGCAAATCTCGCTCCGGCCCTTCGGCGTCACGGTGGTGAGCTGGAATTCCGGCAGGTAGTCCCGGTCACGCCGGAAGAATTCACCCTCACAGCGGCGATTCCGTGGACTTCGGGGCGCCCACATTCCAGTCTTGGGTACAACGTTTTCTTATTCTCTTGTAGCAACTTCCATCCATTTGGGTGTATGGTTCCGTAATTCCGAAACAAAGAATCACCGGAGGACCGTACGATGGTATTTCCCCGATTCCTGATGGGCGTCGCTCTCACTGCCACGCTCTCCATGCCGCTTGCCGCTCAGCAAGCTCAGACGGGTTATCACAGCATTGCCTGTGTGAAGGTGAACACGGGTAAGTGGGCCGAAGCGGATCAGTGGATCGCAGGCACAGAACACAAGCTGAGCCAGGAGCTTGTGGATTCCGGCAAGGCTCAAAGCGTGATTGTGCTGCAAACCCAGTTGCCCCAGGGCACGCGTGCCGAGTGCGACTATGTGTTTGTCACTTTCTTCCAAGGTCTACCAACTGAGGATCCGAGCCCGGAGGAGGTGACCGCGGCACTTCACAAGGCGGGCGTCGCCATGACCGCAGCGCAACTCGACGCCAGGCGCACAGAACTGGGCGCACTGGTCTACGTCAACATTACGCAATATCAGACGCTGGTTGGCGGGGCAAAAAAAGGAGATTACCTGGCCTTCAACTCCATCAACGCGCCGGATGTCGCCGCGTGCGTCTCGTACGAGCAAAAGGTGTGGCAGCCGGTCGCCGAACAAATGCTCAAGGACGGCACCTCCTCCGGCTGGGCGCTCAATGAGCAAATCTTCCCGCGCGGGACCAAAGACAAGCCCTTGGTGAGCACGGTCGATCTCTTCCCGAGCTGGGATGCGGCTTTCAAACAGTACGACAGCATTATGGACAGTTGGAAGAAGGTGCATGCCGACATGGATATCAACAGCACGATGGATCAGTTCGGGAAGCTCTGCGCGATTGAGCACACGGTGCTGTACAAGGTCGCAGATATGATGGTTGCGAAGAAGTAAACCACAGTGGCCCGGGACGCAGTCTCTGCCTCCATGAGCAAGAAGGTGCGCGGCTCGGGCCTTGTTCTTTGAGGAATGCGGCTTACAGTCTGCGGCGTTCACGGAGCCAAACTCGGTGCGAGTGTCTGGAACGCCTCGACCACCATCTTTGGCAGCTCGTCACGATTCCGCTTGGTTAAGAGTTCGTGACCAGCGCCCTCGATCGGAACCAATTCGGTTCGCGCCCCAATCAGCTTCAGCGCCGCAGTCATCTCCTCGATCGATCCAAACCCATCCCGCATGCCATGCACAAACAATGCAGGGGTCTGGAGACTTTGAAAGTGCGCGGTCCGCAACTCACCGGGTCGTTCCGGCGGGTGCAGCGGGTATGAGAGCAAAAGGAGCCGATCGACCAGACCGGGCTCAGCCGCAGCGAGCATCGACGCTTGTCTCCCCCCATACGAGTGACCACCCAGAAACACGCGCCCCGCAGTTTGGCGCCGCATTGTCGCAATTGCCGCTTTGAGCCCCTGCTGATCGCGCTCCGCACTGCCCCGCGGTGGTGGCCCGTGCGGTCGCAACTGGCGAAAGGGCAGATCGCAACGCAGAACGGTCAACCCAGCCGCGCAGAACGCACCCGCCAGCGCCAAAAGAAGCGGAGAATTGCAGTTCGCCCCTGCGCCGTGCGTCAAAACAAGGCAGTCTCCAGTCGGACCGTCCGCGCGGTGCAGGAACCCGCGCACGGGCACTTCATTCGATGAGGCATCCGAGAACTCTTCATACTTGTTCACACACAAAGGATAGTGCAGCAAGGCAGCCATGCGGAGACAATGGGTTCGCCTTCCAGCGAACCCACTCAAGAGGCATTGAGATTGGACAGAATCAGGGGATTTTCAAGGAGGGTGTGGAAACTTGGGATGTCTTGCAGAGAATTCATTACTGCGCGGAATTGATCGAAGATGCCTCTTTGATTCGAGAATAAAAGAGCAAACCCCCACATACCTGTGCTGTTCTGCTCACTTTATAAGAGTTTTAGAATGAGGCTCCTGCGCCACAGAGTGGCTCCTCGCCTCGGAGCCTGAGACATCTCACGCACAGGTGTTCAAAACAGAACAGCTTTTCGGCGGCATTATTTTGGATACTCCTTGGAGAGGTACCGGTAGGGATGTAATAAGCAAGCGTCTACGGCTTCTGAATTCCGGAGAGCAAGGTTGGCCGGTTAGGGGTGAAACCGATGGCAAAGAGACCAGCCAAGACATTGCTACTGATCGAAAATCAACCCGACGAAGCTCGTTTGATCCGCGAAATGCTCAACGACCCAGGCTCGTGTGTCTTTGAGTTGGTCCATGTTGAGTCCATGAGCGACGCCGAGAAGTATCTCGCGGGGCAACCGGTCGACATCGTCCTGCTGGACATGGGATTGACCAATCCAGCAGGATCGGAGGCGGTCAAGAGGGTCCGTGCAGCCGCGGCCCGTGTCGCGATCGTGTTGTTGTCCAGTGCTGACGACGAACAGATTGCAGTTCGGGCGATTCAAGAGGGTGCGCAGGACTACCTGATCAAGGGTCAGATCGAGCCGCGCGAGCTGATGCGAGCCCTTCTCAATGCAGCCGAGCGCAAGATCATCGAAGAGATTCAATTTGGTGAAAAAGAGCGCGCTCAGGCCACCCTCGACAGCATTGGCGATGCCGTAATCAGCACCGACGCGGCCGACAACATCACCTTCCTCAATCACGTCGCGGAAACGATGACGGGCTGGTCACTGAAGGAGGCGGCGGGCCGGCCAATGGCCCAGACGATCCAGATCGTGGATGCCATCACTCGACAACCCATCATGGACCCGATGGCGAAGGCAGCATCGCAGGATCGAAAGGGAAACCTGCCGTTGAATTGTGTTTTGATCGGCCGTGACGGAAGCGAAGTTTCCATTGAAGATTCCGTCGCCCCCATTCACGACCGTGAGGGGCAGGTCACCGGAGCGGTGATCGTGTTCCGCGATGTAAGCGCAACGCGAGCATTGGAGGAGGAGTTAACCTATTCCTCCCACCATGACTTTCTCACCGGGTTGCCCAATCGGAAGCTCCTGAATGATCGTGTCGGCCAGGCGATCCTCCTTGCGCGGCGGCAGAGGTGCTACGCTGCGATTTTGTTTGTGGATTTGGATGGCTTCAAGCACATTAACGATTCCCTTGGACATCTGATCGGCGACAACGTTCTTAAATCGGTGGCAAAACGGATGCTGCAATGTGTTCGCTCCCCGGACACGGTCATCCGCCTCGGGGGCGACGAGTTTATTGTGGTGCTTCAGGAGTTGAAACACTCGGAAGATGCGGAGAGGACGGTGGAACGCTTATTGAAAGCGGTCGCCGAGGTTCATTTATTTGACCCACACCAGATTTCCGTGTCAGCGAGCATTGGCGTGAGCGTCTATCCTGGCGACGGTAAGGATCCGGAAACGCTGATCAGGAATGCGGACACTGCGATGTATCACGCCAAGAAGAGCGGAAGCCAGAATTATAGATTCTTCAGGCCGGATATGATTGTCGAATCCGTGGAATCTCACTCACTCGAACAGGACTCGTGGCATGCTCTGGAACGAGAGGGTTCCTACTTCCTTACCAGCCCGGTATCGATTCCAGAACGGGATAAATCAGACGTATCGGTTTCGAAACTGGATAAATCAAATAAATCTTAGGAGAGGACGCTCTCCCGCTGGAAGCCTGCCGGGCGAGGACCTGTACCGCACGCGCGGTTCACTCCCATCGCAAAGGATTGCCCCTTGATTCACAAGTCCCGCATCCTGTGATGCATCGATGCAGCGAACGCCGATAGGCGGATCGATGGGGTTGTTATCTCGGATCAAGTACGGCAAAGTGCTCGGTGTGATCGATGAAGATGCGCCGGAACAGCCCCATCGTCAGCACACCGTCGAACCCCTTTGCAAGGGAATCCTTCTGTGAACCGGCGAGACTGAAGAACGGCACACCGGTGAATTCCAGTGCGCCGATCTTCACGTCCTGAGGCGGCAAAGCCGAAAAGATCCGCTGCGTTCCATCCACACCGCTCCCGCGCAAGGCCACGGTTTGAGACAGTTGCAGCGCCATGTACTGAGCGGTGTTGTAGAGGATGGGGGCATTCGCGCCGGAGTCGAGCATGAGGCGAACGGGCCGTGTCCCGTCGGATAGATGTGCCGCGATGATGAGCAAACCGGGCAACGCCGCGCCGTCCGCCGGAGCCGAAGCGACGAGGGGGATATGCGTTCCTTTCACGCCGGCTCGCATCGCACCCGTGTCGTCGAGGCAAAGCAGGCTGTGCGCATTGTCGATCAACAGGTCGAAGTGCTCGAGAAAATCCTCGCCGAGGATTCCCTGAATGTGCAGGTCGGCGGACTGGAGATTCTGGACTTCATAGACAATGACCCTCTGGCTGGCGACTGAGTGAGAACCCGCTTCGAGCAGGTCAAGCTTCGCGATGGAAGCAGACTGTCGCGATCCTGCGCCCGCGACTATCGCCGCGCCCTGGGTTTCCAAGTGAAGTCCCGCGGCCAGCGAAGGATCGATCATCGTGACCTGGGTGCCGGTGTCCAATTGGAAGTTGTAGGGGCCGGTGTGGTTGATGGATACTGCCAAAACAATCTGGTGGCGGTTGGCGAGGCGGAAGGGTAGACTGGCGACATTTCCAGGGCAATGTGTTTCTGCCGGAAGCGCGGGAACGATGGTTGCGGCAAGAACCAGGGAAGCGAAACACTTGAAATTTGTCATCGCAGAGCTCCTCAGCCGGGTAGGCTGAGGTCACTCTGGGCGGGTGGTTCTGCACGGTCTTGGCGGAACTATGACGAAATTCCAACCACATATGGCGGTTTTATGACGGAGAGTAAGTCCTTTGTTTTCCGCTTCGGAGACATGGAGCTTCGCGAGCGGGAGTTCTGTCTCGTAAAGGCGGGCGAGGTTTCGCCGATCGAGCCAAAGGCGTTTCGCGTCCTTTTATTCCTTCTCCACAACCCTCAAAAACTCATCACGAAGGAGGAACTGCTGGACGCGGTATGGGCCGACGCCGCCGTCACAGAAAGCTCTCTCACGCGCAGCATCGCCAAACTGCGCCGCGTGCTGGGAGATGACATCCGCGAGCCGCGCTACATCGCCACCGTGGCGACGGTCGGCTATCGGTTCATTGGCAAGGTCGAAGTCTCTGAGGAGCCTTCGGGAGTCCCGGAGAACACCAAAGAGCCACCACCTGCCTTGAACGGCGCCGGAAAGAAGGTTCGAAGCCGAAAGCAATTGTGGGGCTGGGCGCTGGCCGGCGGCGGTGTTCTAGCTCTCTGCCTGGCGGGCGCGGCCTGGTTCCTTCACCGCCCCCTGCCCCCGCCCCGCATCACGCAATACACCCAGATCACTCACGACGGCCACCAGAAGACTCTTGTCGGAACGGACGGAACCAGGCTCTACTTCAACCAGATGTCAGGTTCGGCAACCCACCGAATCGATCGCTCAGGTCGCAATATCGGGCGGAGCGACTGCACCGGTCCCGGTTGCGCTACCCAACCCGATCTGGTGGATGTTTCTCCGGATGGGTCCAGCTTTCTCGTTGCTGCGGACGCAGGACTATGGAATGTGCGGATCCTGGGAGGCCAGGCTCGCCACCTGGGAGATCCCTGCTGTCGCGTCCTTTTCACCGGACGGGAACTCCGTGGCCTATGCCCCATACGGAGGGGACATCTACGTTGTGGAGAGCGATGGGACGGGAACCCACAGACTGACCCATGTTGCTGGAGACACCGTCAGCAGCGTCGCCTCGTCTCCGGTCAGCGACATCGCCTGGTCTCCGGGCGGCGGCGCGATCCGGTTTACCATGAAGGACCGGATTTGGGAGACGTCTTCGAGCGGATCGGTGCTTCACGAGGTGATGCCCGGTTGGCACGGCTCCTCCGCTGCATGCTGCGGCAGGTGGACTCCTGACGGGAAACTCTTCCTGTTCATTTCCAGATGGGCAGATTTGGGCTCTCGACGAGCGGCGCGGCCTGTTCCGCCAACCGCCGGCGGAGCCGATTCAAATGACTCAAGGCCCCATCCGCTGGGGCGGACCACTGCCGGGCAACTACCTTCCCGGGGAATTCTGGGGAGGACCAGTTCCAGGCAAGGACGGAAGCAGGATATTTGCGCTCGGCTTGTCACCCCGGGGTGAACTTTCCCGGTTCGATTCGAAGATCAAACAGTTCCAGCCTTTCCTTGGAGGCATCTCCGCCCAGGGCCTCTCCTACTCCAAAGACGGCAAGTCGGTAGCCTATGTCTCCTACCCCGAAGGCATCCTGTGGAAGGCGAACAGCGATGGGAGCAACCCCGTGCAACTGACCGATCCTCCTCTCCAGGCTTTCATGCCCCGCTGGTCGCCAGACGGCAAGCAGATCTCCTTTGCGGGCGATTATCCGGGACCGAATGGGGCATTCTACATCGTCTCCGCAGACGGCGGCAGCCCGCGGAAGTTTCTTGCCCAGGACCAGCATCTGGATGGGTTTCTTACCTGGTCGCCGGATGGACATCGGATGGCTGGCGCTTCGACCTCTGCGGACGGAAAATTCGTTGTGGTAATTCTCAACCTCGACACTCGCCAGGACACGATCATTCCCGGATCGGTTAACTTGTTTGAGCCACGCTGGTCTCCGGACGGCCGATATCTCGCGGCCGCTGGTTTCAACGTTGACGAGCTGAAAGTATTCGATTTCAAGACGGGAAAATGGTCGCAACTTGCGCAAGGGGGACCGGTGGATTGTCCCGAGTGGTCGGCGGATAGCCAGTTCATTTATTTCAGGCGCGTTAGCGGCGACATAGGACTGTTTCGAGTCCGTCCCAGCGGTGGCCGGGCGGAGAAGGTCGTCGATCTGAAGGATTGGCACGACGCTGGGTGGTTTGGAAGATATATGGGGCTGGACCCGACAGACGCGCCGTTGCTACTCCGCGACATTGGAAGCGAGGATATCTACGCCCTCACTCTGGATCGGAAATGACCTGGCTCCCCGTTTTTGGGAACTGGGAAACCTCGGCAGCCGCTCAGCTTGAATCGAATCGCACAGAAAACCCAATAAACCCGAAGCATCCTCCTCACCCCTTGGTGTCAAGGGCCATCCCCCGAGCGCCTCGCCCAAGTCACTGAAAACAAAGCCGCAGCGTCCACCACTTGATTGCAGATTGATTCCCCACATCGCGTTACCCTGAAGACACTTGGCAGAAACGCAACACCGCAGAGCCCAGGCCATTTCAACAGCGCTCCACGGCTTGGGCAGTCTTCAAAAACACAGTTCTTCAGCCTCCCGTTCATTCGCAGCAAATGAGACCAAATGCGCATTAAAGTGCACTAAAACGCAAGCAAATGCGAGCAAATCGAAGCAAATTCATCTGCGCGAAAAGGCTAACCTCTTCCGATGAGTGAGATGGAGGAAGATTCTTTCGATCTCTCAAAAGAGGCTGTGAAACTGTAAAACTGCGCAACGCGATGGAGCGGGAAAGGTCCGACACTATGACAGAACCCCGCAGACGAGGAAAAGCCGACCCCCTCAAGAAGCTGCGCAAGGCCGCTATCCAAACTATCCGTGATAAGAGCGAACAAATCGCCAGGAAACTCCTCGAACTCACCCTGGAGGGCGATATAACCTGCGCCAAATTCCTGGTAGCCCTGATCGAAAACGCACCGCCAACCCCCGAGAGGATCGAGAAGTTTCGAAGCCTCGCAGCAGAGTACGCTGCGGAGCCGGAATGGGTGGACCCGCTCGACGATCCCGACAACCCGCCCCCCGCGCCTGAGGTCGAATCCTTCATGGCGAATACTGCGTCATAACCTGCAGAATCAATGGACAGGGCACAAAAAAGCCCCCGCTTTTTAGCGGGGGCCTCCCAGATTCGTACCGCGCTCGTCACCTGTGCCGGATGAAGGTGCCATCCTGCAGTTGGTGCATGGCTTGCTGCAACTCGGCCTGCGTGTTCATCACGATCGGCCCGTACCACGCCACCGGCTCTTCCAGCGGCTTGCCCGAACCAGCAGGAACCGGATGCCCTCGGGACCGGCCTGCACCACGATCTCGTCGCCGCGATCAAACAGCACCAGCGAGTGGTTCTTCGCGTCGTAAGCCGGCTGCGCATTGGGGTCCATCGCCGACTCGGTCAGCACCGCCTGCGGCTCCGATGCGTCGCGGAACGTTCCCGCGCCTGCGAAGACGTAGGCAAACGCGTTGCGGGTCGTCTCGACCTTGATGCGCTTCCTCTGACCGGGCGGAACCGAAATGTCCACGTAATTGGGGTCTGCGGCGACCCCCTCGACAGGGCCCCGTTTACCCCAGAACTCGCCGCAGATGATGCGCGCGCTGCGTACCGTCGTCCTCCGTGACCTCAGGAATCGCGGCCGCCGGAATGTCCTGGTAGCGCGGGTCGGTCATCTTCAACGATGCAGGCAGGTTGGCCCACAAGCTGAAAGCCGTGCATGCGCCCGTGCTGTCGCCTTTCGGCATCTCCTGGTGCAGGATGCCGCTGCCGGCAGTCATCCACTGCACGTCGCCGGCGGTCATCCGGCCCTTGTTGCCCAGGCTGTCGCCATGCGCCACCTCGCCGGCCAGCACATAGGTGATGGTTTCAATGCCGCGGTGGGGATGCCATGGGAATCCGGCCAGGTAGTCCGCGGGATTTTCGTTGCGGAAATCGTCCAGCAGCAGAAACGGATCGAACTCCTTGGTCTTGCCGAAGCCAAAGGCCGCTGCAATTTCACCCCTGCTCCCTCGATGGTTGGCTTTGTTTCAAGTACCTGCTTTCACTGCGCGAAGCGACATGGTTGACCTCCTCTGCCCTACAGAGTATTAGATTCACGAGGGCGATATTCGTTGCAACGACTATCTGGCCCCCGAAGCGCCCTCGCAGGGCTTAGCTCCAGCCTGAACGGCCAGAAATAAGGCGCCCGGCTTCGGTCGTTCAGGCCTTGATGAACTGGACGTCGAGGGTGATGATGACTTCTTCGCCGACCAGCACGCCGCCGGTTTCAAGAGCCGAATTCCAGTTGAGGCCGAAGTCCTTCCGGTTAATCTTTCCAGTCGCTGACAGGCCGATGCGTGTATTGCCCCAGGGGTCTTTGGCGGGGGCTCTCGGGCCGTCAACGGCGAGCGTGACAAGCTTGGTGACGCCGTGAATAGTAAGTTCGCCTGTCACTTCGTGTTCGCCGGCACCGGTCAGGCGCACCGACACAGATTTGAACGTGATGGTGGGGAACTTCTCCACGTCAAGGAAGTCGGGGCTTTTCAGATGGCCGTCGCGCTGGTCGTCGCCCGTGGTGAGCGTGTTGGCAGGAATGGTAGCCTCGATCTTCGAAGCGGTGGGGTCCGCTTCGTTCCGTATAGTTCGCCGCTGATTCCATTGAAACTTACCCTTCACGTTGGAGATCATCATGTGTTTGACCTTGAACTCGGCGGCGGAGTGCGCGGGGTCGACGTTCCAGGTGCTGACCGTCGCGGGGGAGGCGGTAGTGGCGGGGGTAGTGCTCATTGTGTATTGCTCCTTTCAGAAGATTCGATGCGGAGGAAGATATTCGTTGCAACAACTATTTTCCCTGCGGAGAGCTAATTCGAGGCGCTCTTCGAGAGCGAGCGAACTCACCCGGCCGGGTGCCATTCCCTTCTCAGCGCTCCCGACTTGCGGTGACCGGATCCGACTCGGGGAAAGGAAGAAGCACCATCCGCTGCATGTCGGAAGTCGTAGGCGCTGTGCGGCAGATGTCCCACTCCTGTCCGCGAGGGTAGGCGCCGACCACCAGAAAGTCCGCACTGCTTTGCAGATTGCAGTGGCCGGTGCCGGTGGGCAGCACGGCGACGTCGCCTGCATGGACGGTAATCTCATGTCCATTTTCGCCCCCGAGCATCAGGCGGGCTTGACCTGCCGCAAATCCCAGCACCTCGTGCGCAGTGGAATGGTAATGGTGAAAATCGAAGACCCCATCCCGCCATTGCGGCGGCCAGCCATTGCGCTCGAAAACGCGTCAAACAGTGCGGCCGGGTCTGATCCTGTCAAGTCGATGGCGCTGTGGTAGAGAAGCACGGGAAGGCGCTCGTTATTAGGCATCCATCCATTCCGGGATAGCCGGAGAATTTCCGGCTTCAGGGTCTCGCCGCCGGCGAATGCCCTGCTGTCGGAAGAGAGGCCCACGGACGCGAGCATGGCTGTAAATTGACGGCGGTCGACGGGTGTCATCACATCCCCCTGTGAAGCAGGAGCCGCGAACCTGGATAAATATTGGATGCAGCAAAGGGTTCCGCCGTAACACCCTATCAAACATCGGAAAAGTTGTTCTACTCCACGCGCAATGCCGTCACCGGGTTGATGGAAGCGGCCCGGCGCGCCGGAACAATGCTGGCAACCAAGGCGCACGCGGCAAGCGCGACAATCGAACCAGCCAGCACAGCCGGGTCCCAGCCCTTTACCTCATACAGTTGCGATGCGATGAGGCGCGCACATCCGATCGAAACCGGAATGCCGATCGCCAGTCCGATGAGAATCTGCAAGAACGCGCCGCGCAATACCATGCGGACCACGGCCCAACGATTTGCACCCATGGCAATGCGGACCCCGATCTCATTGGTGCGCCGCTCGACGCTATAGGCAGTCACGCCGTAAAGACCTACAGCAGCCAGCACCAGCGCGAGGATGCCAAACAATTCCGTCAATTGCGCCACGGTGCGCTCCTGGTCGAGCCTGTCGGCGACCTGCTGTTGCATCGTCCGCATTTCCACCAGCGTGAGATTCGAATCCACATCGGCGAAGGCCTTGCGGACCTGGGGTTCCAGCCCTGTCATGCTGCCGCGCATCTGCAGCACAGCGCTCTCGATCAAGTGGCTGCGATCATCCACCATCTGCGACATGGGGTCGTCAAAGTGCGAGCGCTGCGCCAGCGGCGCAAAAAACAATGTCGGACGCCAATGACCGCTCGGATCGGTGTAGTTCGCGTCGCGCGCCACGCCCACAATCTGGAACGTTCCGCTG
>CAVQZQ010000128.1:0-7823 GCA_963718435.1 uncultured Acidobacteriota bacterium | reverse complement strand
CACTATCCGATTCTGCGCATCGGCAGCCAGCCTTATGGCGTCTTGCCGGTGATGTTCAGCGGATCATGGAAGCCACTGGAGGGCGGGGCATTGGATGCTCCACTGATGAACCTGCTTTCCCAGATGAGACCGACATGGGAGGCCTCCACGAACAATGTTCCACGAATCTATGGAGCGCCGGACAAGGATGCGGCGCTCACCAGCCTGCTGGGCATGACTCCAGCCTCGGAGAGCTATGCCACACGCTGCGTGACCGGGCCGGAGTACAACCTCTCCTTCTGGCGTTACGTGCAATGGAATCCCGGCGCGGACTGGTGGACCGCGCTGGCCCAGAAGGCACAATTGCAAGCCGGATACCTTGGGCCGCAAGTGGCAGCAACCCGCCTGGCGAATTCCACGTTCGCAAGCCAGTCATTCCCGCTTACAGATATCGTTGTGGCTCCGGCGCCGCTCGACGGGCTGCCCGCGCCTGACTACGTTGCTCAAATTGCAGGGCTGACCTGGGAACAGTTGCGCGATCTGCCGACGCCCGCGGCACCTGTTCCCGTGCTTTATCTGCTTCTCCGCCATGCTGCTTTGCGACAATATGTGGACACAGCCTGCGATCTGCTTGCCGCAACCGGCGTGGTTCCACCCAGTCAGCTCATCGAGCCCGAGTTACTGGGCCTTTCCGCCGGACTCCCGCGGCCGACACCGTGGGAAATTCTCGGGACCACGTTGTCCGACAAAGGCCCAGTGGGCGCTTATCTCGATTCCGCCAAATCGGACCAGACGCTACCCGAATTTGTAGCCTTCTGGACCTCGCTGACGAAGCTGTCATCCCTGACCGCCGTTGAGCTAGACGCAGTGACGAGAGAGACGATGGATCTCGCGTCGCATCGGCTGGATGCGTGGTTGACTTCGTTCGCGCAATATCGCCTTGACCAGACCCGAAGCGCGAATCCCAAGGGCGGCGTGATTCTCGGCGCCTATAGCTGGGTCGAATATGTGTTGCCGCAGGCGAGCGCAGACCCGTCAGCGGGCTTCGTTCATGCACCATCGCTGGCCCATGCGACAACCGCGGCGGTCATGCGGTCCGCGTACCTGACACATCAGAAAGAAGCGACGACAGCAGCCGCCGGGCCTCCGGCACAATCGCCTTTGCAGATCGAACTCACCTCCGATAAGGTGCGGCTCGGACTGGAACTGCTCGACGGCGTTCGCCAGGGTCAGCCGCTCGGGGCATTACTGGGATATCGTTTTGAACGATCGATTCAAGAAGCCGGACTCGGTGGTCTGATCGACAAGCTGCGTGCGATTGCCCTCACGTACACCTCGAGTGTGACAGGAACAACGACAGCGGAATCCCTAGCTCCCAACGATGTCATCGACGGCTTAGTTCTTCTCCGCAACTATCAGAACGATTCAAACTTCTGGATCAACCTTGGGCTGGGTCCGCAACAACTTCGGCTTCGAGTCACTTCGGCTCTTCAACAACTGCAGGACGCCGTCGATTCCGTGGCAGACCTCGCCCTGTCGGAGAGCGTTCATCAATTGTTAAGGGGCAACACCGTTCGGGCCGGCGCTACCCTCGATGCCATCGCGCGTGGTGATGTTCCCCCTCCGGAACTTGACGTTGTGGAGACCCCGCGGGCCGGAAATGCGTTCACTCACAGAATGCTAGCGGTTGCGTCGGGAACCAGCGCGCCGGGCTGGACGGCCACACCACGCGCACAGGCCGAGCCAAGGCTGAATGCCTGGGCTGCAGCTCTGCTCGGAAACCCCGCTCTAGTCCGAATTCGGGCCAACTATGTGGATACCGCGGGGAATGTCGCGGGATCCATTGAATTCGGCTTGGACTCGTTGGCAATCGCTCCTGTCGATCTATTAGCGCTGCCGGAAGGCGACTGTCTGAGCGGAGAGCTCGGAAATCGACTGCTGCTAGCGGCCGCCGCGAAACGGCCAGTCGGAGTTGCTGCAACAACATCTGTTCAACTGCTCTCGCAACGCGACCCTGCCTGGTCTGCGGATATTATCTTCATTACCGAATTCAGTGAACTGCTGCTGGCGCTCTCGCGGTTTGTTGCAGGATCTCGAGCGATGACTCCACAGGATCTTGCACAGCCTGGCTCGACTCCAGGAATGGTGGATACTGCCGAGCTTCAGACGCGAGCCGATGCAGCGGAGGCCCAGATGCGTTCGGCGCTCACGGCGCTCGGCGCCTCCTCCACTCCGTCGGAGGCAGCGCTGTTCACTGCCAGCCTCTTCGGCGTCAGCGGTGCGTTGCCTTCATCCGACTCCAGCCAGTGGGCCGCACAGGCAGAGGCGGCCGCGACCGAATTGACCGCGCGCGGTGCAACGCTCGATAAGCTGGCCGCGGGCTTCTCGCGCACCGGAGCCGCGCAAGACGCTCTTATCGCGCAAGATGTCTCCCGACTGCAGGTCATCTTCAGACAGTCTTTCGTCGTGTTGCCTACGCTCGCCCCGGCCACGACTGCAACCTGGCCCCAGTTCTGGACCAACAGCACCGCTCTGCAGGGAGGTGATCCACTCGCTTCGGTCACATGGAGACAACGTATGGCCCGTATTCGCCCCGGAGTTTCCAGATTCGACACGACGCTGCTCTATGCCGAAGCTCTGGCTGGGCAATCCATTGGACAGCTCGGGGTCGCTCAACTTCCGGTAATCGCCAAAGATCGCTGGATCGCTCTCGATCAACTTACGGATACTTCATCAAGCCGACTGTCGCTGGTCGCCTACTCCCCGACTCCTTATGTCGCGAACGCAGCGGTTGCCGGCTTGATGATTGACGAATGGGTTGAGGTCATTCCTTCGGTGCAGCAGATCAGCGGCGTCTCATTCCATCACCCTGACCCAACTGCACGTGCGCCACAATCTCTGCTGCTTGCGGTACGGCCAGATGATTTCCCCGAGTGGACTCTAGAATCCGTTGAAGGAACAATTCTGGAAGCGCTCGATCTTGCCAAGCTGCGTGCTGTGGATCCCGATTGTCTGAATTCACTCGGCCATTTTCTGCCGGCTCTCTATTTTGCTTACAACTCCGCTACCCTGCCGCCCGACGCCGTTTCGATCGATTTTCAAGTTGCACAAAATTTGGTCGAAGCGAGGAGCAACTGAATGCCATCCATCACGATATGGAACCGGCTGGAGCCCCGGTGCCGCACACAGGATCTAACAACAGGACTTGAGGCTCGCGTTCACGATCCGCTCTGGCTGCTCGCGCGGCAGTGGCAGGTGGGCGAGTTCGTTGGCTGCGATGGAGGCTCGCCCATTAATGCCCAGGTGCAATGGACAACGTCATCCTTTGATCGCTATGCATGCGGGACGGGCCCTACGCATCGATATGACGGCACACAGCCGATCGAAGTTCTCGTAGAGCGTGAGACGGTGCGGCCCACGACTGCCGCTGCCGATATTCAGCAAACCGCAGAGGCGGGGTTACATTTCCTGCGGCTGCTGGACGCGGCAAATCTTGGTCGCCTTCGTCCAGCGTATCTTAAGCAATATCCGCTCGCAGTTCCGAGTGACAGCGATACGGACTCGCTACGACTCGGATCCATAGTCCTTGGGCGGGTGATCAATGGTGTGCAACTCTACGCTGACCTTGTCACGTCTTTGGGACAACCCAATCCTGCGCTTACACTCGATGCTGCAGACAGTGCTGCTGTTCTTCCAATCACGAAAACATGGATGACATGGTTCCAGGCTTTGTTCAGCGAGCCGATAGAAACTGTTCCCTGGTCGCCGGAACGCATGGAGTATGGATTCATGCTGGGCGCAGCAGCTGACAGTGCCGCTCTTGTCGCCCAGGAGTATGACGGGGGTGAAGTGGATTGGTACACTTTTGACCGTTCCTTCTCCTCGACGCTCACGAGCAGCTCGGCGCAGTCTACTTCTACCACTCGCACCATCCCGGTTACACCGGTCACATTTGTAGGTATGCCGGCCCGTCGCTTCTGGGAGATGGAAGATGCGGCCGTCGATATCGGAGCTTTGACTGCCGGTGCTCAGGATCTCGGGCGTCTTCTTCTACGCGAGTTTGCTCTTATCTATGGCAACGACTGGTTTCAGTTTCCACTCGTTTTACCAGCTGGATGCCAGGCAAGTATTACTTCACTTGTAGTTAGCGATACTTTTGGCGTCACGACCACGGTTCCACATTATGCAAGCGCCGACGGAGCGACTTCATCCTGGCGAATCTTCGCTATGGGTCCAGACGGCTTGCCCAACACACCTAATCTTCTGGTGGTGCCGCCGAACGGAGTCGGCCTGCTCAACAGTGCTTCAGTTGAAGATGTCTTGCTGCTCCGTGATGAGCTAGCTGAGATGGCATGGGGAGTGGAGCACTCGGCGGTAGGCCCTTCGGGAACGACGATCGATCGCGTCTTGCATGGAAGACCGGACAGCCGCCGATTCCTCCGCCAACGTCGAACAATACGCCTGCTTACCGCTTGGGTTCGACCGTACCTGACTACTGGATCCCGTTTCTTCCCGTCGCCGTCGACAACAGCGCTTTGCAGATGAGGCGTGGAATCATGCCCACGGCACCCGGCGGAGTGATGGGGAAATTGATCGCAGAGCCTGGACTGACCATTCCGCTCGAAGAACTCCCAAAAGAAGGCGTCCATCTGCAACGGCGCTATCGTTACGCCCGCGGCGCCGACGGATCGACCTATGTGTGGATAGGCAGGCTGCGCTCAATAGGAACCGGCGAAGGCCGAAGCGGCCTGCGGTTCGACTATCTTGATTTCTCATCTTGATCTCTTCGCGTCGCTTGATCGCGCATCCGGTCTCCGCGCTCGGAGCAACCGACGGAGTAGATGCGCCATGCCAACGCCCACGCCCAAGAAAGCTGGACGGTCAAAACTACCGCATGGCGACTTTCGCAACGGCTACTTGCGTGTCCGCATTACACCGGCCGAGCCCGTTGAGGCAGCGGTAGAGGTCAATAGGCGGTCCGTGTTTGAATCCATTCGAGGCATGTTGATTGCCTCAATAGAGGCTTAGGCTGTGGATTTCAATTTCGGACACTACCCAAGATCCTCATCTGCGGAGCACGGGCTGCGGTGTTGCGGATCCAGCGCGATCGGGCGCCGATCGGAGCGTGATGGATGCGCTCGCTGCCCGAGCTCCAAAAAGCGTCGTAGTGGTCGAGATGGCCAATAACTTGGCCTGCATCCTAAACTACCCCCACAAATTTGCGGCTGTCCGCGCACTCGGGCGAACCTTGGCAAACTAATTCATCAATAAAATGAGGAGTTTACGAGAGGAATCGGGTATTTTAACGAACTTTAGCAAACCATTTAGAACGATTAATTGGCTGCCCGTCAGGGATTCGAACCCCGATATGCTGCTCCAGAGGCAGCTGTCCTACCGTTGAACGAACGGGCAGTAAGCGCAAGTGTGGCTCACTTGCAGCCAGGATTGTCAAGTCACGGCAGAGCGCCGGGCGCGAATGGCCAACCTGTTCATCATAAAGGGCAAAACCCTGGCCGGTCAAACCTGCTTTTGCTTCACATTCGCGCTCGCGGTCAATCCAACATCGCACCATATTCCGGGCGTTGACGACGAAGAGCTCACTCTTCGCGCAACACTTCGAGAGGCCGCAACCCCAGAATCCTGTTACTCGCGATCCACCCTGTGGCCGTCGCGAGAATCGCTGTACCCACCAGCGCAACCAGTGTGGCGGACCAGTCGATGTGGTAGCTCACTTCTAGCCTGTGAAGGAGTACGCGCGTCAGCAGGTTCGCAAACACCACGCCCACTGAACCCGCCAGCAATCCCAGCACACTGAACTCCACGCTGAACGTCCGCACAATCCGCATCCGCGTTGCGCCCAGCGTCTTCAGCACTACAGCTTCACGCATGCGCCGGAAACGCGCACTCGCAATACTCGATGCAAGAATCATGAGCCCCGCCAGTATCGAGAAGCCGGCGAGAAATCGCACCACAAACGTAATCTGATCCACGACGCTTTCAATCCGGTCCAGCACGTCGGCAATGTTGATCACGGTCACGGTTGGATAGGCCGCAAAGAGCGCACGCTCCATCGTCGCCACCTGCCTGCTGTCGATATGCGCGCCACCATACCAGATCGCCGTCGCGCCTTTCAGTTGTCCTGAAGGCAGCACAAATTGCACGCGCGCACCCAGGTGCTCGCCATCGGCGCGATACAAGGCTGCGACCTTAAGCGTCCGTGGCCTGCCGCCCACTTCCAATTCCACCGCCGACCCCACGCCAAGGTGCAGGCGGTTGGCCGTGCCCTGGCCAACCGCCAGCTCCGCTGCGTCCGCGCCTGTCCACCATTTCCCTTGCATTATCTTGTCGCCAGCCGGTGCAGCATCAGACCAGGTCAGTTCAGCATTTTCCAGCATCCGGCGCGGAAAATGCTGCTCCTTCATTTGCTCCACTGGTTGCCCATTCAACGACACAAACCTTCCCGACACCACCGGCATCAGGTCCAGCGCCTGAGTCACTCCAGGCTGATGTTGAAAGAACTCCTTCACGCCTACGACTTCATCCGTTGTCACGTCAATCAAAAATACATTGGGCAACTTCGGTGAAGCCGTCTCGCGCAGGTCGCGCAAGAGCGATCCTTGCATGAGATACACGGCGAGGATCAACATCACACCGGTGCCCAATGCCGCCAGCACCGCGGCCGACTGGTTTCCCGGGCGGTACAGGTTCGCAAGTCCGTGGCGTAGTGAAGAGGGCAGCCGCAAGCGCACGCGATTCAGGATGAAGCGCAATGTCCGCAGCGCCACCGCCGCCAGCAGAAGCAAAACGACAAGGGCGATTGCAAATAGCAGCGCAAACCATCCGCCCACCTTTACCGAGTCCGACAACGCCCAGGCAATTCCGCCCAGCGCCAGCACCACTAATACCGAGAGCCCCAGTTGCACCCGGCGCGCCCACCACTGTGCGAGCCATTCGCGGAACCCGCTGGGCCCCTGCTCCACCAGCCGTCGCAACACCAGCACGGGCCTGATCGCCCGCACATCCAGCAGTGGCGGCAAACAGAAAAGAAGCGTGGTCAGCAGGCCTGTTCCCAAGCCTGCCGCAACCGACCGCCAGGGAAACCCAAGCACTGTGTGTACCGGCAAAAGCTTGCCGAAGACCGCCGGCAGCGCTGCCATCACTCCCACGCCCGCAGCTACGCCAAGCACTCCCCCGGCCAGCCCGAGGCCAAGCGTTTGCAGCAGAAAAATGCGAAGCAAATCCGCTGAACGCGCGCCCACCGCTTTCAGAATGGCCAGCATGTCCATGCGCTGCTCAAGATGCGCATGCATCGCCATCGCTACCCCGATTGCGCCCAGCACCATGGCCACCAGGCAAATCAAACTCAGGATGGCTGTCGCGTTCTCCAGCCCCTGGCTCAGCGCCGGATTGCCTTCCTTGAAGTCCATCACCTGCGCATCGGGCAAAGCATCTTCAATCTGCTTTCGCACCGTCGCCTGGTCCACTTTCTCCGGCAGCTTCAACAGCAATCGATGGCTGGCGCGGCTGCCCGGAGCCAACAGTCCAGTCCTCTCCAGCGCCGCGTTCGAAATCATCACCCGCGGCCCGAGCCCCTCTCCAGCCGACATGCGATCCGGTTCCTGTTTCAGCACCGCGGTGATTTTGAAATTTCTCCCACCCAACCGCAACGTCTCGCCGAGGTGCGCATTCAGACGGATCAGAAACTCATCGGCCACCACCGCCGAATCGCCTTCCAGCGCTTGTCGCAGCGGCATGTTCGGCTCTAGGTCAGCCGTACCATAAAACGGATACTGCGCAGGATCCACAGCCTTGAGCGAAACCAGCAATGGAACCGGATCCGGAGG
>CAVQZQ010000127.1:0-20314 GCA_963718435.1 uncultured Acidobacteriota bacterium | reverse complement strand
GGCCCAGCGCAAAGTTGGCGATGTTGACGCCATGTTCGCCCAGAATGGAGCCGATCTTGCCGATGACGCCTGGAACATCGAGGTTGCGGCAAACCAGCAGATTGCCTTCGAGCGGTGCCTCGATGTCGATTCCGTCGAACTCCAGCAGGCGCGGCTGTTCGCCGTGGATCACGGTTGCGCTGGCATGGCTTTTTCCCGCGGCCGCGTGCAGCTCGATGGTCAGCATGGTGGCCGCGCCGCCCCGATGGCTTTCCCGCTTCTCCTCGTGGATGCGAATGCCGCGCTCCTGGGCTACCGCTGCGGCGTTGATGCGGTTCACGTTTTCCGAACCTTGCAGCAGGCCTTCGATGGCGGCGTTGCGCACCAGATCGGTTTTGGCCTCGGCCAGCGCGCCTCCGTAGACAAGATGAATGGCTCTCGATGCCGCCTTTGCCAGTTTGCGCCAGAAACGATCCGAGGCGGCCGGCAAGATCGATGTAGGGCGCGAGCTGGACGTACTCTTCGTGGCTGAGGGAGGGTAGATTCACCGCATTCTGCACCACGCCCAGCTTCAGGTAATCGGAACCTGGCGGGCAATCTGGATGCCAACGGCCTCCTGCGCTTCAGCAGTTGATCCGGCGATGTGTGGGGTCAGGATCACGTTGTCCAATTCGGTGTAAGGCGAATTTTTCGCGCGGCTCTTCGACGAAAACATCTAACGCAGCGCCGGCTACTTGCCCGGCTTTTCAGAGCCTCGACCAGGGCTGGGTCTTCCATCAATTCGCCACGGGCGCAGTTGATAATGCGGACGCCTTTCTTCATCGTGGCCAGCGTCTTGGCGTTGATCACGCCGGCGGTCTGCGGCGTCAAACCCACGTGCAGGCTGAGGTAGTCCGACCCGGCTATCAGCTCATCCAGCGTCACCAGCTTGATGCCGTTCTCACGCGCCACCGCGGCCGAGACAAAGGGATCGCTGCCTAAAATCTCCAGGCCAAAGCCACGGGCGCGTTTTGCTACTTCGATGCCGACACGTCCGAGGCCAAGAATGCCCAGTGTTTTGCCGCGCAACTCGGCGCCCTGCAGACTTTTCTTCTCCCATTTGCCGGCATGCATGGTGGAGTTGGCGGCGGGCAGCTTGCGCGCCAAAGCGAGCATCAGGCCAATGGTCAACTCGGCAACCGCCACGGCGTTCGCGCCAGGAGTATTCATCACCACAATGCCGCGACGCGTGGCCGCTTCGGCATCGATGTTGTCCACGCCCACACCAGCGCGGCCAATCACGCGCAGCTTGGGCGCCTTCTCCATCAATGCGTCGTCGACCTGCACGGCGGAGCGCACCACCAGCGCGTCGGCGTCGGCCAGAGCGGCGGCAAGTCCGTTGGGCAACTTGTCGTGCGTGAGAACTTCCCACCCCGGCTCTGCCGCAAACACGGCCAGCGTCGCCGGAGAAACCTTCTCCGCCAGAACGATCTTCATTGCTGCTTCCTTGTCCGCCGCGCCGGGCGCGGCCTGATACTCATCGAAGCGGATGCCGTGCTTCTCGCACAGCAGCTCGAACATGCGCACCACCGCCGCATGCGGCTTGCCCTCGCCTCGCTCATAGTTGGTTACCGAGTTGGGATGGACGCCCAGCCGCTCGGCCATTTCGTATTGGTAGAGATCAAGCTGCTTGCGCGCGATCAGCAGCTTTTCTCCGAAAGTCAGTTCAGGCATAAATGCTCCGAGTGGTCAGTTGCCAGTGATCAGTGATCAGCGACGGGTCGGCGACGTGGTCGCTTGAAACGAGCCCTTCGATTGTCAAGTCGGCCAAGGATGCAAACACCGAAGCTCGCCCGTGAGCAACTGACCACTGACCACCGTTCACTGTCCACTGTTTGTCGCCTCAGCGTAGACTTGCTGCGCCGCGGCCACCGCCTGCCCGTACACCACGGGCAGCCCCAGCGTGTCCTTGGCAATGTGTTCCATCGCGCCCAGAATCGCGATGGTGTCGAGATAGTCGAAGAAACCGAGATGCGCCACGCGGAAGATCTTGCCCTGCATCTCTCCCTGGCCGTTGGCAGTGACCAAGGCGAAACGCGCCTTGAGCGCCTTGACCACGTCGCCCGAATTCATGCCTTCCGGCACCGCAACTGCAGTAGCCGCTGCCGCAGGGGCGGTCGGCGCAAACAGCGTGAAACCCAGCGCAACCAGCCCTGCGCGTGTGGCCGCTGCGTTCACCTGCGCGTTGTCGATCAGCGCGATGCGGCCCTTTTCAAGGTCGCCGCCAGCCTGCCCGGCGATGTAGTCGAGTGCTGCGCCCAGGCCGGCTACCAGCGCGACCGCCGGAGTGTAGGCGCTCTCGCCCTTCACCGCGTTCTTGCGCTCTTTGCGCAGGTCAAAGTAGTAGCGCGGATTCTTGGTGCTTCTCCATGCCGCCCAGGCCTTTTCGCTGACGCTCAGGTATGCGAGTCCCGGCGGAATCATGACCGCCTTCTGCGAGCCGCCGATCAGCACGTCGATGCCCCAGCCATCCACATCGAAGTGCGTGGTGCCCAGGCCGGTGATGCCATCAACCACGAGCAGAGCCTCGCTGCCCGTCTCCTTGACCAGCCTCGCCATCGCTTCCACATCGTGGCGTACGGCGGTCGAAGTTTCCGTCGCCTGCAAGTAGACGGCCTTGTGCTCCGGCTTCAGGCCGCCTTGACCTGCGCAGCTCAAA
Organism: uncultured Acidobacteriota bacterium; assembly: GCA_963718435.1. Taxonomy (GTDB): domain Bacteria; phylum Acidobacteriota; class Terriglobia; order Terriglobales; family Acidobacteriaceae; genus Telmatobacter. Next base: position 17,637 of record CAVQZQ010000127.1, on the reverse strand, counting down.
CGTCTCCCGTAAGGAGCCTCATCACATCCACCTGGCAGCCGAAGGCATTGGCCAGATCAACCCAGCGCTCGCCAAATTTGCCCGCCGTGAGCACCAGCACCTGGTCGCCCGGCGAGGTCAGATTCGACACCGACGCCTCCATCGCACCTGTTCCCGAAGAAGAGAGCAAAAGCACATCGTTCTTGGTGCCTACAAAAACCTTCAACTGCGCCAGCACTTTCTGGAAGAGGGCGCGAAACTCGGGGGTGCGGTGGTGAATGTCAGCCGCTGCCATGGCGAACTGGGCGGCAGGAAGCAAGGGGGTCGGGCCGGGTGTGAACAGGCGGGTTTTGCGGATCATATCTTCTCCTCGTTGGAAACTAATTTCGAGACTAACGGACTACTGTGCAGAAATCACATATTACACAATATTGTTGTTTTTGTGAATAACCGCAAATTTCTGACAGAACTCCCGCCAACAGGGACACGTGAGGGGGCGAATCTAATTGAGAAGCAATGTCATCGCTTACCAAGCCGAAGATTTGCCCGGCATAGAGGAGCACCATTGTTGATCGCATCTCGTTTCAACCAGACAGCGAGAGTTCACGATAAAGGAAGGACGAATGCTGCATGGCAGTGCTGAGTGGGAAAGTGGTTTCTGGCATGGGCAATTTCTCTTACTGGATTGAGAAATTGCGGGAGCACTATCTCAGCAAGACTGGGATGAACTTGTATCCCGGTACGCTCAATGTGCAGCTCGAGGAACCTTACTCGCTGCCCCAACGTGTGATTCGGTTGGAAGGGCAGGAGTACGGTGGGACCGTCTCGGTCAATATGGTTCCATGCTCGATTGGCGAGAAGCGCGCGTTTTTGCTGCGCACGGATGCGAACGAACAGGAACTCGGTCATCATCCCAAGACCATCGTGGAGATTGCCACCGACATCCGGCTTCGCGATCACTTTGATCTGAACGATGGCGATCAGGTGGAGATTGAGATCGAGGATGCCGATGGCAGCGAAGCCCTCTGAGCTCCTTGATTCCTGTTGCCCCTCTCACGGCTTTTCTCGAAAAAGGGTGCGAGGGGCGTCCCTCAATTAAAATCGTGAAGGCAGGAAGAAACCCAATGACAGAAGCAGGCGCACTCGAAGCACTCATCAGTCAGCAGGTCAACATCGCCCTGAAGGCTCACGATGCCGAACGCACCGGGACGTTGCGTCTCATCAAGAACGCGCTCAAGAACAAAGCGATCGAGAAGCGCGATGTGCTCACTCCCACTGAGGAGCAGCAGGCACTTGCTACGATGGTTAAGCAGCGCCGCGACTCGATTGAGCAATTCACCAATGGCAATCGTCCTGAACTGGCCGCAAAGGAAGCGGCGGAGATCGTCGTCATCGAGGAGTTTCTGCCCAAGGCGCTGGACGAAGAGGGGCTGCGCGCCCTGGTCGCTGAAGCCGTTGCGCAACATTCTGCTGCCACGGGACAGAAACCCACGCTCAAAGACATGGGGCCGGTCATCAAGGCCGTCCAGGCCAAACTGCAGGCCAGTGGGCTTCGCGCTGAAGGACGTGCGGCAAGTGAAATGGTGAAGCAGGCGCTCGCGGGGTAGGGTCAGACAGCAGGGATCATTGGGTCAGCGAGAATCAACTGAAGAGGGCTTAGCCGGCGCTGTGTTTGTCTAGCTTGAACTGTTTTCCGGTGCCGTTTTCGTCTTTGAGTTCAGGCCGGAAGATGAGCCAGACCAGCATTCCCAAGGGAAAAAAGAAGATGACAAGCAGCGCAACCAGAAAAGGCGACTTCCCACGCCGCTTCGCGTCCATCGCGCACACGCCGACGGTCACCGCCAGTGCGATCAGAATGCAAGCGACAAGAATGGCATCTAACCAAGACATGAGAAGCCGAAGCGCGCACTGCGCTTACCTGGAACTGAGGCTACGGCCGCCAGCCCGGTATGTCCAGCGCTCCGGTGCCAACAACCCTTTCATCGTTAACGTGAATACCGATTGAATTCGGCACGAAACAGAAGATACGCCCGTTAATCCCTTAGCGCTCCGTTCTAAATGACCAGGAGAGGCGATGAACTTCCCCGCAATGCCAAAGACAATCACTGGCCATCTCACTCAACTCGCACTTGTCTTGTCCATACTCCTTGCCGCTCCGTGCGTCTGGGCACAGGGGCCACCGTATCAAACTGACGATCCGGTTCCAGTGGACCTGCATCATTACGAGTTCTACATCTTCGGCTTAGTAGACGGAACTCCCGCGGAGATCGACTCGGCGGGACCGGCATTCGAGTTCAACTGGGGAGCGATTCCGAGGGTGCAGCTTCACGCGATCCTTCCCTGGGGCGGCATCTTCCCTTCCAACAACCCTGTGTATTCTCCCGGCGGCACCGGGCCCAGTGCTTTCGGACTAACCGACATGGAACTCGGCGCAAAGATCGCTTTCATCAAGGAGACGAAGCATGTTCCGCAGATCGGCAGCTTCACCATGTTTGAGATACCGACCGGGAACTCTGACAAGGGCCTCGGCGTAGGGAAGGTCTGGTACAAACTCCCCATCTGGCTGCAAAAGAACTCAGGGCATTGGCTCTTCGACGGCGGTGGCGGCTACCAGGTGGTTCCGCAGACCGGGTACCGCAACTTCCCTTACACAGGGTGGCTGGTGAAGCGGGAACTCAACGAACGCCTGGAACTCGGGGTTGAGCTTTTTGCCCATGGACGGGAAGGTCTTGCCGCGGCGCAGACGGAGGCTTCGGCGATGATTGATATGGGCGGCTACTACCACTTTAAGCACAATCCCAACGAGCAGTTTTTGTTTTGTTATGGCCACTCTGTCGCTGGGCAGACAGAGAACTACGCCTATGCGGGCATGTACTGGACATGGGGTAAAGACGACAAGAAAACTAGTGACGGCGATCTGCAGCGATCGGGGCCGCTGCTGAGAAACGGTTTCTGAATTGCTGCGCCAGCGCTTTGGAGCTGCGCCTGGGCCGCTTACTGCCACACGGAGATCGGCTTAGTTAGCCGATTAGTTAGGTTATGAATTAGTGGTCTTCGATCGCGCGCCGCGCCAATAGAGAATGAGGCCCAGCAAGAGCGAGCCGAGGGTGCCTACAACTAACTTCAATTCAAATCCAAACTTGTTGGCCGAGTCACCTGGGGGCACCAGCGAGACAAGTATGCCGATGAGAACGACTACGAATCCGAGTCCACCGCAAATCCAGACGCCTGCAATTCCTCCGGGCACCAGCACGGCGTGAGGATTCTCGCGACGGTCTTTGCGCCGCGCGAGCTTGATGACCGCTGCGAACATGTAGAGGAATGGAATGAAGTAGAGAATGATCGCCGCGTCAATCAGGATTTGATATGCGCCGCGCGTCGTCTCATTGATCTGGCTCACCAGCAGAATGGCGCCGGAAGCGATGGCCTGCACGAGGATGGAGATGTACGGTGTCTTCCACCGCGGATGGATTTTGCCGAAGGCCGCGGGCAGATAGCGATCGATTCCGACAACGAAAGGCACGCGCGCAATGCCTGCCACAGTGCTGCCAACGCCTCCCGCGTTGCCTACCGTCACAAGGATGGCCGCGAGCATTCCCAACAAGCCGACACGCAGTGCGATCGATCCTACCGTAATGGCGTGAAACACGCCGCTCTGGGGATCGAGGTCAGCAGCGGGCACAAGCGCGAGAACGGCGAAAGTGCCGACAATGTACATGAGTGCAATCAATGCTCCTGCGCCAAAGACGGCGCGTGGCAGGGTTCTGCGCGGGTCGCGCACTTCTTCGCTCATGGCCGAGACAAGTTCCAGTCCGGTGAATGCGAAGGCGATCTGCGACCAGAAGTTGATTGTGTCCCAATTCCACGTCGGCAGCATGTTAGCGACGGTGAAATGAGTGACCGAACCGTGCTTCCAACATACAATCGCGGCGATGCCTGCCAGCATCAGAAGCGGTACATAGGTTCCTACGCCGCCAGCATTCTGCAGCCATTTGCCGACATTCAATCCAATGATGTTCAGGACGACCGCGACTACCAGGAGGCCGAGGGAGACCGTGAGTTGAAACGTCCGATCCTGCGCGAGTATGGCGCCGCGCCCACCCACGATGTATGCGGACATGGATGCGCTGGCCAGCAGCAGACCGGGAAAATAGAACACAGTGTAGATCCAGTAAGTCCAACCTGCGACAAATCCGTGGAAAGGCCCGAAGGCTTCTTTTGACCACACATACAGCCCGCCCTCTTCAGGAAACCGCGAAGAGAGCTCATTGATCACCAGGGCGCCAGGCACAAAAAAGAAAACTGCGGCGAGAGCCCACAAGCTGATCGACGAAGTGCCGTTGTGGCCTGCGGCCGCGATCCAGCGGGGCCCGAGCACCGTTGCAATGTTGAACAACAGCACATCCCAGAAGCCCATTGTCTTGCGTAACTGCGATTTGGAGTCGAGCGGGATGGGCGCAGAGATCGTCATGGACTCGCATCAACTGAGTGCTTCAAGCTGAATCAGAGAATAAGGTAGCACTCCCGGCGACACGCTGGGGAAGATGTTAGAAGTCTCCCCATGGTAATGGATGGCTGAAGAGATAGCCCTGGAATGAATGACAGCCGATGCTTGCGAGGAACGCCCGCTGTTCTTCGGTTTCGACGCCCTCGGCGATCACCGACAGGCCAATGGCCTTACCGAAGGAAATAATGGCCTGCGCAACGGCGCCGCTGATCGGATCCGCCATAATTTCTCCAACAAATGAGCGGTCAATCTTCAGCTGATCCCAGGGCAAGCGTTTGAGGTGAGTCATGGAGGACCGCCCCGTGCCAAAACCATCCAGCGAAAAGCGCACTCCGTGAGACTTGAGTTCTTTCATCTTGGCGACAACGTCATCCACGTTGTTCAGCAGCATGCTTTCAGCCAGTTCCAGCTTGAGCCTTTCGGGATTGGCACCAGTCCGGTTAAGCACCGTCAAAACCTGTTCCACGAATTTCGGTTGGCGGAACTCGCGGGCGCTTATGTTCACGGCAATCGTCAAGTGGGCGCCTTCCTTTCGTGTCGTCCAAGCCGCGATTTGTCGGCAGGCTGTCTCCAGCACCCAATTTCCCATGGGTAGAATCAGCCCTGTCTCCTCGGCCATCGGAACAAACTCGGAGGGAAGCACGATGCCGCGCTTTGGATGCTTCCACCGAATCAACGCTTCCACGCCGGTCAGCAGTCCCCGCTCAAGTTGTGGCTGGTAGTAAAGCGAGAATTGCTTTTGCTGGATCGCTTGGCGGAGGTCGTCCTCGATGGCCGCACGCGCATTGACCGAAGCCTGCAGCGCAGGCGCAAAAAACAGCATGTTATTGCGCCCTGCAGACTTGGCCTGATACATGGCAATATCGGCTTGCTGCAGCACCTCGTTCGTGCCGGCTCCGTGATCACCAAATACCGTAATTCCCATGCTGGACGTGCTATGGCATTCACTGCCATCCAACGAATAGGGCTGGCTGATGGCTTCCAGGATCTTCGCGCCGACGGATTTTGCCTGGGCAGCAGCGACCTCCGGCATCTCACTCAGGTTTTCAATGATCACGACGAACTCATCACCGCCCAGCCGCGCCACTGTGTCGACTTCGCGAACGCAGCTTGCAATCCGCCGGGCCGCTTCCTGCAACATCAGGTCCCCAACCTGGTGGCCAAAGGTGTCATTCAACGCTTTGAAGTCGTCGAGATCGACAAAGAGCAGCGCGTGTTTGCAGCGCGTCCTGGTGCTCACGATAAGCGCCTGCCGCAGCCTCTCCCACAAGAGGCGGCGGTTGGGCAGACCCGTGAGGGGGTCGTAGAAGGCGAGATTCTTGATCTCCTCCTCCGCCACTTTGGCTGCTGAAACATCGCGGATGAAAGCGAGAATGCAGGGGACTCCTTCAATCTCGGCAAAGGATGACGACAACTGTCCCCAGAACACTTCGCCGTTTTTCCTTCGCAGGCGGACTTCCAGATCCCGGCAACCCGAATTCTGATGCAGCGTATCGGCCAATTTCCGGCGATCGGTGGCATCGGCCCACATGCCAAGTCCAATTGAAGTTCGGCCGATCACTTCCTCGTTCTCGAAGCCCATGATGTCGAGAAAGGCGCGATTTGCATCGATGATCGTGCCTTTGCTCAATTGGATAATCAGTACGGCATCCGGGCACGTCTGGAACGCGTTCAGGTAGCGTTCCTCCCGCGCCTGCAGGGCCTCCGCCGTTGCGAACAGGTTTTCTTCAGCCGCTTTGCGAAGGTTGATATCTTCGACAAGCATAAGCAAATAAAGGGGATGCCCTTCCAAGTCAGACTGAATCGACGCAGTCAGCTTTACCCAGGTCAGGCTGCCATCTTTGCGGATAAAACGTGTTTCGAGACTGATTGCATCGATCGTCCCGGACCACAGCCGTTGGAGGGCCTCCATAAAAGCGGCCACATCCTCCGGGGCGGTAATCTCCTTGAAAGTCAGGCCGGGAACTTCATCCTGAGAACAGCCAACAACCTCGGCAAAACGTGCGTCGCACCTAAGAATGAGCCCTTCGTGCGTTGCACGGACAATCCCGACAGAAACCTGCTCAAGGAAATCCCGGCGATCTAGTCTAAGCTTATCTGCCATTGGGATTTTCCGTGTCAAACAATCTTTGTTTGATCGAATTGTATCGCTAGCAGGCATGTTTTGAATGGTTTGGCCGCACTCCTTGTCGCGGAAAAGGTCGCTTTTCGTCACCATTTACCGGCACCCGGGTAATCAGGATTTCGGGCATTCGGGTCAGATGAAAAGAAATCCCACGTTATCCCCACGGTCCGTGTCCCCCTAACTCAGATATAAGGAAGCAGAAGGGCCCGAAAGACCGGAATCGCCCAGCATCTCCAAGTCCAGGCCCGTGTAATTTGGAAGATGACGACTGCTGTCTAGAAGAGGCCCATGTACCCATCGGGGAGGGGAGCAAGCTTAAGCAGGCCGAGTTCGCCGGCCAGACGTTCGAGACGGTTGCGGGTAGATGCCGTGGGGGGGACCAGCGGCAGGCGGACTACATCGGAGGTGCGGCCCATCAGATTGAGGATGGTCTTGACCGGGCCAGGATTTGATTCCCAGAAATTGGCGTCGAACAGGCGTCCGTAAAGGCGCTCAATCTCCCGTGCCGTGGTCCAGTCGTTGTGAAGGGCACTGCGGATCATCTGTCCCACTTCGACGGGAGCCTCATTAGCGGCGACGCTGATGAGACCGTGTGCGCCCACGCCGATCGTCGCCAGGGCGAGATTGTCATCGCCGGAGAAGACCTTGAATTCGTGTGGCAAAGAGTGCAGGAGTGCGGAGATTTGGGGGAGTTTGCCGCTGGCTTCCTTAATCGCTTCGATGTTGGGAGCGGCTTCAGCAAGGCGGCCAACTGTCTCAGGTTCCAGATTGGCAGCGGTGCGGCCAGGCACGTTGTAAAGACATACGGGGATGGGGTTGACAGCTTTGGCGAGCGCCAGAAAATGCTGGAACTGGCCCTCCTGTGTCGGCTTGTTGTAGTACGGATTGGCAGAGAGAATTGCGTCGATACCGCGCACCTGGCGCAGAAGGGCCGCCTGGCGCAACAGCGCACGGGTGGAATTGTGCGTGCAACCGGCCCACACAGGAACGCGGTCTGCCGCTGCATCGACGACCAGGTGAATGACGTGCAGCCATTCGCCTTCGTCCAGTGTGGCCGCCTCGCCCGTGGATCCGCATGCCACCAGGAAGTCGATTCCCGAATCGACCTGCCAGTTCACCAACGCCCGCAGTGCTGCTTCATCGATCGAGCCGTCCGCCCTGAAGGGCGTGACGATTGCCGTCCCGCAACCCGTAGTTTCCATCACAGCAAAAGTGTATACCGAACTGACCGGTGGATAAGCGGGCAGGAACAAGGCGACAGTGGCCAGCCTTTCGTGTTCGAGGATGAGTGCAGGGTGTGGATTGTCCTAGCAACGGTTCGGGGTGGCAGCTTTGCCGGGTGCGATAGTCAGGCGATTGAAAACGCGGCGTTACCCTTTTGTCTGCCGAGCCTTAACTAATCGGGTATTGAACCCAGGCGGTTGATGACTAAAGGCATATGCGGAAACCGCCCAATGGTTCCATCTGGAGCGATAAGGCGTGTAGCATTCGCTTTACAGGAACTGGAAAACGGGTCGATTCAGATTCATCGGGACTCCCGGTCCTGAGTGCTTTGCATTTAGTTAAAAGATCTAGACCTGCAGGGGTCTGAGACCAGAATTGCAGGCAGAATTCTCTTTGTTTCCCCCGATCTCTGAAACTCCGCTGCAGGTCGAGTGCCCAATTTGCACTTGCTCTCGGTGGCATGGTGGTTTTGTGTCCGCGACCTAAGCCCTGTCACACGATGGGGAAGAAGGCAGGTCGCGGCGCGATCGAATCGATTTGAACCCACGAGGATACGCAAGAACTTTTGATTTAGGGGAGCTGAAATGTCGACCACCCTTCAAGGTCCTGCCACCGAACTCACCGGCCCCAGCGGCATGTCGGTAGCAGTGATCGGCCCCAACACTGCGCACCGCAAGATTGTCGCGAAGGCCCTGGGGGGCTCATCGGCCAGAACGGTGCGTGAATTCTCTGACTATCCCGCCAAGCTGAGCGATGTTCCCCGTTTGGTGGAACAGAACTACGATGTCGTGATGATCGATGTGGACAGCGACCAGAGCTATGCACTCGCCCTTATTGAGAGCATCGCAGAACTTAATAAGGCGATGGTGGTCGCCTATTCCAAGAGGAACGATCCTGAGCTGCTGTTGAGCTGCATCAGGGCCGGAGCCCGCGAGTTTCTCCCACTTCCAGAGGACGAGGATTCGGCCGCGGGAGGGAGTTCTCAATCGATAACGGAGGAAGTAGCGGGTGCTGAAGGCCCTTTCTCTTCCGATCGGCAAGGCACATCTCAGACGCGCATGGACATGCCGACGGCGAAAAGCGCCGAAGACGCGCCGCATCCCCGGCTGAATGAAGTTCCTCAACCTGAGCCCGCCCCGTTGGACTTTAATGCCTGGGACCTTGCGCACCTTCATCCGGTCAAGCCGGCGAGCACAAACGGTCATGAAGCGCGAACTTCAAAACAATCGGAGATAGCGGCAAAGAAAGACAATCATCGGGAAGGCGCTCGTGCTCGTTCCGCGCAACCGATCACAACTTTGGGCCTGGAATCGAATTCCCGATCCAAGACTGTGCCCGAGCTGTTTGCAAAAAGCGAACCCTCGGTGCCGGAGTTGTTTACCAAGAACGAAGCTTCAGTTCCGGAGACGGTTAACAAGAACGTCTCGTGGCTGGATGCAATGGACAACGTTGCGCAGACGACCGCCCGCGTGCTGCCCAAGATCGATCGGGACGCGGTCGGCCCGATCTTTCATGCCGAGCCGGAGGAGGAAGCGAAGCCGGAAAACAGAACGATGTACTGGGTGGCCCTTTCCGCGGGATCCGGGCTTCTGGTAGGCCTGCTCGCGTTGGTTCTTCTGCATCCGTTCGGGCAAACTGCTGCAAGCGCTCCAGCGGCCCACTCTGATGAGCCGCCCGCGGTGAGTGTTCCCACGGAGACGCACTCTGCTCGGCCTGTTGCGAAGCCCTCGGCATCCACACCCAGGACTGCCAATGCTGCCGCACCCGTTCAGACTGAGCAGGTTTCGTCTGAAATGATGGATGCACAGCTCGCTGCTCCGTCCAGGATCACCAGCGATATGAAGAAGCCTCTTCCGGTAGAGGACGCGCCGCCGGCCGGCTTTTCGTCCGGCGCTATGGATGACGGCACCTCTGTTCCGGGTCCGGTATTCGGCGGTCAAGGCAAGATAAAGGTTGAACCGGCATTGTCCGCGATTTCAGCCGGGGTGGCCGAAGGCATGCTGACTCACAAGACCGCCCCGGTGTATCCGCAATTTGCAAAAGATAGCCACCTAGGCGGGACCGTGATCCTGGGTGCCACGATTTCCAAGGCTGGAACGATTCAGGGACTGCATGTCATCAGCGGGCCCGCTCTATTTCGCAACCCGGCCATGGAGGCCGTGAAGACCTGGCGATACCGGCCTTACATGCTCGACAATCAGCCCGTGGCCGTGGATACGACGGTCAAGGTGGTCTTTTCATTGGAACAGCGCTAGACCGCAGGAGTCGTACGAGACCGGATCACAACTGATCAAAGATCTCGCGGAATTCCCATGTGCCGGATTTGTTTGCGAGCCACTCGGCTCCGCGGACGGCTCCGAGGGCGAATCCGCGGCGCGAGTGCGCGTCGTGGCGGAGTTCGAGCACGTCATGCTCGCTTCTGGCGGTGACGATGTGCTCACCGTTGGCGTCGCCTACTCGATGCGAGGTGACGGGTATCTCGATGCCGGGACGGACGGAGTAGATGATTTCCTTGAGCGTGAGTGCGGTGCCTGAAGGGGCGTCGAGCTTTGATGTGTGGTGGGTTTCGCTAATGGCGAACTGATAGCCGTCTAGCTGGGCTAGTTCGGCGGTGAGGCGGAAGAGTTTCTGCACGCCGATGGAGAAGTTGGTGCCGTAAAGAAGAGCGCCGCCGCGACGATGGGCGAGAGCCTTCATTTCGTTCAATTGGGCATACCAGCCGGTGGTTCCGACGACGATGCGGCAGCCGAGGGCAAGCACGGCGCGCATGTTTTCGACCGCTGCCTCGGGGGCGGTGAAGTCGATCACCACGTCGACCCCGGCAAGGTTGGGCGCGGTGAGCGCTGAGGCGTGCTGGTTCTCATTGATGTCGAGAGCGCGTACGCCGTGCCCGCGCTCGCGGGCTACCTCGGCGACGAGCGAACCAGTTTTTCCTTTACCCAAAACCAGAAAGAGCATGGGTTCCTTCGGAACAGTGAACAGTGGTCAGTGAACAGTGAAAGAGTGAATCCGCTCATCATTTACAGTCTGCGACGCTCAGTCTGTCGCTTAACCATTTTCCGTCCAGGGCGCTGGCTGCGAGCTGACACTCCACACTGTTCACTGTCAACTGTTCACTGTCAACTGCTTCTTTGCTTCTACGTCGAAGACAGCCGGGTCGGGGTCCTTGAAGAAAGCAGCGTGGAGAGAGCGCACCGCTTCCTCTGCGTCTTCTTCTTCGATCATGAAGCTCATGTTGATTTCGCTGGCGCCCTGGGAGATCATGCGCACATTGATGTGGCGGATGGCGTTGAATACCTGGGCGGCAATGCCGTTCTGGCCGCGAATATCTTCGCCCACCATGCAGACCAGCGCCTTTTTGCCTTCGTATTTCACGTCTGCCAATTGGCTCAAGTCGGCGGCGATGGCAGGCAGTTTGTCGGTGGAGTCAACCGTGAGCGAGACGGAGACTTCGCTGGTTGAAACCATGTCGACCGGACACTTGTGCTTGTCGAAGATGGTGAAGATCTCCTTCAAATAGCCGTGGGTCATGAGCATGCGGCCGGCGACCACGTCGATGATGCTCAGCTTCTTCTTGACCGCGATGGACTTGAAAGGACTCTTGCAGTGGGGCGCGAGCGAGATAATGCGCGTGCCCTCGCACGAAGGATTGCGGCTGTTGAGCACGTGAACGGGTATGTTCTTTTTGACTGCGGGGAGAATGGTGGCGGGGTGCAGGACTTTGGCGCCGAAGTAGGCGAGTTCGGCCGCCTCCTCAAAACTGATGACCTTGACGCGCAGGGCTTCAGGGCAGACGCGCGGGTCGCAAGTCATGATGCCGTCAACGTCGGTCCAGATTTCAATGGCATCTGCGGAGAGCGCGCCGCCGATAAGCGCGCCGCTAAAATCGGAGCCTCCTCGGCCTAGTGTGGTGGTGATGCCGGCTTCGTTGGATGCAATGAAGCCGCCCATGACGGGGACCTTGGACTGGTCGATGAGCGGGCGCAGTTTTTCAGCCGCGCGTTTTTCAATGATGGTGTCTTGCGGCGCGGCTTTCTGGAACTGCGAATCGGTGATCACCACATCGCGCGCATCGACGTGAACCGCATCAATGCCGCGCTCGCTGAATGCGGCGGCGACGATACGGCTGGAGATGCGCTCGCCAAAGCTGACGATGAGGTCAGAGATGCGGGGCGTCAGCTCGAGAATGGCGGCCAGTCCACGCAGGATTTCATCGAGGGCATCGAACTTCTGGTCAATGAGATTGCAGAGGGCGGCGGAGTTCTTGGGTTCCTTGATAAGGGCGCAGGCCGTGTCGCGATGACGGCAGCGCAGGCGTGAGCTGATGGCAAGAGCGCCGGTGCGGTCGCCCACCGAGGCTGCGGCAGCGGCGCGCAGCAACTGGTCAGTGACTTTGGCCAGTGCGCTGACAATTACGACCGGTTTGTGGCGGAGGGCCACGCGTCCGGCCACGATGGCGGCGGTGCGGGAGATGGCAGCCGGATCTTCGACCGAGGTGCCGCCAAACTTCATGATAACCAGGCTCATGCTTGAAATCCCATGGTAAGCGTGGCGAGAAAGTTTCGAATCATCCGGGTGAATTTCCTCGGGCTCGAGTCATTGCTTTCGGTCTTTTTCGGCACGGGTGAAGTTGTGCCCTTTCAAAACTGCGAACCGCAAGAAAATGCGGCTTCAACTCTAAACTCTCAAGCGCGTGCGGCGGCTCGATCACAGGGTCCAGCTTGCCCAGGCTTGCCAGCAATTCCGCGTTCAGGATTGCGGCTCCCGCGGCGCCGCGTATGGTGTTGTGCGAAAGCACGGTGAACTTCCAGTCGAGTACGTTGCAGGGGCGGAGGCGGCCGACGGTAACGGCCATACCGTTGCCGCGATTCCGGTCGAGGCGGGGCTGCGGCCGGTCGAGCTGCGGAGCCCATTCGACGGGCTGATCGGGCGCGGTCGGCAGGTTCTGTCCGGCGAGCGGTTTGAATTCAGCCCATGCGGCGAGAAGGTCTTCGCGGGTAGCCGGCCGGGCAAGCTTGATGCTGACTGTCTCGGTGTGGCCATCTTCGACCGGGACGCGGTTGCAACTTGCGCTGATCCTCGCAGCAAGCGGCGTCACGGCATGGCCTTCAAGGCGGCCCAGCAGCTTGAGAGTCTCGGCTTCCATCTTTTCTTCTTCGCTGCCAATGTAGGGGACGACGTTGCCGAGGATATCCATGGACGGCACGCCCGGGTAGCCTGCGCCGGAAACGGCTTGCATGGTAGTCACGAAGATCTGCTCGATCCCAAAGCGCTGCTCGATGGGCTTGAGCGCCATGACGAGGCCGATCGTGGAGCAGTTGGGATTGGTGACCATGTAGCCGCCCGAATCGCGGCGCGAAGGCTGCTCCTCGATCAGGTGCAGGTGCTCGGCATTGATCTCGGGAATCACGAGGGGCACGTTGGGCGCCATGCGGTAGGCGCTGGAGTTGGAGACGACGGCGCATCCGGCGTTGGCGAATCGCGGCTCCAGCTCGCGCGCGATGCCGGCATCGAGAGCGGCAAAAATAACTTTGGGCGCCCATCGGGGTCGGCAGGCGCGACGGTCATGCGGGCGATGCGCTCGGGCAGCGGCGTGTCGAGACGCCATTTGGCGGCTTCGCCATACGGCTTGCCGCTGGAGCGGTCGCTGGCAGCGAGCCACGTGACCTGGAACCAGGGGTGGTTCTCAAGCAGTTGAATGAAGCGCTGGCCGACCATTCCGGTCGCGCCGAGGATGCCAATTGGATGTCTTGTTTGCATGGTCTTGAACTCTCCAGTGTACAGGAGGATGGGTTCTCGGCTGCAAAATGAGTGCGGTTGTTCGGCGGGAAACGGCCGCCGGTTCGTAAGGTGAATCTGGGTTCAGACTATCGGTGCGGAATCCGTCAGTATGAACGAATGGCGGTGATGGCCAGTTCGCGAATTACCCCATGGCGGCCAGCACGGCGTCGGCGAACTGGCTGGTTCCCGCTGCGCCACCGACATCACGAGTCAGCGTTTTGCGGTCAGAGTACACCTTCTCGAGCGCCTTCTGGACTCGATCAGCCGCGGCATCTTCATCGAGATGGCGCAGCATGAGAATGGCGGACTGCAGGAGAGCCGTGGGGTTGGCGATATCTTTTCCGGCTATGTCAGGAGCCGAGCCGTGCACGGCTTCGAAGATGGCGCATTCGTGGCCGAGGTTGGCTCCGGGAACGAGGCCGAGGCCTCCGACGAGGCCCGCGCAGAGGTCGCTGACGATATCGCCGTAGAGATTTTCGAGCAGCAGCGTGTCGTATTGGTAAGGATTCATTACGAGCTGCATGCAGGTGTTGTCGATGATGTGCTCGCCGTAGAAGATTTCGGGAAATCCTTCGGCTACCTTGCGGGCGCAGCGCAGGAACAGGCCATCGGACAGCTTCATGATGTTGGCCTTGTGGATGGAGTGGATCTTCTTGCGGCCGTGCTTGCGCGCGTAATCGAAGGCGAATTTGGCGATGCGCGTGGAGCCTTTTTCGGTGATCACCTTGATGGCTTTCGACCACGCCGGGAACGACTTCGTGCTCCAGGCCCGACGTACTCGCCCTCGGTGTTTTCGCGGACGATGATCAGGTCCACGCCGGGCCAATGCGTGGCCAGTCCGGGAAGATTGTGGATGGGCCGGAAGTTGGCGAAGAGATCGAACTTCTTGCGCAGCGTGACGTTGATGCTCTTGAATCCGCCGCCAATGGGAGTCGTGACCGGACCTTTGAGCGCGACCTTGTTGCGCTCGATGGATTCGTAGAGCGCGGCGGGGATGTATTCCCCGAAATTTCGAAGGCCTCGGCGCCGGCGGCGAAGCGTTCCCACTCCCACTTACGCCGGTGGCTTCGAGGATGCGGACGACTGCCTGGGTGACTTCGGGGCCGATGCCGTCGCCGGGAATCAGAGTGACGTTGTGGGTTTTGATCTCTGACATTCTTTCTTTCCTTATGGTTTAGGAGTAGTGAGGTAACTCGTCATCGGCTGCGATGCGCAGGCGGAAGAGATTGCTGGAAATTCAAATTAACAACGCTAACTGGCCCTTTCCCGGTTACTTCTTGGCCTTTGTCATCCTGTGGCTGTCGAGAAGCCCTTCCAACTCTTCCTTGAACTCGCGGACATCCTTGAAGTCCCGATAACACTGGCGAATCGAATGTAGGCCACGGTGTCGAGGCCCTTGAGGTGTTCCATGATCAGCTCGCCGACCTCGTTGGTGCTGCGTTCGCGCTCCGGGGCTTCCATCAGAATGTTTCGGTAGCGTCGACGATGGCTTCGAGTTTGCTGGAAGGGACGGGACGCTTTTCGCAGGCGCGGAGCAGACCGCTCAACACTTTCTGCCGATCGAAGCGCTCTCGGCGGCCGTCCTTTTTCACCACCATGTAGGGAATTTCGTCGATGCGCTCGTAGGTGGTGAAGCGGCGATTGCAGCTCTCGCACTCGCGGCGGCGACGGATCGAGTCAGCCTCTTTGCTCTCGCGCGAGTCGACGACGCGGTCCTGCCCGAAGCCGCAATACGGACATTTCATATGCTATGGGCGATTTTACGTTATCGATTGCACGGCCGACATTCTGCGAATCCTGCAAAGACCACTGGTTTAGCTCAGAAACTCGGCGACGGCATTGACCACCGTCTGCTGCTCGTCTTCGCGTATCTCGGGAAAGATTGGTAGGGCGAGGACTTCTCGGGCGGCGCGCTCGGCTTGAGGGAATCTGCCTTCGGTGTAACCGAGGCTCGTCAACGCCTTTTGCAAGTGGAGCGGGATGGGATAGAAGATTTCGCAGCCTATTTGGCGGCTGATGAGGAACTCGCGCAGGGCATCGCGGCGAGCAGTACGGATGACGTACTGATGCCAGGCGTGCTTGCTGCCCGGAACTTCTTGAGGCAGGACGACTCCATGGCAGGGAAACGGTCCGGATTCGGCGACTCCGGCGGCGTGAAACAGAGCACGGTAGCGCTCGGCAACCGTGTGGCGGGCCTCGACCCAGCCTGCGATGTATTTGAGCTTGACCTGGAGGATGGCACCCTGGAAGCCGTCGAGGCGCGTGTTCCAGCCTGTTTCGTCGTGGTAGTAGCGGCGGCGCATGCCGTGCTGGCGGAGCATGCGGGCGCGCTCGGCCAGATCGGCGGAATTTGTGGTGACCATGCCGGCGTCGCCGGCGGCGCTGAGGTTCTTGGTGGGATAGAAGCTGAAGGCGGCGGCGTCCCCTAAGGCTCCGGCCCTAACCCCATTCCATTCAGCGCCCCAGGCTTGGGCGGCGTCTTCAATGATCTTTAGTCGGAACGCTTCTCCGAGACGGGCAAAGGCAGTCCAATCAGCGCATTGGCCGTAGAGATGGACGGGGAGGATGGCGCGGATCGGTATGGTCTGAGGGGCATTCAGGACAGCTTCCACGGCTTTTGGGTCGAGATTGAAGGTTGCGGGCTCAATGTCGGCGAGGACGGGAGTGGCTCCGGCGCGAAGAATGGCGCTGACGGAGGCGAAGAAGCTGAAGGGGGTAGTGACGACAGCATCGCCTGGGCCGATTCGGGCGGCAGCCAGGGCCAACCATAGAGCGTCCGTTCCCGATGAGCAGCCGATGGCGTGAGCAACCCCCAATTCCGAGGCTGCCTTTCGCTCGAATTCGGCTACCGGCTCACCAAGGATAAACTGCTGCGTCTGCAGTACATGCCCGAGGGCATTCAGCAACTCCTGGTGGAGGGGCTCGTACTGGCGCTTCAGATCCAGCATGGGTACGGGCTGGTTTTTTGTAGCCGTATGCACAGGCGGGTCGGCGGGCTTTTGCACCTGACAATGGTATCAGCCGCCAGAAAGAAGCATCTTATTGTGGGGAACTTGTTGGAAACGACCAGAACCTTTAGCAAATGGAAGGGTTTCGAAGATGTAGTTAGTCGCGGAGGAGTTGAAAAAGCCAGCGATTCTCTATACTGTGGTCTCATTGCGGGAATTGACGGCTCCGGGGCTTCCGGCACCGTCCCCGCTGAATTGTATCCAAACGCAAGAGCAGGCAGGTGGCACCAAAGTCACCCGGAACAGGAAAGCAGGAGATCGGCATATGGAAAACAAGCCGGCACAAAACATTCAGGACACATTCCTGAATACGGTCCGCAAGGACAAAACGCCCATCACGATTTATCTGGTCAGCGGCGTCAAGCTCACCGGAAAGATCCGCTCCTTCGACAAGTACTCGGTCCTCCTGGAAAACAACAGCCAGGAGCAGTTGATCTTCAAGCATGCGATTTCGACCGTGGTGAGCAATCGAAGCGTGATGCATACCGAGCATCGCCCAGGCTTGGCGACTTCCGGACTGGGGCCGTCCGCAGTTCCGTCACCGACGCCGGCAACGGCGACTGCGGAACAGCGATAGCACGCGGGGAGCGTTTTCAATTGGCAGTAGCTGAAGGCGACGATGGCGGCCGGCCGGCGTCCGCGGCGGGGGATGCTCGTCGCGTGAGTGGCGGGTTGGAACGCGCGGTCCTTGTTGGGGTAGACCTCGGAGCTTCCGCACGCAGAACGCGCGCAGGTCGTGAAGGCGCGCGCCTAGCAGCGATAGGTTCAGACGAAGGCCACGAACCGGCCCTCGAACCGACCACTTCGTCTCATCGTGCACTAACGTACACCGCGCTCAATGCTGCGCCAGGTCTGGACGCGGAAGAATCTCTTGCCGAATTTCGCGAACTGGTATCGAGCGCCGGAGGTACAGTTGCGGCCGAGCTGATGCAGCGGCGCGCCAAGCCTGACCCAGCCACGCTGGTTGGTGCCGGCAAGGTGGAAGAGATTGCCGGAGTCGCGGCTTCGACAGA
>CAVQZQ010000126.1:0-20204 GCA_963718435.1 uncultured Acidobacteriota bacterium | reverse complement strand
CACCACACAGTCCGACATGACAGCCGTTGAAAAGCCCTTCTGGCTGGCTCGCTCCACGCGCACTGTTTTTTTCTTCGCGGCGGTCTTCACCATTGCCGGCACATACCTTGCTTTTCAGGTGCCCATCTCCGTCTTCCCCGATACGAATTTTCCGCGCGTCGTGATTGGCGTGGACAACGGCGTGATGCCGGTGGAGCAGATGGAGGTGACGATCACCAAGCCCATTGAAGACGCGGTGAATTCCGTGCCGGGACTTGTGACCGTGCGCTCCACCACCAGCCGCGGCTCGGCAGAGGTGAGCCTCTTCTTCGACTGGAACGTGGATATGTACCGGTCTCTGCAGCTGACGGACGCCGCGCTCGCAAAGTGGAACAGACGCTGCCCTCCACCGCCCGCATCACGACCAACCGGCTTACATTCGCCACGTTTCCGATTCTCGGCTACAGCCTTGTCTCGACAACGTGCCCCAGACGCAAATTATGGGAGCTCGCGACCTACGACCTGAAGCCTCCGCTGAATCGTGTTCCGGGCGTGAGCACTGTGACGGTGCAAGGTGGCAAGATCCCAGAATTCCACGTCACCCCGAACCTCGCGCTGCTGTCCGCTTCCGGCGTCACCATCTCGGACTTGGTGAACGCTATTCAGGCCTCGAATATTGTGGAGTCTCCTGGCCTTTACCAGGCGCATCACCAGTTGGTTCTGGGCTTGGTCGGCGCGCAGGTGCACGATGCCGATGAACTGAGGCAGTTGGTAGTGAAGACCACGCCGGCCGGCGCTCCGGTGCGCGTTGTCGATGTGGCCACCGTGGAGTCGACCACGATGCCCGTCTACACCACAGTGACCGCTAACGGAAAAGAGGCGGTGTTACTGAATATTGCGCGGCAGCCGTCGAGCAATACAGTTGCAGTGGCCGATGCAGTAGCCGCCGAAGTGGGCCAGCTTCGCCAGAAGCTACCACAGGGCGTGACTCTGCAGCCCTTCTACGACCAGTCGCAACTGGTGCGCGACGCCATTGCCAGCGTACGCGATGCGATCTTCATCGGGCTCATCCTGGCCTGCATCGTTCTTTTTCTTTTCCTTCGCGACTGGTCTACATCGCTTGTTGCGGGACTTGTCATTCCGGTCACCATCGCCGTCACGGTGCTGGTGCTGTGGATGATCGGGCAGAGCTTCAACCTGATGACGCTCGGCGGCCTCGCCGCTGCCATCGGTCTTGTGATCGACGACGCTATCGTCGTAGTGGAAAACATCGTGCTGCATCGCGACTCCGGCGAGCCGCGCGCCGAGTGCCGTGCGCAAGGCGCTCGGAGAAATCACCAAGCCCCTTGTCGGATCGACGATTACGCCCGTTGTTGTCTTTTTGCCGCTGATCGCGGTCAGCGGTGTTACCGGCAGCTTTTTTCGCGCGCTGGCCATTACCATGGCTTCCGCTCTTCTCACATCGCTGGTGCTGGCGCTTACCTGGACACCGGGCCTGAGTCTCGTCCTGTTGCGCGATCGTGACAAGAAGGAGGGCGAGGGCGCTCACGCCGCGGGCCGCTTTCTCACGCGCGTTCTCCACGTCCACCGGCAGGTCCTGGACTGGTCGCTGGCCAAGCCGCTCTGGCTTGGCGGCGCATGTCTTCTGCTCGTGGTGGCCACATTCATCGGATATAAGGCTCTCGGCTCCGATCTCCTGCCGGAGATGGACGAGGGCGGCTTCATCCTTGACTACATCATGCCCGCGGGCAGTTCTCTCGAAGAGACAAATCGCGTGCTGGAACACGTGGATCGTATTCTTCATGCCACCCCCGAAGTGGAGAGCACCTCGCGTCGCACCGGATTGCAAATGGGCTTGGCCGCCGTGACTGAAGCCAATACCGGCGACTTCACGGTGAAGCTGAAAGCCAAGCGTAGCCGCGGCATCGATGACGTAATGGAAGACGTGCGAACCCGCATCCGGACCAGCGAGCCGGAGCTGGACATCGAGTTCACGCAGGTGCTGCAGGACATGATTGGCGACCTTTCCAATGCGCCGGAGCCGATTCAGATCAAGATCTTCTCCGACGATCCAACCATGCTGAATCAGCTCGGCCCGCGGGTCGGCGATGCGATTGGAAAGATACGAGGCGTGGTGGATGTTCAGGACGGAATCGAGAACACGATCAGCGGGCCGGCGACAAATTTCCAAGTGAATCCAGTGGTCGCGGCAGGCTGGGGTTCACGCCTACTGAGGTGTCACAAGACGCCACCGCCATCCTGGATGGTCTGCCTGCCAACGATCCGCTCATCGCAAACGGAAGACCGTACACCATTCGCATACGCCTTAGCGACGAGAACCGTGATTCGCTCGACGCGATCCAGAACACTGTCTTCAACAGCAGTTTGGGGCACACGGCCACGCTGGGCTCACTGTCAACCGTCGAAGAGCTGCCCCCGCAGAATGAGATCCGGCGTGAAAATCTGCAACGCCTCGTCATCGTGACCGGCCGGCTAGAAGGCTCGGACCTCGGCACCGCGATGAACAGCGTTCGCCAGACTGTTGCCGGCCTGCATCTGCCCCCCTCGGTGCGCGTCGAATATGGCGGCACTTATGAAGAACAGCAGAAGTCATTTCGCGATTTGCTGCGGGTGCTGCTGCTGGCGCTGACGCTGGTCTTCGGCGTATTGCTCACCGAGTTTCGTAACTTTCCGGCACCCATCGCCATTCTCACTTCTTCAGTACTATCCATCTCGGGCGTTATCCTGGCCTTGCTGGTGACCCATACCACGTTCAACGTGGCTTCGTTTATGGGCCTGATCATGGTAATTGGAATCGTCGCCAAGAATGGCATTCTGTTGCTCGATGCCGATGAAAAGTTTCGCTCCGAGGGAGTGTCGGCTGCAGACGCCATGATCCACGCGGCCCAGCGCCGTTTGCGGCCGATCATGATGACCGCCATCGCGGCCGTCTGCGGCATGCTGCCGCTGGCCTTCGCTCTGGGAGCGGGCTCTCAGATGCTGCAACCGCTTGCTATCGCCGTAATCGGCGGACTGGCCGTCTCCATGGTGCTTAGCCTGGTGGTCACACCGGTGGTGTATTTTCTGCTGACGCGCAACCGCGGGCCGCAGCCGGAAGACGCACTGTAAGTTTGCCGGGCCGTGGACGAGTTGATTCCGCAACGAAGAAAATGCGCGATCTTCCTAGCGATAACCGCGGCTTCTGAAGCGTGAAACCGCGACGTAGAACGTATTGGCGTCGGTGCCAGGATTGTGCAGGCTGATGTTTGCGTTGGACAGATGCTGATACCGATAGCCGATGGAGACCGTCTGCCGCCGTTTGCGGAAAAACGTCAGACCGCCGCCGAAATCAATGGTGTACATGAATTGCGATCCCTGCGGCGAAAGAACGCGCTTGGCAAAGTAAAGGATGCCGCCGTCCGTTGAAAGAAACGGCTGCACTCGGTTGTCGGGATAAAACGAGGTGCGAAAGCCGACGGGGCTGATGCCGCTGCCATAGATTCTCTGGCGCAGGTTCTCATCAAAATCCGTGGGCGGATGGGGCACCGGATTCGGCTGATCGAGCATCGCAAGAGCCGTCAGTTCCGGCGCGTAGCGGAAGCTCCAGTTTGTGCCTTGATGGAGCAAGTAGGAATAGGTCACGTCGACGGGCATGTACTTAATGTCCTTGGCGTATCCCCAGATGTGGCCGCTCATCAGCGACAATCCCCACCATGCGCCAAACTCGTGAACCCCGCCGTAGTGAGGCCATTCCGGCAACTCGGCGGCAGTGCGCACCGGGCGCACGAACCCAGCTTCTCCGGCGCCGGGCGAAGCTGCCTCCCCGGACCCAGGTGCAGGCTGCGATTCGGCCTCATCCTCTAGGCCCGGTGGTTCGCTGAAGAAGTCGGTGGACTTGACCTGCCGGCCGTCACGGTACCATGGCGGACGGAAGCGGAAGATATTGGCCGTGGCACGCGATGGCGTAAGAAAGCTGACGAACAGCAAGGTGATGGTCCCTCGCGGACGTGCCTCAATCTTCTGAACCACGTATTTGTCCACCACATCTTCAGCAATATTCCAGCCAAGTCCTCCGATGGGCGTTGTCACCAACTCCACGTCTCCGGTGTCGTTTTGTTTGATCCCCTGCACGATATCGGTGGTGTGATCGCCATTGTGCCCGACACCGGCTTCTCCAAATGGGCCGAACTTCCATTCCATGCTGTAGGCCGTGGAAAAGAGCAATGCGCGCAGACGGCTGTGCCAATACATGCGATTGTTGCCGAAGTCCACGGTCATGCCCTTGGGATCATTCTGTATCCACATGTAATCCGTAATGCTGCCCATCAGCGGGTGCGCGATGTAGTCATCAAGAAAGGGATTTCCATCGCTCCACTGGCCCCAGCGCCATCCGAGGTCGCTGTCGAACCAGCGCTGGAACCAGGACCCCGTTGTCGTCTCGTTGCGGTACCAGTAACCGGTGTAGAGATTTCCCGCGTTTTGGAAGGCGTTGAAGATAGACGCGGTGATGATCAACTGGTGCCAGTGGACGCGGCACTCTTTGGCGTGCGTGGCGTCATTGGGGCATTCGCTCAAGGGAATGCGTTCCGCGTCGCGAGACGTTACGCCAAGGGCCGTCGATCCGGCGGCCGGAGCCAAGAATCTCAGGTCGCCATCAAGCGAACTGGAGACGGCAGGAGATCTCCCTGTTGGTGCCATCGCCACATCCGGACCATCGGGCAGATCGTTTACAGATTGAGTCACCCCGTCGTCCCCCGGAACCGCGTGTCCCGCCAAGATTTCTCCGGTTTGAGCCGGCGAAGCCACCTTCGGGCTCTGCGGCCGCGCGACCGTGCTCGTGAGCCCGCCTCCGACAAGAACGAGGAGCGTGAGGGCACACTTCAATTCAAGCCGAGCCACCCAAGGATTCGTCATATGTGACGCTCCAATCGCGGATTGGCGTTTTGCAAACCAATGCAGCCACTCGCGAAAAGGCCGATCAACCAGGGCAAATAGACGGAAGTCTTGGAACCGATTCGGGATAAGAGTCCTCGTTCGACTGGCAAGAGCCTATCAAAGCGTCCATTCTGTAGGAAAGATCAAACTCTTTGGGTGAACTGAATCCGTCACCAGCCGACCGGGACAATGGGAAAATAACCGTATGCCATCCGCGCAGATATTGCTTACCGCTGCTCAAGCTCGCGTTCTTGGGGCCCTCGTCGAAAAGGAAGTGACCACGCCGGATTACTATCCGCTGTCGCTGAACGCATTGAGAATGCCTGCAACCAGCGCTCGAATCGCGAGCCGGTGATGGACCTGGACGAAGACGACGTTCGCCAGGCACTGCATGGCCTTGAAAATCAGGGGCTGGCCGGTCGCGCGCGCAGCGCCGATGGACGTGTCAGCAAATACGAGCACTGGCTGGGCGAGGCCTTCAACTTCAGCCGCGCTGAGGCGGCCCTGCTTTGCGTATTGCTTCTGCGCGGACCGCAGACGCCGGGCGAGTTGCGCGGTCGCACCGAGCGCCTGCACCGCTTTGATGAAATCACCGACGTGCTTGCCGGATTGCAAAAGCTGATGGAGCGCGAGCCGCCCCTGGTGGCTCTCCTCCCGCGCCAACCGGGCACGAAGGAATCCCGTTACGCACATCTGCTTTCAGGAGCGGTGGAGACCCTGCCTGTTCCCGCTGCTGCAGCAACAGGCCCGGAGGATGGGCTGCAGCAGGAACAGCGCATCGCACAGTTGGAAGCGACGGTAAATGAGCTGCGCGCGGAAATCGCCTCACTCCGGCAGAAGATCGATTCTCTCTTCGGCTGAGCTGACTGCGGCTTGCTCCTAAACCAGTTCGTACCCCGCGAACCAATAGCCAATCTCGAAAGCCGCAGTATCTTCGGCATCCGAGCCGTGAATTGCGTTCTCCTGGATGGACCCTGCGAACTTTCTGCGAATGGTTCCATCTTCAGCGTTAGCAGGATTTGTGGCGCCCATCAGGGTGCGCAGGTCGAGAATCGCATTGTCTTTCTCCAGTACCATCAGGAACAACGGCCCCGACGACATGAACGTGGTGAGGTCGTTGAAAAACGGCCGTTCGGCGTGAACATGGTAGAAGCCTTTGGCCTGCTCCTTTGAGATGGATGCTTTCTTGATGGCCACGATCTGGAAGCCGGCCTTGTCGATTTCGGTCAGGATGGCCCCGGTGTAGCCCTTGCGGACCGCGTCTGGCTTGATGATGCTGAAAGTGCGCTGCGCCACTCGCATTGCTCCTTGCGGGAAACTCGCCCCGATCTCTCATTGTAATGGCCACCCCTGGTGCCGCTCCGGCAGGACCGATCGGCTGCAAATCTGCTAGAGTGTCGCCATGTTCCGCTCTCCTGCCTCCTCCTCTCGGGTTCTCGTGCTGATTGCAATTATGGGTGTCGCTCGTGCTCCTGCACAGACCCCGATAGGGTCAGCGACTGAAGCCGAAGCCAGTGGTCCGAAGCTGCGGGTCTTCGATCCATCGCTGATCGACAAGACGATGGACCCCTGCGAAAACTTCTACCGATACAGTTGCAATCAGTGGTTCAAACGAAATCCTCTGCCTCCCGATCAAATTTCGTACGGCCGTTTTACCGAGCTCCGCGAGCAGAACCGCCTTTACCTGAAGCAGATTCTTGAACAATCGGCAATCCCGGCGCCCACCCGCACTGCCAATGAGCAGAAGATCGGCGACGAGTATGCCAGTTGCATGGACACGGCGACCATCGACAAGCTCGGCATTGCCCCGCTCCAGCCGGAGCTCGACCGCATTGCACGCGACTGCATTCCGTTGCGGAGTTGCCGGCGTTGCTCGCTCACCTGCACAGCATTGGCGTGAATGCATTCTTCGGCATGGGTTCCAACCAGGACTTTGCGGATGCAATTCCGTCATCTCTTTCTACGACGCGGGCGGCCTGGGCCTGCCGGAGCGCGACTATTACACGCGCACCGACGCCAAATCAGTCGAGCAACGCAAACAGTACGTGGATCATGTGCAGAAAATGTTTGTGCTCGCCGGCGAGCCCGAGACGCGCAGGCCGCGAATGATGCCGACTCTGTTCTGGGCTATGAAACAACGCTGGCCAAGGCATCGCTCACCGTTACCCAGCAGCGCGACCCGCAAAATCTGAACCATCCCACCGATGTCGCAAGTTTTGCGAAGCAATTGACCCACTTTTCCCTGCCGGAGTATGTCGGCCGTCGCTCGGGCACCCGCCGCTGGCAAGATGAATGACGCTCGAGCCCGAGTTTTTTGCGGAGTTCAATGCCATCTGGCCGACACCCCTCTCGACCAGATCAAGACTTACCTGCGCTGGCACCTGCTGCACGCTTTCGCGGGCACCAGCATGCCCGAGGCTTTCGAAACAAGAGTCTGGAACTTCTACGCGCACACTCTCAACGGCGCCGAAAAGCAGCAGGAACGCTGGAAGCGCTGCACCAGCCGCATCGATCGCGAGATGGGCGAAGCTCTCGGCCAGGTCTACGTCGCCAAATACTTCCCGCCGGGAGAAAAGCAGCGCGCGCTCGAATGACCTGGCCATCGAACAGGCCATGGACAAGGACATCGATTCACTCGACTGGATGAGCCCCGAAACCAAAGCCAAGGCCAAAGAAAAACTGCACGCGGTGATGAACAAAATCGGCTATCCCGACAAATGGCGCGACTATTCCAAGCTGGAAATCGTGCGCGGCGATACGTTGGGCAACCAGGAGCGTGTGCGCGAGTTCGACTTCGCGCGCGACCTGGCCAAAATCGGCAAGCCCGTCGACAAAGGCGAATGGTATATGTCGCCGCCCACCGTCAACGCCTACTACGATCCGCAGCAGAACAATGTGAACTTCCCCGCCGGCTACTTTCAGCCGCCCTTCTTCAGCGACAAGGAAGACGATGCGGCCAACTACGGCGACATGGGCTCCACCATCGGCCACGAGCTGACCCACGGCTTCGACGACGAAGGCCGCCAGTTCGACAAAGACGGCAACCTGAAGGATTGGTGGACCAAGGACGACGAGCAAAAGTTCAACGACCGCGCCGAGTGCATGGTCAAGCAGTATGACGCCATCGAAGCCGTTCCCGGCGTTCACCTCAATGGCAAGCTCACCCTGGGCGAAAACCTGGCCGACCTGGGCGGGTTGTGGCTGGCATGGCTGGCGTGGCAGGACAAGACGCGAAGCCGAGCACCTCGACATGGACGCCAAAGATCGATGGCTACACGCCCGACCAGCGCTTCTGGGTTGCCTATGCGCAGCAGTGGTGCACCCAAACGCGTCCCGAGCAGTTGCGCACGCAGGCGCAGACCGATCCGCACGCACCCGACGAGTACCGCGCCAACACCGTGCTCAGGACCTGCCGGAGTTCGCCAAGAGCTTCGCTGCAAAAAGATGGCCCCGATGGTCAACCCGAAACCGTGTAGGGTCTGGTAAATAGGACAATCCAGCAACAGACAGAACGGTCCATCCTGGGCAACAGGAGGGCCAAAGTTCGAGTCGTCACCTGCTTCGCCTTTCTCGCGCGGGCCCCGTCTATAAATGTATTCGAGTCAGCCTGATGCAAATTCCGATCCAAAAACTTGGCCTTGTACCGAAGCTAAATATTCCGTCTTGTGTTCAATAAAAACGGATGGCATAATCACGAGCGGCCCATTTCATCGCTCAGGTTTCCAAGGATGATCGCATGGATTCAAAAGCAACAATCCTGATCGTGGATGACGACCCATTACACCTGCAACTTTATGGAATGATCCTGGAAAACGCAGGCTTTACGGGGCTGCCGGTCCGTCTCGTATGCAGGGATGGACTTCCCGGATGGGGTTCCGGTGCACGCGGCGCTTGTAGACTATCGGCTTGGCCCCAACCTGTCTGCATACAGCGCAGTGCGGCGCGTGAAGCGCGCTACCCGTCTGCCCCAATTCTGATTTTGTCCGATATGTACGATCCACCCGCCGACACGGCGCCCTTGTCCAGGGATTCGTACGCAAGGGGAACCCCGAAAAGCTGCTTTTGGCGCTTCACGAACTGGTTCAGAAGCCCCCTTTAGGTATATCTAGTGCGCGGCAACCGATATAAGTGATTCAACATCTAAACTTTGCAGACTTAAAGTTCCCCGTCCTCGCAAATTCCGGAGCACCCGAAATGGTTCGTGCACTGGCCGTTATTCAACGGATCGTGGAAAGCTTTGTCCTTTATACGGTGCTTTGCTCATGCGCCGGTCTGCTCTCGGGTACTGCCAATTCCCCTGTCTCCCAGGAGAAGTTGAAGACCCTTTCACTGGAACAGCTTGGAAACGTTGAAGTTACCACAGTTTCTAAAGAGCCGGAGGAGGTTTGGAAGACACCTGCGGCAGTCTATGTCCTTACCCAGGAGGACATCCGCCGGTCCGGCGTGACCAACGTTGCCGATGCCCTCCGTCTCGTTCCAGGCGTAAACGTCGAACGTGTCAATGGGGCGCGGAATTGGGCGGTTGGCATCCGCGGATTTGGAGACCAGTTTTCAAAATACGTTCTGGTGCTCATTGACGGAAGGAGCGTCTACACGCCGCTGTTTGGGGGCGTGCTCTGGACCATCAACAATGTAATGCTTGAAGACATCGATCGCATTGAGGTGATCCGTGGCCCGGGCGGAACCATCTGGGGCACGAACGCGGTCAACGGCATTATCAACATCATTACCAAATCGTCCCGTGACACACGAGGAGACCTGGCATCGGGCGGCGGGGGAAACGTAGACGAGGGTACGGGGGCGCTCCGCCACGGAGGAGGGGCACGCGGCGTGAATTACCGCTTATATGGGTTTGGATTCAAGCGCGCCCCGGAATTCCATCTGGACGGCCAGCCCGCGTATGACTGGTCTCGGCTCGGCCAGGTGGGTGCCCGCGCCGATTGGAATAACCCGCACGATCAGGTCACTCTGCAAGGCGATGCATATCTGGGAAAATTTGGCGATGCACAAAGGATTTCAACCTTCTCGCCACCGGCCAGTTTCATTTCCTATGCGCCCACCGACGCATTGGGCGGTAACCTGCTGGTCCGCTGGCGCAGGGACTTCTCCAACGGCTCTGACATTTATCTTCAAGCATTTTGGGCTTTGGATCATCGCATCGGATCGAACTTCGGCGAAACCCGCAACACCTTTGACGTGGACTTTCTGCATCGCACGCCACCGACCCGATTTCAGCAGTTCACCTACGGGGTAGGCTTGCGTTTGAGTCCCAGTTCGGTGAAACAGGTGCAGCCGGCGGATGCCTTTTTGCCGCTCGACCAAACAGATCAAATCTACAGCGGCTTCCTCCAGGATGAACTGCGCCTCCTTCCCGGCAAACTCTCGCTTTCGTTGGGCACAAAGCTGGAGCACGATACCTACACCGGCTTTGAGTACCAACCGAGCGCCCGGCTTCTGATTACGCCGACTGAAAGAACGACGATCTGGGCGTTCTTGTGCCGTGCGCGTCCCCGACCGTGTCGACGAAGACATCAAGGTCGATGTTTTCTGGCGTTGCCGAACCCCCTGATCTACGGAGAACTAATCGGAAATCACGATCTCAACTCGGAAAGACTGGTGGCTTACGAAGCTGGTTTTCGTGCGTTGCTTGGCTCAAAGCTGTATATCGATTTTGCGGGATTTCACAACCAGTACCACGACCTGATCGCGCAGGGCCCGGGGGTGCCGCTCGCTGCCTCTTTTCCTCCGTTTCCGCCCGACACCGCACTCCTCATTCAGTTCAAGTATTTGAACGGCATTCGGGTAATACAGACGGTGGTGAGATTGCCCCGGACTGGAGGCCTACTTCGTGGTGGCAGATCAAGGCGGCATACTCCTATCTGCACATTCATCTGGGGGATCAGCCAGGTTTTTCAGACACTCTGACGCTTAATTCGCTGCACGGCTCAAGTCCAAATAGCCAGGCAGTCCTCCGCTCCCTCGTGAACTTGCCGCACAACCTCGAATTTGACCAGACCATCCGTTATTTCGGCGCCCTGCCGGCACAGCAGGTTCGCTCCTATGTCACCGGGGATGCGCGGCTTGGATTCAGCGGCATTCACCACTTCGATTTTTCCGTGGTGGGGGAGAATCTTTTCCAGCCCCATCATGCGGAGTTTGAAATAGATCCGGGACCGAATGTACTGATCAGACGAAGTGTCTACGCAAAGATTACCTGGACCAGGTAGAGCAACCGACGATGCACAGCCCGCGCAAAAGAGTATCCGCTGTCCCGTCCCAATGCTTCGGACCCGGATACGCATCCCGGATCGGATCTCTCTTATGCGCTCTTTCCCTTGTGTGCGTCTCCGTCTCGGCCGCTCGTGCCCAGGAACAGCCATCCGAGGCCGATGTGGAAGCGGCTTATCTCTATAACTTCGGAAAATTCATCCAGTGGCCGGCCGATTCTGCCTCGACTTCTCAACCATTTTCCATTTGCATTCTGGGCCAGGATAACTTTGGCAGGAGACTGGACGATCTGATTGCAAACGATCGTATACAGGGCCGCAAGGTTGTTACACGAAGACTATCGTCTCCTGATTCTGCGGATAACTGCCAGATTGTCTTTCTGGGGCTCTCTGAGGACGCTCTATCTCAAGAGAGATCTCGACGCCCTCAATAAGAAGCCGATCCTCACGGTCAGCAGCCT
Source organism: uncultured Acidobacteriota bacterium (assembly GCA_963718435.1). Classification (GTDB taxonomy): domain Bacteria; phylum Acidobacteriota; class Terriglobia; order Terriglobales; family Acidobacteriaceae; genus Telmatobacter. The sequence goes on along the minus strand of CAVQZQ010000126.1, from coordinate 8,602 downwards.
CCCTCAGTTTCTTGAGCGTGGAGGCATGATCCAGTTCCTCCTTCAGAACAGAAGAGTTCGCTTCGCCGTCAATTTGCCCGCGGCGGAGCGAACTGGGCTTGCAATGAGCTCCGAACTTCTGAAGGTCGCGATCTATGTCAGCAAGACCGCAATTGGGGAGGTTGAGCCATGAGCAAATCCCCCCGCCAACGCTCCATTGCCTCGATGCTGACGTGGATGAGCTGCTGGTAACGGCATCGCGCTGATCCTGGCCTATGTGTCCTTCCTCGGATATAACCTCTTGATCTACCGCCAGGCTGCCGTGAACAGCCTCTCGGGTGAAGCACAGATTATTGGGGCAAACAGTGCCTCTGCGATCATCTTCAACGATCCGGCTGCGGCGCAGACGACCCTCTCTGCTCTAGCCGATTCGAATAACGTAATTGCCGCCGCCATCTACACGAATTCAGGCGTTCCTTTCGCCCAGTACATGCGCGAGGGAGTTCCACTTCTTCAGACACGTGAGATTCCCCAAGGCGCAATGCAGGGCACCTGGGTTGATGGGCTCAATATCCTCACGGGCTCACGTATTGTCATGCAGGGTAAGCCCGTGGGCACGGTCTATATCTGGGCGCGGCTGCACGACATGCGGACGCAAGCGATTCGCTACGGCACGATCGCCGCCTTCATTCTGCTGCTGTGCCTGCTGGCGGCTTTGGGCGTCGGCGCAATTTTCAGGCGGGTGCTGGCGCAACCTATTGTTTCGTTTGCTGAAACGGCGCGCCTTGTCTCCCGCTACCGCGATTACCGAATCCGATTTACGCCAACCCGTAGCTACAGCGAACTCGTATCGCTCACTGAAGCCTTCAACGAAATGCTGGCCGAGATTCAGCAGCGAGACGCCGCCCTCGAGAAAGCCAAAGTGGAGTTGGAACTTCGCGTCGAAGAGCGCACCGCCCAATTGCAGACCGCCAATCGCGAACTTGAGGCATTCTCGTACACCGTGGCCCACGACCTGCGCGGCCCGCTTCAATCCATCAGCAACGTCTGCTACCTGATTGTGGCGACAGATCGAGAGAAACCAACCGAAAGCAAGACGCCGATGCTGGCCCAGCTGAGCGCCTCCGTCACCACGATGTCGAATACGATCGACGATTTGCTTGATCTTTCACGCTCCACGAGTGCAGCGTTGCACCTGACCCGCCTTGACCTGAGCCTCCTGGCCAGTTCGATCCTCGAAGTTCTCGCCAAGGCCGATCCCGACAGGCGCGTGGTGACGGTCGTGCACCCGCGATGCAACCTGAATGCCGACCCGGGCCTCATGCAGATCGTTCTGCAGAACCTGCTCCGCAATGCCTGGAAATTCACCGGTCGACGCGATCCGGCGCAGATAGAATTCGGCTGCGAACAGAGGAACGGTATGACGCTCTTCTACGTTCGCGATAACGGCGCGGGGTTCGATCCGCAGATGGCCGACCGTCTCTTCAAGCCCTTCCAAAGGCTGCACGCTGTGAGCGAATTTCCCGGAACCGGCATTGGACTGGCCACTGTGCAGCGGATCATTCGCCGCCATGGAGGAGAAGTGTGGGCGGAAGGTGAGGTTGAAAAGGGGCAACGTTCTACTTCACCCTGGACTCGCGAAAGCCTTGATGTCGGGGCCCTTCAACGCGTCGAAACGTCGAATCAGAAGGCAGAAAGGGTCGAATTTCATGCTTTAATGAACAAAGTTGCGATCTTCAGGGCCCAAAGAGTGATCTAAATCACAGCCGGGAGAGCGTAGCGGGGCGGATGCTTACGGTAGTGGTTCGGAGCGACACCATGTCCTGGGTCAGAAAAGGCGCGTTGCTGTTGCTGGCGGTAGTGGTCCTCTGGTCCGCACTGCCCGTCTCCGCCTGTCTGCTGGCCAGGCAGCTCCGCACGCAGAAAGATTGCTGCCGGGCGATGGCGCGCGATTGCGACGCACCCGGATCGGCATCGAACACCTCGTGCTGCAAGATCACCCGCCAGGACGACGCCGTCACTCCAGTACCTCTCTACTCCCCGAAACATGCGCAGAAACTGTCACTTGCGCCGGGAACAGGGAATCTGCTGTCGGCTCGGCAAGCACATGTCTCCTTGAGCGGAATCACCTTTGAGACACCGCCTCCCAAGCCCTCTCCGGGCGGCAATTCCAAACTTCAAATCTGAAACTCCTTCTTCGCAGTTTGAGCCGGACCCGGTATGTGCCTTCGTGCGCATGCGGGCGGCCCGGATGCACGGCCATGACGCGAGCCGTGGTTCCCATGGAGGAGTTTAATGAAAGTCCTATTGTCTTTATTTTGTGTTCCGGTGCTCGGCGCTTCCGTCGTTGTTTTGGGCGCGGAGACACCGGCAAAGAGCGATGGCTTGGCCAACGCTGCCTATTGCTTCAAGATCATCACCACGCTGAAGATCCCGGTCCGGCGCTGGCGCTGGAGGAAGTCGAACGGATCGCCCTCGCAGTGAATCCCGAGATCGAGGTAGCCGCCCGCCGAGTTGCCATCGCAGAGGCGCATGTTCCCTCCGCCGGGGCGCTCGACGACCCCATGGCGATGTATCGCGGCTGGGGAGTTCCACTGACCAAGCCGTGGGACTACAACGCCGCGCAAAACATGTTCAGCATCAGCCAGACATTTTCAGGCGCGGGCAAACGCACACTGCGCACGAGTGCAGCGGAATCGGATGTCGCCGAAGCAAAGGCGAACCTGGATGAAGCCCGCCTCGAAGTCCGGGTGCGCGTGCGCAAGGCCTTCGACGACATGTTGCGCTCCACCGAGGAACTGCACATTCACGATCAGCACGTGGGGATCGCGCGTCAGGCCATTGAAGTGGCACGCATCAAGTACACCGTGGGAAAAGTGCCGCAACAGGACATCCTCAAGGCGCAGGTGGTGCTCACGCGGCTCGCCGAACACATGATTCAATTCGATCAGGATGCCGACCTTGCGCGCTCCCGGCTCAACACACTGCTGGCACGCGATCCGGATGCTCCCCTCTCCGTGCATGGAGAGTACGCGTCGTTGGCTACACTGCCCGCCGCGTCGGCTCTCGACGATTTGGCTCTTCATTCCCGTCCTGATTTGATTGCGGCTCAATTGGCAGCTGAGCGGAGCCACAAAGATGAAGCGCTCGCAAAGAAAGCCTACGTTCCTGACTTCACCGTTTCAGCCGGTTATATGCTGCAGCAGCCCGGCACAAGCATGCGCAACGCCTACATGGTGGAGGGTTCGATGAACCTGCCCTGGCTGAATCGCCACAAGCATGACGCGGAGATCGCGGAATCAACCGCGCGCGTCACCGAGCAGGATGCGGAACTGAATGCGATGCGCAATGCCGCGCTCGGCCAAATCAAGGAAACGCTTGTTGAAGCACGGGGCGCGCAAAGACTCGCCCACATGTATCACGATCAACTGAGGCCACAAGCCGAAGCCACGCTGGAGTCGAGCGTGATCGCCTATGAGAACGGCAAGACGGATTTTCTCGATCTTCTCGATAGCCAGATGACGGTCGTCGATATTGATCTCGACTGGATCCAGGCAAGTGCCGATTACGAGATGCGCCTGGCGGATCTCGAGCTCGCTACAGGCGTCTCCATGGACCAGTTACAACAGCTCGCCCCGGAGGTGAAGCCATGAAGCTGCATCGTTATCAGCTTGCCCTTGCGGCATCCGTCGCTGTTTGCGTTTTACTTGCCGCGGCCCTGGCGTACGTACTCATGCTGCGCAGCCATTCCGCCGCCGAGAGACGTCAGCAGATCCGGGGACCCGGTGGTCGCACGGGGGCCGGCAACGGCGGTCCAGGCCGCGTCCCTGAAGACGCTCCCGGCGCAATCGAGTCGGCACTGGGTCCCGTGCAGCTATCGCCCCAGCGCCTGCAGGAGATTGGCGTCACCACCGCTGACGGTGGAATTCAAGAGATGTAAACGATGATCTGCACTGTTCCCGGCAATGTGGACATCGATGAGGAGCGACTCTCGTATGTGCAGACGCGCTTTCCGGGTTGGATTCAAAATGTCTTTGCGAATGCTACGTACCAATACGTGCGCAAGGGACAACGCCTCTTCACGATTTACAGCCCTGACCTGGTGAGCACCGAGCAGGAATATCTGCTGGCGAAGCAGAACCAGAGCGCGTTCTCCTCCACGGATGCACGGAACGGCCGCGCAGGAAAGCGGCTGGCTGTTGCAGGCCGCCGAAGAACGCCTGCGGCAATTCGATGTCCCGGCTGCGACGATCGCAGCTCTGGAGCAGAGCGGCAAGGTGCGAGCGCGAGATCACGGTGGAATCGCCTGCCTCGGGATACATCACCGAGCGCAATGCGCTGCCCAACGCCTACGTGCAGCCGGAAACGAAGCTCTACACGATTGCAGATCTTTCGACGGTCTGGGTCTACGCCAACGTGTCTCAAAACGATGTGGGGCGTTTGAAGCCGGGCGATCCGGCGCAGGTGACGGTCGATGCTTATCCGGGCCGCAGTTTCAGCGGGCGCATCGACCAGATTCTTCCCCAGGTCGATCCAGACGACGCGCACCGTGCGAGTGCGACTTGTCTTCAGCAATCCGCGGTGTGGCGCTGAAGCCGGGCATGTATGTCAATGTCGAACATCGCTGTTCCGCTGGGACGGCAACTCGTGATTCCGGCGTCGGCAGTGTTGCAGTCGGGCCGCGCGCGATCGCTTTCGTCGATCATGGGCAAGGCAACCTGGAGCCGCGCGAGATCGAAACCGGTCCGCAGATGGACGATTCCGTCGTCGTCCTGAATGGACTGCAAGGCCGGCGATCGCATCGTCAGCTCCGCGAATTTCCTGGTGGATTCAGAGGCGCAGCTTCAAGCCGCAGTTGGGAACGTTCTGCTCCTCCGCCGCTGCCAGCGCCAGCGGCGAGCAGCTCAACACAGCCGAGCAGATGCAGATCGATTTGAGCACGGAGCCCTCGCCGCCGCACAAAGGGCACCGAATGTTGTGCGCGTCAAGCTCACAGGCGCCGACGGCAAGCCCGTCACAGGCGCGCAGGTCACGTGCGACGTTCTTTATGCCGGCGATGCCCGCCATGGGCATGGCAGCACAGCGCGCCGTCGCCGACGCTTGCCGACAAGGGCAGCGGGCTCGTACGAAGGTCCGCTGCAACTCGGATCGGGAGGCACCTGGCATGTGACCGTCACCGTGCAGCGCAGCGGCCAGACGCTCGCGACCAAACAGCTCAGTCGTCAACGCCGCGGGAGGAATGTGATGATCGCACGAATCATTGCATGGTGCGCGCGCAATCCTTTCCTCGTTTTTACCGGCGGCAATTCTGCTCGTCAGTCGCCGGCGTGTGGTCCCTGCAGCGCATTCCGCTCGACGCGCTGCCCGACATCAGCGACGTGCAGGTCATCATTCACACGGAGTGGGCGGGCGAGCCGCCCAATGTGATCGAGGACCAGGTCACCTATCCCATCGTCACCGCACTGCTCGCTGCGCCGAACGTCAAGAACGTGCGCGCCCAGACCATGTTCGGCGACTCCTATGTCTTCGTCGTTTTCGAAGACGGCACCGATCTCTACTGGGCGCGCTCGCGCGTCATCGAATATCTGCAGCAGATCGCGGGAAGCTTGCCGGCGGACGTGCATCCCGGCCATCGGTCCCGATGCGACCGGCGCGGGCTGGGTCTATGAATACGCCATCGTCGATCACAGCCACAAGCACAGCCTCGCCGATCTGCGCGCGCTCCAGGACTGGTATCTGCGCTATCAGCTCGAGACCGTTCCGGGCGTTGCCGAAGTCGCCAGCATCGGCGGATTCGTGCGCCAGTACCAGGTGAATCTCGATCCCAACAAGCTGCTTCTCCTACGGCATCCCCGCTTCGATGGTGATCGATCGCGTCCGCGCAGAGCACCAACGAAGTGGGCGGCGACGTGCTCGAAATGAACGGCGCCGAGTACATGATTCGCGGCCTCGGCTATCTGCGACTCGCTCTCCGATCTCGAAAATGTTCCGGTTGCCACCAAGAACGGAACGCCGGTGCTGGTTCGCGATCTCGGAACCGTTTCATTCGGCCCTGATGTGCGGCGCGGCGCGGCCGATTGGCAAGGGCGAGGGCGAAACCGTCGGCGGCATCGTCGTGATGCGCTACGGCATGAACGCGCTCAACGTGATCGATGGCGTCAAAGCGCAAGCTTCCGCGAGATCGCGCCCTCGCTGCCGCCGGGCGTTGAAATCGTCACCGGCTATGATCGCTCCTGGCTGATCGACGAATCCATCCACACGCTGCAAGCGCGACCTGATCGTTGAAGCCATCATCGTCAGCTTCGTCAGCATCGTCTTTCTCTTTCACTTCCGCTCCGCGCTCGTCCCATCCTGACGCTACCCATCGCCGTGCTGGCCGCATTCATCCCCATGTATTACCTGCACGTCAGCTCCAACATCATGTCGCTGGGCGGGCTGGCGCTGGCCATCGGCGTGCTCATCGATGCGGCCATTGTGATGGTCGAGAATGGCTATCGGCATCTCGCCGAGCGTACCGATGCGCCGCACCGAGCAGGAGCGGCGCCGCATCCTGGTGGGCGCGGCACAGCAGGTGGGGCCGGCGCTCTTCTACTCGCTCATCATCATCGTGGTTTCGTTCCTGCCGGTCTTTCTGCTGGAAGCGCAGGAAGGCCGCATGTTCCGGCCGCTGGCCTGGACCAAGACGCTGGCGCTCATCTTTTCTTCGCTGCTCTCCATCACGCTGGTGCCGGCGCTGATGCCGCTTTGTCTGCGCGGCAAGCTGCGGCCCGAATCGCAAAATCCAGCCGCGCGCATCACGCAGGCGATGTATCTGCCCGTGCTTCGCTGGTGTCTCGACACTGGAAGATCGTCATCGTCTGAATCTGATGTTTCTGGCCGTGACCATTCCGCTTTACTTCCGTCTCGGCAGCCAGTTCATGCCCGCGCTCTATGAAGGCTCCTCTCTTTACATGCCCAGCGCGCTGCCAGGCATCTCCATCACCCAGGCGTCCGCCCTCATGCAGGAGCAGGACCGCATCATTCGCTCTTTTCCTGAGGTCGCTACGGTCTTCGGCACCGTGGGCCGCTCCGACAGTGCCACTGACAATGCGCCGCTCGATATGTACGACACCACCATCATGCTCAAGCCGCGCGATCAGTGGCGGCCCGGCATGACCTACGAAAAGCTGATCCAGGAGATGGATGAGAAGCTTCAGTTTCCCGGCCTCACCAATACCTGGACCATGCCCGTCGAAAACCGGCTCGACATGGAATTGACCGGCATCAAGACCGCTGTGGGCATCAAGATTCAAGGGCCCGATCTTGCGCGCATTCGAGGATATCGGCGCGCAGATGCAGCAGATTCTTTCCGCCATGCCCGAAACCCTCCGTCTTTGCAGAGCGCGTTTCGCAAGGCTTTTATCTGAATGTGGATGTCAACCGCCCGGAGGCAGCGCGTTACGGGCTGACCGTGGCCGATGTGCAGCGCGTCATCACTTCGGAGATCGGCGGCGCGGACATTGCGCAAAATGTCGAAGGCCGCGAGCGCTTTCCCGATCGCCGTTCGCTATCAGCGCGACTTCCGCGACCATCCAGAAGCCCTATCGCAGGCGCTCATTCCCACTCCATCGGGCGAGCAGATTCCCATTAGCGAAGTGGCGCGCGTTTCTTCTCACGGGGTCCATCCATGATTCGCGACGAAGACGGCGCGCTGACGGGCTATGTCTATCTCAATCTGAATACGAACGATTACGGCGGCTTCGTAGATCGCGCGGACACAGTTGCTCGCAATCAGAAACTGCGCTTGCCGGCCGGCTACACATGGCATTGGGCCGGAGAGTACGAGTTCGAGATGCGCGCCAAGCAGCGACTCGAAATCATTCTACCCATCGTCTTCTTCGTCATCTTTCTGCTGCTGTATCTCGTCTTCAAGTCCGCCACCGAAGCCGCGGTGCTGATCTTTCCCACCCTCTATGCCATGTCCGGCGGACTGTTGCTGCAATGGCTGCTTGGTTTCAACTTCAGCGTCGCCGTGTGGGTCGGCTATATTGCGCTGTTCGGCATTGCCGTCGAGACCGGCGTGGTCATGGTCGTCTATCTGCATGAAGCCTTCGAGCACCGTCTCGCCCAGACACGCGCTGATGACAGAAGCCGATTTGGAGGAGGCGGTCATCGAAGGAGCAGTGCAACGCCTGCGGCCCAAGCTGATGACGGTAACAAGCGGTCATCCTGAGCCTTGCCCCCATCCTCTGGGAATCGGGAATCGGCTCAGACGTGATGAAGCCCATTGCCGCGCCCATCGTTGGCGGAATGATTACGTCGACGATTCATGTACTGATCCTGGTTCCGGTTTTCTTCCTGCTGATCGGCGGCGGGCTTTGCGTCGAGGAACCTTGGTCCCTAAGAACAGTTGCGGGAGACGGTTCAAGGTTGGAATCGCAACACCCTAGTCTCCTGAGTCATAAATAGCTTGCAATAATATGTTGTGTGTTTTAAGGTGGGGGTATGGAGCCTCGTCGTGGACGTCCCAAGAAGCATCAACTTGTGGTGAGCCCTGCGCAGAGAAGTGAGTTGGAGCGTATAGCGCGGCAGTCGCGCAGTTCCAGATCAGCGTCTTTTCGCACCGGATCGTTCTGGAGTGCGC
>CAVQZQ010000125.1:0-61041 GCA_963718435.1 uncultured Acidobacteriota bacterium | reverse complement strand
ACAGAGACGCGAGCACTGCGTTGGCAGGCAGGCCACTCTTCTCCGCTTCGTTATAGAGATTTGTAGTGATCGGGTCGCAACAACTGAATGCCGGGTTGCAGCAGGCTACATCGCCAGCATCGCGCACCTGGCGCGCAGCGGGCGCCATACTTTTGCTGAACTTCGTCCTTTACCTGAGTCTGCGTCTTCATTTAAATATCTTCACATTCGCTTAATAGCAAATGTCATGATCGAAGTTCATATTTGTCAAACCATAATAGTTATTTCCATGAATCGAGGCCCAAAGCCAGCTGATCTGGCAACACTGTTTGCGGCGCTGGCCGATACAACGACTGCGCCTTCTGAACCTGATGTCCGGGCGCGGGTCTGTGTGTGCCATTTTGTCGAGATCCTAAGGCAAAGCCAGCCCAAGATTTCGCGCCAGCTGGCCAATCTTCGCAAGGCGGGCATCGTCTCGGCGCGCCGGGAGGGCAAATGGATGCACTACCGCATCTTTGCGCTCAAGGATGCTGGAGCCGGTAATTTTTGAAACAGCACTCGCATCACTCCGGAACAACCGGCGGATGGAGGCCGACCTGGCCAGGCTTAATCGCGCCTGTTGCACAAAAAGCTGGTAATGCCCGAAGCGGCGCCTCCACCCTGTTCGCGGCGACGGCGAAGGACTAGACAATCTCCTCGCCGAGGTAGCGTGATTCAGATAGGCTAGAGCGAAAGCATGGCCTTTGCCCACAACGTCGGGAACACGAGGCACACATTCATCGGCCTGCGCGAATTGCTGGCGAAGGCTACGCCTTTGCGCAGTGGCGACGTGCTGGCGGGGGTGGCAGCCGATTCCGCCGAAGAGAGAGTGGCGGCGCAGTTTGCGCTGGCCGATGTGGCGCTCGGGCAGTTTCTCGAAGAGGAGATTGTGCCCTATGAGGAAGACGAAGTCACGCGGCTGATTGCAGACACGCATGACGTCGAGGCTTTCGCGCCGGTGCGCTCGTTCACGGTCGGCGAGTTGAGGGACTGGCTGTTGTCAGACCAGGCAACATCCGAACGGCTAGCCGCCCTCGCACCAGGATTACTCCGGAAATGGCAGCCGCGGTGAGCAAGCTAATGCGCGTGCAAGACCTGATTGCCGCGGCGGCGAAGATGCGCGTGGTTACCCGCTTTCGCACGACGGTGGGACTGCCGGGCAGGTTGAGCGCGCGGCTGCAGCCGAACCACCCCACCGATGACGCAATGGGAATTGCGGCCTCGATTCTCGATGGCCTGCTGCTTGGTTCGGGCGATGCGGTGATCGGCATTAATCCTGCGGGCGATAACGTGGCCGAACTTCGCGATCTGCTACGGCTTGTGGATACGTTGCGCGAGCGGTTTGGGATTCCCGCGCAGAGCTGCGTGCTGGCCCATGTGACCACACAGATGGCGGCGCTGGAGGCCGGTGCACCGGTGGACCTGATCTTCCAGTCGATTGCGGGAACAGAGGCTGCTAATCGCAGCTTCGGCGTAAATCTCGAGCTGCTTGAGGAGGCTCACCAAGCCGGCCAGTCGCTGCACCGGGCGTTGTGTGCGCGGATGGACGTGTCGGCGAGAACATCATGTACTTCGAGACGGGTCAGGGTTCGGCGCTTTCGGCAAACGCGCATCATGGCGTCGACCAGCAGACGCTGGAGGCGCGCGCGTATGCTGTGGCGCGGCATTTCAGACCTATGTTGGTCAATACAGTGGTTGGATTTATCGGGCCCGAGTATTTATTTCGATGGCAAGCAGATTGTGCGCGCCGGATTGGAAGACCATTTCTGCGGCAAGCTGCTGGGGCTGCCGATGGGCTGCGATGTTTGCTATACCAATCACGCCGAGGCCGACCAGGACGACATGGACGCGCTGCTGACTCTGCTGGGCGCGGCGGGAGTGAACTACATCATGGGCGTGCCGGGCGCCGACGATGTGATGCTGAACTACCAGAGCACGAGCTTTCACGATGCGCTGTATTTGCGCCGTGTGCTGGGGTTGCGGCCGCGCCGGAGTTCGAAGCATGGCTTGCGGGCGAGGAGTTTCACCGCCTGACCGTGGAAGCCGATCACCCGGAGAGGCTGTTAACCGCATGAACGAAATCATTCCTGCCTCGCTGGCGGCGCGACTGCAGGCGCTGACGCCGGCCCGCGTGGGGCTCGGCCGCACCGGCGTAAGCCAGCAGACGCGCGACCTGCTGGATTTTCAGCGGGCACATGCGCAGGCCCGGGACGCGGTTCATGCGCGACTGAATGCGGCGACACTTGCGGCGACGCTCTCGGAGATAGCCGGCCCGGCGCTGCGATTGCATTCAGCGACTCCGGATCGCACGACTTATTTGCAGCGGCCCGATCTGGGGCGGCGGCTCGATGAAGCCAGCCGTGCAACGCTGGCAAGCCTCCAAGGGAAGCGGTGGGATCTGACGCTGATTGTTGCCGACGGGCTTTCAGCGTTGGCAGTTGAGCGTCATGTGTCGGCTCTTCTGCGGGAATTGCTGCCCCGATTGGAAGGTTGGCTACTGGCTCCGATTTGCGTTGTGGAGCAGGGCCGCGTGGCCATCGGAGACGAGATCGGCGCGGCTTTGGGGGCGCAACTTTGCGTGGTGCTGATCGGCGAACGCCCCGGGCTGAGTTCGCCTGACTCGCTGGGCGCCTATATCACGTGGCAGCCGCGGCTGGGCCGCACCGACGCAGAGCGCAATTGCATCTCGAACATTCGTGCGGAGGGGCTGAGCTATGTGCAGGCCGCCTCCCAACTGTGGTTCTATCTGGCAGAGGCACGCCGACGCCAGCTTACGGGCATTGCGCTGAAGGAACAATCCAATCTGATTGAGGAAGGCTGAAGCGTCTTGAGATTCTTGCGACGGTGGCTGCCTCGGGCCGCGCTGGTGCTTGTGGTGGGATTTGTCGTTGTGTTCCTCGGCGACTGGGCGGTCTTCCGGTTGCGCGGCGGCCCGCTGTCAAAGGTCACGGTCGATCGCTATTTGACGATTCCCTTGAAGGGCAACAAGCAGGAGTTCGACTACCTCGGCACCATGGATGTTCCGTGCTCGGTCTCCCTTTTTCCGCAGGCCGGGCAGAACCCCTGTTGGCAGGTTCGCCGGAATGCAAGCCAGAACGTCAAGATGTAAATTCTTTACAGCTGGGGACGATCTTGAAGCGCGATCTCACACCATATGGTGATGCTGATCACGCTCTGTAGAGATTGTCGCTGGGTACTATCTAAAAACCACGTAGATCCAGCGAGAACTATGTATAACCGTACACAAAACGACAATGGCACATATAACACGCGCTGCTTGGATTGTTTCATAACAATTGCCTCGGCCGTCGAAACCGCGGATGAACTGGATGCAGTTGAAGTGAGGCACGTGTGTCCGGAGAAGGTTCTCGCGCAGTTGCTGTCGCGCGAAAGGTCGATCGAACCGCAAGCCCAGAGGAACTAGGGCTTGTCGGCCGGAGCGTTTGACGGTTCCTGACGCGGCGGGGGGTGGGCATTCCCGTTGGAAATCTTCTCAAAGAGTGCATCGTCGGCTGCTTTATTCAGGTTGCTCGCCTTGTTCAATTCAATCTTTGCCAGATCGTTCTTCCCCATTGACCGATAGAGCCGTCCCAGCCGCCAATGAACATTCACATCGTTGGGCATGAGCTTTTCAGCCTTGTCGAGTTCACGCAATGCGTCTTCATTGCGGCCTGCCTCGCTGTCGACGATTCCCAGATCGAGGTAGGTAAGGGGCAACGCGGGATTGAGTTGCAGAACCCGCTCCAGCAGCGGTTGGGCGGCTGAGATCTGATTCATCTGAATGTCCGCGTCGGCCAGGTAGAGCATGGACTGGGCATGGTTAGGGTCGTTTTGGAGTTCAGCCTCGAACTCCTGGGCCGCCTCCGGATACTGTTTCTGAGTCCACAACAGGTAGCCCAATCCGAAGTGCACATCCGGTTCCTTTGGATCGGCCTGGATGGCAGCGCGAAACATTCTTATGGCGCCCCCATTGTCTTTCATTTGATCGAGCGCTTCCCCGGCCAGCATGTCCGCCTCTGCCGAGTCGGGATCAAGCGTCAGCATCTGGTGATAGACATCGAGGACCGAATCATACTGCTTGGACCAGAGATAGCTGTGGGCAAGGACCATCAACAAAGGTACGTTCTTCGGGTCGTTGGCCGCGGCCTCTTTCAGGTAGGGCGCGGCTTCGGCATATTGCGACAGTCCGTAATGCGCCATGCCAATCAGCGTTCTTAGCTGCTGTGCCGTCGGCGAAGAGGCCGGCACGGTGGCCAGCAGCGGCTTGAACATTGCAATCGATCCTTTGAGATCCCCGCTCTTGAAGAGCGCCAGCCCGAGGTTCAAGCGCACACTGGGAATCGGTGGGCCGAGTGAGAGGGCCTTCCGGTAAAACGGAATCGCTTCTTTGTAATGTCCCTGGCGGGCCTCAAGCAGGGCGATGTGTGCGTACGCTTCGGCGTCAGCCGGATGCGATTTGAGGATTGCACGCCAAGCCGATTCGGCGTCGGTGTTGTTGTCTTGTTGTTCGAGTGACAAGGCCGACTGCCGCATTGCATTCGGGACTGCCTTGGTTTGCGCAAAACAGCCGAATGCGACCGCCGTGAGACCAAAACAAATTCCCAACTGGATAACCCGCCTCACGTGCTTCCTTTCCCTGATGGTCAACGGCAGCCCGCGAGCACATCAGCGCTCGCGGTCAATACTTCTGTTGGACGCGCAGACGCCACAAGCTTCATTTTCGCTCGGGAGCTTAAGGGTGAGCAATGTTCACGGCAAAGAAAAGGGCGCAGCGGGGATTGCCCGCCGCGCCCAGGTTGGAGGGTTGAGTTAGAAGACGAACTTGCCGCCCAGCTCGAGGGTACGAGGATCCTGGGTATTGGTGACCTGACCGTAGGTGCCGTCGGTATTCTTGACGTCAACGTTGTTGAACCGAGTGTGGTTGAAGGTGTTGAAGGACTCAAAGCGAAGCTCAAAGTGCGCCCGCTCTGTCATCGCAAACGACTTGTAAAGTGAAGTCGTAAAGTTCACGGCTCCGGGACCAACAATGGCGTCCTTGCCCGAAGAGCCGAAGCCCTGGTTCTGTCCGCCATTCCACGCTGCGGTTGGAACAGAGAGGACGGACGTGTCAAACCACGAGCCGACTTTCTTCGGGTACTTCATTTTGCCGCTGGCATTCATGCGGTTCTGGTACCCGCCGCCGAGACCGATCGTATCGTTGCCGCCGTACTGATTGGCCAACGGTACGCCCGACGTGTCGGCGAAGGTACCCGCAAGTTCCCAGCCGCCTGCAATTGACTTAACCAGGCCGCTCGACTTGGTGAAGAACGGCAGGTTGTAGATGTAATTCCCGCCGAAGATGTTGCGCCGATCAAGGAAGCCTGAACCCTTGTCGTACTTCGCATACCACGGATTGCTCAAGCAGCAGGTGTTGTCGTAGGTTTGAATGTCGATTTCGTGCGAATACGTGTAATCGAGTTCGCCGCTAAGGCCCCACCGGTTTTGGATGCGAACGCCCGTCTGGAAACCGTTATACGTTCCATTGGTGGTTGTTTCCTGCGCAGTAATGTTGCCGAATCCGGAGTATGTGCGGAAGGAGTTGGAGTTGTTGATCTGAGGGCCCTGACCGGCGCCGCTCGCGTTCAGCCCAAGAGTTGCGGCATCGGCCGCATTAATGCTGCCGCCTTTTTGCCGAGCTAGCATCGGAGTGTTCAGCGGGAAGTTGTTGACGTGGTTCTCGTCGAATTGATGCCATGCCATGTTGCCGACGTATTGAACAACCAAGACTACTGAGGGTGAAATTTCACGCTGTACGCCGAGGCTGAACATGGCAACTGCAGGGGCGCGGTAGTTGAGGGCGAGAGAGGTCAAACCGCTGGCGAAAAACGGCGTCGTAGCGCTCTGGCCGGTTGTTGTGCTCGTATGAGGATCGGACATGTTGACAAACGATGCACTGGGATCGTTGACAAACGGTGCGTTAGTGGCAGCGTTGTAGATGTCGTTGCCCTGAATGCGCTCGTAGAAGGTTCCGAATCCGCCGCGGAGAACAGTCTTCCCGTTTCCGAAGAGATCTTCAGAGAATCCAACGCGAGGTTGAAGGCTGTCGTAGTCGTTCTTGACAAGTCCGCGCGGGAACCCGCCTTTTCCAGCAAATCTCATGCCGTTCACGTAGTACGGGCCCGCGATACCGGCGATGGTGAAGGTCTGGAAGCCTGGTCCGGTTGAAAGCATCGATCCGTTCGATTCCCAAAAGGGAGTCGCGCTGGTAAGGAACGTGCTCGGGTCAAAGTTGGCGAGAAGGTTGTTGCGCTCCCATGCGTGTGGCAGCGCGTCGTAGCGGAGGCCCAATTGCAAAGTCAACCGCGGAGTCACGTGCCAGTTGTCCAACGCATAAACTGAAGGCGTCTGGTTAACGTAGTGGTCGATAGGAGCGGATGCCTGCTGGTCGTAGCTCGAAGGCATGCCAAGCAGCATATCCATCAGGCCGTCGCCCTGCACGCAGGCGGCTGTTGAAGCGGTGCCGCAGGATGCGAGGTTGCCGGTGAACTGACCCGACGACGTGCCGCTCCATGCGAACTGGCCTTGCGTATCGCCGTTGACCTGCTGGTTCTTGGTGTAGCGGTTATAGCTGAAGCCGAACTTCATGGCATGCTTGCCCGTGGTGTAGGAGATGTCCACCTTAGGCTCGTAGTCTTCAGCCGCATTGTGCCAGGGTGCGTTGCCCATCTGCTCTGCCGTGCCGTAAGGATTGCCAAAGCCATTCATGCTCGGCAAGCTCTTTTGGCCGACGGATTTGCCTTCCTGGACCTTGGTGACATCGAAGAATGTGTTGACGCCCCACCCTGCGGGGGTGTTGCTGTTCGCGCTGTTGGTGATGTTGATAATGTTGCCGTCGTAGTTCATGCTGGCTTCAACCAACAGGTTCGGATTGATGGTGCCGCTCAATTTGAGGGCCGCGCTGTTGGAAGGGTTCGACAGAACACTGGTCACTGTGTTGTAGCTGAACCAGTCCCATCCAAGTTCAGGCCCGCCATACGCCTGCGTCACCGAATCGTGCATGTAATGGCCGAGAATCTGCCACTTGTCGTTGATCTTGTGATCGACACGAACGACGTCGTCGCGCACGGTGATCGGTGTTTGCGCTTCTGAAACGACCTGGCCATCACTTCTGTTCGGCTTAGGCAGAATGCCCGAGTTCAAATACAGAACGGCGTTCTGGTCAAACAGCTGATGAGGGATAACGCCGCCGTTCGGCCACGGCGAGCCTGGAACCAGGTTGTACTGCGTCAACAGGTTCGCCTGGCAAGCATCCTTATCGGTCACTGCGGCTTGCAGACAAGGCTCGAAGTAGACGTTCTGCACACCTGCCGCCACGGCTGCTGCACCCGAATAAGGTACAACCGCGCCCGGGACGTAACCCTTCCCGTTGTTTGTGCCAGTCTTGGCAAACAGAGGAGTAACGTACGTCAGATCCTGCCCTGCTGTCGGAATGTCCGCTGCCGGGAGGGTACCTACGACGTTCGGCGTGCTGCCCTGGTTAGATCTTGCGCCACTCTTCATTCCAGAAGAAGAAGGTCTTGTCTTGGTTCTTGTTGTAGACCTTCGGGATGAATAGCGGTCCGCCGATGTTGAAGCCATAGATGTTGTAGTTCAACGACCTGGCGAGGCTGGTGTGCTGGCGTTGTACTTGTTGAAGTAGTTGTTGGCATCGTAATCCGTATTGCGGTTGAACTCGAAGGCCTCGCCGTGGAACTTCTGCGTGCCGCTCTTGAGCGAAAGGCTCATGGTGGCGCCCGAGGAGATGCCGTAGTCCGGAGGATAGTTCGAGGTCATCATGGTGAACTCGGCGATCGCATCCTGTGAAGGCATGATGTCCATGCCGCCGGCGCCGCCGCGGTCATCGGCTTCGCCACCGTCGATGAGCCAGATGTTGTGGCTCTGGCGAAGTCCGTTGACGCTGATGGTGAAGTTGGCCGCCACCGAGGTGGGCGTGTTGCTGTCGGGCAGCGCGGAACTGACGCCGAGGCCCAGGGCCGCGAGCGCCGCAAAGTTGCGGTTTTCGGTTGCGATTTCGCTGATCTGCTCGGAGCTGATCAGGGTGCTGACCACGTTGGAGTCGGCCTGCACCGCAAGGGCATCAGCTTCGACCGTAACGGTCTGCGTCTCGGCGCCGACGGTGAGCTTGATGTCCACGCGGGCGGTGGCGGAGACGTTGACCACGATGCCGTTCTGCGCGAACGACTTCGAAGCCCTTCGCGGTGACCTTCATGTTGTAGTTTGCGGGGTTGAGACCGGAAATGTCGTACAAGCCGGTTTCGCCGCTGACGGTGGATCTTGGTAAAGCCTGTTGCCGGATCGGTCAAGTACGATCTTGGCTCCGGCAACCACCGCTCCGGTCTGGTCGGTGACGATGCCGGTGACTTCAGAGTTGGCTTGCGCGAATGCTCCCACGCATGCCAACACGAAGAACAGCGGCAACAGGAGGAACCTGTATTTCGTCTGTCTCATGTGACCTTCCTTTTCAAATGTTGTGCTGCTTTTGGTTCGTAATTGCTGTTTCTTCCCCGTCTAGCCGGGAATTGAATCGGGTTGTTGCACTTCATGAACCCTATCCCTCCCTTTAAGGTCGAACTCGATTGCGTCTTTCGTTTTTCCGGGACACTTAAAACCGGAAAAACCGCATCGATTTCAACCGCGCTGGTGTGCGGGGGCATTTCGGTTTTTGTTCCACTTGCCGTCTCGCTCCTCTCGATCCGGCCAGTCTGCTCTCATCCCCATTCCGGAGTACTGCACTTTCGCCGGAAGGGCGACATGATGGTGCTGGTTTATCCACCGTTTGGGATAAGAAATTCCGCGGTTTACGCCTTTTGGAATTTCTGTACTCAAACGTTTGAGTAAGCTTAAGCCGAGCGGTACCTGTCTTTGAGCCGGAAGACATTAAAGGCCCAAACGTCTACGCTTGTCAAGCGTGTTTTCCCTAAGATTGCCAGGGTCTCGAAGCTTCACGGCCACAGACACGTTTTTCTACTTTTGAATCAACTAGATAGGGGCATATACAAATTGAGACTCCTTCGCCTCTCACGCTCATTTTCGGGAAAGTAATTCGATTTTCCTGAAAGGAGCCCTAGTTTTGCCAGAAACAGAACAGCGGCGGCCAAGTTGGGGCTTTTGTAGGAGCGCGGAAAATCGGTTTTCCCGCGGCGCAAACCGGTTTTCGCCTCAAATGGAGTGTCGGAGGGTTCCGGGAAACGCCTTTAGCGCATCCTGGCGATGTCGCGTAGTTCGCGCGCGGTGGCTTCAAGGAATGTCTCAACGCTGGCATCCGACGGCGGCTCCAGCCCCGATTTGGCTCGGATCGCGGCAGCAATTCTTTGCGCGAGAGTTGCTCGGGTACAAGAGGCAGATCCAACCTGCGGGCAAAAAACCCCTCAAGAACTTCAAGATCTGCCGATGAAAGTTTCGCGATGCCGAGGGCAGGGAGCGAGAGTGCCGTGTGTGAGTCTGGAATCGGATGGGTCTGCGAGGGGACCGGCCCGGCAAACATAGCGGTCCCGGATTCGCCCCACAAGGGTGTCTCCTGCTCGCGGTCGCGAACGACGAGAGTTCCGGCAGCCAGATCGCCCAGCCTCTGGTGCTGCCGGGTGGAAAACATCGCGATCACGCCGACCGCATAAAAAAAAGGAATTTGGTCAACGTAACGAATGAAGTTGCGAGCCATCGACTCGAACAGGCCGATGGGCCGGCCGGATTGCTGGATGACGCGAATTCTGGCCACGCGCTTGCCCGGCGTGCGCCCACCCCAGAACGCCTCAAACAAGGTGAAGTAGCCCCAGTTGAGCAAAAAAGAACGAGAACGTAGATGGCCACCGCCCATTGCGCGGAAAGCTTCGAAAAGGCGGCGATGCCGGGAACCAGGAGCCAGGACATCAGCGCCAGTACCAGGATTGCAGCTACCCAGATCAATGTGTCGATCAGCACGGCGATAAACCGGCTGCCAATGCCGGCCAGCGGCATCTGAATCGCCACCAGCTCCGGTGTATCAATGCTAAGCTGGTCTGAATTCTGCTCCATGACGCACATTCTCTCAAATCAGTGGATACGGAAGCGGCGGCCCCATTGGGACAGGCTGGCGTCCCTGCTTGCGCAATCGGATCAAGTTGGCCTTGGGCAGCTCTCGCGCGCTGAACTGCAGGAGTTGGCCCTGCTCTACCGCCAGGTAGCAGCGGACCTGTCGGTACTCCGTCAGGACGCCACGGCGCGCACCTACTCCGACCACGTGAATCAATTGCTCGCTCGCGCTCACCATATCATCTATTCCCGGCGGAAGACGAGTTGGGCGACGCTTTTCCGTTTTATGCGCGACGAGTACCCGGCAATCTTTCAGCGGCAGCTACCATTGTAACGGCCTCGCTCCTGGTGTCGGTGGCGTGGGGAATGCTGGGGGCGGTACTCACAAGCGCACGGCCGGAGTTCATGCGCCATTTTGTGGGACCGGGCATGATTGCCACCATGGAGCGCCACGAGATGTGGACGAAGTCGGTGGTCAGCGTAGCGCCTATGGCCTCAAGCCACATCATGAC
This sequence comes from uncultured Acidobacteriota bacterium, assembly GCA_963718435.1. Lineage (GTDB taxonomy): Bacteria > Acidobacteriota > Terriglobia > Terriglobales > Acidobacteriaceae > Telmatobacter. The sequence continues at coordinate 50,464 of CAVQZQ010000125.1, read as the reverse complement.
CAATAACCTCTCGGTCAGCTTTGTGACCTTTGCCGGCGGCATCGCTTTTGGGCTGGGCACGTTTTTCTACCTTTATGTAAATGGAATGATGCTGGGGGTGATCGGCGCGGCCTGCCATCAATATGGCATGTCGATTCTGTTGTGGAGTTTTGTCGCGCCACACGGAGCGCTGGAACTGCCCTCGATTCTCATCGCGGGCGGAGCAGGGTTCCGACTCGGCTACTCCATGCTCTTTCCCGGCACACTGCGCTGGAAAGACTCCGTCGCCCAGGGCGGCATCGAAGCGACGCGCCTCGTCTCGGGAATTATTCCGCTGCTGGTCATAGCCGGGATACTGGAAGGTTTCTTCTCACCTTCGCACGCCCCGGTGGGCTCAAGTTCACGGTCGGCGGCCTGCTGTTTACGCTGTTGCTGGTGTGGCTTTTCCGGCCGGTCAAAGCCCCCGCGACAGACGGCTAAAAGGCCGCAGATGAGTCTGCACTCTATCTTTCGGCCGGATATCGTGATCGCGGCTCTGCTGATCCTGGTGCCAATGTTGGGCGCGGCTTTCTTTCCTTCCCCACATTGGCAACTTTGGCGACTTACCTCCGCGCGCATTGCTCCTGCTGAGCCCAGCGCTTTTGTGTGTGCCCTACGCGCTGGTCTCCCATAGTTTTGGCATCTTTCGCTGGAATGGCTGGCGCTTTACGCGCTCTTGCCTGTCGGATTGCGGTCGTGCTGAGCCAGGCTCGCAATGCAGATCCGGAACAGTGGCAATTGGCGCGATTTTCTGGTTCTCATCGTGCTGGGCTGGCAGTCGATCTCCGATGGATGGAGCCGGCATGGCCCCCGGTTTGACTGCGGCTGGGCAAGATCTTCTGTTGGATGCGGGTATCTTCGGATTTCTCGCTGTGCGGCAACTCAACGGAGTTGGATTCGATCTGCGACTCAGGTTGCGTGACGCCCGCATCGCGCTGCGTGAGTTTTGTTTCTACGCGCCGATTGCCATCCTTCTTGGGCTGAGCATGGGCTTTTTGCACTTTCATGCGACGTGGCCTGCTCCCCTGCCCGCGCTGGGTGCTTTTGTCTTCACGTTTCTTTTTATCGCCATTCCCGAAGAGCTCTATTTTCGCGGATGGCTGCAGAATCTGTTGGAGCGGCGCATTGGCCGCACCGCAGCGCTGGTGGCAACGGCGATACTTTTTGGGCTAGCACACTGGAACAAGCGGACCGCGAGTTTCAACTGGCAATATGTTCTGCTGGCTGCGCTGGCCGGCATCTTCTATGGCAGAGCGTGGCGCGCCGATCACCGCGTGGGCGCGTCCGCCGTCACCCACGCGACCGTTGACACCTTATGGTCGCTTTGGTTCAGGTGAACACGCAGCGGAGCCCGATAGCGGAGATAGCCAAGCCCTACACGCATGTTGTGAACCACCGGCCCTGGGATAGTGATGGCGACGCAGATGCCAAAGATGGCATGCGCCATGCCGAGCGCAAAAATGTTGCGGAATCGCAGAAAGACGAAGCAGGCGACCAGGCCCCAGATAAGCGTGATCGGGGTAAGAATCGGGTTGGGCAAATGCGCGGTCGCAAAGATAGTGGCGGCCGTGATGGCTGCCCAGGTCTGGTTGGGGAAGCACTCGGACCAGGCGAAGCAAGAAATAGCCCTGCATCAGGAACTGCTGCAGAAAAGACCATACAGCGTACCCGCCGAAGGTCATCACCCAGGGTAGGAGTCCGTTGGGATGATGCAGGGTGTGAAGACTGCTCGCCAGCATGATTGCGGCGGCGGCCATCACCATGGCAACACCAACGACCCACAGCGACCGGCAAAATCCAGCAGTATGAAAACCAAGTTCCTTCCGCCCCGGATACGAGACGTAAAGCGACACCGCAAACCAGACGATGGCGCTCCAATAAAACCATCGCTGCTCTGGCCTCGGCGTCCAGATCACGAGCAGGATCAAACTGTAGCCGACCACGAGTTCCCAGACATCCCAGGCACTGCGCCGGCACGGAATAGCGGAGCGGACGGGGACAAACGCAGAATTGGAATCCTGCATCGTGCTCATGTCGAACCTCCGAAAACAGGCAACGCGCCTACCATCGCCATGCGGGCTCACATTCAATGAAGCAAGCCTCAGGGGAGGCGACGTCTTTCAGGCGGCGAAGCCTACTAAGCAGTAGACGGCGCAAGTCCAATGCGCGTTATCTGAGAGTTGGTAAATAAGTTTGCCAGGACCGCGCGTCTGCCCATCGCTCTAGATCTTCAAGAAAATCTTCTTGCGGTAAAGGATCCAGACAGGGATCAAACAGACCGCGCAGAAACTGCACGAGTAGGCAAACGCAGCCCAACCTGGGTTGGGGATGTGCGCGAAGAGGTGAAAGAACACCCAGGATTCGAGCGAGAAACGCCTTCCCCCTTCGGTGATGAAGATGTTTCCCAACACACCCGGCAGGAGTTCACTAAACATGTAGGCGGCAATGGCGTTGGAACCGAAGAGCAGCCACACCCACGTCCAGCCCTTGCGCCATCCTTGCAGCTCCACTGCCCAGAAGGCGAATGTGAACAGGGCCAACGAATAGCCTGCCGCAACCAGCACAAAGGAACTGGTCCACATGTTCTTGTTAAGGGGGAACGAGAGCGACCACAGATAGCCGAGCGCCAGGCAAGAAACTGAGGCGGCTGCCAGCCCCGCGCCCTTGGCGCCGACGCTTTTGCGCCCGCGCAGCCAGAGCCCGGTCAACATGCCGAGGAGCGCCGTTCCGATGGCGGGTAGGTCGCTCAACAGACCTTCGGGGTCACGGACATTGTGGTCCGGCGCGTAGAGGTAGAGGTGATAGGGGAAGAGATGTTGATCAATCCAGGAGACGAGGTTCCGATCCATATCCATGAAAGGAACGTCGCGCCCAGGAACGCCGATGCCTGGGATGGGCACCCATCGCACGAGAATCCAATAGCCCACGAGCGCTACAACCAGCGCCACCACTTTGGTCCACGCGCGCTTGTCCCATAGATAGAAAAGGCCAACGATCAGGTAGCAGACGCCGATCCGCTGCAGAACGCCGTAGAAGCGCATGTGATCGAGCGCAAAGAACGGGAAGCTGTTGACAAAGATACCCAGCAGAATAAGAATGACCGCCCGCTGTAGTGTGTGCCATGCCAGCCGCGAGCGCGTGGCCCCGCGGGCCAGCCGTGCGTCAAAGGCGAACACAACCGAAACGCCCACCACAAATACAAATGTCGGGAAGACCAGGTCCGTCGGGGTCAGGCCGTTCCAATTGGCGTGGTTCATGAACCGCCAGGAGCCAGAACCTCCATTGTTGTTCACCATGATCATGAAAGCGATCGTGATGCCACGCACGACGTCCAGAGACAGCAGCCGCGTGACGGGATTAGCAGCGAGTGCAGGGTTGGTGATTTCGACGGTAGTGGAGGCAGGTGAAAGATTGGCCATTGCGATTCTGGTCTCCGTTCAGCCGGATGCGGATGCACCTACCCTACTCGTCCGGGGCGGGGTTCGCCAAGAGGGGCGTGTTCCGCGAAAGAGAGGCGAACCATCGGTCAGTTGCCCGCCGATCGATCAGACTCTTTGTGCGCAAGCAAAAAGCCCAGGCCTCAGCGGCCCGGACCTTCTGTTTCTAACCTATTCTGGCATCGAATGCCGAAGCGTTTTCCAGTCCTAGTTCAAAACATCGAGGGTCACAGTGGTTGTGTGTGTCGTAGTGCCGCTCTTACCTGAAACAGTGATCGTGTGATTCCCAAGAGCGGCTTTTCTCCCCACCGCGATCTTCATGGTGGAGCTTCCCGCCCCGGTGATCGAAGACGGCGTGAAGCTGATGGAATTGGCGCTGCCTTGCCCCGAAGCTGACAGCGCGATAGCGGAGTTGAAGCCGCCACTCACCGCAGTGCTAATGGTGACAGTGCCGGAACTGCTTCTGGCAATGCTGATGGTCGTGGGGGATGCACTGATTGAGAAGCCTGGAGTTGTCCCAGTCACCGTCAGCGAGACCGTGGTGGTTTCAACGGTGGATCCTGACGTGCCGGTCACCGTAATGGGATAGGTGCCCGGAGTGGTGGTCGACGCGACTGAGATGCCCATGGTCGAGTTCCCTGATCCACCGGTGACGGATGACGGGTTGAAGCTGATCGTCACGCCGCTGGGCTGCCCGGAGGCCGTCAACCCAACCGACGAGTTGAAGCCGCCGCTGGGTGTGACGGTAATGGTGCTGCTTCCGTTGCCGCCTTGCGCCACCGTGACTGATGTGGGCGAGGCGGAAAGACTGAAGGCGGGCGTCTGCGGGGCACCGGTCAGCGCAGCGATCAATCCAGCGTTGGGACTGCCCCAGCCAGTAACCAGATCGAAGCCCTTGACCGCCGAATAGCTGCCTGAGGTACCACTGGCGATGTCGTGAAAGTCAGTTCCATAACTGGAGGTAATGTTCTGCGCGTAGATGGTGGGGTTGATGAATCCGATGGTGGACTTACCGTTGTTGGCCAGCTGTTGATTGACCAGGGCGATATAGGCGGCCCACATGGGCGCGGCAAAGCTGGTGCCGCCATAATAATTCGCCTGGCAGGCCTGCTGATCGCCGCAGGTGTAAAAGGTGAAGTTGGCGTTTGCTGAGACGTCGGGGCCGTTGCGCAATGTTGTGGACCCTTTATTGCCCGAGTTGATGACGCCGGAAAGCTTCTGCCACGACGGAATGGCGATGCTGTCGGGCGAGATGCCGCCGCCGCTATCAGCCCAGGCAGTTTCAGACTGCCAGGGACCTGCTGCACTCGCGGTCACCAGGTCTGTGCCGCCGACAGAGACCACATAGGCATTGTCTGCCGGCCACGCTGCCGCATTGCCCCTCGATTTCCAAGTGGAATAGTCGCCCGATGCCGCAAAGAAGTTCTGACCCTGGGCAGCCATTTGCTCGAAGTAAGGATTCAGGGTCGTCGGGTCCGCCGGAGTCCATCCCCAGGAGCAGCCGATGGTGGTTGGCAACGGGTTGTGTGTCGTCATCGCGCTGATGATCGCAGTATCGGTCGAACCGACGTACATCACCAGGCTCGCGAGGCCGGGAGCCATGCCAAGGGCTTGGGTCATATCCAGGTTTTGTTCGCCGTCATCGCAAGAGGGGTAAGTGCAGCTAGTGCTCGTTCCATCCGTAGAGAAGATGGTCACGGGCACATTATTTGTTTGGCCAATGTTCTTGTAGTAGGTGGTCAGGTCAGCCAGATCTGTTCCGTAGTATTCCAGTAATCCAAGGTTCTGTCCGGCGCCGGTGAGAGCGGTTCCGCCATAGTAGGCCGCGCGCATGTCGCTGCCCAAAAAGGACGCGGAAGGACCTGAGCCCGTAGTGGCATGGGATACAACGGCTTCGGCGTCGATGCCGTGAGCCTTGGCAAAATCGTCTCTGCTCACGCGCAACGCATGCGGGATGGAGTAGTTATCAAGGCCCGAAATATGCCATAGATTAAACTGCAGGTCGAGCACCGGCTCACTATCAGGCGCAAAAAACTCCCGATTCTCGGTGGGGTGCTTGTAGGTGCGCAGGTTGACGTGGAATGCCGTCTCGATGGCGGCAACGGTGCCCTTGACCTGTACGTCTCTTCCGTCTCGGGAACCGCCCACAACCTCAAACCCATAGGTCTTCGCGAAGCGAACCACGGCATCATAGTTTTCCTGCGTGGGGCCAAACCGGGCCGTGAACTCCGGCGGGGTAAGGAATTGCCGGTAGCTGGGACTCGCGGGGTTATAAAGCTGTTTCAGAAAGCTCTCAAGGCCTGCCGGGTCGCGCAAGGGCAGGACAAGATTCAGCTGCAGAACCTGGTTGGATGGGAGGCGGCCCGTAGCCTGCGCCTGGCCGTTGCGCACGGCATCGCGCACATGGTGTGTCATGACAGACTGACCCTGGGCAACAATAGCCGCCACGGACAGAACCGCGATGAATGGAAGCAAAGAATTCCTGAGGCCTCGAATCACAAATTCTCCTTGTTTGAAAAGCAGAGGTAGCTCCTGCAGACGCGACGAATCAGCGTTGAGCGTTGTTGAATTCTGAGGCAACGGAAGTACCTGTGTCTACACCAATCAGCGGGTCCGTGGCATTGGGCCCCATTACCTTCGGCCATTCGGCGGCTCCAAAAGTTTGCACGCCAGTTCTTAACCAGACCAAGAAACCATGCCCCGAAAGTTCGCGTGACAAACTGACTACACCACGATTGCGCCCAGTTTTCTAGCTCCGATGCACCAGCTCTGTGCCTTCCGCCCTCGGCACTGCTAAACTCCCCCTTCAGGGAAAAGCTGAAAAAACGCAAGCGCCCATGCATGGAGGCTTTGAATGCCTGATTTTCAGCCCTTTGTTCCGGCTTCGGAGAATCGCCCCGAGTTCACCCTACGCGCGATTCTCCTCGGCTGTTTCTTCGGCCTCATCTTTGGTGCCGTCACGGTATATGTGGGCTTGCGCGCAGGGCTCACTGTGGCCGCTTCGATTCCCATTGCGGTGTTGTCGATCAGCATTCTGCGCGCTTTCGGCCGCGCCTCGATTCTTGAAAACAACATCGTTCAAACAACCGGGAACGCGGGACAATCCATCGCCTCCGGCGTCATTTTTACCCTGCCCGCGCTCATCTTCCTCGGCTTCGATCTCGAATACTCGCGCATCTTCATCCTCGCCCTCATCGGCGGATGGTTAGGCGTTCTGTTCATGATTCCCCTTCGCCGCCAGCTTATCGTGAAGGAGCACGGCGCACTTCCTTACCCCGAAGGCACCGCCTGCGCGGATGTGCTCATCGCCGGCGAAAAAGGCGGCTCACTCGCCAGCCGCGTCTTTCTTGGGCTCGGCCTTGGCGGAGTCTACACCTTCCTGCAGAACAAGAACTTGCTCAGCGTGTGGCCCAGCTCGCCCGCATATCAGCCCGATTACGGCGCGCAGCATGTGCTTAAAGGAGCATCGATCAACGCCGACGCCACTTCCGAGTACCTCGGAGTGGGCTATATCATCGGATCGAAGGTGGCCGGTGTCATCTTCGCCGGCGGTGTCTTCTCCTGGCTCGTCGTCATGCCACTCATCTACTTCTTCGGCAGGGACCTGCCCCGCCCCGTCTACCCCGGGCAGATTCCGATTTCCGCCATGGGCCCCAGCGATCTGTGGGCCGCCTACATCAAGCCGATGGGCGCAGGAGCCGTGGCCGCGGCTGGCCTCATCACCCTGCTCAAGACCTTGCCTACCATCTGGGGCGCCCTCACCGAAGGCATAAAGACGATGCGCCCCGGCGCGGTTGAACGACCCCAGCCCATTCGCACCGAAGATGATCTGTCCATGAGGGTTGTTCTTATCGGCTCCGTCCTTATCGTCGCTTGCATGTTCATCTTCCTTGAGTTCAAGCCGGTTCCCGGAGCCTTTGTAGGATGGGCGGCCAATCTTGCCGCTTCGCTCCTGGTCGTCGTTTTCGGATTTCTCTTCGTGACCGTCAGTTCCCGCATCGTCGGCCTGGTCGGTTCCTCGGCGAGCCCCGTCTCGGGCATGACCATCGCCACCCTGATGGCCACCGCCGCCATCTTCCTGGTCCAGGGCTGGACCGCGCCCGCCTTTGGCGCCCTGGCCATCACCATCGGCGGCGTTGTATGCATCGCCGCATCCAACTCCGGCGATACCTCACAGGATCTCAAGACCGGCTACATCATCGGCGCCACACCGCGCCTGCAGCAGATCGCTCTGATCATCGGTGTCGTGGTTTCGACAGTCGTGATCGGATTCACGCTCAACCTCATGAATACCGGCCTCCAGGAATTCCATGCCATGGCCCAGCCCTGGAACCTCCAGACCCCGCATCCCGGCGTCGCCGTTGAGTCCGATACACATCGCCTTCCCAACGAGATTCGCGTCATGGGGTCTGACGTCAAAACCGCGACGACACATCCGAAGTCCGAATATGTCATCCTCAACTCCATCGGCTCCAGCGAATTGCAAGACGGCAAATATCTTTACTCGCCCGCCAGCGGGCAAATCACGGTGGCGTGGATTCAAGGCATTGGCAGTCCCAGTGCGCCTGCCCCGCAGGCCCGGCTCATGGCCACCGTCATTAATGGCATCCTCAGCCGCAAGCTGCCCTGGGGCCTCGTCTTGCTCGGGGTCTCACTCGTTGTTGCAGTTGAATTGCTCGGGATCCGGTCGCTGACCTTCGCCGTCGGCGCCTATCTGCCCATCGGCACTACCCTGCCCATTTTTGTTGGAGGAATGGTGCGTTGGTTTGTGGATCGCGCCGCCGAACGCGCCGGGGAAGAAGACATTGACAGCGAAATCTCTTCGGGCGCCCTTTTCGCCTCGGGCCTCATCGCCGCTGGCGGCATCGCCGGACTTATCGGCGTGGCGCTCAAAGCACTGGAAGCCACTTACTACGACAACCGCGACCTTCTTAACATTCCTCACACGTTCCTGGATAACTCGTGGGTATCAGTTGTCGCGTTCGCACTGCTGGCGTTTTCGTTGTATTACTTCGCGCGAAAGCCGCTGAAGAAGTGACCTCAGCTTCCAGCGTTTCTAGTTTCTCTCTTGGATTTCGCCGGGGCGACGCAGTGCAACGCCGATTGGGTGCACCTGCCGACAACGTGTATTCGAGTTAGGTTTGAATCTCGCAGGCAAAACCCGGATTTTCGGATCGGCTATCGGAAGAGGTGCAGGCTGCGAATGAGGTGCCACGCTCCGTAAATGCTTAAAGCCATGAGCGCTTCCATGCCGATTCCCACGATGATGCCCCTCACGCAGCGAGGTCTCTCCACACGTGATTCAGCCAGGCCTTCCAAGTCGGCGGCCGCAAACGGGCCTTCGCCCTCAGAAGCACCCAATAGGCGCCCGCTATAACTCGCGGGTTGCGTGGAGGAAAGAAGCACTCCCAATTCAAGGTTTTCGAAGGCCCTGACAGACACGTGGAATATCCCCCTGAGAAGGTCTATCCGTTTATCGCCCGGATGAATCATTCTTGCGCCATTCACATCGGAGATATGTGACTTATATCACCTAAGTGATATAAGGCAACATTTTTCCTGGAAACTTTGGTGGTACCGGGACGATGCTTGGAAGTCTGCAGGGATGGGGAATCCGCTTCAGGTGCGGCCGTCGCTGCTGCGTTTGCGGAAGACCACCTTGAGTTCCGTCCTCCAATGCTCGGCAAGCGCAATGAGTTCCCACTCAACCTGGGGCGAGAAATAGCGCAGTACCGGCTCGTTGGCCGGGTGAATGCGCAGCGCAGGGGCCGCCAGCAGCAGCCGCGGCACAAGCGGAGAAACCTCGGCACCGGCGAAGTAGCCTTGTCGCTCGAAGGCCGAGAGAGGCCGGCCAGCAGGGGCGGCCAGACGGTCGTCATTCAGTGCGCGGACGCGGATCCAGTAGTCCAGGGCTTGCACAGGCAGGTGCAGGTCTTCGTCTGCCTTCAGTTCAATGATGACGAGGCGGCCGTTGCGGTCGAGGGTGAGCAGGTCGAGCATACCGCGGTCACCAGTAGAGAGCGCCGGGACCTGTGTGTACATCAGGTCGCCCCGCAGGCCAGGCAGCAATTCGCCGATATCGGCCCGCACGCGGGACTCAAGCCATCTCTCGGGCTGCAGGCGAAATAGGGGGTCGGTGTGGGCGCCGTCGGCATACCTGCTGAGAAAAAGCCTTGCGAACAGTTCGCGACAGAGCCCCTCATTTTCGTCCGTCAACGGGGTCTCGTTGGCGCCGGCGCCAAAGGTGATCTCCTGTTCGCGGGCGAAGGAGTGGGCTGCCACTCCATTGCGCACCCGGGCAAACTCTAACCCATGCAAAAGCAGACCGGTTTCAGTGGCTGATCTAGGCCGAATCTCCACTCGATTCTTCGCAGCAGGCGGAACAAGCTGAAGAAGCCGGTCGATGCCAGCCTGACAACGCTCGATAGCCGCCGCAGCCGAGAACGCGTGGACCAAGTGTGACTGCAGGTTGCCGGTGTCGCGAAAGTCTACCGGCGTCAATTCTTCGTTTCGTTCGTCGAGGGTGAAAAGCTGGAACTCGGCGGCCGCGTGATTCAGCCAGGCAATGCGCTCCGCTGTGGTCCGCCATGCTCCGGGTGGGACGACGATTTTGAGACCGCCAAAATGCCGCCTCCCGTCTCCATGCTGTCGGCAATAGTCGAGCCACAGAATGCCGAGCGTGAGAATACCGTCGATGATGGAGGCGGACTCTGCCTCGCCCACGCCGATAACGGCATCCGCCGCCGTTCCGCGAAGCAGCCAGCCGCGGACATAGGCGGGTCCAAAGCTGTGTTCCAGGTCCATTGCCGACCGCAGGCCGTCAACTTTAGAGCCGATGAAAGCACGGGTGAGTGTGCGCTGCAGCAAGCGCTGGTAGTTGCGCCGCGCAGCGTCGCGGGCGGTAGGCGTACGACGGTCGGATGTCGGCACAAACTCCAGGGCTTGCGGTTTGGACACGCCCATGCGACGGGTAAGCAGGCGCAGGCATTGCGCGCGCTCCTGCACTTCGACCACGGTGCGCATCAGGTTGCGCTCCTCGCTCCACAGTTGCAACAGGCAGCGTCCATGCTGCTCTCCGACTGAATAGCGGGCGGTCCGCATATCGAACAGAACCCGGCCCTCCTCGAGCAGGGCGGCCGTCGGGTGCTGGGCCAGGTACTCTTCGATGGTTTGGGTGAGTTGGCCGGCGGACGGGGCGGATTCGACCGGGCTCATGCGGGCACCTTACCAGTTCATGCGCGCGCGCACATTGGCGACGTGGGCGGTATGGTGGCGCGAATGCCATGCATAGAGAGCCAGACCCGTAGCAAGGTTTTGGCGACCCATCTGGGGGTGATTGTAGCCGCGCTGGAAGTCGTCTTCCGAAAGAGACTCAAGCAAAGCCACCCAGCGAGCGTGGAGCGCATTGATAAACGAAAGAGACGGCTCAACGGACATGTTGCGGCTGTCGGCCAGGTTTGCCCAGGCGGCCTCGTCGTAGGGCTTGATGGTGGGCCAATCTTCAGTCAGCGCGAGCTTGAACCGGACATAGGAGTTGGCATGGCTGTCCGCAACGTGATGCACCACCTGGCGTACGGTCCAGCCGCCCTCGCGATAGGGGGTGTCAAGCTGATCGCTGGAGAGGCCGGAGACGGCAGCCTGCAACTGATCAGGCAGAGCCCGCAAGGTTTGGATATGTGCCGAACGGACGCCGGCCATGGAACCGGGCGGGGCACTGAAACGTCCGATAGGATAACGAAGATCGTCCTGCTCTGTCATGGAAGCCCTTACACGTGATTCCTTGTGAAGGCGCGAAAGCGCGCGGATGTGCAGCGCCTGAGGGCCGTTGTGACTAATTCTTGAGGGTGTGGTGATGGTAGTGGGCCTTGGAGTGCTTGAGATATGGGTTCTTGGGGTGATTCGCCTTGGGATGCACAGCCTTGGGGTGAACGACCTTGGGATGGGACATCGGACGTTGCTCAGCGAGAGCCGGGATGGCAAGCGCCAACGATACGAGGACTGCCGCGACGATCTGCTTCATGGCCCGAATGTAGCACGAAGGCAAACCGAAAGGTAGAGCACCAAAGGTACTGCTATCAAGAGAGAAAACCGCGTCGAGCGGTGCGCGGGATAGGAGTGCGACCGCTCTCGCAAGCATGTTGATGACCAGCCGCTCGGTAAACCGTTCTGAACAGTTCTGTTGCGGGTCTGGGTCGGGGTCTAGGCCTTCCTATGAAGGTGGTGGTGATGGTGGTGGTGATGCGTCACAGCGGCAAAAACCGGACTGGCGAACACCGTCAATAACAGCGCGGCGGTAAGAATCTTCTTCATGGCCCGAATGTAGCATGACGGCGGGCGGGGGCGCATGGCGGAAAAGTGGCAGGCATCAAGAAGGGAACGAGACGCGAGGCTGGCTGCATCCGCATCCGTAGAAGCGTAATCTAACAGACACGATGACCAATCTGGCCCCTTCTCCTAACGCAAGCCATAAACGGTATTTTTTTGAAAAATTCGGTATCACCGAAAGGCTATTGGAACGCTGCCTGGGCGAGGCTCTCTCAGCCGGCGGCGACTATGCCGACCTTTACTTCGAATCGGTGACCGCGACCTCGCTGGGCGTGGACGAGCAGATCGTCAAATCTGCCAGCCAGGGAACCAGCGCCGGGTGCGGCATCCGGGTACTCTCCGGCGAGCGGACAGGCTACGCCTACACCGACAACCTGAGCCCGGAGCGCCTGTTGCATGCCGCACGGACAGCCGCCCTGATTGCCTCCGGTCCGGCCAAGCAGCCCGTGCAGGGATTTACCGAGGCCCCGGCCGCCGATCTCTATCCTGTGCCGCTGGGCGGCTTTGACCTAGACCTGGCTGCCCGGCTGGAGCTGATCTTGCGTGCCGACCGAGCTGCGCGCGCCTTTGATCCCCGAATCGTGCAGGTGCGGGCCGGCTACAGCGAAGAGCTGCGCCGGATCCTGATTGCGGCCTCCGACGGCTCCTTCGCCAGCGACACGCAGCCGCTTGTGCCGGCTGAATGTGTTTGTCATCGCCAAAGACGGCGCGCTTACGACCAAGGGCTCGGCAGGCGGCGGCGGCCGCGCGGGTCTCGAACAGTTCTACGGGGAGTAAAAGCCCGGAGCACCTGGCGCGAGAGGCAGCGCGAGGCGCGATTCTGCAACTGGGCGCGGTTGCCGCCCCGGCGGGCGAGATGCAGGTGGTGCTCGGACCCGGACTGGCCGGGAGTCCTGCTGCACGAAGCGGTCGGACATGGCCTCGAAGCCGATTTCAACCGCAAGAAGACCTCGGCCTTCGCAGGGCTGATCGGCCAGCCCGTGGCCAGTTCCAAGGTGACGGTGGTCGACAACGGCACCATGGCAGGCCGGCGCGGCTCGCTCAATGTGGATGATGAAGGTTCGCCCACGCAGGAGACCGTGCTGATCGAGGGCGGCGTGTTGAAGGGCTACCTGACCGACAAGCTCTCCGCGCGGCTGACGGGCACGGCGAATACGGGATCCGGCCGGCGCGAGAGCTACCAGTGCATCCCCATGCCGCGCATGACCAACACCTACATGCTGGCCGGCGACGATGAGCCCGAGGACATTCTGCGCTCGGTGAAGCGCGGGCTCTACGCGGTGAACTTCGGCGGCGGGCAGGTGGACATCACCAACGGCAAGTTTGTCTTTTCGGCCTCGGAGGCTTACCTGATCGAGGACGGCAAAATCACCGCGCCGGTGCGCGACGCGACGCTGATCGGCAACGGCCCCGAGGCGCTGAAGTATGTGTCGATGGTGGGCCACGACCTGAAGCTCGACGAGGGCATTGGCACCTGCGGCAAGGATGGGCAGAGCGTGCCCGTCGGCGTGGGCATGCCGACCATCAAGCTGGACCGGATGACGGTGGGCGGCACGGGAAGGTAGTCGAATCGCCTGAACGCGCGACAACCCGCTTTTGGTAGCTTGAGGATATGCCTGAAACCGCAACACAATCCGATTTAACTGGTTTAGACCTTGAAACCATGGTTGCCGATGTGGTGGCGCTTGCGATGAAAGCGGGTGCCAGCGACGCCGAGGCGGTGGCGCGCGAGGGCGACGAATTCAGTGTCAACGTGCGCATGGGCGAAGTGGAAACGCTGAAAGAGTCGGGCTCGCGCGGACTGGGATTGCGCGTGTTAGTGGGCAAGCGGTCGGCGTCCACCAGCACCAGTGATTTGACCCCGGACGGGATTCGCCAGCTTGTGGACGGCGCGATGGCGCTGGTGAAGGTCACCGAAGAGGATCCATTTACAGGACTGCCGGAGACGGACGAGTTCGGCTCGATCAAAGGCGATCAGCACCTCTATTTTGAAGACGTGTACTCGCTTGCGGGCCCGGAGCGCATCGAGTGGGCGCGACGAGCAGAGGCGGCTGCCCTGGCAGCTGACCCGCGCATTACCAATTCCGATGGGGGCAGCTTCGACGCGGCAACCGGCCGCAAAGTATTGGCGAATTCGCGCGGATTCGTAGGCGGCTATCGCAGCAGCTATGCCGGAGTTTCCGCGGCGCCTCTGGCCGTGGATGCGGATGGCAAGATGCAGCGTGATGGCTGGTGGAGTAGCGCCCGGAGACTGGGTGATCTGGATTCCCCCGAGGCGGTAGGGGAGGAGGCGGCTCGGCGAGCCGTTCGGCGCCTGGGAGCGAGGCGCGTCCCCACCCAGCGGGTTCCTATTGTGTTTGCGCCGGAGGTGGCGAGATCGTTGATCGGATCGCTGTTTGAGGCGGCTTCGGGCGACTCGATTTGGCGCAGTGCGTCGTTTCTTGCCGGGCGTTTGGGAGAGCAGATTGCGGCTTCGTCCCTCACCATTGTGGACGACCACACGATGACACTGCCGACCGGAGTTGGCGGCTTTGGGACCTCGCCATTTGATGGCGAGGGATTGCCCTCGCAGCGCAATCTGGTGGTGGAAAACGGAGTGCTGCGCAACTACCTGCTGAATACCTACACGGCGCGCAAGCTGGGAATGAAGTCGACCCACAATGCGTCGCGCGGGCTGGCCGGAACGCCTGGCATCGGCTGCGGAAACCTGTATTTGGCGCCCGGAAACCTGTCTCGAGAGCAAATCCTCGCAGAGGTTCCGGCAGGCCTTTATGTGACCAGCCTCATGGGCTTTGGTACCAACCTCGTGACCGGCGACTATTCCCGCGGCGCTACCGGGCTGTGGATTGAGAACGGCCAACTGACCCACGCGGTGGAGGAAGTCACTATTGCCGGCAACCTGGGCGAGATGCTCAAGAACGTGACCGCCATTGGCAACGACCTGGTCTTCCGCGGCTCGGTAGCCTCGCCAACGCTGCGCATCGACGGCATGACTATCGCGGGGGCGTGATCTGGGAGCGGCCGTGCCGATTGACCTTGAAAGCATCGCCTTCGATCCAGCCGACGCCAAGGCCGCACTGTCTCAGTTGCCGGCGAGCCCTGCGGTCTTCGCCCTCTATGGCGCAGAAAAAAAGGACGAACCGTACATAGGCCGCACGCCGAATCTGCGCGGACGCCTCGAACGGCTGCTGCAGCCCTCATTGAAACACCCGCGCCGATTGCAATTGGCCAGTCGGGTGCGGCGGATTGCGTGGCGGCTGACTGGCTCGGATTTCGAGTCCCTGCTGGCGCAGTTTTCTCTTTTGGAAGAGATCTATGGCGCAAAGGCTTTAGAGCGCATGCACTTGCGGGCTCCCGCGTTTGTGCGGTTTCTGGGCAGCAACCGTTATCCTCGCATCACGGTCACGAACCGGCCCAGCCAGCGCGAAGCGGAGTGGGCCTATGGACCGTTCGCTTCGCGCGCGGCGGCGGAGCGCTATGCCGAAGAGGCGCTGAAGCTGTTCCTGCTGCGGCGCTGCACCTTCGAATTGGACCCGATCCCGGCTATCCGGGATGCGTTTATTCCGAGATGAAGATGTGTCTCGCGCCCTGCTACAAGGGCTGCACGGACGACCGCTACCGGGACGAGGCGGCGGCAGTCCAGGATTTCCTGGCTACGCGGGGGGAAAGCCGGTTGGCGGTGCTGCGCAGCGAACGTGACGAGGCGTCGGCCAGCATGGAATTCGAGACCGCTGCGTCGATTCATGCGCAGGTGCAGCGCGTGGAGAGCGTGCGCGCACTCGCACCGGAACTGGTGCACCCCATGAGCAAACTGCGCGGAGTGATCTTCCAGGCCTCGACAAATCCGGACGAAGTGGCTGTCTTTCTATTCGACAATGGCCGGCTGTGCGGGCCGGTGGGATTTTCGACGCTTGGCATGCGCATCCAGAATGAGCAGTCCGGTTCCAGTTCGCTTTTTGCACATCCCTTGGCCCTTGAGCCGGTTCCGGAGCGATCAGGGAACAGGGATCAGGGATCAGGTGTCAGGGATCAGGGATCAGCGATCAGCACGAATCGCCCTGCGAGCACTGAACCGACCGCGGATGCCGCGCCTGATGCCGTGGTGTCCGCGCCGATGAGGCCCGCGCGGGGCGTACTCGAAGCGCGTATGGATGCGACTCTGGCAGCACTGTCCTCAAGCGATGAAACTCTGTCCGGCACGATCCGCCAAGGGCATCTGGCGTTGCTGAAGCGTTGGTATTACCGGCCCGAAGTTCGCCGGCCAGGAGAAATTTTCTTTCCCGATCCTGAGGGAAGCTGGCCGGTCAAAGCGCTGCTGCGCGGTGTCGGACGCGTGGCGGCAAAGATGCTGACGGCCCCAAGCCGCTCGTAGTAGCAAATCCAATTTCGCTAACTCGCCTGACTGATACACTGGCGAGGCAGGAAGACGCGCGAGCGAGGTCCCATGGTTGAGCTGTTGCCATCGATTTTGTCGGCGGATTTTGCGCGGCTGGCGGAAGAAGTCGCCGCCGCCGAGCGGGGCGGCGGCACGGTCATCCACGTAGACATCATGGACGGTCATTTCGTGCCCAATATCACCATTGGGCCGCTGGTAGTCGAGAGCCTGCGCAGAGCCACCGACTTGCCGCTCGATTGCCACCTGATGATTGAGAACCCCGACGAATTCATCCCTGCCTTTGCCGACGCCGGGGCCAACTGGGTCAGCGTTCATTACGAGGCGTGCCGGCACCTGCACCGTTCGCTGGAACTGATCGAGCACCATGGAATGAAGCCGGCGGTGGTCATCAATCCCGCCACGCGGGTCGACCTGCTTATCGACATTTTGCCGATGGTCCATCACGTGTTGGTGATGAGCGTGAATCCGGGCTTTGGCGGGCAAAAGTTTATTCCCTTTGCAGTGGATAAGATCCGGCGATTGGCTGAGTTGCGCCAGGAACTGGGGCTGGCGTTTAGAATCGAGGTAGACGGCGGAGTGGCTCACGACACGGTGGCTCAAGTCGTCCAAGCAGGAGCAGACCTGCTGGTGGCGGGAAATGCCGTATTTGGCGCCGGACGTCCCGAGCAGGATGCGCGTGCTCTGCTGGCGGCGGCCCGCGAGGCTGCAGCAAGTAAGATTTACTGAAGATATAAACAATGGCATGCGGGTTGGCGGGCCGTTGTTCCAACGAGGTGGTATGAACCGGTTTTCAAAAAAGTTTGCCGCGGCCGCGTTGGCGGTAGTAGTGGTTCTGGCGGCGGTTTCGGCCCAGGCCAGGGAAAAGAAACCCAAGCACAAGAAAAACCAGGACCTGAGTGTCAATCCGCTGGCCAATGTCAAGTCCAGCCAACCCGACAAGGTTCTCTTCGACAAGGCCATGATTTCCCTGAAAAAGGGTCGTTATGACGTCGCGCGACTCACCCTGCAGACCTTGTTGAACACTTATCCCGACTCCGAATACCGGATGCGCGCCAAGCTGGCCGTGGGCGACACCTGGTTCAAGGAGGGAGGCACCGCGGCGCTGACCCAGGCCGAGGCCGAATACAAGGACTTCATCACCTTCTTCCCCAATGCTCCCGAAGCGGCTGAAGCACAGATGAAGGTAGCCGACATCTATTACCAGCAGATGGAGAAGCCCGATCGAGACTATACCAATGCGCAGCGTGCAGAACAGGAATATCGGGTAATGATCAACCAATTCCCCGACTCGACGCTGGTGCCGCGCGCCAAACAGAAGTTGCGCAATGTAGAAGAGGTTCTGGCCGAACGCGAGACACAGATTGGCTTGTTTTATGAGGGTCAGGAGAGATACCCGGCCGCCATCGCCCGCCTGCAGACGGTGGTCGATTCCTATCCCCTGTACTCCAAGAGCGACCAGGCCCTGCTGGGCATAGGCGATGCGTATGAGGGCGAGGCGCACGCGATCCAGATGTCGCCCGGCTTGTCTGGTGCGATCAAAGAGCGCCTGCATGCGATGTATCTGGACAAGGCGGCAGCGGCTTACGACAAGGTCATTACGCGCTATCCAATGGCACCTCATGTAGAGGACGCGCGAGACCGGCTGGTAGCGATGAACCGCCACATTCCCGAGCCCACGCAGGCAGCCATTGCCGAAAGCGACGCGGAAGAGCGGAGCCGGCAGCCTTTGCGCTTTACCGACAAGACGCTGGATCTGATCAAGCACGGGCCGACGGTGGTTGAGGCTGTGCACGTTGGAGAGCCGAGCCTGGAAGATCCGAAGCGGACCATTGCGCCGGATATCACCAAAGAGAATATCGCCTTGTTTAAGGATGCGGTCAATGACGGGAAACCCGCGGAGGCAGCTGGCAAGGCTACCCCCACTGGTCCGAATGAGCCTCCACGCAGCGATCAACCCTCTGAGGCGCCAGTGCAGCTTGCGGCTCCTGATTCGGGGACAGGCGTAGGCGTTTCGATTGTCAACGCACCCTCTGGATCCGCGGCGGCCGACCCCAACGCGGTGGTGAAGCCGGTGGGTCCAGTCGATACAGCATTACCCGCCGCCGAGAAGCCCGCAGAGGCGCCGCTTCAGGTCAACGATATTAAACCTGGCCAGTCCCCGGCCCAGCCCGCGACGACGGCCGGCAAGAAAAAGGCTCCCAAGCCGGACCTTAGCGACGAGTCTTCAAGCAAAAAGAAGAAAAAGAAGGGGCTTGGAAAGCTCAACCCATTCTAGGTTGACAAACGGAGCTCTCCGCAGGCCGCGTCCGCTTGGGCGCGGCCTGTTTACTTTCAAGGCATCAGTAATCGCCTGAAGACGTCCAGAATCGCTGCAGGTTCCTAAACATTGTCCTCCGCGAAAATGCTCGATGCGACCTGCCTTTCCGCGCCCGGCCCGCCACGATCACTTTGAGCCGCATGTGCTAAGGTGATGGGTGGTTCCCCCTCGCTCGAAGGCCTCAAAGAATTGGGGTTTAGCGCAACCCATGGGGGCTCAAAACAACCCCCATGCCTCACGATCTGCCCAAAGCATACGACCCGACCGCCATCGAAGATCACTGGGCCGAATACTGGGTGCGCGAAAACTTGTTCGCGCAGCCCACACCCGGCCGACCCGGCGAAGTGCCTTACGGGCAAGCCCTTCTCGGTTCTGCTGCCCCCGCCCAATGTGACCGGCAACCTGCACATGGGCCACATGTTCGAGCACACTGAGAGCGACATTCTGATGCGCTGGCACCGGATGCGCGGCGACCGGGTGCTCTGGATTCCGGGCACCGACCACGCCGGCATCGCCACCCAGATGCTGGTGGAGCGGCAGCTCACGAGCGAAGGCACGACGCGCCAGCAGATGGGCCGCGAAGCCTTTGTCGAGCGCGTGTGGGAGTGGCGGCGGCACTACGGCGGCGCCATCCTCGGTCAGATGAAGCGGCTGGGCGCCTCGGTCGACTGGCAGCGCGAATACTTCACCATGGACGAGCGGCTCTCGGTCGCGGTGCGCGAGGCCTTCGTCCGCCTCTACGAGCAGGGGCTGATCTATCGCGGCGCCTACATCGTGAACTGGTGCCCGCGCTGCCAGACCGCTATCAGCGACCTTGAAGTGGTCTACGACGAGCACAAGGGCCACCTTTGGGAGATTCGCTACCCCGTTCTCGACGAGGATGGCAAGGATACCGGCGAATTTCTGACCGTGGCTACGACGCGGCCCGAGACCATGCTGGGCGATGTGGCGGTGGCGATTCATCCGAGGACGAGCGCTATCTGCATCTGCACGGCAAAAAGCTGCGCCTGCCGCTGATGGAGCGCGAGATTCCGGTCATTTTGGACGAGTGGGTCAGCCCGCGAATTTGGCACCGGCGCGGTGAAGGTGACGCCGGCGCACGATCCCGAACGACTTCGCGCTGGGCCAGCGGCACGATCTGCCCTCCATCAACGTGATGGACGATACTGCCCACATCAATGCCGAAGGCGGAGCATACGCGGGGCTCGATCGCTATGTGGCGCGCAAGAAAATTGTCGCGGATCTTGAAGCGCAGGGACTGCTCGCCGGCAGTCAAGGATCACATCAACAACGTGGGCCACTGCGACCGCTGCAAGACGGTCGTGGAGCCGCGGCTTTCGCTGCAGTGGTTCATCAAGATTCAGCCGCTGGCCGACAAGGCCATCGCGGCGGTGAAAGAAGGGCACATCAAGTTTACGCCGGAGATGTACGAGAAAACCTACCTGAACTGGATGGAGAACATCCACGACTGGTGCATCTCGCGGCAGCTTTGGTGGGGGCATCGGATTCCGGCATGGCATTGCGCGGTGTGCCACAAGACCACGGTCGCCCGCCAGGATCCGGCGAACTGCGCGCATTGCGGCATCAGAAAAGATCACGCAATCGACAGACGTGCTGGATACGTGGTTCTCTTCGGGGCTGCTCCCGGTTTCGGTCTTTGGATGGCCGCATATTACCGCCGAGAATCGGGGCGACTTCGATGCGTTTTATCCGACGCAGCCTGCTGGTCACGGGCTTTGACATCTTGTTTTTCTGGGTGGCGCGGATGATCATGCTGGGCTGCTGGTTTGCGGATCGATGTGCAAGATGCCAGACGGATGCGGCCGCGCGACGTCTGACAGGACTCGGTTCCCTTTCGCGAGGTGTACATTCACGCGCTGGTGCGCGACGCCAACCGCGAGAAGATGTCGAAGACCAAAGGCAACGTGGTCGATCCGATCGAGATCGTGAAGCAATTCGGGACAGATGCGGTGCGGTTCACGCTGGCGTCAATGGCATCGCCCGGAACCGACATCGCTTTCAACATAGCGCGGACCGAAGGCTATCGCGCCTTTGCCAACAAGATCTGGAATGCGGCGCGGTTCATCTTCATGAACGTGGACCGGGCGGCGGAGATCGGCATTACGGTCGATCCGGCTCGTGCTTGGCGGGATGCCTGCGGTCGGCGAAGATGCGCCGCTCGAATCCCGCTGGATCGTGGCGGAGTTGCATGAGACCTCCGCCAAGGTGAATCAGGCGCTTGAGAATTACCGCTTTGACGACGCCGCCAACATCATCTACCAATTTTTTTGGGGAAGCTTCTGCGACTGGTACCTCGAGATCGTGAAGTTGCGTCTGGATTTCTCCGAAACGGCGGATCACCTCAAGACAAAAGCCGCGCTCACGACGTTGGTCTCGGCGTTTGAAGCAGCATTGCGGCTGCTTTCGCCGTTCATGCCGTTTTTGACGGAGGAGTTGTGGCACGCGGTGTATGACGGCAATCCGCCGGCGAAGTCGATTGCTCTGACGCGCTATCCACAGAGCACGGATGCCGCGCCGGATTCGCCATCTCTCGAGCAGATGAGGATATTGCAGAACCTGATCATTGAGGTGCGCACCCTCCGCAAGGAAATTGGCGTCGAGGAAAAGGCGGTGATTCCGATTGAGGTGCGCGTCGAGGCACTCCGATCGGCAATACAGCAGAACATTGCAACGGTCGAGCGCCTCGCACGCGTGAGCGAAGTGCGTTTTGTCGCCGAGATTTCGCCTGGATTGTCGAAACATTCCACTCCCAACTTTGATGTCGCCGTCGTTTATGAACGCACCGTCGACGTCCCCGCCGAACGCGAGCGGTTGGCAAAGGATATTATCAAATATGAAAAGGGCCTGGCTGCCGCCGAACGCCAACTGGGCAATGATGGATTTCTGGCCAAGGCGCCCGCGCATGTAGTCGAAGGGTTGAAGAAACAGGAAGCCGAAACTCGTATGCTGCTCGAAAAGGCGCGTGCCGCGCTCAACGCGCTTTCTGAGTGACGAGCGATGCCTTGTGTCTGCCCTCAGTGTCTCGAACACTCCAAGACCCTTGGATTCGCGCCCAGACCTCCTACCCAAGCGGTGGTTCGCAAGGCTTTTCGGACGGCAGCCAAACTGTGGCATCCTGACCGATTCGAGAAGATGCCGGCCAAGCGCGCGGAGGCAGAAGAACACTTCAAACGCATCCAGGTTGCCTATCGCGAACTGCTGGAGCACTGTGAATCCCCCTTTGAATTGTGGCCCAGGCGCTCATCCCCTCAATCCCCGGGCTCGAACCAGGGACCGGCTCACGGCCCATCAACAAGCACCCCCAAAAGTGACGATGGGCCGCCATTGTCCTTCGGGAGTGCCCCCTATTGTTTTGTTGCGCCGGACTTTTCCGCCTCTATGCGAATGAGATCATCCTTGCGAGCCGACTTGAAAACTCTGAGAAGGTGCTGGCGTTTGTCGACTTGTCCGGCGGCGTCTCCCACGGGAGGGGGCGTGGGGAGTACATCCTCTTAACCAGCTATCGGATGTATGTCCGCGACGCCATGAATATCTCTTCCTTCCTCTGGTTTGCCGACCTCGGGGAAGTATCCCTGGTCGACCGCAACAAGCACGGAAAGCCCCGAATCTGGCAATGGATTGTCGAGATCTTCCCGGACATTGAGCCCAGGTTTGCGCTTCAGATCTACCGGCGCAACAGGACGCTCCTGTATTCGCTTGCGGATGGGGCGGATGACAGGGTCAAGAAAGTTATTTATAACTTTCTTCTACAAATGAAATCGCAGACCCAATCCTGAACATCGAAAGAAGAACGCATGGATTGGAAGAGCAGCCGCATCGACGCATTGCTGGAACAGGCCCTGGTGGAAGACAAGGCCGCAAGCGATGCCACGACCAACGTGACCATCGATCCTGACCTGCGCGCTTCGGCCTCCATTATCGCGCGGCAGGAGCTGGTGGTCGCCGGTCTGGGAGCGGTGCCGCGGTTCCTTGAGATCTTTGCCCGCCTCGACCCCCGTCCGCGCGGCGCATACCCGATTTGAAGTCATCAGCCATCCGGAGATCTTCGATGGCGTGCGCGTGCACGAGGGCCAGGTGCTGGCCGTGATCCGCCACAATGCGCGCGTGCTGCTGAGCTGCGAGCGCGTGATCCTGAACCTGATGCAGCACCTGAGCGGCATCGCCACGCTTACCCGCGCAGTATGTCGATGCAATCCAAGGCACGCAAAGCCCGCGTGCTCGACACGCGCAAGACGGTGCCGGGCCTGCGCGCACTGGAGAAGTATGCCGTGCTGTGCGGCGGAGGAACCAATCATCGTCTCGATCTTTCGTCGGGCA
Organism: uncultured Acidobacteriota bacterium; assembly: GCA_963718435.1. Classification (GTDB taxonomy): domain Bacteria; phylum Acidobacteriota; class Terriglobia; order Terriglobales; family Acidobacteriaceae; genus Telmatobacter. The sequence goes on along the minus strand of CAVQZQ010000125.1, from coordinate 27,633 downwards.
TCCTGATCAAGAACAACCATATCTCGCTTGGCGGCGGACTGCGTGCGCGCTCACGCAATGCACTGGAACGGCGCAAGACCGGCCAGCGCGTGCAGGTGGAAGTGCGCAATCGCGCAGGAACTGGAAGAGGCGCATCGAATGCGGCGCCGAGGCCATTCTGCTCGACAACATGACGCCCGCGCAGGTGAAGGCTGCGGTGGAACGCATTCGCAAGGAAGACCGCTGGATCCCGATCGAGGCCTCGGGCGGCATCGTGCTCGAGAACATTCGCGCCTACGCCGAAGACCGGCGTCGGACTTCATCAGCGTCGGCGCGCTGACCCACTCGGCCAAAGCCGCCGACATTTCGATGAGCATTTCGCGGAGCCGAGCTAAGCGATGTATGATCTGGCGGCGCTGGAGGCCGCGCTCGCCGGCACTGATCTTTGCGGGCAAGCTGCATTTCTGCGCCCGTCACCGGCTCCACGAACACCGATGCCATTGGCCGCGGCGCGCAGTGGCGCTCCGCATGGGTCCGTCTTCTTTGCCGATGAGCAGACGGCCGGCCGCGGACGCGGCGATCACGCCTGGCACTCGGCCGCCGGCCAGGGACTCTATGTCAGCGTGCTGCTGCGCCCGGCCATCGCCGTCGATCACCTGCCGCTGTTGCCGCTGGCCGCGGGACTGGCGGCTGCAGAGGCGATACGCGCAGTCAAGCGGGCTCGATGTGGACCTGCGCTGGCCCAACGATCTGCTGATTGGCGCAGCGCAAAACCGGCGGCATCCTGGTGGAGTCGAAGACCGAGGGCGGGGAGGCTTGCATTCGTCGTGATCGGCATCGGAATCAACGTGCACCAGCGCGACTTCGATCCAGGACTGGCGACGCCGGCAACTTCGCTCGACCTGGCAGCGGGTCGTCCACGATCAGCCGCCAGGCGCTGCTGGTTGCCCTGCTAAAATCGCTGGAGCGCGAGACCGGTGGGCTGCACGATACCAGGAGCGCGGACAGCGATTCCGGCGCGCGTTGAGCAGGCTTCCAGCTGGTTCGCGGACCGGCGCGTTGAAGTCCACGGCCCGCAGGCCTGCACCGGCGTGACTGAGGGACTGGATGAGCATGGATTCCTGCTGGTGCGCACCGCGAGCGGACTGGTGACGGTGCAAACGGGCGGGATTCGCGCCGCGGAGATCGAGGCTAAGAAGAAGATGCTGCTTGCCTCTGGATGTGGGAAATACGAATACGGTGCTGGGGCTCTACCGGCTCGATGTGGAGCGGACTTCCGCCGAAGGGACACTGCCGTTGCCGCAAAGACAGACTGACCTGGCCGCGCATTGGCGCGTCACCACGCATCGCACTCAAACCGTCGACGAGTACGGCGTGTTTTTTGTGAATCTGTTTGAGATGCATGGCATGTCGCCGACCAGGTTACGCACATCATCATCTCCTCTGTGGTGCCGCCGGTCGATCCACCCTGCGCCAGGTTTGCGAGACGTACTTCCACCTGCAGCCGCTGTTTGTTGAGCCGGGCATCAAGACGGGCATGCCGGTGCTGGTGGACAACCCGACGGAACTGGGCGCCGACCGCCTGGTCGACTGCATCGCGGCCTATCGAGCGCTATGGCGGCCCCTGCATCGTAGTGGATTTCGGCACCGCGACCACGTTTGACGTGATCTCCGCAAAAGGGCGAATACCTGGGCGGCGCCATTGCTCCCGGCCTCGGCATCAGCGCGGATGCGCTGTTTTCGCGCGCCGCGCGCCTCAGCCGCGTCGACATCAAGCGCCCGCCAAAGTGATCGGCACCAACACCGTCGCGCACCTGCAGAGCGGCCTCTACTACGGCTACATCGGCCTGGTCGATGGCATTCTGGAGCGCATGTTTGCGGAACTTGGGCAGCACAGCCGCGCGTCATTGCTACCGGCGGCCTGGCCCGACAGATCGCGGCGGATTCGCGTTACATCTCGCGAGATCGACGACATGCTCACGCTCGACGGCCTGCGCATTCTGTTCGAGCGCAATCGCGTACGCGCGCCCGCGCGGTCACGCGCACTGAGGCACTGCCGTGCAGAACTATTTCAACTATTTTACCGAGATCGAGGAGCGCTTTCAGCAACGGCGCGGGTGCGATGCTCTTGCTTTCGACGCTTGACTGGGCGCTGATTGAGACTTGGCGCGATGCGGGGATTCCGCTGGAAGCTGTGCTGCGCGGGATCGACGCGGCATTTGACAAGTACGAATCGCGGCAGAAGCGTGGACGCATGCGGCGCGTCAATGGGCTGGCGTGGTGCGCGCAGGCCGTGATGGAGGCGGCCGAAGAATTGCGCGAGGCCAGCGCAGGCACGCGCGCCCGCAACCGCGACTGCAGAAGAAACCGGATTCGAACATGAGCGCGTGGCGCGCACCTTGAGGGGGCTGCCGTCGCTCTGGACGCTTCAACGATTGCGCACGGAAGCTTGCGCTGCAACGGCCGTCCGCCTGCGGGAACTTGCTGCCGAAGTGCGCGCGGCCAAGTCTACAACGACCGCAGCACATGAGATGGAGACCTTCGAACGGATTCTGACGGTGCTGGAAGAGAAACTGTTTGCGGCCCTGCACGCCGCGGCGCCGGAGGATCTGCTTGTTGGCGCTGCAAGGACATGCTGCGCGGGAGTTGGCGCCTTATCGCAGCCGCATGGGCGTCGTGCAACTGCGCCAGGTCGAGCGCCAGTTTGTACAGAAGCAACTGCTGGTTAACTACAATTTGCCGCGCCTTAGCCTTTTCTATATGAGCCAACAATGAAGCGCAAACCCCATCACCAATTCCAAGCCGGTCGGAGTGCTGTTGAGATCGAGAAGCCGATTTATGGCGGCGCGTTTCTGGCGCGATTGGAGGGCAAGGCCATGTTTGTGCCGTTGACGCTTCCGGGCGAACAGGCGCGTGTGCGCATCATGGAAGAGAAAAACGGCTATGCGACTGCGGAACCGGAAGAGATTGTGATGCGGCGCCGGAACGCATTGTGCCCCATTGCCGTCACTTTGGGGCCTGCGGGGGATGCAGTTATCAGCACGCGAGCTACGAGGCACAACTCGCGTTGAAGCAAGCGATCTTGCGCGAGACTCTGGAGCGCGGCGGAGTTCATGCGCCGGAAGATATCGCGGTTTTATCGGCTGATCCATGGGCGTATCGCAATCGCATCCGGCTCGCCATCGACGCGGCAGGAAATCCTGGTTATCGCGGACGGCGTTCACACGCGTGGTTCCCATCGGGGAGTGTCCGATTGCCGCGCCGTTGCTGGTCAACGCTGCGATGGCGGCAGCGGAGATTATGCCCCGATCTCTTCCGGATTTACGCCCCGCCGAGATTTCGCTGTTTTGTGATACCGCAGAAACGGCACTGCTCATCAGTATCGTGACTGCCAACCGGCGATTTCGGGAAGTTGACGATTTTGCCCGCACGATGAAAGAGCAAATCCCGACGCTTAAAGGCGCCGAGTTGGTTACTGAGGGTCTTGCAGGCCGCCAGCCAGACACCGTTGCGCGATGGGCGGACTCTGCATATCGCACGGCGGGTTCTATTATCGTGTAGATCATGGCGCATTTTTCCAGGTGAATCGCTGGTTCGTGGACTCGCTCGTCGATTGGGTGACTGCGGACTGCAAGGGTGCGCTCGCTTGGGATTTATTCGCGGGAGTTGGTCTGTTTGCGCGCCGGCTTGCGGCGAGTTTCGATCGCGTGATTGCCGTCGAATCCGCACCCGTGGCGTCGGCGGCTCTTGAGGAGAATCTCAGAGGCACGGCGGGAGCAACTGTCAGGGCAGATGCGGAAGCGTTTCTGCGAAGCCAATCAGTGAGCGGCCGGATCTGATTGTTGTTGATCCGCCACGAGCGGGACTCGGTGCAGAGATTACGGCACTGCTCGCCCTGTCGGGGCTCCGGAACTGGTCTATGTTTCGTGTGATCCGGCAACGCTGGCGCGGGATCTGCGCGTGCTTATGGGCTCCGGATATGTGATTGAGTCTGTCACGCTCGCCGACCTGTTTCCGCAGACCTTCCACCTGGAGACAGTGGTCCGGTTGCGGCACGCCTGATAGGCTTGATCTTTAGAATATCAAGTCACCGTCGCATGTAATGCAATCGGAACCGACAACTCCGGGTCCCGCTCGCTCAGCTCCTGATTCGCAGGTCTAGAGAGAGTCCCGCTGTTTCATGCCGCATGGCTGTTCGCGGCTGGGATTGTGCTGACGCAGGTCGGGTGGTTGCGGCCGAGCGTGGTGCTGATCGCGCTGGCTTTGGCTGCGGTGCTCTGTTGCATTGCAGCCTTTCGTGCGCTGCGCATTGTGTGGTTTCCTGTCGCGGTGCTGTGGTGTCTATTGGGATCGTGGTGCGCGGAGATGGAGCCGCATCCAGCGCCTGCGCCCGCGGTCATTGCGTTATCAGACGGCCTGTTGCGCACCGTGGAGGGCACAGTAACGGATGCCGCGCCAGTCCGACGCGAAATGATTGGAGAACATCGACGAGCCGGCGATCGATGGACCTTCACAGCGGATCGACCTGCGCGTCTCAAGTATCGAATTTGTCGACGACGCTGTAGATGAGCAGACAAGGGCCGATGGCGGCGTGCGGCTCACGGTGCGCTGGCCTCAGGAATCACAGCGCCAAACGGCGTTGCAGCCCTTCCATTGCGGCGATCGAGTCCGCGCTATCGTGCGATTGCTTCCGCCGGAAGTCTATCGCGATCCGGGCGCGTGGAGCCGCACGGATATCTTCTTCGATGAGGGCATCACATCTACCGCATCCGTCAGCCTCGACCGGGTTGAGCGCCTTGGTCAAGTGCAACAGAGTTCCATGGCCTGCCGGATCGCCGGGTTGCAACACGCTGCGAGCGCACGCTTGCTGGCTCTGCCCGCGGTCATGCGACACCTTCCCACAGCAATACGACTGAGTGACGATGACGCCGTCATGCTGGCGGCGATGACTACTGGTGACCGAACTTACCTGACACACACACTCCGGGTTGGCTTTGAGCGCACTGGATCATTTCACATGCTTGTGGTTTCAGGATTTCACCTGGCGATTCTGGCGGGGTGCATTTTCTGGATTGCGCGGCGCCTGCGCCTACCGCGTGTGCCGGCGACGCTCCTCACCATTGCGGCGTCATTTGCGTATGCGCTGTTTACGGGTTTTGCGACGCCTGTGCAACGTTCGCTGTGGATGGTGACACTCTATCTGCTAGGCCGCCTTATTTACCGCGAACGCAACGCACTGAATACGATTGGATTCGCGTCGCTGTGCTTGCTTGCGGCGAGCCCGCGCAGCCTGTTCGACTCCGGCCTGCAGATGACGCTGCTTGCGGTGGTTTCGATCGCGGGTGTCGCCGCTCCGCTATTGCAGGGTACGGTGCACCCTTATCTGGCAGCGACGCGCGATCTGCGGCTCATCGCACTGGACGTCAAGCTGGCTCCGCACCTGGCACAGTTTCGCGTGACCCTGCGCATGATCGCAGGCCGCCTGCAGCGGGCTGTCTCCTCAATGGTTGGGTGGCGAATCTTCCCATGGGCCGTACGCTTTTTCCTACGCATTGCGGAGCTTCTGGTGGTTTCGTGCGTAGTCGAGTTGGCGATGACGCTGCCGATGGCCATCTATTTCCATCGCATCACGGTATTCGCGCCGCCGGTCAACGTGCTGATCCTGCCGCTGCTCCTGGTGCTGATGCCCGCCGCTCTGCTCACTCTGGTCGCGTTGCTTGTTTGGCCGGCTGCTGCCGTCCTTCCTGCAATGGCGGTGGCTGTCTTTTTCATTTTGGAGTATGGCTCGTACGCATTTTCGGATCGCTCGCGCTGGGAGATTTTCGCATTCCCGCTCCATTGGCGTGGCAATCGGCCGCTTTTTGCGCTCTGCTGGCGGCGGCAATTGTGCTGGCTCGCGGAAACCGCTGGGCTCGCAGGGCAGCATGGGCTGCGTTGTTGCTTGCTGCCCTTGCGGCGGTTGCGCCACGACCGATCGATCATCCCCGCAATGCGCTGCTCGTTGAGGCCATCGATGTGGGACAGGGCGATTCCCTGCTGTTGATTACACCCGACGGCAAGACGCTGCTGGTGGATGGCGGCGGATTTGGCGGTGGTCCGCAACAGGCCCCGCAGGATTTCGATATCGGCGAAGAGGTCGTTTCGCCCGCTCTCTGGTCGCGGGGCATTCGTCATCTCGACGTTGTGGCGCTGAGCCATGCGCACTCCGATCATATGGGTGGGCTGCCGTCGGTACTGCGCAACTTCCATCCCGATGAATTGTGGGTGGGGAACAATCCGCGATTCCAGCTTACGTTGCGGTGCTGGACGAGGCGAAACAGCTTCGTGTTCGAATCGAGACCTTACGCGCCGGAGACTCGCCTCTGCTCGGCGATACGCAAGTTCGTGTGCTGGCGCCTTTTCGCGATTACCAACCCAGTTCGGAACCAGCCAATAATGACTCTATGGTGTTGCATGTGGCTTACGGAGCTACCTCTGTGTTACTGGAAGGAGACGCTGAAGAGCCCATCGAACAGGCCATGCTGGCCGAGTCCGGCCTTGAGAGTACGTTGCTCAAAGTGGGTCACCACGGCAGCGTCACCTCTACAAGATCGGAGTTTCTCGCCCGCGTGGAGCCGCAATGGGCCGTCATCTCATGCGGTCTGCACAACCGCTACGGTCATCCCCGTGAGGAGGTGCTCGCAGAATTGGAAGCCGCCAGAGTCCGTACCTACTCGACCGATATCAATGGCGCTACATGTTTCTTGCTCGATGGAAAGAGCGCAGTGGTCGATCCGGCCTGCGGCCAACAGGCGATCCGCTGACATCCACACCGAAGAAATGACAGCGGTCACTGCCGCAGCTCGACCAGCGTTGCGCCCTGGCCGCCTTCGTTCTGCGGCGCCTCGGCGATGGTGGCCACGTGCGGATGGCTCTTCAGGAATTCGCGCACGCCGCGGCGGAGGATGCCGGCGCCATGGCCGTGGATCACGCGGACGCGCGGCAGGCCGGCGAGAAAGGCGCGGTCGAGATACTTCTCCAGCTCCTCGGTGGCTTCATCGACGGTGCGGCCGATGAGGTTGATCTCCATGCGCATGTCGTCGGTGTTGGCGCTGGTGACGGAGACGTGCACGCCTTTCTGCTTGCGGGCGGCGGCCAGCGGATCGGCTTTCTGCGCGCCTGCGGAATCCGCTCCAGAGGATGACGGCTCGGCAAGGTCGTCGCGCTTGACGCGCATCTTGATGGGGCCGAGCGCGACTTCGAAGAGGTCCTTCTCAATTTCGCGCTGCACCACGGCGATCTTGTTCATCGACTTGATGCGCACCTGGTCGCCGGGCGGCGATGTGCCGCAGGACGTGCGGCTGGGCATTGGCGTCGCCCTGGTCCGCGCCGGTGCGATGCGCGACGACGGTCTGGTTGAAGCTCTCCTGGAACTCGCGGCGCAGGCGAGTGATGCGGCGCTCGGCTTCCTTGGACAGCTTCTGCTGCGCGGCGCGATCCTCGATGGCGCGCACGTTCTCGCGCATCTGGAATTCGAATTCCTTCATCAACGACGCCAGCTTGGTTTCGAGTTCGCGGGTGCGGTTGCGAAGCTCCACGTCGCCCTCGCGGGCCAGCTTCGCGCGTTCCTGGTTCAGCGCATATTGCTGCTCGCGCGCTGCTTTGCGGTCCGTCTTCAAGTTGCGTCAGCTCCTTGTGCAGCCGGTCGAGAAAGCGCGCGATATCGACCTGCTGCGAGCCCAGCCGCTGGCGTGCGGCGGCAATGATTCTCGCGTTCAGGCCCAGCCGCTCGGCGGTCTGGATGCCCGCCGACGCGCCCGGCACGCCGAGGCGCAGCTGGTAGTTGGGCACCAGCGTCACTTCGTCCACGCCGGCCGCGGCATTGAGCACGCCCGGCGTGTTGGCGGCGTAGACCTTGAGCGAAGTGTGGTGCGTGGAGATCAGCGACCACGCGCCGGCGGTCGAGGAAGTAGCTCGGCGACGGCCACGGCGAGCGCCGAGCCTTCTTCAGGATCGGTAGCCGAGCCCAGCTCGTCCAGCAGCACCAGCGAGTGCGCGTCCGGCCAGCCGCGAAAGCCGATCGAGATTGGTGATGTGCGCGGAGAAGGTGGAGAGCGCTGCTTCAATCGACTGCGCGTCGCCGATGTCGGCGAGGAATGCAGTGAAAGACAGGAAAGCTGGCCGCCGTCGCGGGCACCGGCAACGCCGGCCTGCGCCATCATGGCCAGCAGCGCCGTGGTCTTGAGCGTCACCGTTTTGCCGCCGGTATTGGGGCCGCTGATGATGAGCTGGCGATGTCTCCGCGGTGAGTTCAAGCGTGAGCGGGACGACTCGGCCGCCCGTGGCGCGCAGACGCTTCTCAAGCAGCGGATGGCGGGCGCCTTCGAGGTACAGCCGATCTGGTCCAAAGTGATGGCCGGCGCCACGCAGTCGTAGTCGCGGGCAAAGCGGGCGCGCGCCAGCAGGCTGTCAACCAGCGCAAGCACGCGCGCGCCTTCAACCAGCGCCTGCGGCATATCCGCCCACCTGGCCGCGTGAGCGCGACAAAGATGCGATGAATCTCGGCCTGTTCTTCTTCGATCAGGCGGACCAGCTCGTTGTTCTGCTCGATGGTTTCGAGCGGCTCCACGTAGACGGTCTGGCCGGACGAGCTGGCGCCGTGCACCACGCCGGAGACGCGGCGCTTGAGTTCGCGTGCGCACGGGAATCACGAAGCGCTCGCCGCGGATGGTGATGAGGTCTTCCTGCGTTGACGCCATCGCTGGAGAGCTTGCGCAGCGCGGCGCGCAGGCTCTCCTCGATCACGCGCTGCTGGCGCTCCTGCTCGCGGCGAATGCGGCCCAGTTCCGGGGAGGCATTGTCGGCCAGCGAGCCGTCGGGCTGAATCTTGCGCTCGATCGACTCCGCCAGCGGGCGCAGGCTCGTGGTCAGAGCCGGCGGAGAGCTCGGAAAGCCCGGCAACCTGCCGGCAAGTCGCGCCGGCGGCGATTGCAACAGGGCCTGCCAGGCGGCGACGTCGTTGGCCAGGCGGGCGATGGCCTGCAGTTCGGCAGCCTCGAGAGCCGCGCCGGGAATCTGCGCTTTGGCGGCGAGCTGCGTGGGATCGAAGAGGCCGCCGAGCGGAATGGAAACCTGCTCGTCGAGCAGCAGCCGCACCTCGCCGGTGAGCTGGTGCTGGCGGCGCGATCCAGGCCTCGTCGGTCGAGGGCCGAAGTGCAAGAATTGCCTTTCGGCCAACGGGCGAGGCGGCAAAACCGGCCACCAGCGCGAGCAGCGGCTCCCACTCGAGCGCGGCGAGATCGGCGTGTTCCACGGGCGACGGAATGGATTCCAAGAGGGGCATATACAGGAACTATCCTAGCGTTGCCCAGTCAGGGGTTCCGATTCAGAGCCGGGTCATCGGCGGGCAACTCGCAATGCTATTGATTTGTAGTGGTCGAGCCAGAAGTCGTTGAGCTCTGCGTGGCGGCGGGTGCAGCCGCGGGCGTCGAGGCAGGCGTGCTAGGTGTGCTTTCGCCAGCAGCAGGGGGCGATTTTTTCTCCGATGGAGAGGGTTCTTTGCCGGATTCGGTTGCCCCTTCAGAAGCCGGTTCGCTGCTCTTGCTGGCGTAGTCGTTCACATACCAGCCGGCACCCTTGAAGTGGAGGCGGGGAGCGGTGAGGGGGCGCACCAAAGGCCCATGGCAAACAGGACACTCCGTCTCGGGCTCGGCGCTGAAGTTCTGGATCTTCTCGAATCGATGGCCGCACTGGGTGCAGCGATACTCATACATGGGCAAGAGACTTCACCCCTCCGCCAGAAAAACCACTACGCCCATTGTACCGGGAAGGGCGGCAATTCCCTGCAAATGCCGCCCCGTGGTAATACGCTGGATCATCTCCCGCTCTTTATTGGACAGAGATCGGGACCGAGGCAACGTGATCTTCCCATTCGAGGGCGATCTTGCCTTGAGTGCCGCCCAGGTCGGTGATGTTGTATTTCAATTCCTCGACCATGGCGGGGGGTTTGCTCATGTCCATCTTGACATGGCCAAGGTCAGCTGACTTGTCGTACGCGAGGCCCCATTCGCCGGTCTTCTTGTTGACAATCAGGTTCCACTGGTCGGGATCGGAGATATCGACGAACAGGGTGTAGGTCCCCTTGGGAACGGAGAGATCGCCAATCCCGATGTCCGCGTCGGTAGTCAGGGTGGTGGCGGCGTTGGCGCCCGCGCGCCACACGGGGTAATGGGGATTGTGGCTGATCAGCCCGTCTTTGGTGAAGATCTGGCCCTCGCGGCCTTTGACCCGGGTGAGCTGTAGTTGATGGTGATTGTCTTGCCGGCGATGGTGCCCGTCGCGGTTTCGGGAGGGCTGGCTGGCGGGTTCTGCTGGGCGGAAAGGGTGACAGTGGCGGCAATCAGAACGCCGGCACAGATGAGGAGCTGTTTCATGACGGTTCTCCTCCGGGCAGAGCCCGTGCTGGGGTAGACTGACTCAACGCGACGATTGTCGCACCGAGCGCCTTGGTCGCGGAGAGAGAGTCCTGCTACGAGCCTGTTATGATGCGGCGCAAGGCATTGCATGCAGCGGAGACACAATCGATTATCGGCTGGCGAGAGATTTCGCACCGCAGCAAAGGAAGAAAAGCCGCTGCAGGTCGCGGGCGCCATCAACGCTTACACCGCGCGCCTGGCCGAGGCCACGGGGTTCCGGGCGCTTTATCTTTCGGGCGGCGGTGTGGCGGTGAATTCGCTTGGAGTGCCGGATCTGGGCATCAGCACGATGGAAGATGTGCTGACAGACGTACGTCGAATTGCGGATGCAACTGAACTCCCCCTTCTAGTGGATATCGATACGGGTTGGGGCGGCGCATTCAACATTGCGCGGACAATCCGCTCCGTGATCAAGGCGGGCGCGGCGGCGGTTCACATCGAAGACCAGGTGAGCGCCAAACGCTGTGGCCATCGGCCGGGAAAAGAGCTGGTATCCGCCGAGGAGATGGTGGACCGCATCAAAGCCGCTGTGGATGCACGTACCGACGAGCAGTTTGTGGTGATGGCGCGGACCGACGCCCTGGCCAGCGAGGGTCTGGACGCGGCCATTGCACGGGCTCAGGCGTACGTGACTGCGGGCGCGGATATGATTTTTGCCGAGGCGGTTACAGAACTGCACCATTATTCGCAGTTTCGCCAGGCGGTGGAAGTTCCGATCCTGGCCAACATCACGGAGTTTGGCCAGACTCCGCTCTTCACACGCGAAGAGCTTGCGGGCGCTGGGGTGGATATTATTCTGTATTGCTGTGCGGCTTACCGGGCGATGAATGCGGCGGCGCTGCAGGTGTATGACGCCATTCGTACCGAGGGAACACAGAAGCACGTGATTCCGCTGATGCAGACGCGGGATGATCTCTACAAGTATCTCGACTACCACGGGTATGAGAAGAAATTAGACGAACTGTTCGCAAAATCAGAACGCGAAAAATAGACAGATCGCGAAACTCAATGCACTTTGGAGGAGATGGATGACTGGAGAGGGGGTCAATCCCGCGCCATTGGGCTTCAAACCCAAGAAGTCTGTAGCGCTGTCGGGCACGCCGGCGGGCAACACGGCATTGTGCACGGTGGGGCATAGCGGCAACGACCTGCACTATCGCGGCTACGACATCAAGGACCTCGCATCGCACTGCGAGTTTGAGGAAGTGGCGTATTTGCTGGTCCATGGCAAGCTGCCGGATGCGGCGGAGCTGGCAGCGTACAAGGCGAGCCTGCGCCCGCTGCGCAGCTTGCCCGCGGCGGTAAAGCAGGCACTGGAGTTGCTGCCGCCCTCAACGCACCCGATGGACGTGCTGCGGACGGGCGTGAGCGTGCTGGGGTGCGTGCTACCTGAGGGCGAGAGCCACGAGGAAAGCGGTGCTCGGAAGATTGCGGATACACTGCTGGCATGCCTGGGGTCCATGCTGCTGTATTGGTACCACTACGCGCGCAATGGACGGCGGATCGAAGTGGAACGGTTTGAGGATTCAATCGCCGCGCACTTTCTGCACCTGCTGCACGGCACGGCGCCGAGTGCGGAGTGGACGCGGGCGCTACAGACCTCGCTGATTCTATATGCGGAGCACGAGTTCAACGCGTCGACGTTTACGGCGCGCGTGATTGCGGGGACGGGGTCTGACCTGTACTCGTGCATTGCAGGAGCCATTGGCGCGCTGAAGGGGCCGAAGCACGGCGGCGCAAATGAAGTGGCGCTGGAGATCCAGCGGCGGTATGACAAACCGGATGCGGCGGAGAGCGACATACGGCGGCGGATCGAGGCGCGCGAGGTGATTATCGGCTTCGGACACCCGGTGTACACGATCAGTGATCCACGCAGCGACATGATCAAGGAGGTAGCGCGGGGGTTGGCGAAGAGCGCAGGCGACATGCGGCTGTTCTCTGTAGCGGAGCAGATTGAGGCAACGATGCACGACGCGAAGCGGATGTTTCCCGAACCTAGACTGGTACAGCGCCGTGGCGTATGACCTGATGGGGATTCCGGTGGATCTGTTTACGCCGCTGTTCGTCATGGCGCGGACGGCTGGTTGGTGCGCGCACGTGATTGAACAGCGCCAGGATGGGAAGATCATCCGGCCATCGGCGGTTTACACCGGGCCGGAGAATCTGAAGTTCGTTCCGATTGCGGAGCGAATTTAGCGTTGGCATTCTCCCAGGTCCCAAAAACGAGACCTGGGGCACCCAGATTGAGTAGGAGATAGATGTCGTCGCACACCAGCAATGAGCGACCAGTGCCCGATAAGGTCATCGCAGAGATTGCCGACTACGCGCTGGATTACGAAATCAAGAGCGAGTTGGCGTACACCACCGCGCGCTACTGCCTGATGGATACGCTGGGATGCGGGCTTGAGGCGCTCGAATATCCGGCATGCACCAAGTTGCTGGGGCCGATTGTGCCGGGGACCGTCGTTCCGAATGGCGCGCGCGTGCCGGGGACCAGCTTTCAACTCGACCCGGTGCAGGCTGCGTTCAACATTGGCGCGATGATTCGCTGGCTCGACTTCAACGACACCTGGCTCGCAGCAGAGTGGGGACATCCATCGGACAATCTCGGCGGGATTCTCGCCACCGCAGACTGGCTGTCGCGTAGCGCTGCGGGCGACAGACCTGCCTTGAAGATTAGAGACGTTTTGACTGCGATGATCAAGGCGCACGAGATTCAGGGGTGCATTGCGCTTGAGAATTCATTCAACAAAGTCGGCCTGGATCATGTGGTGCTGGTGAAGGTGGCGTCGACCGCGGTAGTGAGCCTGTTGCTGGGACTGACGCGCGATCAGACCATGGCGGCGTTGTCACTTGCGTGGGTAGACGGGCAGAGCCTGCGCACGTATCGGCACGCACCGAATACGGGCTCGCGCAAGAGCTGGGCGGCAGGCGACGCGACCAGCCGCGCTGTTCGACTGGCGTTGATGGCCGAGCGGGCGAGATGGGCTATCCGGCTGTTCTGACAACACCGACATGGGGCTTCTACGATGTTTCGTTCAAGGGGCAGGAGTTTCGTTTCCAGCGGCCCTATGGCTCGTACGTGATGGAAAACGTGCTGTTCAAGGTCAGTTATCCGGCGGAGTTTCACGCGCAAACGGCAGTGGAAGCCGCGATGACGCTGCACACGCGGCTTGGCGAGCTTGGCAAATCGGCGGATGAAATTCGCCACATCACGCTGCGTACGCACGAGGCCTGCCTTCGCATCATCGACAAGAAGGGGCCTCTGGCGAATCCGGCGGACCGCGATCATTGCGTGCAGTACATGATGGCGATTCCGCTTCTCTTCGGCAGGCTCACGGCTGCCGATTACGAGGATAAAGTTGCGGCCGATCCGGTTCTTGGTCCGCGCATCGACGCGCTGCGCGCCAAGGTGGAGTGCGTCGAAGAGCCGGTATTCACGACCGATTATCACGACCCGGAAAAACGGTCGATTGCGAATTCAGTGCGCGTGGAATTGAACGGTGGGACCATGCTGGAAGAGACGGTTGAATATCCCATCGGTCATCGGCGGCGCCGCGACGAAGGCTTGCCGTTGCTGGTAGAGAAGTTCAAGACGAACCTTGGGCGGCGCTTTGCCGAGGAACAGCGGAAGAAGATTCTCGATGTCTCACTCGATCGCGCGCGACTGGAAGAGATGCCGGTGCACGAGTATGTCGGTCTTTACGTGATTTAGAGCCGTTCTCCCGATGATGTAATGGGCGGACTGGCGGCCGGGCGCAACTTGGCCATCTAGCATTTGCCAGGAAAGCGAAGATCAGGAGAATGCAGGGGGGGTGGTACCCTAGAAAATCATTTAAACCCCTAATTATAAAATGTTTACGCACGTTCCGGAGCGCGTTAAGTGCGCCTTAGCGACCGTCTTAACCCATCAAGGATGTTGGCCCAGGGGCCCGCAGGTTTCCCGTGACGGGAGCTGGACTACACCCTGTACTTTTCTATTGTCCGCCGCGTAGAGGAAATTCTACGCAAAATCGTGCCGCCTGGTTTGCCGATTGGAATGAGGGAGTTGGCAGCAAGAGAGAGCGGGCCGGAGATTGACACCGTGGCCATCGCTTGTATTGCGGCAACCCGGCTACGCGTGTTTGACTGGTTGCCGAAGGAAAACAGCATCAATGGCTTACATCCTTGCACTGGACCAGGGAACGACCAGTTCCCGCGCGATTTTGTTTGACGAGGCGGGCACGATTGCCGCCGTGGCACAGCACGAATTCGAACAGTTTTACCCCCAGCCGGGATGGGTAGAGCACGATCCCATGGAGATCCTAACCAGCCAGTTGAGTTGCGCGGTTGAGGCGCTGGGGAAGGTGAGGGCACGGCCTCGCGATGTGGCCGCCATCGGCATCACCAACCAGCGTGAAACGGTGATTGTGTGGGAACGGGCAACGGGCAAACCGATTCACCCCGCCATCGTATGGCAGGATCGCCGGACGGCTGCGCTGTGCGCCGCATTGGAAGAGAGCGGCGTCGGGGACACCGTCTCCAATCGCACCGGGCTGGTGCTCGATCCCTATTTCTCCGGCACCAAGTTGAAGTGGATTCTGGACAACGTGCCGGATGCACGCGACCGCGCCGCACGGGGCGAATTGGCCTTTGGCACCGTGGACAGCTGGCTGATCTGGCACCTGACCAGCGGCAGTCGCCACGTGACCGATGTGACCAATGCCTCGCGCACTCTGCTCTATAACATCGTCAAGGGCGAGTGGGATCCCGAACTGCTCCGCATTTTCGATATTCCCGCAAACTTGCTGCCGGAAGTGGTGTGGTCGAGCCAGCAAGTGGGCGAGGTGACGACCACGTTGGGGCTGGGCGGCATAGGCATTGCCGGGATCGCTGGCGACCAGCAGGCGGCGCTTTTCGGGCAGTTGTGCTGGAGCGCTGGCGAGGCCAAGAACACGTATGGCACAGGCTGCTTTCTGCTGCAAAACATCGGAACAGAATTTGTGCGGTCGAAGCACCGGCTCATTACAACACTGGCGGCCAGCGCACAGCATCGCCTGGAATATGCGCTGGAAGGAAGCATCTTCATCGGCGGAGCGGTGGTGCAATGGCTGCGCGACAACCTCAAGATGATCGGCTCGTCGGCCGACGTAGAGGCGCTCGCAGCAAGCGTGCCCAACACGGGCGGAGTGGTGTTTGTGCCGGCCTTTGTGGGCCTGGGCGCACCGCACTGGGACCCTCACGCGGGCGGACTGTTAATCGGTCTGCGTCGCGACACTTCGCCGGGCCACATTGCCCGGGCGGCTCTTGAAAGCATCGCGTTCCAGGTTGCCGATGTGCTTGAGGCGGTCCACAGCGAGACAGGAACGCCGCTGGGCGCGCTGCGCGTGGATGGCGGCGCAGCGGTGAATGACCTGTTGATGCAGTTCCAGGCGGACATCCTCGGCGTGCCCGTAGTGCGGCCGCAGGTGACGGAGACGACGGCGCTGGGGGCCGCTTACCTGGCGGGGTTGGCGGTGGGCTTTTGGGCAGGGCCCGATGAGTTGCGCGCAAAACGGGAGGGCGACGTTCATTTTCAGCCGCGGATGCAGGAAAGTGAAAGAGCGGAGCTCCGCGCGCGCTGGCATCGTGCCGTCGAGCGGTCAAAGAGTTGGACTGAGTAAGCAAGGAGCAAGCGATGCGCAGGGAAGAGATGATGCGCAATGTAAGAGAACGCCAGCAGCCGTGGGATATTGCCGTGATTGGCGGCGGGGCAACGGGTATGGGTGTTGCCGTGGATGCCGCGGCGCGCGGTCTGGATGTGGTGCTCGTAGAGGGCCACGACTTTGGCAAGGGCACCAGCAGCCGCTCGACCAAGCTGGTGCACGGCGGCGTGCGGTATCTCGAACAGGGCAACGTTCCGCTGGTGATGTCGGCGTTGAAAGAGCGCGGCCTGATGCGCCAGAACGCGCCGCACCTTGTGCACGACCTGGCTTTCGTGGTGCCGAATTATTCATGGTGGGAGGCGCCTTTCTACGGCATCGGCTTGAAGCTTTACGATCTGCTTGCCGGCAAGTACGGATTCGGCGCGTCGAAACTGCTGTCGAAGGAGGAAACTCTGGAACGACTGCCGGCGCTTGAGCCTGAGGGCCTTATGGGCGGAGTTGTCTATTACGACGGCCAGTTCGATGACTCCCGGCTGTTGATTCACCTGGCAATGACAGGGGCTGATCATGGGGCCACGCTTTTGAATTACTGCCCCGCCACGGGCCTGATGAGCGACGCCGAAGGCTATGTGAACGGCGTAACCGTGCGCGACGATGAGACCCGCGAGGAGCTGAAAATTCCGGCGCGCATCGTGGTGAATGCGACCGGAGTTTTCACCGATTCGATTCGGCGCATGGCCGACCCTGCTGCTGAAACGCTGGTTGTAACCAGCCAGGGGATTCATTTGGTCTTTGACCGCTCGTTCTTGAAAGGTGACACAGCACTCATGGTGCCGCGGACCAGCGACGGTCGCGTGTTATTCGTGATTCCATGGCATGGGCACGCGGTGGCGGGAACCACGGACACCCCACTCGACGCACCGAGTCTTGAACCGCGCCCCCTCGACGAGGAGATTGAATTCATTCTGGAGACGGCAGCGCGCTACCTGACTCGGCCGCCTACGCGGGCGGATGTCCTGGCCGTCTATGTGGGGCTGCGCCCGCTGGTCAAGGGCGAAGGCAAGACGTCGGCGCTTTCGCGCGATCACGTGATCCACGTGGACACATCGGGCCTGCTAACCATCACTGGAGGCAAGTGGACCACCTATCGGCACATGGCCGAGGATTGCGTGGACCATGCCATTACGCTGGGCAAGTTGCGCGATGAACCCTGCCCCACACGAAATCTCAAGATTCACGGATATTTGCGGGATTCTGCAGTGCTGGGCAGTTTGGAAGTCTACGGGTCCGACGCCGAGGCGATCCGCGCGCTGGGGCAGGATTCTCCGGCACTCGCGGCGCAACTGCATCCCGATCTGCCGTATATTGCGGCGGAAGTGGTGTGGGCCGCCCGCTCTGAAATGGCGCGCAGCGTCGAAGATGTGCTTGCACGACGGACACGGGCACTGTTTCTTAACGCCAATGCAGC
This sequence comes from uncultured Acidobacteriota bacterium, assembly GCA_963718435.1. GTDB lineage: Bacteria > Acidobacteriota > Terriglobia > Terriglobales > Acidobacteriaceae > Telmatobacter. The sequence continues at coordinate 10,108 of CAVQZQ010000125.1, read as the reverse complement.
GATTGCCATGGCCGAGCCGGTGGCAAAGCTGCTGGCGGCCGAACTGGGACGCGATGAAGCATGGACTTCGAGCCAGGTGAAAGAGTTTCGTGCGCTGGCGGAGCAGTATCGGGTGGCGTGAGGGCCTTTGGGAGATAATCTGAACCTGGAGCAGATCCCATGGAACGGCGCAGAATCGTCTCCTTCCTCCCCGCGGCAACGGAAATGGTATACGCGCTGGGCCTCGGCGACCAACTCGTCGGCGTCACGCACGAGTGCGATTTCCCTCCGCAAGCCCGAGAGAAACCCGTCGTCGTCCGCCCTTCCATGGCGCTTGAATCCATGAGCCTCAGCGAAATCGACGTGGCCGTTGCAGAGCGCATTGGCAGTGGTGGCAGCCTCTACCAGGTCGACGAACAGCTCCTTTGCGCGCTACAGCCCGACATTCTCCTCACCCAAGACCTCTGCCAGGTTTGCGCCACCTCCGGTAACGATCTTACCGATGCCCTCAAGCTGCTCAATCCCGCGCCGCAAATTCTGTGGATGAGCCCACACTCGCTGGCGGAGATTTTTGAAAACATCCGCGAGTTAGGCCGACTGACTGACCGTTCGAACGCGGCGCACTCTCTTATCCAGAATTGCCTTGAGCGATTGGAAAAAGTGGCAGCCCGCAGCAGGGAGATCTGTCACCGCCCCCGCGTGTTCTGCATGGAATGGGCCGATCCCGTCTATTGCGCGGGACATTGGGTACCGGAGATGGTTGAACTCGCCGGTGGAACCGATGAGCTTGCGCGCAAGGGAGCCGATTCCGTGCGCATCCCCTGGGCGGATGTCATCGAATGGTCGCCCGAGGTCGTTGTCTTTGCGCCCTGCGGATTCAATCTTGAGAAGGCGCTCGAACAAGTCGGCCATCTCGAAAGCCAACCGGGCTGGGGCGATCTCCCCGCGGTCCGCAACCAACGTGTCTACGCCGTCGACGCCAACTCCTATTTCGCTCGTCCCGGCCCGCGCGTGGTTGAGGGAACCGAACTGCTGGCCCATCTCCTCCACCCGGAGCATTTTCCCTGGAATGGCCCAGCCGATGCTTTTCGTACCATCGCCCCATCGGACGCGGAGGCATCCCCGGTCCGGATCAAAGCCTGTCCCGAATGCGGGCAAAGCTTCGAGTGCAAAATGGGCGGCTGCTGGTGCAGCGATCTGCCGCTGCTCCCGCGCTCCGCCATTCCAGCTTCCGATTGCTTGTGCCCCGCGTGTTTGGAGAATGCGATCAGGTTGAGCGGAACCCTGCACTGAGCGGATTGGCAAGCTGCTCAAGCTGGCGAGACAACGTCGCGTGGTGTAAAACGCGAAACAGCGGTAAAGACGGAGGATTAGATGGCGCCACCTGGTTGCAATCATGTCGCTGGACACTTGAAGAAGGTGAAGCCGCAGACAAAAGGCTGCGAAGAATGCCTGAAGACCGGCGACACGTGGGTTCATCTGCGCATGTGCCTGGAGTGCGGCCACGTAGGTTGCTGCGACTCGTCGAAGAATCAGCACGCCCGCGCCCATTTCAATGCGACCCAGCACCCGCTGATCCAATCGGCTGAGCGCGGTGAAGACTGGCGCTGGTGCTATATCGACGGAACCTATCTGTAGCTACGCCAACTCCAGTTCGACCTTCTTGGTCTCCGCATCCAGCTTGACGATCTTGAAGCTGCGGATCTGGCCCGGGCTGAGCGGTTCTGGTTTGGATGAGGCCGCCGGTGCATCGCCCTTCCAGCGGGCCTGGAGCATGGAAGTGAGGCTGGACAGGTCGGCTTTCTTCGCGGCGCCAGGTGCCTTTGCTCCGATTGGCGCCGTAGGCGCGGCTGGTGCACCGCAGGTGCCTCGAATGCCCTGACCAAGCTCCACAGTGGCATAATCCTCAAGCTCTTCAATCACGCGGCCTGAAACCACATCGCCCGGTTTGTGCTCGGCGATGTATTCATCGATGCTGGTGGGGACGAGCTGCTTCATGCTCAGCTTGATCTGGCGCTTCTCCGGGTCGATGGCGAGTATCTGCGCCTTTACAACCTGTCCTGCCCGCAGAACGTCCTGGGGATGGTTGATGCGTTTTTCGGCGCTGATCTCGCTGACATGAACAAGGCCCTCGATGCCATCGGCGATCTGCACAAAGGCGCCGAAGTTCATCAGCTTGGTGACTGGCCCTTCAATCTGCGAGCCGACGGGGAACTGCCGCTGCACCTCTGTCCACGGATCGCTGAGTGTCTGTTTCAGGCCCAGTGAAATGCGCCGTTCCTCCGGCTTGATGCCGAGAATGACCGCGTCCACCTGATCGCCTTGTTTGAGAATGTCGATTGGGTGGCGTACTTTCTTGCCCCATGACATCTCGGAGATGTGGATGAGCCCTTCGATTCCGGGATCGATTTCGACGAATGCACCGAAATCCGCCAGGCGCGTCACAGTACCCTTGACCCGCTGACCGACCTGGAATTTTTCCGGCGCAGTCTCCCACGGTTCGGCCTGAAGTTGCTTGAGTCCAAGCGAAATTTTCTTGGTCTCGGGGTCGATCTTGAGGATGCGGACCTTGATCTCCTGGCCTACGCTGAGCACATCTTCGGGCTTGTTCACACGGCCCCAGGCGATGTCGCTCACATGCAGCAGTCCGTCCACTCCGCCCAGGTCGACGAACGCGCCATAGCTCATCAGGCTGCGCACGGTGCCGGTGATCGCATCCCCTTCCTGCATGGCGGCAAAGCGGCCTTGCGCGGCCGATCTCGCCTGTTCTTCAAGAACCACGCGACGGTCCACGACCACGTCTTCGTTGGTAACGTCGAGCTTGGTGATGCGGCAGTTGATTTCGGTGCCGACAAGCTTTTCGAGTTCCGCGGCATCGCGTGTGCCGCTGCGGCTGGCGGGCATAAAGGCGCGCACACCCACATCGACGTTGACACCGCCCTTGACCACGCCGGTAACGACACCGACCACCGCCAGCTTTTCGGCAAACGCGGCTTCGAGCGCAGACCAATCGCGGGGCTGCGCCACTTTGAAGCGCGACAGTTCGTAATAGCCTTCCTCATTGCGGCCGGTTACCGATACCGGAATGTTCTGTCCGACTTCGACGCCTTCGGCATTGTTTTCAAAAGCCGTACGGGGCAGCACGCCCTCGGTCTTGTAGCCGATGTCAAGAAAGACCTGTTCGGCGGACAAGGACACGACCGTGCCCTGCAACTGTTTCGCGCCGCTCGCGGGCTTGTGTGTATGACTGCGCTCGAACTCGGAAAGAAGGGCGGCAAAGTCTTCGACGGGTTCCGGGTTCAATTCAGGCGAATTTTCGGGGGGCAATTGAGCTTCAGAGGCGGCTTCGTTATTCATGGTGTGTACCTATCCATTCTCCCATGATTCAACGGGGCGCCCCGGCCGCGGTGTTGCCCGGCACAGATCAGGGAAACTCGGTCACTTTCGGCAACACGCGCGGCTGGAGCGAGGTGGGGCCGCCTTTGTCGTTGATTACGTTCGAGATTTCTCCCTTGTCGTCGAGCGCAACAGTGATCATGTGATGGAAGCGCACGCCGGGCCTCCCTGGAACCTCGATGGCGCGCGTGAGCACGACATTCGGATGGCGGAACACGCTGTAGATGCCCAGACCCCATGCTTCGTGGCTGGTGACTGAGTCGCCGACTTTGTAGGAGGCCCATCCGTTGACCTCCGGCGCGCTCGAGTAGCTGGCCTGGTCGGGTGGATCGTAGGGAATTTCGGATTGATAGAAGTACGTGCGGCCTCCGTTGCCATTCCACAACACCTGGAACTGCTGGTGATGTTCGACAAAGAGGCCGTAGACCGTCACGTTATCGCCGTTGACGACAAACCCGTTGGTGCTGGTGTTGCTGTCCCAGCCCACACCGGCTCCGTGATCGGCGCGCCAGATCCAGGTGTGGTCAATAAGGGTGTCGTTGCTGTTGATGCGCAGGTTTACCTGGGCGCGGCCCACGCCAGCTCCACCTACGCGAAAGAAGACGTCATGGAGACAGATTGGATTTTGGGCGTGGCGCGCATGGCTGCCGCCCGGGCCCACTTCCGCGAGCACAGGCGATTGGGTCTCGCCCGCGTCAATCAGCAGACCTGCGATCTCAATTCCATCGACGTCCACCGTTGTCATTGCTGCGGTGCCGTGCGTGGGTCTGAGCGTGGCGAAGCCCAAGCCCATCACCACTGTGTCGCGACGCGCGACGCGAATTGGTTCGGTCAGTTCGTAGATTCCGGGCGTGAACAGCAGGTCCTTGCCGCGGGCCAACTGCGCATTGATGCTGGCTGCTGAGTCCACGCCAGGCCGCGCGATGTAGAAGCTCCTGAGTGGAATTGATTTTCCCGGCGTTGAGCCTGCGTGCCAGGTGATGCCCACGCTGTCAGCTCTGAGAGCGGGAACGCGCACGCTCCAGTTCCCTTTCGCATCGACCGCAAGAAAGGGCTTTTCGCGGACAATCGGCGTGCGGTCGACTCTCGTGTAGGGTGGCTCAGGCCACTCGCCGGTCGGAGGACGCGGAACGCCGACAAAGACCAAGTTCCAGTTCGCACCGCTCCAACTGCCCCACTCGCTGTTGCGCGAGATCCACTGCTGCTGCGGCCCTGCGCCCACGTTGCCGTCGATCAGCGAGTCCGACATCCACCCGCCACTGGCCCAGCCGCCGTTCTGATGGAGCACGATGTTGCCGCGCACATGCATCCGGCGAAAGGGCGCTGCCTGCGAGACGGCCCATTGCATCGTCCCGCTTGTGGGCGTTACCGAGAAGCCTTCGACCGCCCGCCAAAAAGTGCAGGTGGCATTGTTGTGAGGAAGACTGGCATCCGAGTGAACGTTGCCGATGATGTGAACGGCGTCGGGCGTGGGGCCAAGACCCAAAACCTCTGTATAAAAGCCCACCGGAACATCTACGTGGTATTCGCCGGGCAGGAAAAGCAAGGCATAGCGGGCTGAACCAAATTCACTGTGCTGCTGAATGGCATAAACCTTGTCGATCTGCTGCTGGATCTCCGTCGAAGGCATCGCTGAGTCGAAGATGAGCACATTCGGGCCGAGACCGGGTTTTGCGACGGCCTCCGCATTTTGAGTGGCCTGCGCCTGAACCGCAATGACCGTCATGATCCCAAGGAGAAATCCACCTGCAACGATTGCGCGAAATCCCCTCATGCCATTCGAACCCGGCCCTATCGCTTTAACCATGTGCCCACTAACTCCTCTTCCGTCCCCGCATTGCTCCGCCTCCAGCATCGTATGCCATCGAGGCACAGCACAGCGGCGTCGGTAGACACGATACGGTCCGGCAAGCGAGAATGGCGCTCGCACGGGAGAATCCCAATGAACCTTCGGTCAATTACGCGCCGGGATTTTGTACGCCTAGGCGCGGGAGCAATGGCGGCGGGCGCAGCGGTTAAATCAACACTGCTCGACGCGCCGGTCCTCGCGGCGCAAACTCAGTCGGACGGCGGCACTGGGCGCAAGATTCGATTTGTTTCCATTGGCACGGGGATTCGCGGATGCGATCTGCTGCGCTCAGCCCGCGAGGTGCCGACCGGCGAATTGGTGGGCATTGCAGACCTCTATGACATGCACCAGAGGGCCGGGCAGGAGGCTTACGGAAAGGACGTTCCCACCACCCGGGATTATCGAACCCTGCTGGACCGCAAGGATGTGGATGCGGTGATTGTGGCCGTCGCCGACTTTCAGCATCGCCACGTGGTGCTGGACTGCGTGGCGGCGGGAAAAGACGTTTATTGCGAAAAGCCGATGTCGCACAACGTAGCCGATGGCCTCGCCATGGTGCAGGCGGTACAGTCGGGCAAGCGCATCTTCCAGGCCGGCAGCCAGCGCGTAAGCAACATTGTCTACAAAAAGGCTGCAGAGATTTACGCCTCGGGACGGCTGGGCAAAGTGACGTACATCGAGGGTCACACAGACCGCAATTCACCCTCCGGCGCATGGGTCTATCCCATCGCGCCCGATGCCAGCCCGGAGACAATCGACTGGACGACATGGATCCGCGATGCGCCTTCTCGTCCCTTCGATGCGGCACGCTTCTTCCGCTGGCGCTGCTTTGCCGATTACGGCGAGGGAGTAGCCGGCGACCTGTTTGTCCACCTGCTTTCGGGCATCCAGTGCGTCACCGGCGTCAATGCCATTCCTGCCCGCGCCTATTCCACCGGCAGCCTTACCCACTTCAAAGACGGGCGTGATTATCCCGATCTGCTGGCCACGCTTTACGACTATCCAGACATTACCGTGCATGTGCACTGCAACCAGAACAATGCCTCTGCGGAGCCGGTCATTTTTGACGGCAGCGAGGCCACCATGGTGATCACCGGCGACACCGTCACCGTGACACCGCAGGACACTCGCCCGCAGCCGGAGGGCTACTCCTTAGATGGCTGGACTACAGAAGCGAAGCAGCAATATCTGAAAGAGTGGTACGCCGCGCATCCAGCACCAGTCCGCGAATCTCGGCGAGGTGGAGAGCTATTCCGCGACACCCGGCTATGACGACACAGCCGACCATATCGCCAATTTCTTCCGCGCGGTGGAGACGCGTCAGCATGTGGTCGAGGATGAGATCTTCGGCAACAACGCCGCCATCGCCTGTCACATGGCCAATCATTCTTACTTTCACCGCAATGTCGCCACATGGGACGCGACGGCGCAGGCGATCAAGAGCTAACAAAGGGAGAGTCATCAAATGAGCAGATCTTCACGTAGAACGTTTTTGAAGGCTTCCGGTGCAATTGCCGCCGCAGCCTGTGTGGGCGCGCGACGCCTCTCTGCAGCGCATCTCCAATGCCCATCGGGCTGCAGCTTTATTCCGTGCGTGAGCAGTTGCCCAAGGACTTTGACGGCACGCTGCACCAGTTGCGGACCGCGGGATACACCGTGGTGGAGGCCGCCGGGTACTTCAACAAATCTGCGACGGAGTTTCGCCACTCCATGGACCAGGCCGGCTTGCGCTGCGTAAGCACACACCACACGCTGAGTGCGCTGCGCAGAGTTCGATCAGTGGATCGAATATGCGCATACGCTGGGGCTCGATACATCGTCTGCTCATCCTCGGGTGGAGTCCATCGTGACCCGTCAGCGAAAGGCGAACTGACACTGGATGACTGGCGCTATGTGGCCGGCGAGTTCAACCGCATCGGCGAAAAAGTGAAGGCCGCCGGCATGACGTTTGGCGTGCACAATCACACGCCGGAGTTCGCCAGCGAGGGCGGAGTGCTCGTGTATGACGAACTGCTGCGGCTCACAGACCCCAAGCTGGTCATCTTCGAGATGGATGCGGGCTGGGTCCACGCCTCGGGGCATAACCCGGTGGACTATCTGAAGAAATCTCCGGAACGGTTCCAGCTGATGCACGTGAAAGACATGGTGCTGGCGCGGACGGTAAACAGCAGATGACCGTGCTGGGCAAAGGGAGCATCGATTATCAGCCGATTCTGCGCGCGGCCACGGGACTGAAGTACTACTTCGTTGAGCAGGAGGAGTTCGACATGGACCCGATGAAGGAACTTCATGAGGACGCCGAGTACGTGCGCAAACTGAACGTGTGAGGCGGGTCTTTCCGGCGTTTGGGGTAGGCTGGAAGGATGAGCGTTTTTGACGAGAAGCGGACGGAGCTGGAGAAGCACGAATTCATGATGGGCGTGGAACGGGGCAGGCTGGCGGTGGCACTGGACTTGCTGACGGATTCGCTGATCATGGTGGGACAACACGGGGTGTATTGCGCCTCCAGCCGCAACCCCGCCAAGCCGGCGCTCGACTTACAGGCAGTTTTGAGCGGCCTGGAGGGCGCCAAAGCACTCATCCAGTCGGTCATGGAGGAGTTGCGGGTGCAGCGCGATGCGGCACACGACAGCGGCACCTGGGCGCCTGAGAACATTCACCGACGGAAACACAATACTGAGAAATGAAGAGGAGTCTGGAGTGGTGCGCCCGGAGAGATTCGAACTCCCGACCTAACGCTCCGGAGGCGTTCGCTCTATCCAGCTGAGCTACGGGCGCGCTCTTTCAGCATAACGTATTTTCGCCCTGCAGGTTGGATTCCGACCGGGCCGACCCCCGTCGGCACAACCGTCCAGTGCCATGGCCTAGACTGACAACAGGCCCCCTTTCTTCACGAGCAGCGGCCGAACTAAGGAGTTCATGCACTTCAACTTTGACTTTACCGCTGTCCAGGTTCTCTGGACACTCACGTTCGCGGCCCACCTGGTTTTGCTGGTGGTTTTGTTGGGACGCGACCGGATGCGCCGTTTCCCGTGGTTCACCACCGCGATCGTGCTGGTGACTCTGCGCCTGTTGACCAGCAGGCTGCTCTTTGGCAGGTTGCCGCAACTGACCACGAGCGCCATTTTCATCGTGCTGGCCGATCTATCGTCTATTGTCGGGTTGCTGGTGGTGATCGAGTTGGCCCGCAGGGCCTTCGTCCGCGCTCCACGGCGTGCGTGGCTTGCAGGAACCCTTGTGCTGCTAGCCCTTGGTGGTTGCGTGTTGGCGCTGTGGGGCAAGTGGCCGGCCTGGAAGACCCTCGCCGTCGACACGCCGATGGCTGTGCTCGGGGTCATGCAACTGGTCGCACAGAAGGCCGGGCTGCTGGTCGATGTGCTCACCGTCGCGTTGGGTCTGCTGGTGATCCTGTTTGGCCGGCGTTACTGTGCTGGATGGCGCAGCCACGCCCAACAAATCGTAATCGGTCTTTCCACTGCATCGATCGGTCAGATCGCGGTGCAGGCAATCTGGCAGATCATCGCAAAGACCGCCGCGCCCCACTCGATGGCGGAGTATCAGCGCGTAGTCGGCTTGCGGGAAAAGCTTTTTAACGCCAACAGTGTTGTTTACCTGCTGGTACTGATCTGGTGGATTGTTTGTCTGTGGATCGACGAACCGGGATCCGCTGTGGTTGCGAAAGACATTGCCGAGGGCGAGATCACGCTCGACGATCATGCGGCAATCGCCTCCGAGTTGCCTAATGGCACGCAGGAATAACTGCCGGGTTCAGGCGGAGGGATTTGCATTTGACGCAAGGCGGATTGGGTCGTCTATCCACCCGCATGTGTTCACATCGCAAAGTCGATAAAACCGCGCACGGGGTCAGTGGAGACCAGCTTCACGGTCAAGCGATCGCCCACATCCAGGCCCTTTTGGGAGCCGGGCTTGCCCGCGTTGACAAGCATGCCCTCTACCTGAGGATTCAGGATGCGGACGAAAGTGCCGTATTGGTTGACTCCGGTCACGATGGCCGGGAAACTCTGGCCGATGCGCGGGCGCAATACCACTGCGGCGATTCGCTTCTGCATTTCCCGTTCTACCTTACGGGCGCCATCTTCCATCAGCGTGCAACGTTGTGCAATGGCATCCAGATCGCCTTCGGAATAGGGTTGCGGCGCGTGCGCGAGCCATGCCTTCAGCAACCGCTGCGTCACGACATCGGGAAAACGCCGATTTGGCGCGGTGGAATGCGTGTAGTCCTGTACGGCCAGGCCGAAGTGTCCCGGTGATACTTCATTCGGCTTGACCAGCACATATTCTCCCGGCCCCATCAACTTGATGACGGTCAGGGAGAGATCGGGAAAGTGGTCAGGATCTTTTTGCTTTTGAACCAGCAGAAATTCGTTGAGCGCTTTGGAGTCTGGTTCAGCAGGCAAGGTGGTCCCCAGCCCCGCAGCCACTTCGATAATGCGGTCCCAGCGTTTCGGCGTGCGCACAATGCGCCGGATGGAGGCCACGCCGGCATCCTCGAAGGTCCTGGCGACGACGCCATTGGCTGCCACCATGAATTCCTCAATGAGAGAGGTGGCACGATTCTTTACAAGAACGGTAATGTCGACCGCCTGTTCGGCCAGCATGATGGGCCGGGTTTCAATCGTCTCCAGATCGAGAGCCCCATGCTGAAAGCGGTTGCCCTGCATCCGTTGCGCAGCGACATCCTGCAGCTTGAGCTGCGCGGCCAGGTCGGCGCTGGCTGCGACCTTGGCCGGTGCCGGCCCCTTGCCATCAAGCCACGCGCCTACGCTGTTATAGGCCAACTGGGCTCGGTTGCGCACCAGTGCGCGATAGGCTTTGCCATCGGATGCGGCGCCGGCCGGATCGACGGCGTATTCGACGACCAAC
>CAVQZQ010000124.1:0-13046 GCA_963718435.1 uncultured Acidobacteriota bacterium | reverse complement strand
CGCGGGGTTTCGGACCACGCCAATTCTGCGAGTGCCTTAGTCGACGGCCACCTTTTTGAGCCGCTTCAGAAAATCCGCCAACTCCTTTGTGTCGGCCCCGTTTTGCGCAGGGTTCTCGACCCGATTTCGATTCGGCGGTTTCGACGGCAAGAGCTCAAGACCCACGCCATCGGGTCCCCAGCGCATGACCCTGGTATTCACGGCGATTGAATCCTGCGAATCCTCTCCGGAGGAGTCAGTTCTTTGCAGTGTCATGAGGATCATGGTGCCTGGGAAGGGCCGCTCCTCAGTGAGGAGAAAGAATCCGGAGTCGCTGATATTGCCGATGTGGTAGGCCTTGGGGGTACCGCCGGTCCAGTGATAGGCAACAAGGCCGGGCAATGGAGACCTGCCGGCACTTCGCCGATCATAGGGATCCGGGACCAGCCAGCGGCGGAACCTCGTCATCCACGAGTGGTCCTCTTGGGCCTGGGCCCGGGCATTCTCAGCATCATCAAGCCGCTTGACTGCCAGTTGAAGCTGCCGGGAAGGATCCTCAGTTGGGCGAGGAGCCGGGGTATTTTTGCCGAGAGAGATATCGGACGCTGAATCGGTTTGCATACCTGGAATCGATCCTCCGGGGCGCGAGATCAGCTTGAACCCGTGCTCGATCTCGGCGCCGTCTGCAGTGCTGCGCAATTCGAGCTGATCTCCAGGAAGACTTCGGGAAGCAAACACGGTATGTGCCGGCAAGACGATTGCGCTTGCGGGCTGATCCTTTAGGGGCCTTATGTCGGGATTGGGAAAGGATTCAACATCCTGAAGGATTCGATACTGCTCGTCGAGATAAATGAGATCGAAGGGCGGCAGGAGCCCGGGGATGGCAGGAATACCCCTGTAAGGTTTGAGCCAAAGGGCTGAATTGACTTTAACGGCAAGATCCTGAATGAGCTTCTTCAACGGCTCGGTCGTGGTTTCGACCAAGGTGACCTCAACGCTGAGGAAGTTTTCGCGGGACCGGTTGTAGACACGAAACCGCTCGGGCTCTTTGATTTCTGCCGGTTGTGAAGACTGCCTTGCCTGGAGATACAGCCCAGGGTCGCCTTTTGTGCGGCATATAGGGGCCATTTCGCTCACCAATTGAACTTATAAATAGAATAGTCCTTCTGGTCAGGCAAATGGCACATTCTGGTGATAGATAGCCCCAATGGTGCTCAAAATATGGTGACCATTGGGTGGGTTGCTGCTTTCATAGGACTGCCGAATCTCGAGACCGAGTCACGCTTTGGGCGCGTTACGAGACGTAACGCTTCTGGTGCCAGAGCCAGGCAGTGCGGAGGATGTCGTCAAGGCGGTCATAGCGAGGTTTCCAGCCCAGTTCGAGAATGGCCTTTTCAGAGCTGGCGACGAGCACGGCAGGATCTCCGGGACGACGTGGATGGTTTTCGACGGGGATGGCATGACCGGTGACCCGGCGGGCCGATTCGATGACTTCGCGGACACTGAAGCCCTGGCCGTTGCCGAGGTTGAGGATGAGGCGGTCGTGCGTCTCAAGCCATTGCAAGGCAAGCAGATGGGCGTCGGCCAAATCGGAGACATGGATGTAATCGCGGACGCAGGTACCGTCGGGGGTGGGATAGTCGTCGCCATAGATGTGGATGGACTTGCGGCGTCCCAGGGCTACATCAAGGACCAGCGGAATAAGGTGGGTTTCCGGCTCGTGGGCTTCGCCGCGGGTCACGCCGTCAGGGCCTTCAGGGGCGCCGGCGACATTGAAATAGCGGAGCGAGGCGTAGCGCAAGCCGTGGATTCGATTGAACCACCGGAGCATGTGCTCGACCAGAAGCTTGGATTCCCCATAAGCGTTGGTAGGACAGAGGCGCGCATCTTCCTTGATAGGGACGGACTCGGGCTCGCCATAAACGGCCGCGGTGGAAGAGAAGACAAGGCGGCGCGGACCGTGGGCCAGAATCGCCTCGAGCAGGGCGAGGGTGGAAGCAGTGTTGTTGCGAAAAAAGAGCTCAGGATGATGCATGGACTCCCCCGCCTCGATGAGGGCGGCGAAGTGGAGGACGGCGTCGAAAGGGTCGTTTTGGGCGGTGGCATCGACGAAAAGTTTTTCAATCGCAGCCCGATCGGCCAACTCTCCCTGGACGAATTCGACGCCTGGAGGAACCTGATTACGCTTTGCGTGGCTCAAATTATCGAATACAATGGATTTGTGACCTTGCGAGGCCAGCAATCCAGCCACGGTGCCACCGACATACCCCGCACCGCCGGTAACCAATATCTTCACAAAAATACTGTCCTTCCTCGAACACTTTGGTTTACCGTTAGTCTATTACAGCAAGCGGGGTCGAAACGGCCACGAGCAACATCCGATAGACCGCCAAAAAGGCGACACCCACTTGCTTGCCCTATGTGCCCCATCTGCGTGTAAAACGGGTTTTTTCGCAGGTGCATTGGAATTGGCGGGCATATTTTATCCCCCCTCTTCAAGACGAAGAACGAAGAGCCCTTTTTGAATAAGCCTTGTAACTGAATGGGAGCGACCAAATGCCCCGAAGCAATACCGCATCTCGCGGGGAAGAGTCTATTCCCACGTATACAACACAACGGCACTTGAATGGCCCTCAACGAGGAATTACGCAAATGCCCGCGAATTACTACCCTGGACGTACTACCTTTGGCTTACTCCCCGAGCCCGAGGGCAGGTCCGCTTCGTTTATCACGAGCGTCGTGATCAACCTCGCGATCCTAGCCGTGGCGCTTTATGTCGGGATGATGGCGAAGCATGTCATCGAAACGCATCAATTCGAACAAACCGAACTTATTTTCCCAACCACTCCTCCGCCGCAACCCAAGGTCAAGGTACCTCCGCCGCCCAAACTGCCGCCGCCGCCGAAGCCGCAAGAGGTGAAACTGGAAGCGCCAAAGATCAACCTGCCCAAGCCAGAGCCGAAGCCCGCGCTGAAACCGATCGAGATGGAATCCAAGCTGACGGTACCGGTGGTGAAGGCGGCCAAGCCGGCAATTATTCTTGCCCCGCAGCCCAAGGCGGCTCTGACGGCGGCAATGCCCGCGCAGGTTCCGCAGGCGAAGCCCTCGACAGCGCCGGTACACTTCGGCGAGACGTTTGGCGTGACGCCGAACCCCAACGCGACCAAGCCGGCAACGGTGGCTGCGATCGGCAATCCTTACGGTGGAATGACAGGCCCAGCGGTGGCGCCGCATGGCGTTGTGGGATCGACCGGCATCGGTAACGGAACCAGGTCGGGATCGAATTCAGGCACCGTGGGCCGCGTGGCATCGGTCGGTGTTGCGGGAGCGACAGGGACGTCAGGCACCTATCAAAGCGGCAAGGTCGGGTCAGCCAGCTTACCGCAGATGACGAAGGAAGTGGCTCCCCAGACAGCAACGGTGGCGCCGGCTTCAACCAATTTGGAAGTGCTTTCGAAACCGCCGGTGCAGTACACGAGCGAAGCCCGCCAGTTGAAGGTGCAGGGAGATGTGATTCTACGGGTCACGTTCACCGCGGCCGGGCATGTGGTGGTGGATGGTATTGTGCGCGGTCTGGGACACGGGCTCGATGAGGAAGCGCAGCGGGTGGCGCAGCAAATCCGCTTCAGGCCAGCAACGCGCAACGGGCAAGCGGTCGACCTGACCACCAATATCACCATTACGTTTCAGTTGGCTTAACAGGAAATTTGGAAAGCAGCGGCTATGGACCACCCAGGGTTGACGGCAGGGCACCAGAAGCCAGAGAACGACGAGAAGAACCACACCGAGGAGTATTAAATGACGTTCAGGAAGATCTCCCTCACTTTGCTTGCGCTCAGTCTATGTGTATCCTGCGCTTACGCAAAGAAGGCACCAAAGTTTGAGCAGTCACACCAACTTACCTCAGATCAGGAAGCCCTGGTACAGAAGGCCGTTGGGCAGGAGAAGGTGTTGATCAGAGCCATCCAGGAGCGCACACCCCTGGTGGAAACCTACATCCAGGACACACGGCCCGACCAATTGCTTTATGAAGTACCTATCGATGATCAGTACACGCTGAGCCGGGTTGATTTCGGCAAGGGTTTCGTCGACAAGTCCTATGAGCCCCGTACGGGTTCGAAGCGCGGGTTCTTCAAGGGCTCGTTTGGAGCGATCACGGGTCTGACCAGGGCTCTCGGCCTGGATAAGCATTTTACCTACAATCCAACCGGCTTTATGCAGATGATGTTTTTGGACCCGACCGGGTTTGACGAGCAGCACTACGTATTCAGCTATGTGCGCCGGGAGTTTCTGGGGGCGGTCCGCACCTGGGTGTTCGACGTTCACCCCAAGGTGACGGGGATGGGGCGCTTCTACGGCCGCATCTGGATCGAAGATCAAGCCGGCAATGTTGTGCGTTTCAACGGCACTTATACGAACCCGAAATCCGACGATGATGCGCGCTATTACTTCCACTTCGACAGCTGGCGGATGAATGTTCAACCGGGAACGTGGTTGCCGGTCGCGATTTATGTGGAGGAATCGAACCGCGGCGAAGGTGGAAAAGCGGTGGGGCTGAAAGCTCAGACTCACTTCTGGGGTTACAGCCTGAAGCTGCCCACCCGCGACAGCGAGAACGTTACGATGAAGGTAGAAGACGCCGTCGACAAGAGCGAAGACTCGCAAGACGTGAGCCCGCTGCAGGCGACGCGCGACTGGCTGATGCAGGCCCAGGACAACGTGATCGACCGCCTGGAAGAAGCAGGCCTGGTGGCTCCGCTGACGCCCGGGGGATTTGAAACAACCGTACTGGATCAGATCGTCGTCAACGTGGCGGTGCCGAACAACCTGGCATTCTCGTATCCGGTCCATTGCCGGGTCTTGCTGACAAATACTGTGGAAGCGACCACCGTGGGCAACACAATTCTGCTGAGCAAGGGGCTGATCGACACATTGCCCGACGAACCCTCGATCGCCTCAGTGGTATCGCTTGAACTGGCTCACATCGCGCTCGGACACCACATCGACACACGCTATGCATTCAACGACCGTCTGCTCTTCCCGGACGAGTCGACCTTCAAGCGCATCCAGATGAACCATTCCGACACAGACGACGCCTCGGCTGCCAAGCAGGCCCTGGTCTATCTGCAGGCGTCGATGTATAAGGACAAGCTGGGCGACGCAGGCCTCTTCTGGGCGCAATTGGCGGCGCGCGGCAAGGAGTTGAAGGCCCTGAACACACCAAGGCTGGGCGACTCGATGCTTACGGCAGATGGAACTCCCTGGATGGCGAGCCTGTCGCAGGAGGCACCGAAGATCAACTGGGACGATCTGAGCCAGATCGCCGCTCTTCCGCTGGGAAGCCGGCTCAAGACCGATCCATGGGACGACAAGGTGCATATGTTGAACGCCAAACTCTATGCCCCGATGAACGCGCGGGATAAAATGCCGCTGGAAGTGACGCCGGTGTACTTCAAGCTGCAGCGGTATGAAGACGCGAATGCAGCACCGCCTGCTGCTCCGGCCTCAGGGACCGCGCCATCGCAACCTGCTCAGCAACCGGCAGGGAGCCAGCCCGCTAATGCCCCGCCACCGCAGTCCGTCAATGGCGCGGATCCGCCGCAATCCTCGGCCACTTTACCCGGTCCGCAGTAAAACTCGATACAATACCCGGGCCGGAGTGCGAAATACTTCGCACTCCGGCCGAGTTGCAACATTGCGTCGACGAATGCACTAAATCCACACGATTTTTTATCCGAATTGGACGCGCCTTTCCTCATGAGACGATCTGCATTTCTGTTTGCATTCATTTTTGGCGCCGGGGCTTTGGCTGCCCAGGCGCAGGTGACGACCCCTTCCGCCACCCGGAGTCAACTTTCACTGACCGCCGGCGCCCTGGGGTCCGTCTTTCAACCGGACTATGCGGGAAATGGAATTCCGGAAAGCGCTCCCAACGCGCTCTTTGGCGTGGGCGCATACGTCGACTTGGAATTAAGCCGTTGGGTTCAGGTGGAGGGAGAAGCGCGCTGGCTGCGGCTCAACAGGTACGTGGACATCAGCCAGGATAATTACCTCATTGGCCCCCGGGTGCCAATTCATCAGTTCGGACGCTTCACGCCGTATGGCAAGGTGTTGTTTGGGTTTTCCAACATGAACTTCCAGTACAAGTATGCCTACGGCAGGTTCACCGACATCGCCTATGGCGGGGGAGTGGATTATAAGCTGAGCCGGCGACTCACCTGGAGGGTACTCGACGTTGAGTATCAGCAGTGGCCGGACTGGATCAACGGGCAACTGCATCCCTATGGCGGCAGCATGGGGATTGGCTACAAGATATTCTGAGTCTCAGTTGCCGCGCACCGCGCACGCACGCCTGCGATTGGTTCCCTCGCCGGGCGAGGGCTCAGGAATGCGAGCTCGCAGCGTACGGGTTCTGAATCGGCAGGAATATGGACATGCTGGTTCCATGAGAGGCTGGGTCGACGCTGGTCTGAACGTCGATCTTGCCGCCATGCCCTATGACGAATTGCCGGGCCACAAACAGGCCGATTCCGGTCCCAACTCCGATCCGCGTCGAGAAAAAGGCGTCGAAGATCTTGGGCAACTGCTGAGACGTGATGCCGACGCCACTATCCTTGACCACGATAGCGACACCTTGACGCTCCGGTCCATCGACGTCCTCTGTTGAAATAGAGAGAGTGCCGCCCGACGGCATCGCGTGGATCGCATTCGCAACGATATTGGAGATCACCTGGAGAATCTCTCCCGTACGCAGGATGACACGCCGAGTGGAACCCAGGTTTCTCTCGATTGAGATTCCAGCCGCTTTGCATTTTGGCTCGTATATCTTGACGGTTTGCTCCGTCAGGTCAGATGGGCTTGCGCTGGCAGCCGATGCGCTCTCGCGGTAAAAGCCGAGAGTTTGCCTGGCAATATGGGAAACGCGGATCAACTCGCTCTCTGCCTGCTCAAGGAAGGTCTTGACTGAGTCCGGCTCGCTGGCATGAATCTTTGCCAGGAAGATCAAATTGGTGATGGCTTCAAGAGGATTGTTGACCTCGTGCGCAATGGTGGCGGCCATGCGGCCTGCGGCGGCGATCTTTTCGGCCTGAAGGAGCGAGGCCTCCAACCGCTTTTTGCCCGTAATGTCGCGGAGGGTCTTGGACGCGCCAATAATGGTTCCCTTCTCATCCCGAACCGGAGAAATGCTGAGGGACACGTTGATGCGCTCGCCGCTTTTGGTGACGCGAACGGTTTCGAAGTGATCGATACTCTCTCCGGCGCGAATCTTTTTCAGAATGATTTCCTCCTCTGAATGCAGCTCTTCAGGGATCAACAGGAGAATGGACTTTCCGACAATCTCCTCCTGCGTATAGCCAAAGATGCGGGAGGCCGCTGGATTCCAGCTCTTGATGCGGCCTGACAGATCCTTGCTCAGAATGGCGTCGTCGGAGGATTGTACGATGGCGGCGAGTTCATTGACGCGCTTGGCGGCCTCGCGTTCAGTATGGCGCAACGCATGTTCCGCTTCGCGCGATTGCGTGACGTCCATGCTGATGCCCATGACGGATTTGGGTTCTCCGGCCGCATCCCGTGAAATGCTTCCGCGAGACTGGATCCAGAAGATGCGTTGGTCCGGCAAGAGCACGCGGTACTCAAGGACAATCTGCTCCGCACCGGAAGCAAGCGCCTCGCCGAGCTGACGCTCAACACGATCACGGTCTTCCGGATGAATCAAATCCTTCTCGCTCTTTTCACTCGCTGCAAGTTCACGAGGCAGGCCGAGCAGTTCCTTGTACTCCTCCGGCCAGAACATGCGGCGATTCCCGAGATCCCAGCACCAGCTGCCGATGCGGGCGGCAGTATGGGAAAGACTCAGTTCGCTGCCTTGCTTGAGAGCGGCACGATGAAGTTGGGCATTTTCGATGGCAGCGGCTGCACGCCGGGCAAGATCTTCCGCGAGTTGCACGTCGTCGCAAGTGAAATGCCGCGAGCCTCCGGCAGCCAGCAGGCGAATCGCACCCAGAACATTTCCACGCGACAGCAGAGGAACGACCATACTCGAAGTGATACCAAGGGCATTTATAGCTGCGACATGATCGGCATCCCGCGCGGCCAGGCCCAGCATCTCGGCGGACACATGCGTGACGACCTCACTCTTGCCTGTGTGCAGAACAGCACCGAGTCCACGGTCTTCACGAATTTCTTCAGGGTAGTTGCGAAACAATTCCGCAGCCCGCTGGAGCGTGACCGGATCCTGATGCGCGACCACGATGGGATTGGGCCTTCCATTTTCCAGAACGTGGACGATACACCAATCGGCGATTTGCGGCACGGCTAGATTTGCCACCGCTTTGAGGGTTTTCTCGTATTCGAGCGAACCAGAAAGGATGGCACTCGCTTCTGCGAGAAACGAGAGCCGACGCTTTTCCTGCTGATTAAGCTCACTCAATTCGTTCGTATTGAGGGCGGCGGCGGCGAGGTTGGCGAGCGCCGACGCGTAGTCCTTCTCCTCTTCGGTGATGGAGTGATAATGGCGCCAATAAAAGGTGATGGTGCCGACCTGCCCATTTCGCAGGGCCAGCGGAACCACCAGCAAACTGCGGATTCCCTCGGCCGCATAGACGCTTTGGAACTTGCTGAGGGACGGCTCCCTCAGTACGTCTTCTGTGGCCTGAATCGATATGGGGATATCGCCTGGGGCGGCTTTGATCTCCGTCCGATACGCAGGCGACAGGCCGCGCACTGTGATTGCACGCCAGGTCTGCCGGTCGTCGAACGCCCGCCAGACTGCATAGGCATCCGCAGCGAGCACTTTTCCGGCCAGATCTAAAATGCCCGGCAGGACGGAGTCCTGGCTTGGGGCTGCCATCAACATCGCCGAGGAATCGAGGAGGACCTGTAGAGCTTCGGGGCGTTCTGTTGCTAATTTAGTCGCCGGAACCGCCATCACTGTTTTTTCATCCTATTATCAGTCGGATGCAGACCGTTTCCAATCAGTCGCCTACAACTGAATGAAACAAACAAAAAGGGCCGCTCCTTGAGGGAGCGGCCCTGGGTTTTTGAAGCCAGAAGCGTTAAGCGGGTGAAGGCGAGCCCTCGGGGTAATTGGGGCCGCCGCGGGTTTCAGGCTTGAGGACCTGCTGCACGCTGCCACTTCCCGTGTCAGTGGGTGACGCCAGTATGGAGCGAATCGGGGGCAGTGTCTGGCCCTCGATGAGCATCCTCACTTCTTCGGCATCGATGGTTTCGCGCTCCAGCAGGGCCGCGGCGATACGATGCATCGCGTCCGCATGGGACTCGACAATCGAATGAGCCGATTGGTAGGCCTCGTCGATCAAGCGGCGTACTTCGAGGTCGATTTGCCGGGCGGTTTCTTCTGAGAAGTCGCGATGCTGTGCGATCTCGCGTCCCAGGAAGATCTGCTCTTCCTTTTTGCCGAAGGTGAGCGGACCCAGGCGGCTCATGCCGTACTCGCAGACCATGCGACGAGCCAGATCGGTTGCCACCTCGATATCGCTTCCCGCGCCGGTGGACATCTGGTTGAGGAAGACCTCCTCAGCCACACGGCCTCCGTAGGCTGTTGCCAACCTCGATTCGAGGTACTCGCGCGTGTAGTTGTGGCGGTCACCGGGCAGATAGATGGTGACACCCAAGGCCATGCCACGCGGAATGATGGTGACCTTGTGGATGGGGTCAGAGTGCTCGCGCATGAACGAGACCAAAGCGTGCCCGGCTTCGTGATAGGCAGTGACCCGCTTCTCCTCGTCAGTGAGCAGCATGGACTTGCGTTCGGCGCCCAT
The DNA here is from genome assembly GCA_963718435.1 of uncultured Acidobacteriota bacterium. Classification (GTDB taxonomy): domain Bacteria; phylum Acidobacteriota; class Terriglobia; order Terriglobales; family Acidobacteriaceae; genus Telmatobacter. The sequence goes on along the minus strand of CAVQZQ010000124.1, from coordinate 3,285 downwards.
GAGCACCTTGTCCTTAGCCAGTTCGAAGTCGTACATCACCACCTGCTTGCGATTGACGCGAGCGGCGTTGAGGGCGGCCTCGTTGACCATGTTGGCCAGGTCGGCTCCGCTGAAGCCAGGAGTACCGCGGGCCAGGATGTTCAGGTTGGTGTCGTCGGAGACGGGAACCTTCTTGACGTGGACGCGGAGGATTTCTTCGCGGCCGCGCACGTCGGGCAGACCGACCACCACACGGCGATCGAAGCGGCCGGGGCGGAGCAATGCGGGATCGAGCACGTCGGGGCGGTTGGTTGCGGCTACGAGGATCACGCCATCGTTGGATTCGAATCCGTCCATTTCGACGAGCAACTGATTCAGCGTCTGCTCGCGCTCATCGTGTCCGCCGCCCAGACCTGCACCGCGGTGACGGCCGACAGCGTCGATTTCATCGATAAAGATGATGCACGGGGCGTTCTTCTTGCCCTGTTCGAAGAGGTCGCGAACGCGGCTGGCGCCCACGCCGACGAACATTTCAACGAAGTCGGAGCCGGAGATGGAGAAGAACGGCACGTTGGCCTCACCGGCGACGGCACGCGCCAGCAGGGTCTTGCCGGTTCCCGGAGGTCCAACGAGGAGCACGCCCTTGGGAATGCGGCCGCCCAACTTCTGGAACTTCTGCGGTTCGCGCAGGTACTCGATGATCTCCTTCAACTCTTCCTTGGCCTCATCGACTCCGGCCACATCCTTGAAGGTGATTTTCTTCTGCTGCATTGAAAGCAGTCGTGCACGACTCTTGCCGAAGGAAAGCGCCTTGTTTCCGCCCGACTGCATCTGGCGCAACATGAAGAACCAGATGGCTCCGAGGAGCACGAAGGGACCCACGTTGATCAACAGGGGGATGAGAATGTTGTTCTGCTGGTCCTTAGCGGTGAAGGCGACCTTATTGTCGTGCAACTCCTTAACCAGCTCGTCTGTGCTCGGGAAGATGGTGGTGTGGAACTGCTCCTTCGGCGAGGCTTTCATATGGCCATGGAGTTCAGTGCCTTGAATCGTAACGTCCTGGACCTGTCCCGCGGCGATCTTGTCCAGCAGTTCGGAGTAATTGACCTCCGTGTCTTTTCCCATACTTGTGCCGCGCTGCACAACACCCCAAAGCAGCATGAGGCAGATGAGAATAAAGACCCAGAACATGATCGTTTTGACCGTCGAATTCACCAGGATTCCTCTTTCCCGGCGGGGGAAGAAGCCGCTGAAAGGACCTCCAGCACCGCCTACATCATCCTTTAGACGCTTGCAGCCCTCTTAGAGTCACAGAAAGTGCGCGTTTCTCTGGGGGCCGACACGTATGTCTTGCCGCCGGATGAGCAGTAGGTAAGATTGTACCGCGAACCCCGAAAAACTCTCAAGAAACCTTTGGTGCATCCAGCGTAGCCTGGCTCGAAAGTTGTAGTCGAGCCGAGGTCAAGCCGCATCCGGATCGATGGACTCGGCAACGACCCCAATTCCGGGCTCCGGTTCCAATTCCACACCTCTCATCCAGAGGATGCGGCCATCCAGTTCGAGGACCGGCCACATTGCCCTGCTACTTCCAGTAACATGCAGACGTTCCAGCACTTCCTTGATCTTGCGAGGGCGCGCTGAATACCGGAGCCGGACACGATCGCCGGGCTTCCAACTGCGCAAGAGCGCCAGCCTGGGAAGATCAGGAGGCGAGCCGCTTGCAGCGGCTGCGGAGGTCGGAGCTTCGATTCGGACGCGGAGACCGAAGGCCGGCGCAAGGGTCTCGCCGGGGACGGGGATGGCGTATGCAGCGGATGCTTGGGCAGGTCCAGCTGCGGAAATGGCAGACTCGGTCAGGGTGAGGCGCAATTCGCGGTGGGTGCGCTCGGCGCGAAGGCCCTGGGCAAGTTCGCTCTTTTGACCGGCACGCCCGGAGAGGGCGAGGGCGCGGAGGGTCTCTGTGGCGGCAAAATCGGGCGCGGCGCCGAGTTGGCCCGCCGCATGGCGCAAAAGGCGGCGTTGCAATGCGGGGGCGAGGGAGGCAAGGCGGGTGACATCGAGCGCCAGGCCCTCGGCTGCCGCGCGGCCTCCACCACGAACGGGACGGCCGGGGAGGATCAACTGCGGCGCCACGCGGGCCAGTTCGACTTGCCACCAGGCTTCTTCGTCGCGCGCCAGGTCGGCCATTTGGGACAGGTGTTCCCGCAGTCGAGGGTTCCAGGTTTCGAGCAAAGGCAGCAATTCGTGGCGGATGCGGTTGCGGGTGAAGGTGAGGTGGCGGTTGGTCGAGTCTTCGCGCCAGGTCTGGCCGAGTTCGCCGAGATAGGCTTCCACCTCGGCGCGCGTGGTCGCCAGGAGCGGGCGAAGAACGGGTCCCTCCGGGCTGTCGAGTCGCGGATGGATTCCCGACAGGCCTTCGGTCCATGCGCCGCGCAGGAATTTAGCGAGGACGGTCTCGGCCTGATCGTCGAGGGTGTGGGCGGTGGCGACAGCGTCTATCGCGCCCTCTGCCATGAGCTGACGAAACCAGCGGTAGCGGAGACGGCGTGCTGCTTCCTCGATGGTTTCAAAGAGTTTGGCGGGTTCGCCGGATTGGGTCGACGCGGGATTCGGTTTGGATACGGCAGCGGTATCGACGTGCGCTTCGTGGAAGGGTAGACCGAGGCGGGCGGCCAGGTCGCGGCAGAAGGCCAGGTCGGCGTCCGCTTCGGCCCCGCGAAGGCCGTGGTGCAGGTGGGCAGCGTGGAGTACGAGGCCTAGTTCGCTGCTGCGTTCGGCGAGGGCGCGCAAGAGGGCTACTGAATCCGCGCCCCCGGAGAGGCCGACGGCCAGGCGCAGGCCGGGCTTGAGCAATGTTGTGTCGATGGAGAGCCGGGCGCGCACCAGAGGATGATAGCGCCGTGGGCCTGGGAGCCCTGCCAAGGACTGCATTCGGCGGGAGTGGCTCGGGACTCTCCTATACTGGGCGGGATGCTGGAAACACGCACTGCCACAACGGCCGATGCCGCGCTGATTACGGCCCATCGAAGAGCGATGTTTGCCGACGCGCGTGATGCGGAGGAACCGGTTCTGGAGGCGATGAGCCAGCGCTTCGAACCGTGGGTGACGCGCATGCTGACCGAGGGAAAGTACCTGGGGTGGATCATGAGCGACCGCGATCGGCCGGTTGCCTCAACGGGATTGATGATTCTCGACTGGGCGCCGCATCCACTGGACCCGGTTGGCGAGTTTCGCGGGTATCTGCTGAATGTCTTTGTTGAGCCGAAATACCGCAAGCGCGGATTGGCTCATGCATTGGTGAAGCTT
>CAVQZQ010000123.1:0-13408 GCA_963718435.1 uncultured Acidobacteriota bacterium | reverse complement strand
AGTAATATATTGGCCCGCCGACACGCCGGAGATGGGCCCGGTAAGAATGTAGTCGAACATGAGGGCCGAGACGCTCAACTTGGCGAAGGTGCCGCCGAGTGCCTCCTTGACGACGCGATAAACGCCGCCGCGGGTAAACATCGAGCAGCTTTCGACGTATACGGCGCGCACCGCGAAGCTGAACAGCATGATGCCGAGAATGAACCACGGCGCAGCGGCACCCACTGCCTGCTCGGCGATGCCGCCGGCATAGAAAGCCGAGGACCCGAGATCATTGAGAACAATGGCTGCTGCACGCCAAAATGAGATGAACGTGAGCATCACAGAGGATGCCACGATGAGCCGTACGCGGTCGGAAGGTGGGGCTACCGTCGTTCGAGTGGATGCCATCGCAAGTGTGCCTGCTCGCTATTGCCAGCCGTTCGAATCTTTCAACGAACTAAATTCCCGTCCGCCCTTGGCTGAGTCTAGTTCCGAATCAATAAGATAGTCAATGAGGAAATAGGAAGTTGGACCGGGGGAGGCGGGTGAAATTTTTTTGGGCAATTTTATTCGTCGCCGAACAGCTCTTTGCCGTCCTGAATAAAGCTGATGACAACGACGACGGATCATTCGACAAGGCCGGTGAAAAACAGCACTTCGAGTATCCGGATGCCTAGAGAGGCCAGAAGAGTTATGGCTATGATTGTAGCTGGTTTTCCGCAATTTTCCCTTCAGTCTTGAAGCAGGAGAATTCCTTGCCTCGCTACGTTCCTTCGATAGATGCCGCAGTTCTCCCACTACGCTGCTCACCTCCGAGGGCCGTTTTAATTGAGAGGGAGTTACGTAAGACACCACGCCGCGAAGACGTGCCCGCAGCACAATGCTTTAGACTCAGCCCTGTATGCAGCCGCGATTCAATGGATGTTGTGGGCAGCAGCGGGTGCTCGGCCGGTCTGCTCGAGTTGCCGTTTCCGCTGGCGGGGCCGATGCCGCCGTGGCGCAGGATCTTTGCATGGTTTGGCCTGGTGCCGTTCTCTGGGCCATCTTCAGTCGGTGTCAGGTGAAACAGCCGCGCCCTCTGCGTGGGGGTTCCTGCTCGGGTATGTGTGCGGGTTGCTTTGGTACATGGGGAACTGCTATTGGGTCCGCGACACGATGTGCGGTATGGCGATATGCCTCCGTTTGCGCCCACGTTGCTGCTGATTGGATTCAGTCTTGTGCTGGGGCTTTACTTCGGTGTGTTCGGGCTGGGGGTGATGCTGGTTCGGCGGGCGACGGGGAGCACGCGCATTGCCTTGGTTGCGGCGCCGGTTTTGTGGGCGGCGCTGGAACTGGCGGCTGCGCGGATTACCAGCGTTCCCTGGGATCAACTCGGCTACTCGCAGGTGGACAACGCGCTAGTGAATCAGCTTGCCCCGTGGACCGGCGTATACGGGATTAGTTTCGTCCTGGTGGCTGTGAATGCGTTGATTGCCGGGGGAGCGCCGCTCGGTAGCATTCGGGAGCGGATGATTTCCGGCATTGCGGGTGTTGTTTTGTTCGCTGTGGGAGCGGGAGGCATTTTATTGCCGCCGCCCCGACCCGCTCCGAGCGCGACTGCGGTGTTGATCCAACCAAATCTCGATGTGGGTGGTGCAGGTCTGGGCGGGGCCCGGCGAATGGGATCAGCATATCGCCGAATTTGCCAAGCTCGCCGGCGAGCAGTGCAAGAGCTATATTGCGGGGATTCCGCAGACGGGCGCCCCGGCGGCGAAGTCATTTGCCCGCCGTATCCCACGCATCCTGACCTTGTCGTGTGGCCTGAATCTCCGGCGCCCTTTGAGGAAGACCAGCCGCGATTTCAGCACGCGCTGGTGACGATCGCTCGTCAGATGCATGCGCCCGTGGTGATCGGAAACATTGGCATGGATTACTCCGCCGAGAACCAGGCGTGGCGCGAATACAACTCCGCTCTGGTTGTGGGGCCGGACGGGGCGCGAATTGGACGCTATGACAAGATTCACCTGGTTCCTTTCGGAGAGTACGTGCCGTTCCAGAAGCTGCTGTTTTTTGCGCGCAAGCTGACGGGCCGTGTGTCGACGTTCGATCGCGGCGAGGAGCGCGAAGTGTTTCGGCTGAACGGACACCGCTATGGGATTTTCATCTGCTACGAAGCGGTGTTTGCGGACGAAGTACGGCATTTTCGCGGCTGGGCGCGGAGGTGCTGGTGAACATCAGTGATGACGGCTGGTATGGGGACACGAGCGCTCCGTGGCAGCATCTGAACATGGCGCGCATGCGGGCTATTGAGAATAGACGCTGGCTGTTGAGGGACACCAACAACGGCGTGACAGCTCGATCGATCCGTATGGGCGCGTGCGGCAAAGCATACCTCGGCACCAAACGGATGCGCTCCCCGCCGAATATGCCTTTCGAGACGACATGACCTTCTACACGGCCCACGGCGACATGTTTGCGTGGCTGTGTGCCATACTGACTATAGGGCTGGTGGGCTGGTCCTGCCCGGACGAGTCTCCGCCTTAAAATTCATGGCAAAGCCAGGTCTTAAGAGCAAAGCATGTCATTGAACGATCTCGAATTCGCTTACGCTCCCGTGCACGACCAAGTGCGCGACCTGCGGGAGTATCTTTGACCCTGCTCGCATCCGCAGGGAACTCGCCGACATAGAAAAAAAACTGGCCGATCCGGCCATGTGGAACGACCCCAACGCCAGCAAACCGCTGATGCGCGACCGCAAACGGCTGGAAGCGCTGGTGGCCGACGATGAGGAACTGGTGCGCCGCACCAGCGACGTCGAGGCCTACTTCGAATTGGCGCGCGAGGGCGAAGATGTTCTGCGCCGATCTGGAACGCGACATCAAGGCGCTAGCGGTGTTTGCCGAAGAACTTGAAGCACGCACCATGCTCAATGGCGAGGCCGACCCGCTCAACGCCATTGTGACCGTGCATCCGGGCGCAGGCGGCACCGAGAGCCAGGACTGGGCAGAGATGCTGATGCGCATGTATCTGCGCTGGGCCGAGCAGCAGGGCTTCAAGACGGAGATGAACGACTACCAGGATGGCGAAGAAGCGGGCATCAAGTCCGCCACCTTCACCATCTTGGGCGAGTATGCCTTCGGCCTGCTGGCGGGCGAGAGCGGTGTGCATCGGCTGGTGCGCATCTCGCCTTTCGATTCGGCGAAGCGGCGGCACACTTCGTTTGCGTCAGTCTATGTTTCGCCGGAGATCGACGAGACGATCCATGTGGATTTGAAGGTAGAAGACCTGCGCATCGATACCTATCGCTCAGGCGGCAAGGGCGGCCAGCACGTGAACACGACCGACTCGGCGGTGCGGATGACGCATCTTCCCACGGGAATCGTGGTGCAATGCCAGAACGAGCGCTCGCAGCACAAGAACCGCGAGAAGGCGATGAAGATGTTGCGGTCGCGGTTGTATGAATACGAGCTGGAAAAGAAGCGCGCAGTGAGCAAGAAGCTCGAAGACTCGAAGCTGGAGATCAACTTCGGTTCGCAGATTCGGTCTTACGTGCTGCAGCCTTACCGGATTGCCAAAGACCATCGCACCAAGGTGGAAGTGGGCGATGTGGACAAGGTGCTGGATGGATATCTGGAGCCGTTTTTGCGCGGGTATCTGTTGGCCAAGCGGCGAGGGACGGCGGTGGCGTCCGAGCCGGATGATGATTTGGAATAGGTACAGGGAACAGATGTCAGGGATCAGGGTTCAAAAAACAGGCACGAGGAAACGATGACCAACCATTCTGACACTGGAGCGTTGGGCAATGATCCGGCGGTGATCAATGAAATGCTGCGCACCGCACGCACGATCGCGGTGGTGGGCATGAGCGACAAAACCTGGCGCGCGAGCCATCACATCGGTCGATACCTGTCTGAGAACGGCTACCGTGTGCTTCCGGTGAATCCCGCGCTGAGCGAGGTATTGGGGATGAAGTGCTATCCCGACCTGGACGCGGCGCAGGCGGCCGCGCGGGAGCAGAACGGCTCGGGCATCGACCTGGTGGATGTTTTTCGCGCTTCGGAAAATATTCCGGCGATTGTGGACGACGTGATCCGGCTGGGTATTTCCTATTTATGGTTGCAGGATGGCGTGATTCACGAAGAAGCGGTTGCCCGTGCGCGTGCGGCCGGGGTCAAGTGCGTGCAGAATGACTGCATCTTTCGCGAGCACTCCCGATTAACCGGGGATCATTGATTTTGCACATCGCGGGAATCGTTGACACAATTTTAGCTTACCTGCGGTTGTAACTAATTTTGAGCGACCGGAGTCTCCCTGGAAGCGTCGAACAGAGGAGCTAACCTTGGACACCACGCGCGTTTCACGCTCAGCTGTCGCAATCCTTGTCCTGCTGGTTGCGGGAATGCCCGCGTGGGCGGCGTCGAGCTCTGCCGATGCTGCGCACTTGCGTGTGGAACTCGTGGTGCCGGGCAACAGCCTCTACAGTAATGACGCGCTCAACCAAGCAGGGCTCTACTTCAAACTGGAGCCGGGCTGGCACGTCTATTGGCAGAATCCCGGGGATGCGGGAGAACCGCCCCATCTTCACTGGACTTTACCGGACGGAATTGCAGCAGGGCCGCTCGAGTTTCCGGCGCCGAAGCGGGTGCCGCTTGGGCCGTTGATGGATTTTGGGTATGAGAACGAAGTGCTGTTTCCGTTCACGTTTCATGTAGCGGAGAATGCGAAGCCTGGTCCTGCGATTCTGCACGCCAAAGTGGATTGGCTGGTGTGCCGCGAGGTTTGCATTCCGGGAAAAGCCGAACTGGAACTTAGCCGGAATGTGCAGCAAGGGCCTGCCGATCAGAGCGTGAGCGAGCCGCCGCTCTTCCAGAAGTTCATCAGTCAGTTGCCCAAGCCTCTGCCGGCAAATAACCGTGCCGTTTTTCAGCCCACGCCTGCAGGTTTCCGGCTGGGCGTCGAAACCGGGCAGCGGGAGACGACTGCAGCGTTCTTTCCTGAAGAGCAGGACATCCTCGACAATCCTGCGCCGCAGAAAGTGAGCCCGACGGCCAAAGGTGTCGTGCTTGAATTCAAAAAGGATGCGAACCTTGCCTCTAATCCGCCGCATTTGAAGGGGGTTGTGGAGCTTTCGGGCGGACGAGCGTACGAGTTGACTGCGCTGCTGGGAACGGTGGCGGCTGGGCCGCCGCTGATTTCATGGGTGGACCTGGTGCGGACGGCGGGGTTGGCGTTTCTGGGCGGGTTGCTGCTGAACCTGATGCCTTGCGTGTTTCCGGTGCTGTTCCTGAAGGGACTTGCGTTGGTTCGGTCGGGCAACGAGGAGCGCCACAAGCTGCGCCTGCATGGGTTTGTCTACGCCGCCGGGATCCTGGTTTCGTTTTGGGCCCTCGTTGCCGCGCTGCTGGGGCTGCGGGCTGCAGGGTCGAGCGTGGGATGGGGATTCCAATTTCAGTCGCCGGTGTTTCTGGCATTGATGGCGGGGCTGCTGTTTTTCCTGGGGCTGTCGCTGGCTGGGCAATTTGAAATTGGACTGACGTTGACCAGCGCCGGCGGTTCGCTTGCGGCGAAGCAGGGGTATACGGGCAGCTTCTTTACGGGCGTGCTGGCGGTGGTTGTGGCTACGCCCTGCACCGCGCCCTTTATGGGAGCGGCCGTTGGTTACGCGCTGGCTCAGCCGGCAGCGGTGACGTTCGCGGTGTTTACGGCGCTGGCGCTGGGGTTGGCCGCGCCTTACGTGGCGCTTACGCTGCAGCCGGCGTGGACCCGCCTGCTGCCGCGGCCCGGCGTGTGGATGGACGTGCTGAAGCAGGCGATTTCAGTGCCTATTTTCATCACGGTGATCTGGCTGGCGTGGGTATTGGCGCAGGCTTATGGCGCGGCGCTGCTGGCGTTGCTGCTCTGCAGTTTTCTGCTGCTTGCGATTGCTGGGTGGTTTCTTGGCCGGTGGCCGGCGACGCGCTGGGCGACGACGGTTGCGGTGCTGATTGTGCTGGTGGTGGTGGCGGCTTGCGTGGTGGCGCCGGGCGAACTAAAGGCTGCACCGCAGAGTCAGAACGGGGCGGAGACGCGTGGGAGCTGGGAGCCGTGGTCGGCCGACGCGGTGAGTCGCTATCAGGCGCAAGGCCGGCCGGTGTTTGTGGACTTTACGGCAAGCTGGTGCCTGAGTTGCCAGGTGAATGAGCGAGTGGCGTTTTCGCGGCCCGAGGTCCAGAAGGCCTTTGCAGATGCGAACGTAGCGCTGCTGCGGGCTGACTGGACGCAGCATGACGATGCGATTACGCAGGCGTTGACGGAGCTGGGGCGGAGCGGGGTTCCGGCGTATGCGCTTTACACGCCGGGGCAGAGCCAGCCGCAGATGCTGCCAGAGGTGCTGACGCCGGGGATTGTGGTTGACGCGCTGGGGAAACTGCCGCGCGATACGCCGCTGACCTCGAAGGCCGGCTCAGGTCTGAAGTAATGGTCCGCCTGCGAGGGCTTTCGCAGCTTTGGGGTTCTACCCCCCCTCCCAGTTTTTGGGTAAAATCCTCTGATTAAAGACTTTGTGGCGGCAATAATACTCTTGACACACATGTGTTTTAAGCGTTCCATTTTTACGTGGACGCTCCTACAACACTTCAGAAGGCGATAGCTTACTTCTCCGACCGGCAACAGGCTTTTGAGGCTGCGGTTGACTTTCGCTGGCCGGGTGGAAACGTAACTTGCCCACGCTGCGAACAGAAGAAGTTTTCGTTCATCAAGACTCGCCGCATCTGGTTCTGCTACGTCTGCAAGAAACAGTTCACGGTGAAGGTTGGCACGGTGATGGAGGATTCTCCGCTTGGACTCGATAAGTGGATGGTTGCGATCTGGATGCTGGCGAACTGCAAGAACGGAATCAGCAGCTATGAACTTGCCAAGAACCTTGGCATTCGTCAGCAGTCGGCATGGTTTATGCTTCACCGGATTCGGGAAGCGATGAAGGACGACCGGACACACAAGTTCGGCTTTGGTGGTCCCGTGGAAAGCGATGAGGCGTTTATCGGCCCGAACCCTCAGAAGCTGCACAAGGACCGCATGGCGCGTGTACAGGCTCGGGATGGACTCAAGGGCGGATTTGTGGGCAAGACCGCCGTGCATGGGATGCTGGACCGCGAACTGAGTCAGGTTCGTGCAAAGGTGCTTCCCAACATCAAGAGGGGAGACACTGCAAAACGCGATTTTGGATAACGTGACACTGTTCGCCAAGGTGTACACCGATGAGGCCGGATGCTATGAAGGCTTGAGCAGAAAGTTTGTTCACAAGGTCATCAACCACTCGCAGGAATATGTTCGCGGACAGGTTCACACGCAAGGCATCGAGAACTTCTGGAGCCTCTTGAAGAGGACTCTACGGGGCACGTATGTGGCGGTTGAGCCGTTCCATCTTGACCATTACCTCGATGAACAGGTGTTCCGTTACAACAATCGGGCGACGAAAGATAACAAGTTGACCGATACAGACCGCTTTGCGCTACTGATGACGATGGCTGCAGGAAAGCGGCTTACCTATGAGCGGTTGACCGGGAAGGGTACAGACTCAATACACCACCCGGAGGCAGGGACGGGGCAAGAGGAACCGTTCTAGCCCTTCGCCTTGCCAGCGGGTTTCCGCTTCGGCTGCTTCTTTGGAGCAGCAGCTATCCTTGGCTTTTGAAGGAGAGCCGTTGCAAGTTTCTTAAAGTTCTCGCCCGCCTTAGGGCCTTCGTGATATTCGTGTTTCATCAAAAGGGTCCGCCTTTCCTAAATCCAGTTAATGTGTACACCGTCAAATAGTCGCTCTCATTCACATCCTTAAAACTCACTTCGATCCGCGTCCCGGGGAGAAAAGCGCTCTTCGCGGTTCCAAATGATCTTATGATCGTCCCGAATGCCGCACCACCGGCAACAATTGGTTGGGTCAAGGCTTTCTTTTCTATGAGGTCTTCATACACGCGTAGTGGAGCGCCGCCATCGTCCACGTCGAGGGTGAACCAGCGACCTTCTGGGGGTAGCGGCACACCCGGCCAATTTCAGTAGTCCCATTTAGGAAATATGCTTTTACTTTGAAAGATTGGGCAATGATGGGGGAGCCTGTATTTGTCACAACAAATGCCATCGTAAGTGACGTTCTACCCTGCAATTGGCCAATGGCTAGCATTCCGCCATATTTCCCCACTAAGTTTGGCCTATCTAAGGTCTGGAGCTTGGTATTCAGTGACCTGCTCTTCCGTGTACCGGCTCTTCTTCATCCCAGTCCTCCCGTTCAGATTACGAGAGAACTCCAGTCTTCCCTGGTTGAGTTTTTCGGGTGCAGGTCACCGCAGAGGTTCCAATGCTACGGAAAGAACGGCTCCGGCCGAAGTACCCCGAGTGTCTATAATCTCGGTACATCGAGAGAGGCAAATTGTTCGACTTTTCCCTTCGCCCGACCTCCCCAGCAGCGTCCACTTCCAAATCTGCCTATGAGCCAGTTGTCCCATCGAGTATCACGATGAGATTACAGTTCCCGCATCTTGCGCTCGAACACATCTTCTACATGGTTGCGAAGCACTTTTACTTCGGCGAGGACTCCCGGAATGCTGGGCAAGACCCAACCCAGTAGCTCCCATGGATCGGATGCGCAGAATCAAAGGGGTCAACGGAGTTCAGTAAAACAATCTTTCGTCAACGGAGTGGCCAGTCTTCTCGCAGTGCTTGGCATAAAGATCGATGAAGCTGAAGACGTCCATCGTATTCCGTAACGAGTCATCGTCGTTAAAAAACTCGATCGAACCAGTGACGGTGTAGGTGACCTTTGCACCTTCGCCCATACGGAGCGTGTGAATGGTTCCAGGGTTCTCGACTACATAATCACCAGGGCGAGCAACCCAGTCGTACTCAAAGTAACCCCAATCTCCTTCCAACGTGACTGCGGTAACGACGCCCCGGTGGCGATGTTTGCCGAGAGACGCCGCTTTCGGCGCCCAAAGCGTGAAAACCCATAAGCCATTCATGGTTTCATATCGGTAAGGCTTGATCATCAGGCCATTGACCCACGGGTGCCAGCCCGCCTCTTCTCCGTTTATGTACACGTCGGGCGCACCGTACTGTTTTACCAGTTTCATCTCACGAAGATCGTCCTCAGTGAGGACGCTCGATCCCGCTGCTTGTTTCAGAGTTGCCATTGTGATGAGTCCTCCATTGAATTGGGCGGGCTGTTCCCTGTCCTTGGCCCCGGCTACTGACTACACCTGCTGTTCGCCTCAGAACTCCAGCCGGAAAGTCGCCTGCCCTTGACGGTTGCTGATTTGCGAACTCAAGCTGGTAACCTGTCCGAATGTCGAATCGGTAGAATTACCGTCAGGTCCTTGAAGTTGTGTTCGATTGAAAGCGTTGAAGTAATCAAGGCGTAGGGTGGCTCGCACCCGCTCTCCTATGGGAAATGTTTTGATTACGTCGAAGTTCTCAATCCGCAGAGGAGGAGTTCGGAGGCTTGCATAGGTTCGCACCGCATTGCCGAGTTGCCATGGGCCAGTGTTGACAAAGGCATTTGTCGGGAATTGTATTGGTGGTGACGACACCTTTCCTTTGAAGAAGTCCTTCGATCGGCTATAACTGTAGGTTCGTAGTTTCACGCCGGGTACAATATCAGGGCGGTCGCCAAAGTCAGCATAGAGCGGATTGAATCCGTTGTAAGCTCCAAAAGGAAATCCGCCCGCATAACTCCCGATTCCACTCAACTGCCAACCTCCCACTAGCTCATTCAGTAAGCCCTTCGAATGCACGAATCTCTTTCCCGAACCGAACGGCAGTGCATAAGTCGCAACGAGATTTGTAATGTACTTCTGGTCAGTGGACGAGGGGGTGAACTCCGGCGGCATATTGAAGGAATTTATGGGATTGGGCTGAAAAAGCGTCGACCCTACCGACTCATTGGCAATGTTTCTCGCCATGGTGAAATCCGCGAGGAAGCTCAGGCCGTTGGAGAAGCGCTTTTCTCCCTGAATTTGCAGCCCGTTGTAGAACGCAGTCCCGTCCGTTTCATAGGTGTTGTAAATGTCGGAGTATTGAGGGAAGGGAAGCAATGTTTGTATAACGGTGCCGGTCCCTCCAAAAAGGTCAACCCACCCCGGGAATGGAATCTGGATGCCCGCGTTCATGGCATCCTGCGAGGTGGCAAGTTCGCCCAATAGACTCCCGTAGCTCAGGATGGATGGGTGGGGCTGCTCGGGCTGATGCAAAGAGGATGGAATGTGTATCGCTCGGTTGCCAACATACGCCGCCGTTACGAACATGTTCCAGGGGAGCTGCCTTTGTACACCCACGTTCCATGCTGAATCATAGGGCGCCCTGCCGAATGTCTTTGGATTGAACCCGAGAATGGTAGTCCCGTTGCCGATCGATGGGCTATATGGAGTGGGCGGCGGATTGGGCATTGGGGTTGCATCCCAGCTTCCGTAGGCTGGTATATTGCCACTACTCGACTGGCGGGAAAACTCGCCTCCCAACAGGGAAGCGAAATAAAATGCAGTCTGAGTGGTCCCATATTCATAAGCCCCGCCGTCCAAAAAGGTTAAGAAAAAGCCCGCCTGGAGGACCGTCTTTTGGGTCAGCCGGTAAGAAAGGCCGAGCCTGGGCTGCAGATTCTTCCAGGCGATATCGGCACGAGTAACTCCGGCGCACCCGGTGCAACTGCCAAACTTAGTGGCACCGCCGGGCAGGTTGCCGGCCGCAGGATCAAGAACGGTAGGATTCTGGAAATTCATATACACAATGTTGTTATTGTTCTCGGTAAACGGGACCATGATGTCCCAGCGAAGGCCGACATTTGCATTCAAACGCTGGGTGAGTTTCATGTTGTCTTGTATGTACAAAGCAAATTCCTTATTGCGCATGCGGGTAGTATTGGCGCTAAGGCGCACGGCCGCATCCACCTGACCGAGAAGAAAGCTTGCGAACGAGCTGCCATATGATCCGAAATTTGGATCATTCGTATTCGGGGTGGAGGTAGTCCGCTGAGTAAAAGAGAATGTGCCGGCACAGAACTGGCGAGCAAGTAGATCCTGGTAAGTGCGTCTAAACTGCCAACCCATGTTGAGGTTGTGGCGTCCTTTAGTCCAAAGCCAATTGTTGGCGATCACAATGCCCAACTGGCGGTTCTTAACCTGGGCAAACCCGCCGAACTGGCCTGACACATTGGTGAATCCATTGCTCGCGCCAAAACTTGTGGGCGCGTTTTGCCCATCAAACGCCATGTATGGGAAGAAGCTGCCGTCGACAACCCCAGGAAAGTTGACGCCTGTCTTAGCATTGTCCTCAGCGCTGATTTCGCCAATCCAATCGGCACCCACTGTCATCACCAGGTTCTTTTTGAAGTTGTTCACATAATTAAACACAAATCCCGAGCCGAGTTCGTGATCTTTAATCTGGCTTTGCAGTTCGTTTGTAGAGGGCACAATTGGAGCAAAAGTAAAGAACGGAGATGTCAGCGAATTTCGCCACTGGCTGAAATGAACGCTTTGAGTCGAGCTCAAATGGTGGTCAAGAGTATAGCCCCAGATGAATTGGCTGATTGTGAGTGAGTGAGCAGCCGGAGACTTGTTTTGCTGCAGACCGGAGACTACCCCCGCGCGATCAGGATCCGGAATGAACGGCAAGATGGAATTCGCGAGAGCACTGAAGCGGGTTGAGGGGATTTTGTTGCCAGGAAATTGAAGCCCGGTCTGGGGATCGAAGATCGGAATCTGCACACCATTCGAATCAACAAAATTGCTAAAGTCCCCCATCTTCATATCGTGAGTCGGAACAGTTCCGATGGCAGTCTGAGCATGGTTAATTCCATACCAGTCAGAACTAAAGAGGAAGAATGTCCGATCCTTCCCGCTGTAAAGCTTAGGCAGAGTGACCGGCCCGCTAACCGTAAATCCGCGGTCGTTCTGCTGGTCAACTGGCGGTGTGGGATTTCCGTTGGGGCGGAAATTCGTCGGAAAGAATCCGACGGAATCGAAAAGCTGGTTGCGCAAGATGTAGAAGCCATCTCCGTGAAAAGCGTTCGCACCAGATGCCATGTTGTAAGTGACGGCGCCCTGGCCCAACCCATAAGTCGCCTCGAAGGTGGTGCTGTTCACGCGAAACTCGTCGACCATTTCATATGGCGGATTGATGTTCGTCTGGTTGCCAGAGTACTGCACGAATGCCACTGGGACTCCGTTAAATTGAACTTCGTTTTCGAACGTGAGGCCGCCATTGATGTTGTGGCTGGCCGCGTTCCCCTGCACTCCCGGTGCAAGATACATAAATGAGTCAAGCTGCCGTGCAAGGTTATTGATTTCGATGGGTGCGGTGCTCACCAGTTCGGGTTCAAGGGTTGTGCCGATCACAGGAGACTCCGTATTCAACGAGATTCCACTGGCCGTCACGTTTACTGTCGCAGTGGCGGCGCCAGGCACCATTCGAAAGTCGGCGGTAGATATTCTCGCCACCTCGACGACCACATCCGTTTGGACCGACTTGCGGAATCCCGCCGCCTCCACAGCAACCGAGTAGTGTCCCGGTTCCAACCCTATGACGATGAAGGTCCCGACTGAAGATGTTATGGCGTGATGCAGGACGCCGGTGGCGCCATCGACAATGGTGACACTTGAACCAGGTATCACGGCCCCTGATGTATCGACAACCGTGCCGGTGATTCCGTTTCCGACCTGCGCGTACAACTGGCTGCGGCAGAACAGCACGGCAATCAATAGCGCAATGGTCTGAAACAACGAGGCGATGGGCCAGTTTGCATAGCTTTTCCCGGGGAAAGTCGATCGGCGGATCACAGTGTGTGTCCCTCCCTGAGGATTTCATCTTCCGGCTTTGAATCGCATGCAATTTCCGGATTTCAGCAAGCAGTGTTTGCGCCGGGCCGAAACATCTTCAGATGAGGAAGCCCAGTTCCTTTTCGAGCGAACCGGGAATATGCCCTTCTGGGAAGCGATTGAGGCACCGCATGACGGACCATCATGCGGCGGAAAGGCCCCTGTCGGCTTGGACGCAGTTCCTGCGTTGCCCTAGAATCTAGGCGACTCTTGCATCAGCTTTCTAGGAAATCTGATATGTCTTTTTGTTGAAAGGTGACGACGAAGGGTTCGTATAGGATTGGTTCAAGATTCATCTGCCTCCGTAAGCATGAGAGTCGAGGGTCGACTCGCCGGGATATCTAAATTGGGGTTCGTTTTCGCAATGCCCCAATGGCATCCTTTCGCGGGGCGATATGCAGCCGGAGTCATTCCAACCAGCCTGCGGAATACCGACCCAAAATAGCTTTGATCGCAAAATCCCATCTCCAACGCGATATCCGCGATCGGGCGGTTTGTGTCGGCAAGCGCAGCCGCGCGCGCTCCACTCGGCATTGATTAAGGTAGCCTTTGAATGACTGCCCAGTGACTTTTCTGAAGAAATGCATAAAGTCCAGATCCGTCAAACCACA
>CAVQZQ010000122.1:0-79656 GCA_963718435.1 uncultured Acidobacteriota bacterium | reverse complement strand
GTGTCCTGTCTCTAAAGTTCGCATCAAAAATTCCCTGGCATCCTGAGCGAGATTGGCGCAGTTGCGCCAATCGCAGTCGAAGAACCTACAGTTAGGACGCACGACTTCTGCAATGAACTTCTGACTCACGGCTCTAGGATTCTGACCGCTTGTTGTTGTGCCACTATGGGTGCTCCAGGTCCCGCTTTTGGGACCTGGGAAAGCCTGAACTCAAAGCACGAAATCACGCAGTCAGAAACCTACGACTTCTTCGCTGGAACTTTCTTGCCGGCCTTCCTTGCCTCGGAAAGCCCAATGGCAATTGCCTGTTTCGGATTGGTCACTTTTTTGCCGCTGCGCCCGCTCTTGAGCGTGCCCTTCTTCATCTCCTTCATCTCCCTCTCCACGTTCTTTCCTGCAGAAGGAGAATATTTCCGGGATGATTTCTTCTTTGAGGAAGATTTCTTTGCAGAATTTTTCTTGGTGGCGGATTTTTTCTTTGCGGCCTTTTTTGTCGCCATGTCTACCCTCCTCAAAGGTCAGATGGTCAACCATGGCTTGCCAGTTGCATCCATGTCACGCTGCAAAGCAATGTCGAAAGAAGCTCGGCTCCTGCAATCCGCCTACTGCGCAGCCTCGCCGTCGTGTTCCGCAATCAGCACCGGAATCCCGTCCACGACTGGATATGCGCGTCCACATCCAGCGCAGACGATCCTTCTTTCATCCAGGCGCAATACACCGAAACACGCGGGGCATGCCAATTCATTAATCCATTTTTCGAGTGATTGCGATTTTCCTAGATCGGCTGGCATGCTGAATGGCCGCTACTGAATCGTCGCGTCCGGCTTTTCGCCGGATCGGCCATGCGTGCGACGCGGATGATTCGCAAATTCTGCTTCGATCCGCTCGTTGGTCCCCGCCTTCGCAAATTCGTAGGCCACGCGAATGCCATTGAAGATGGCACGGTCATTCGAAGAGCCGTGGCCGATAATGCACACGCCACGAACCCCCAGCAACTGCGCGCCGCCGTATTCTCTGTAGTCCAGCCGCCGTCGAAATTCGTTGAACGCCTGCCGCGACAGCAGCGCTCCCACCTTGGCGGTCACCGTCCGGGTCAACGATTCGCGCAGCACGTCGCGAACAAACCGCCCCACGCCTTCGCTTGTCTTCAATGCCACGTTCCCGACGAATCCGTCACACACAATGACGTCTGCCTGGCCGCTGAAAATATCACGCCCCTCTACGTTGCCGATGAACTTGATTGGGAGCGCCTTCAACAACGGAAACGCCTCGTGCGTAAGATCGTTGCCCTTGCTTTCTTCTTCACCAATCGAAAGCAGGCCCACGCGAGGCTGGCTGATCTTCAGCACGCTGCGTGCATACATCTCGCCCATCACGGCGAATTGTTCAAGGTTGTGCGGCTTGCAATCCACATTGGCGCCGACGTCCAGCAGCACGCAAGGATTCCCTGTCGAGCTAGGCATTGGAGTCGCAAGCGCAGGCCGATCCACTCCCGGCAGTGCCCCCAGCACCCCTTTAGCGGTGGCCATCGCCGCGCCCGTATTGCCTGCCGTCACAAAGCCGGCGCACTTGCGATCGTGCACTAGTTTCAGGCCCACGCGCATTGAGCTGTCCTTCTTGCTCCGATACGCGTGCGCTGCCTTCTCCTCCATCCCGATGCGCTCCGAGGCATGGTGGATGACAATAGGCAAATCTTCGTTGTCCAGGTGCTCGTCCAGCAGATCGCGCAACTCCGCCTCCGGCCCAATCAGATGGACACGCACAGGCAGACTCTGGCAGGCGAGAATCGCCCCCCTGATCTCGGGCTCTGGAGCTTTATCGGAACCTACGGCGTCGAGCGCAATGTCGATCAGCATGGCGCCTCAGTCTACTTGGCGGCTTCCTTGGTGTCCAGCACGGCGCGGCCCTTGTACTCTCCGCACTTGGCGCAGGCGTGATGGGGCAGCTTCTTCTCGTGGCAGTTGGGGCACTCTGAGACGCCAGTCGCCTTCAGAAAATCGTGGGAGCGGCGAAGTGCGGTGCGGCGCGTCGAGTGGCGCCTTTTCGGATTCGGCATGATGCAATTCCTTTCGTGTCCCTGCCCTGCAAACCCTCGCCAGTTATCAGACCGCGAAGGTCCTTGACTGCCATCCGGCGCAAACGGGACACCCTGTCTCGGGGTCATTCGATCCGGCATCAATTTGGGTGCCCCATCCTTGTCGCAGCTTCATCGCGAGAAGGGTGGGATGGCACGAACCTTCCATCCCCGCCGAACCACTTGTCTTTAGGACTTTATCCGGCCACGGAGCCCCGATAGCGCCCCCCAGCGGGGGTCCGCCGGACCCTCTTCGCAGGTGCACGCCTCAAGGTTGCGGTTCTCGCCGCAGCGCGGGCAAAGTCCTTTGCAGTCAGGCTTGCAGAGAGTCCTGACCGGCAGGGACAAAAGCACCTGTTCCCGCAGCACATCCTCAAGCAAAAGACTGTCCTTTTGATAATAACCGATTTCCGTTTCCGGCGCTGTAATCGACCGTTCCGGCGCGTCCGAGTCGGCCCCGACCGGCCGGAAGATCAGGTCAAACTCCGCCGCCAGCGGAATCTCCACCGGCTCCACGCAACGCGCGCACGGAACCTGAAATTTGCCCTTGAAATCACCCCTGAGCCGGATATCGGCAACAATATCCTTCGGCCCGCGGTGCTCGTGGATCACCTCGGCCCGCCCAGCCGTCTTCAAAGGCCCTTCCTGCTCCGCCTCTTCGCCTAAATCGACCGCTCCGGGGGCCAGCTCGAGGTCAAATTCAATCGGCTCCCGCTCCAGTTCGCTAACCTTGAACTCCATAAATATCAGCCTACGGCGCAGTCACCCGGTCGTCAATGCGTCCTTTATCCCGGGCGATAGATCAGGAATACTGGTTGGGCAACAAAACCAGATCGCGCGGATTTTTTCGGGCGAACCTCCAGCTATCGAGAAAATTGCAGTTTATTTCGCCAAAGAGTGCAAGATGGATATGAAGACTCAATCCAGGCGGGTGGCCCCGGTCCCGAAGATCGTTTTCAGCCACGCCGAGGGTGCCCCCGGTCCCTCGCTTTTGGGGACCGGGGAGATAGGTTCACTTATCACTGCAGGCGGGTGGCCCCGGTCCCGAAGATCGTTTTCAGCCACGCCGAGGGTGCCCCCGGTCCCTCGTTTTTGGGACCGGGGAGATAGGTTCACTGATCACTGCAGCCGGATTCACGGTTGGAGTATTCTCGCGGTGCATGAAAGGCCAGCGCATCCGTTATCAGCAAACGGGCGAGTTCCACTTCCTCACCTTCAGTTGCTATCGGCGCCGTCCTTGCCTGGCCGCGGTCGCCGCCATGGAACTCTTTGAAGATGCGTTGGAGCGGGTCCGCCTGCGCTATCGCTTTGTTGTCGCCGGTTACGAGAAACTGCGCTACATCCATCGCAACCCGGGGTCCCCGGCGCGCGAACTTTGTGCGCTGGGGTGGAAGCCGGCCCGCCGAGGGCTGGTCGCGAAGCCGGAAGACTGGCGCTGGTCGAGCTATCGCCACTACCAGACCGGCATCCGCGGGTCCGTAGAGATTGAGTCGGCATGGACTGCCCAGCACAGGGGCGGGCGGTTGCCGGAGTGGATGCGCTACCGGCAGGCAGCCTCTTCTTCCCCGGTCCCCAAAAGCGAGAGACCGGGGGCACCCTCAACTGGATAGCGCCTCGACACCGGGGCCACCCGCCTTCCCTGCACCGATCGACGCTCATTCCGATCACCTTGATACTAGCTGTGGCGCGAATTCCGACTCGCTCGACAGCTAATTGCTTGCCTTACACGCCTCGTACAATTTCAGCATTTTGCTGTGGAATCTGATATCGGCTAGTCGCTCCCACTGGAGCAATTCTCCGCGTAGCGAGCCAATTACCGCCTGTAATATTCCGCATCCCGCACGTCATTGACTCCAAGGATGCTCCTGGCCTTGTTTAAGAAAACTTCTCCCCCCCAAAAAATTGCAGTTTATTTCCCCAAAAAGTGCAAGATGGATATAAAGACTCAATCCAGGGCCGGACGTCATCCTCCGCACCCTTGGTTCAAATGTAGGTCTAAACGGCCTCAAATGCGTCCTTAATTGTCATTCTAAGTCTCTCAACTCCTTTGAGATAAGAGAGTTACACACTAAAATCGGTACCCCCACCCCCCATTTCCTCTTTTCTTCGCTTTTGGGAAGGGAGCCTTACCGCCAATCTCCGGCTTTGAGGCAGTGAAACCGAGCCAGCATCTTCTTGTGAATCAATAGCTTGAATGCTCACCTGGCCTCAGCTCGCGGCTGCGGCCTTTCAAAATATCGGCTGGCAAACTCCAGAAACACAGGCCAGTTCGGCACCGGTGTATGTCCATACGAGTGTTGTCTGAAAGCCAGGTCGCCACTCAACAGTGCCGTCTCAATCGGCGGAAACTCCGTCGTCCCCAATCCCGTCTTTCCCAATAGCTTATAAACCGGCCCCGCAGCCACTTCAGCCAGAAACATCCCTTGCGGATCGGCCCATGCATCGCCCTTGGGATTCGCATAGCCGTCTCCCGCAGTTGACCCGCCGCCGATAAAGACCGGCCTGGGTGCGCAGAGAGCAATCAGCTCGTGATTGTCTACCGGCAAGTCGCCCGGCGTGAGCGGCCCCGCATAGCGCAAGAAATTTCCGTCGAACCAGTGATATAGCGCAGGCCCCGCCACGTTGGCCATTTGCTCACCAAAGATATGCCGATACAGCTTCGCCCCGCCCTCGCCCGAAGAACTGCTGTAAACAATCGCGAACCGCGGATCGTATGCCATCGCCACCAGCACAGTCTTCCCAAACCGCGAGTGGCCTGCCAGGCCCACACGGCTCGCATCGACTGCCTTGTCCGTCTCAAGATAATCGAGCGCCCGGCTGGCTCCCCAGGCCCATGTCCGCAGCGTGCCCCAGTCGTTGAGGTTGCGCGGCTGCCCCTTGTTCATCAGCCCGATAATCCCCTCGGTCAGCCCGGACCCGTCATCGGCCTGGAAGCTCGTCGGAGACAGAATCGCCATGCCCCATCCCCGCTCCAGCACCGGTTTCAATGGAACATCGTATTGACCCGGGCCCTCGAGCAATGGCCTCGCAACCGCGCGCTGAAAATCGGGCGCGAATGCCAATTCCATGATCACAGGAACCGGCCCTTTTGCATCTGCGGGCGTCGTCAGCAGCATGTCGATGTTCACCGTGATCTGCGGGTATGCCGAATTGTCCACGTGCCCCGCGACCCTCTTGGTCACGACCGCCGCGCCGCCATAATTCTCTTTGGTCGAACTCACAACTTCCCATGTCACTTTGGGTAGATTCGCTGGCTCACGGCCCAATATTTCGCGGTTGAAGTCTTCAACAATCTGGGGCCGCCGCTCCGTCCACCACATCATGGGCGTGGTCACCGGCTTTCCGTCCTTCAGCATCAGGGGATCCGGCAAGTTGAAATACACACTTGCCTTCGACTCGTCGTAATTGGTCGCGTCGGGTGCCTTCGC
Organism: uncultured Acidobacteriota bacterium; assembly: GCA_963718435.1. Taxonomy (GTDB): domain Bacteria; phylum Acidobacteriota; class Terriglobia; order Terriglobales; family Acidobacteriaceae; genus Telmatobacter. The sequence goes on along the minus strand of CAVQZQ010000122.1, from coordinate 74,154 downwards.
ATCACCCGCCGGACGATGTCGCAGATCCGTCTCCTTTAACCCCAGCAGACCGAGGGTTCGCCTCCGATCCTCCTCCGCCGTCAGATGCACGGGACTGGGACTCAAGCCCTCCACCTTCCCAGACTGCGACCCTCCCGGCGCGTGCAAATACCGGCCCGCAAACGTGAGAAATGTGGGCCAGTTTGGTCCTGGCGTGTGCCCGCCCGAGTGCTGTCGGAACGCAATGTCCCCCTCAATCAGCGGAGTTTCAATGGGAGGAAAGACCGTCGTTTCCAAATCTTTTTTGCCCAGCAACCGGTACACTGGCCCTGCCCCGACAGCCGCAAGGAACATGCCCTTCGCGTCGATCCACGCGTCTCCACGCGGGTTGCCATTCTCGTCCAGCCCGTTGGCTCCGCCGGAGATAAAGACCGGCCGGGGTGCGCACAGCGCAATCAACTCGTGATTGTCGACTGGCAGGTCCCCTACACTGAGCGGCCCGGCGTATTTCATGAAATTCCCCGCCATCCAGTGAAACTCATTGGCCGCGGCCACATTGCCTACCTGCTCGCCATAGACGTGCCGGTAGAGTTTCGCTCCGGCCTCGCCCGAAGAGCTGATATAGCCGATGGCAAAGCGCGGGTCGTACGCCATGGCCACAAGCGATGCCTTCCCATATCTCGAATGACCTTCAATTCCCACCTGCTTCGCATCGACTGATGGGTCGGTCTCGAAGTAATCCAATGCGCGGCTTGCGCCCCAGGCCCATGCTCGCAGAGAGCCCCAGTCATCCAGCTTGCGCGGCTCACCCTTGTTCGCCAAACCGATAATGCCTTCCGTCAGCCCCGCGCCGTTGTCAGGCTGCACGCTGGTCGGGATGTACTCCGCGTAGCCCCACCCCTTCGCCAGTACCTGTTGCTGCCATGTGGGTCCCGATCCGGCCATCGCCGCAAACTGCGGAAATCGCTTCATCAGCATCGCCATGAATTCCTTGCTGAAACCCAGTTCCATAATCACCGGCACCGGCCCTTTGGCATCGGCTGGGGTCGTCAAGGTCAGGTCAATGTTCACAGTGATCTTCGGGTCAGCGGAGTTGTCCACGTGGCCCACCAGAGTCTTGGTGACCACGGCTACATCCCCGTTCTTCTCCTGCTTCGTGCTCACCAATTCCCAGGTCACCTTCGGTAAATGCTCCGGCATTTTTCCCAGGATGTCCTCGTCGAACAGCGCGACGATCTGCGGCCTGCGCTGCGTCCACCACACCTTCGCCGACGTCACTCGCTTGCCGTTCTCCAATAGCAGTGTGTCCGGCAGATTGGGATAGACATTCGCCTTTGACTCGTCGTAATTCGCCGCGTTGGGGGATTTGGTGTCGTTATCGACCCCATGTCGCAGTTCCTTGATGCCGAGCAGGTCCATCTCGCGCTGGTGCTCCCTCTCGGTGGCTGCCTGAATCGCCAGTTGCTCCGGCGTGGGCTTGAATACAGGAGGGGGAGGAGCAGGCGCTTCCTTGGCGGGAGCAGTCTGCGCCTCCAACCGCACACCAACGGCCCAGAACAGCATGCACAATATAGGCGGCATTACTGCGCGATACATCGCCATCCGCAAAGAAAACATGGGAACCTCGATTCAGCCCGACTGCTCTTTAAAGAAACTGGAACGGCCCAAAGATTATCGATTTATTGAAGTCTCAGCAAGTGGACGCATCGATTTCCAATGATGGCGGACATCCTGGTTGCGCCTGAACACAAGCCGCAACCGGCTCTCAGTTTCAAGGATTCATACTTATCCGCCGTTCGCCGCCGGCGCTATGGTAGGCTCCGTTTGAGGGCTCAACCGCTTCCCTGCGTTCCGTTCCGCGCGCGTAACTGCAACCAACCGCTGTAATCCACTGGGAGACAACCGCATGAGTGCCGTCAAGTATGACTTGGCCGTCATTGGTTCCGGTCCTTCCGGCCAGCGCGCCGCCGTGGCTGCCGCCAAGATGAAGAAGCACGTGGTCGTGGTGGAGGCGCGCTCTGTCGTCGGCGGCGTTTGCATCAACACCGGCACTATTCCCTCCAAGACCATGCGCGAAGCCGTCATGCACCTCTCCGGCTACAATTACCGCACTGTCTATGGGATGAACTACCGCGTTAAAGAAAAAATCACCATGGCTGACCTGGCCTTCCGGGTACAAGCTGTTGTCAAAACTGAGGTCGATGTCACTGAGGCCCAGCTCTCGCGCAACGGCATTGACGTGGTCCATGGCATCGCTCATTTCGTTGATCCCCACCAGGTGCTCGTCGAGGGACCTCTCGCCAACACGACCGTTGATGCCGACCGCATCATCATCGCTGTCGGAACCCGCCCGTCTACCTCTCCCAATGTGCCAATCAACGGCCGCACTATTGTGAATAGCGACCAGGTTCTCGATTTGCCCGAACTGCCACGCTCGCTCATCGTGGTGGGTGGCGGTGTCATCGGCGTCGAGTATGTCTGCATGTTTGCCATCCTCGGTGTACGCGTCACCCTGATCGAAAAGCGAAGCAAGCTCCTCGAGTTCGCCGACCAGGAGATTGTCGAATCTCTCAGCTACCACCTTCGCGACAGCCGCGTCACTATGCGGCTCGGCGAAGAAGTGGAAAGCGTCGAAGAATTGCCCGACGGAGGCGTGGTCGCCAACCTCAAGAGCAAGAAGCGCGTCTCCGGCGACGCCCTGCTCTATGCCGTGGGCCGTCAGGGCAACGTCGACGAGCTCAATCTTCCCGCCGCAGGGCTTGAAGCCGACGCTCGCGGCCGCATCCCGGTCGATGAGCACTACCAGACCAAGGTGCCTCACATCTTCGCCGTGGGCGATGTGGTGGGCTTCCCTTCACTGGCTTCGGTCTCGATGGAACAGGGACGTATCGCCGCGGCACGCGCCTTCGACGATCACCACACCACTTCCAACCCCAGCTTTTACCCCTACGGCATTTACACCATTCCGGAAATCAGCTTCATCGGCAAGACCGAGGAGCAGTTGACCGACGAAGACGTTCCCTACGAAGTTGGAATGGCCTATTATCGCGAGGTCGCGCGCGGCCAGATTCGCGGCGACACAACCGGCCGCCTCAAGCTCATCTTTCATCGTGACACTCGCAAGGTATTGGGCGTCCATATCATCGGCGAAGGTGCCGCCGAACTGGTCCATATCGGCCAGGCAGTGATGACTCTGAACGGCACGGTCGACTACTTTGTCGAAACCGTCTTCAATTACCCCACTCTCGCCGAGTGCTATAAGGTGGCGGCCTTCAATGGCCTTGGACGGCTCAATCGCTACCAGGCAGGGTGAAACGTATGCCTACCTCGGTTACCCGCCGAACTGTGGATCTGTCGCAGTATCCTGACCTCGTTGTGATCTACCTCGGAATGCGCGTGAATCGTCTCACAGGCCTGAAGACTCTGTTTGGGTTCGGTCCGAAAATATCCGCTTCCGTCGCCGCACAACCCGCCGGCTTGCTCCTGCATGAAAACATGTTCTACTCGCTCTTTCCCATGCACGTCGGCATGCGGCAGTATTGGCGTGACATGGAATCTCTTATGGCGTGGACGCGCTCCGATCCCCACCGCCAGTGGTGGAAGAATTTTCTTCGAGACTCCGGCGGTACCGGCTTCTGGCATGAAACCTACCTGATGCGGGGAGGCATGGAGGCAATTTACGACGACCTCCCTGAACCCGTCGGTTTCTTGCGATTCGCACCCGTCCAGACCGCCCGCGGACCCATGTTTGGTGCCGCTCGCCGCGCCGCCACACAGGATGAGACAGACCCTGTCGTAACCGAGAAGGAGCTGTACGGGCCCTGAATGTAGTTCACTTGGCTGAATCACTCCTTCTACCCGGACTGGCCCAAGGAGGGCGAAATGACCACCGCCATCGGCGTTGTAATGACTGAACACATTGTTGCCGGCAAGCTTGAGGATCAGCGTCTGACCGGCAAGTTCTTGCGCTATCCCGACTCGACCGACGAGGTGGACGCGCTGTCAGCGATGCCCGGCAGCGAGCTTGTCGACATACTCGCAGAGCAAATCGAGGCCTTGACCGTCGGCGGAGAAGGCCCTGTGGATGCTATCGGGGTTGCCGTCCCCGGAGTTACGCGCCACGGCGTGGTCGAGGACTCGCCCAATCTGACCCAGATTAAAGGAATGCGTCTGGCCGACGATTTGACAAGAGTGCTGGCGTTGCGCGGCATCACGGCGCCGGTCTACATTGCGAATGACGCCGACGCCATAGCCGCCGGCGTGGCTGCCACCCGCGGCCAGCTTAACCGCCTCACGCGCGTCTGGACCATCGGCAACGGCATCGGCTACGGCCGCTGGCCTTATGTCGAAGGCGTGTGGGAGGGCGGCCACGTCACTGTAACCCTCGATCCCAAGGAACGCTTCTGCGGCTGTGGCGGCGTGGGCCATCTCGAGGGCATCATGGGCTATCGAGCCATGCGCATGCGCTTCCTCGATCTGGAACCTGAGGAGGTATTCGCCCTTGCGAAAAAAGGCGACACGCGCTGCGCGGAGTTCGTCGATCTGTGGCACCGGGCCCTGGCGGCCGCAACTGCCTCGTTCATTCATCTCGCTGGACCCGGCCGCTTTTACTTCACGGGTCACAACGTAGGCTTCCTCGAACTCCCGGTGCTGCGGAGCCACCTGGAAACCATGGTCAAGATGAGCCCGCTGCTGAGCTTCTCGCTTGAAGTGCTTCCGCCCGACGACGAAACCGCACTGCTCGGCGCAGGGGTCAGCGCACTGCGCGCATTGACATGGTGAGTTGGTTATATCTCTGCGGATCGCTGGAACTTCAACGCCGTGACTATGAACAAATGAGGCCGTATCCTCCTCGGACTAGCAATTCCGCGGATAGGTCCTTGACAGCCGATCATGCCAGGTCAGGTGGTCATCGTCGAAGATGGCCCACGCCACACCCAGCCCCACTGGCAACAGCGAAAGCAGCATTGCAACCAACCGGCTCCGTCGTTGCTCGCGTGACGGGCACTCATCGTCAAAAGTACACAACGATATCTGGGCGTACTTCATGCCAGGGGTTGCCTGGGCAAACATGATGAAAAGGAACTGGTAAAGCGACCAGGCTAGGATAAGTGTGGCAGCCGCGCCTATTTCGGCGGCCCTCAGAGCGGGGGGATGGACCAGATGGTTCGCCAGAGCAGCTGCGCATGCGCAAACAAAGCCCAGGACAAGCGCGGTGTCCACTGCCGTAGCCATCAGGCGCAAACCGAAGGGCGCGAGGTGGAGCTTCGACGCCGTTGCGGAAGATTCGGCTTCAACTTCCGCGTTTGCCTCAGGCTCCGCATCGAGTTGGATGCCTGACCACTCGGGCCCAATCCACGAGCGCGCGGACGATCCTGCCTCTCCAATGGACGCCGTCGCTTCGGTAGAGACGGTGGTCGGGTCCACTTCAAAAATGCTCAACTGTCCGATCTGTTCGCCTTCTGTTACAGCTTGGCAGTCCGCCAGACGCGGGCGAAGTCGCCGCGTCGCAACGATTTCGCGCGGAAAATGAATGAGATTCGCGTAGATAGGCTGAGCCGGCTTCACCGTCTCGACGGCCTCGTGAACCGCAGCGACTCTAGTTGTGTTTGTCGCACCGCGTCTTGCGTCCTGCATTGATTCGAACTCGTCGTGTTCGTGTCCCGCCACTGCTGAATGCTCTACATCGGGAAGTCCCGGCATGTCGAGTTCCCAGCGATTCTCCATCGGCTGACTCGACGCCCCAACAGACGTTGAAGATGGTGCATCCACCTCTTCTGCATCACGTGTCGAATACTCCGCGACTCCCCGATGCAATACTTCCTCGCCGGTCGACGCAACATCATCGGTTGTTTCAAGGTTGTCGAGTGCAACCTGTGCGGCGGCCTGGGCCTCCAGCGCAACACGCGTGGCAGCCTCGGCCGCCCGCAGAGCCGCCCGTGCTTCGGCGGCCTGCATCTCGCCGTAGCTGGGAGCATGGGCGAAGCGGGCGGCCACGCGGGCCGCGGCCTTGGCGGCTCGACCGGACGCGGGGCTCTGCACCTCGCTTGGCGCCGGCTGTGCAACAACAGACAGTCCTTTGCGGGTCTTGTGCGCCGCCAGGCGCTGATTCACTTCCTGCTTCCACGATGGTTCGGGGGAGGGCTGGCTCATCAATGTACTCAAATCTCCAGAATCCCTTCTAATGCTGTCTCCCGGTTTGCTGCCAAACCGAAAACTGATATTCAGGTCCGCGATACCAGCCTGGCCGGACGCGAACGTTACTCTCAAAAAGCCAGGAATGCGCGCGAGAACTGCGGGGAAATTCGAGACCGGGAATCCCGTGTTGCTGGACCTTTCCAGGCTCTTTCCTGCTGTTCGAGCTGAACTCGTGCCTCCCATTCAACTCGCCTGCGTTTGCTATGCTGGCCTTGGTCCTGGGATGCATCCTCGTAATTTCGTGTTTATCACGCTGTGCGCTCTCTGTCACCTTCAACTTGGTGGACAGGTGTTGACCAATGCGTTACGTGCGCCAGCATACGAGACTGCAGGCACCAAAGTCGCCGATAGAGAAGGCGCCACTGCCCAGCTTCCGGATGACCCCGGCCAGGAAATCATGCCCATAGCGCAACCACAGTCAGCTCCCTCCAGTGGCGTGCCAGTGCGTTGGGAGGCAGGGCGCCAGACCCGCGTCGGTGACACGTGGACGCTGAGCGGCGGCGTTGTCGTTCACTATCGCGACTACATTCTGCGCGCCGACAAGGTTGTTTATCACCAATCCACCACGGAGCTGGAGGCGGACGGCCACCTCCAGGTCGAGGGCGGACCCGACGACGTCGTCATCAACGCCTCCAACGGCGACATGCGTCTCGATCTGCACACCGCGCGTTTCTTCAATGTCGACGGCTCGCTGGGTGTGCGTCGCAGCGGACGCACCGTGGTCTACTCCACGCCCAATCCCTTTCTCTTCTCCGGCCGTGTACTGCTGCAGACCGGTGAAGGCAGCTATCGCATCATCGGCGGCACCATGACCAATTGCCGCCTGCCCCGCCCCGACTGGCTACTGATCGCTCATTCAATCAAAGTCGCCAATGGACGCGCATCCACCACCAACACTTTCCTCAAGCTGCTCGGCGTGCCGGTCTTTTATCTGCCTTACTTGCGCCACCCGGTTGAAGAGAACGGACGCGAAAGCGGGCTGCTCATTCCAATCATCAGCAATTCGTCGATCAAAGGACTCTCCGTCCGCGAACAGGTTTACCTCGTCCTGAACCGCAGCATGGATCTGGTGATTGGATCGGAATATTACTCCAAACGAGGCTTCGCGCCCAATGGAGACTTTCGTTACAAGGGTCGCGGTCTCGATTTCGTGACTGCTAGCTGGAACGCCCTCCTGGACCGTGGCGTTGCGGCCACTCCACCGGCTACGGGCCGGGTTAATCAAGGCGGCACTGACGTTGTTGCACTCGGCCGCCAGGACATCACTCCCAACACCCACGTTGCCGCCAATGTGGAATACCTTTCCAGCTATCTTTACAAGCTGGTCTTCAACGACAACTACTCGCAGGCCGTTAGTTCTGAGGTACAAAGCACCCTCTCACTTACCAATGTCCACAACGGCTTCATTCCCTCGGCATACCTGGGCCGCCTGCAGACGTTTGCCAGTTCCACATCCGGTGACGAAGCCAGAATTCTCCATCTGCCCAGCCTGCGTTTCGATTCGCTGGATAGCCGCCTGGGTTCTACACCGCTGTACTGGGGGCTTGGTTCATCGATCGGCCGCCTCAGCCGTGCGGAGCTTGACTTCAACGCCCGCAACGTCGGCCGCATCGACATCTATCCACGCATTTCGCTTCCCATCGTCGCAGGCGGATGGAGTCTCGTTCCGGAGTTAGCCGTGCGCGACACAACGTATTCCGGCAGCCAGAATCCCGATCTCACCGGCGCCAACGGCGGAACTCCGTATCTCAGCCATGAAGCCCTCCATCGTTCCGATTTCGAGTTCTCAGTCGATCTCCGGCCCCCGACGATCGAAAAAGACTTCACCCTCAAGCACTGGAACCGGCAGTTGCGCCATGTTGTCGAACCCGAGTTCACCTACAAGTATGTCGACGGCATTGGCGCCCAGGCTCGCAACGTGTTGCTCGTCGACACCTCCGACATCGCCACCAATACCAACGAGGTCGGCTACTCCCTCACCCAGCGCTTCTACTTGCGACCGCTGAACCAGCTGCCGTGCACTGACCTTGATGCCGGATCATCGACAACCGTCTGCCCGGCCCCGGCCCGCGAGTGGGCCAGTTGGCAGATTGCGCAAAAATTCTTCATCGACCCCAACTTCGGCGGCGCGATCATTCCCAACCGGCGCAATGTCTTCGACTCTACACTCGACCTGAGCGGAGTCGCCTTTCTCACCGTCCCGCGCAACCTATCCCCCATTACCTCGCGCCTTCGTTTCGAGGCCATCGACAACCTGCGCATCGAGTGGGACATGGACTACGACCCCAGAGGCGGGCGCCTCGGTGCGGACAATCTCTATGCAGGCTACAGCTGGGGCCGCACCACGGTCGGGCTCGGCCATGCCCTCCTCAATGCCGTCGATGAACAGGGCAGCAGGGCATCTACAATCCAGAGCCAGCAGTTGGCGCCTTTCTCTGCAGATCGGCAAGCCAAACGGAGTCGGCTTTAACTTTGCGGCCAACGGCGGCTACGACTTTGTCCACGGAGCCGTCCAATATGCGGGAGTACAGGCAATGTACAACTGGAATTGCTGCGGCATCAGCGTCGGCTATCGCCGCTTCGCCCTCGGTACGGTTCGAGACGAAACCCAATATCTCTATAGCTTTACCCTGGCCAACTTTGGCTCCGTGGGCGACATTCGGCGCACCAACACCGTGTTCCGTGACCCCACCCAACCGCCGTCTTATTAGCGCCCGATGCTCGGCAAAACCTCTCCGCTTGCTTTTCGCTCTCTTCTGCGTCAACACTTGAGGGTCAAGGCCGTGGTCGCCTGGGGGAACCAGTTTCCGGCCCCCTAGAGTATCCTTTTCATTGAGGATTCCCAATTTGTCACGTTGTCATTTGTTTGCTGGCCTTCTTGCGATCAGCCTCGCTGTAGGCTGCAAAGCCCAGCCCGCCTTACCGAATTCCCCTGATCTCGCCGTCAATCGGCGCATCGAGGTTACCGTCCGCTCCAAATTCAACATTCCGCAGGACTACAACGTTACCATTGGCGCACGCAAACCCAGTCAATTCCCCGGGTATGACACCCTGCCTGTGACCCTCTCTCGTGCTGCAAAATCGACGGTAATCGAGTTCCTCATCACCACCGACGGCAAGTCCCTGGCCCGCCTGGAGACCTTCAGCCTTACCAAAGACCCGGCATTTGACATTGATATTGCCGGCCGTCCGATTCGCGGCAACCCCACAGCCAAAGTCACAGTTATCAACTTCGATGACCTCGAGTGCCCGTACTGCGCCCGCATGCATCAATCGCTCTTTCCTTCTACGCTGGAGCACTACAAGGACAAAGTTCGCTTCATCTACAAGGACGACCCTCTAACTGAACTGCATCCGTGGGCCATGCATGCCGCGGTCGACGCCAACTGCCTCGCTGCGCAAAGCAGCGACGTCTACTGGACCTACGTGGATTACCTGCACTCCCACGGCCAGGAAGTTACAGGCGAAGACCGCAATCTTACCAAGAGCGACGCCGCTTTGGACCGAATTGCGCGCCAGGAAGCCACGCTGGCCAAACTCGATGCGCCCAAACTCGACGCCTGCCTTGTCAAGCAGGACGAAACACAAGTGCGCGCATCGGCTAAGGAAGCCGAAGCCCTCGGAGTCGATGGAACTCCTGCCCTTTTTGTCGAAGGGGAACGCGTCAGTGGCGCAGTGCCTGAAGACCAAGTTTGGAAAGTGATCGATCGCGCCCTGCGCGCAGCGGGCGAGGAACCTCCGCCGACCGCGCCTGCGCAGCCTCCAAGCCCTGCGGGTGCAGGAAAATAATGGCTCGCAGCACAACGCCTTTCTCGTCTTGCTGAAACGGGCATCTCGCGTGCCGCCTTTCGTATAAAGCAGGCCGCCGTATCATGACTCCGGGCCGGGGATTTATCCTGTAATACCGGGATCTTTTTCGGCTCCTCAGGAGAACTCAGGTTGCAAGTTGAAGCTCGTTTCTTTCAGCGCCGCCGTTTTGATGTAATCGTTTTTGCTGGCGGTATCCTCCTCGCCGCATTGGCCGGCTGTCATCGTGCACCCTCTCCCGATGTGATGGCTACTGTGAACGGCAAAGAGATCATGCGGTCGGATATGGAGAAGTTCTATCAGGCCAGCCTCGGAGGCAACCCCAGAAACCCAGCACCGAACAGGCAGATATCGTCCGCCTGAACATCCTGCGCCAATTGATCGAAGACGAAATCATCCAACAGCGTGCCGCGAAACTTAACCTCGCAGCCAGCGATGAAGATGTGAACGCCAAGCTGACAGAAATGAAAGCGCCCTTTACTCAGGAAGAATTCGATAAGCAGCTCAAGGCGCGCGGAATCACTCTCGAAGACCTGAAGCGCGAGATTCGGCGCAACCTGACCAGTACCAAGCTGCTCAACAAGGAGATCGAATCCAAAATCAACATCACCGATTCGGAGATCTCCAGCTACTATGCTGCGCACAAAGCTGAATTCAATCTGATCGAACCCCAGTACCATCTCGGGTGGATCGTAGTCACGGGCGCGCCCTCGCAGCAGGCAGGAAATCTGCAAAGCAACAAGGCCAGCAGCGCCGCAGATGCGAAAAAGAAAATCCAGACGTTGCAGAATCGGCTTGATAGCGGCGAAGACTTCGGCGCAGTCGCCATGAATTTTTCAGAAGACCCGAACACCTCTTCAATGGGCGGCGATATGGGCTTTGTGGCGGAATCGGCCCTTCAAAGCGAGCCCGAAGTATATAACGCCATTGGCAGGCTGAAGCCAGGAGAAATTACCGGTATCGTTCTGACGTACAGCGGCACCGGTGCCGCACGAAAGCCCATTGGCTATGCAATCTACAAGTTGATCGGGCGGGAACCCGCCGGACAGCGTGAATTGAACGACCCACGTGTGCAGCAGAGAATTCACCAGTTGTTGCACGACAGCCGCAAGCAGCTACTCCAGAATGCCTACTTCGAAACTCTCCATGACCAGTCCACCGTCAGAAACTACTACGCCGAACAAATCCTGAAGAACGGCGCGCAGTAACAGTCCGAACCACACCGGCTCAAAACTTTGGCTCGATCTTTTCGCCCACGCAATCAACCGCCTTGTCGAGCGTGGCGGTCATTTGCGCACCAACGCCGTGCCCGTTTGCCCCAATGACCACAGCGAACATGTGCGCGGTGCTCATGCCCCGATAACTGCCCTCGCGCTGGTTGATCACTAGCCGATAGTTGGCCTCGGCCCAGTGGATTTGGATGATCGAGTGCGCGCCACAACAGGTTTTGGCATCTCGCTCCAAGCTCTTGAATGCCTCTCGCTTCCGCCGGCACGCAGACAAAAGAAGAACGGCCTCCGTCAACTACGGAGGCCGTCAACTTGCTCGCTTCACAGCGCATGGCTACTTCAGGTTGCCGCTCGAATCCATGGTGATGCCGCCAGGGCCAGAGTTCTTCTTCTCTTCGTTGGCCTTGCGAGTCCCCATTGCTTTCGTGCGCCAGTCCTTCGCTTGTGCCAGATCTTCCTTCACCGCCGATGGGTTGCCGTTATCCAAATCTGCCTTGCGCCGTAGACCAGGTTCAAGTAAGCCATCGCATCGTCATAGTTGGCACGGTTCGGCCACCGCCTGATTCAGATACTGCAGTGCCTCTTCGACCAGCGGACCGTTCTCCTGCTTGATCTCGTCCATGACCTTCTTGGGCGCTTTGGCGTTGCCTTCACCATCGTCGTTGATGCCCGCAGGCACCAGTGCCTTCAGCGCGTTCTCGTGTGCCTGGGTCCAGTCGATCACGCCCACCGTGTATGCCGCCTCTGGATCCTTCGGATCGACAGCAAGAACCTTCTTCTGCCATTCCTTGGCATCGTCCAATTTCTTGATGCTGAAATAAATGCCGGCAATCTGCTTCATGCTGTTGACGTCGTTCGGATCCTTGGCCAGAACTTCCTGGAAATGCTGATCGCCTGTTGTGCAGTCTTCAGATTGTCCGGAGTATCGAGGCCGGGAACGATGTTCTGCGCCAGCGCAGTGGCCAGATAGCTCTTTGCCATCGGCAGGCTCGGATCCAGCTCCGTGGCCTTCTGGAAGTGGCCGATCGCCTCTTCGTATTGGGCGCCCTTGTATGCTTCCACTCCCTTGTTCAATTGGTCACGGGCTGCAGGCGGTTGCACCCGCTCATGGAAAGCACCATGCCGGCCAAAGCAACCGCGAGCGCCGAAATTCGTGCGGGTCCATTCATGTTCTTATTCTTCTCCTTCAGGTCGTGCCTATTCATTGCGCGCCTGGAATCTTGAAACTTCTGGCCGCGGGCGGGAGCTACCGAAACCAGGACTAAAGAATTGTACTCCTGCATTCCCGCCGGACACTTTGCACCCGAACGGCTGACTCCCTTGCCGGCCTGACACGTCCACGACCAAATCGATGCGATGCTACTTAGACCTTAGCGCCGGCGTCCAAACAAATCCCCGGTCGTCGGCGGAGCGGTTGCGGTCGAACTTGCAACGGCTTCCACCATCGAACCAGCTCCTGCGAAACCAGCTACTGCCCGGCCAGGATCTTCGGCGTCATCAACCCGATGTGGTCCACGTTGGCCGCACGCCCAATATCGATCACGTCCGCCATATAAGCGAAAGTCCACGATCGTCATCACCCTTGACAAACATGACCCGCTCGGCGCGGTTGGCGTAGATCTCGGTCAGCTTCGGCAGCAATTCCGCCTTGTTCACTTCGGTCTCGTTGATCTTGTAGGTCGGCAGCCTGCCCGGGGCTATAGAGGACCTGCACCACGATGGTGCGATCATTCGGCTGCTGCTGCTGCTGCGGGTCCTTGGGCGGCTGGGGAACCAGCGCATCCAGACCCTTGGGCGTCACCGGCACGATGACCATGAAGATGATCAACAGCACCAGAAGAATGTCGATCATCGGGGTGACGTTGATGTCAGCCATCGCGTACCACCCCCGCCACCAATTGACATTGCCATGGCTTCAAACTCCTCGTTTCTCTCGAAATCGTTAATGGGTACCCGAGCCAGACCTACTCGCCGCCTGCGAGTTGCCTTCGCGCTTCTGCGTCAACAAGCCCACTTCGTCCACGCCGGCTGTGCGCACGGCGTCGATGGCATCTTCTACGGCCCGGAACTGCGCGCGCGCATCCGCGCGAATATAGATCGTCTTGCCCGGCTTGTCCGCCAGTTTGTCACGCACCTGCTGCCCAGCTCGCTCGGTCGCGACCTTGTCCTGCCCAAGATATACGCCGCCATCGCGCGTGATGGCCACGACGATCGCATCTTCCTTGTCGGCATCCGGCATGCGAGGTGGGTTGCCCACCTTCGCCATGTCGATCTGCACTTTGTTCTGCAGCATGGGCGTGATGACCATGAAGATGATCAGCAGCACCAGCATCACGTCCACCATCGGTGTGACGTTGATGTTGGAGTTGACCTTACTGCCTTCGTTTCGAACTGCAATTCCCATAGTGGGGCTCCGTGCCCTTGAATTTTTGTTCCGGATGGCTTCCGGTCTTGCTCCCTTTCAATCGCGTGTCCTGCGGATCTGACAGCGGAAGCAGGAGAGAGTTGCCACTCCTCCCGCCCGCTAGATTCTCGCTCGAGCTGCAGAGCGCCTCGCTTAGCGCTTGTTGCTCTGCTTGATGAAGTAATCGATCAGTTCGCTCGAGGAGTTGTCCATCTCGACGTCGAAAGCCTCGACACGGCCAGTGAAATAGTTGAACGCCATAACCGCGGGAATGGCCACCAGCAGGCCGAACGCCGTGGTTACCAGAGCTTCGGAAATACCGCCGGCGACCGCACCGATGCCCGAAGTCTTCTGTGTGGCGATCTGCTGGAAAGCGTGCAGAATGCCGACGACCGTTCCGAACAGTCCGACGAACGGAGCCGTCGAGCCGATGGTGGCCAGAACGCTAAGGCCCCTCTTCAGCTTGGCGTGAACGATCGCCTCAGCCCGTTCCAGGGCGCGTTGCGAGCTCTCGATGGTCTCCTCAGTCGCCATGCCACCGGACGCGCGAAACTCCTGCAGGCCGGCCGTCACAACCTCGGCGAGGTGCGACTTCTTGTTGCGATCGGCAATCTTGATCGCTTCTTCCAGCTTGCTGTCCTTCAGGGCGCCTGCAACCTTCGGAGCAAACTCACGCGACTGCTTGCGGGCGGCAGAGAAGTACAGGTAACGGTCGATCATCACGGCCAGCGACCAGATCGACTCGATGAAGAGAATGATGGCGACGCACCGGGCCAGCCATCCCATGTGTTGCCACAGCCCCATGGGGCTGAAGCTGACCGTCTGGTCCTCCTGGAAGAAAGCCAGGCTGCTGACCGTGTGCGAAGCGAAATGTGCGAGCTGAGCGAGAATCACTGAATCGTTCCTCCTAAGGAGTTTGCTTATTAACTGCGACTGTCCGCCACGGCGCCGATTGCTGAGGAATGCGGCTCTTTCCGGATTCGCATTCGGTCAAATGCAAGGCAGCCTCTCCCGTATTGCACGGTGAAAGGGCCAGAATGTTCGTCTATCCGCCCAGGCTGAAGATCACGTTGACTGTGGTCTCCACCTCGACCGGCTCGTTGTTGAGCAGGTACGGCCTGTAGCGCCAGTTCCTACTGCATCCATCGCCGCCTGCTGCAACATGGCGGGGCCGCTGACGACTTGCAGGTTTTCGATCGTTCCTGTCTTGGAAATCGTTGCCTGCAGTACCACCGTGCCCGAAACGCGCGCCGCCTTGGCGATTGGCGGATAGACCGGCGTGGTCTTCTGGAGCAACATGCCGCGGCGACGCCAGCCGAGATGTTCACCTTCTTGGGCGGCTGCAGCCTTCACCTTGGGCCGTGCCGCTACCGAAGACGCTGCCCATGACGCCGCCGCTCGCTGCCGCCCAGGCCTTCCATGCCAGCTACGCCAAAATTCGACGGCGGTGCTTCCTTTTCGGTCACCATCGTGATGTTCTTGCGGAATCCGCGTAGGCGCCGTCAGCTGATTGTTCATCATCTCCGACTGCACGTGAACTACATGAACACTTCGGGCGGCGGCGGTGGCGGCGGCGGAGGAGGAGGTGGCGGAGGAGCGGTCAACAGCGTCAGCATCGCAGCCTTGGGCAACGCCTCGGGGTAGATCAACGGGATCAGGATAAGCAGTACAAGAATCGAACCGTTGATGATGCCGGTAAACAGCATCCAGACCGCTCTTGCTCTTGATCCTGCCTCCGGATTCAAATGTGGAATCTTCAAACATGGCCAGCCTCGAATCGGGTGTTGGTTACCTCTATTTAGACACCGCTGAAACTGATAATGTTCCCGGCATCAAAACGGTACCACAGAAGTGTGCTCCACCTTTATCAGAACAACGCTATACCTTGCCAATGCATGCTGCTAAAAACCATCACTGTGCAACATCTCGCATCAGATGCTTCCTGACCTACGCTCGCGAACGCGTTTGCCGCCGGAAGCACAGCCGCCTTGCCCCTTTGACGCGCCACTCCTGCCACGCCACCAGCATCGGCGCCGCCACCGCAATCGACGAATACGTGCCGATCAAAATGCCCACCACCAGCGCGAACGAAAATCCCTTCAGCACCTGCGCCGCCAAACATATACAGCGAAAGCACCGTCAGGAACGTCAGCCCGGAGGTCAGTACCGTCCGGCTCAGCGTCTGGTTGATGCTGCGGTTCACCACGTCTGGCAGCGCTTCGCGCCGGCTCATCGCAGGTTCTCGCGGATGCGGTCAAAAACCACGATCGTGTCGTTCATCGAGTAGCCGACCAGCGTCAGGATCGCCGCGATCACGGTCAGGCTGATCTCCTGGTCGGTCAGCGCAAAGGCCCCGACCGTGATCAGCGTGTCGTGGAACACGCCACCACCGCCGCCACGCCGTAAATCAATTGGAACCGGAACCAGAGGTAAATCAGCATGCCCAGCAGCGAATAGAGCGTCGCCAGGCCGGCCTGCTTCTCCAGCTGCTTGCCCACCGTGGGCCCCACCACGTGCACATTCACGCTGAATCGTTAAATGGATTGTCGTAATGCGCGTGCAGTGCGTCCACAATCTTGCTGCCGGCCCACATCGAGCGCCGCCTCGTTGGTCTCCTCGGGCAGGCTGATGAGCACTTCGTTGTTCCGGGCGTCGCCGTAAGTTCTGATCTTGCATCCTTAATTCCGGCCGCATCCATCGCCTGGCGGATCGCGTTGATGTCGGGAGCTGGTCTGAATTGGACCTGCACCTCGGTGCCGCCGCGGAAATCCACGCCGAGGGGAACCGGGCTGCCAGTGGTGCGACCAATGCCACGCCATCGAAACGATGCCGGCCACGCTGAAAGATCAACGAAAAGGCGAGGAACTACCACTTTTTCCCCAGCCAGTCGACATTTACGCCACGAAACAATTCCACTGATTCTCTCCCTTCCTGCAGGCCGGACTCACCAGGCTCCAGCGTTATTCGATTCCGCTCGCGACATCCTGCCGTCGAGCGCCTCATCCTAAATCGAAACCAGTTCGCCTGGCTTCAACCTGCTCAGATGCGCTTCAAAGATCACCCGCGAAACATACACCGCTGTGAACAGGTTGGCCGCAAGACCGAAGGTCAGCGTGATTGCAAAGCCCTTCACCGGCCCCGCTCCAAACGAGAACAGGATGGCCGCCGAAACAATCGTCGTCACGTGAGTATCGAAAATTGTCACCCACGCGTGAGCGAATCCCTGGTCCACCGCCGCCGAAGGCGCTTTGCCCGCCCGCATCTCTTCGCGGATGCGCTCGAAGATCAGCACGTTTGAGTCAACGCCCATACCGATGGTCAGAATTACGCCGGCAATCCCCGGCAACGTCAGCGTCGCGTTCGAAAACCCATGAATCCCAGCAGGATCACCAGGTTCAGGAACAGCGCCAGGTCCGCATTGATGCCCGATCCGCTTGTAGTAGACGAGCATGAAGCCCATCACCACCAGCACCCCCACAATTGCCGCCGTCACGCCTTGCCGGATCGAGTCCGCTCCCAGCGATGCGCCCACCGTGCTGTCTTCAAGATAGTGAAGCGAGGCCGGCAGCGCGCCGGTGCGCAGCAACTTAGACAGGCTGGCAACTTCATCCTGGGTGAAGCTGCCCCGGATTTCACCTGGGTCGCGTATGGGCTCTCGATGTTGGCCACCTCGCGAACCCGCCCGCCCATCACCACGGCCATGCTGCGACCCACGTTCTTGCTGGTGTAGTCATAGAACTGGTCGCCGGCTTCGTTGGTCAGCGTGAAGCGGACGGTTCGCTGCCCGTATTCTGGTCCGTGCCCGGATCGGCCGAACGGAAATCGCTACCAGACACGATCGCGACCCGCTGCAGTACATAGATGCTGTCCGGCTCGACCCGGTGGCAGCGCCGGAACCGTGCACCAGTTCCTGGTCCGGCGGAATCGTCCCGCCGACGCTGGCCAAGGCCGCCTGCTCGTCCGGATAGGGACCGCCCATCACGGCGTGAATCTCAAGCCGGGCCGTCGACTGGATTATTTCCTTCACCCGATCCAGGTCCGTCGATGCCCGGCAACTCCACCAGGATCTCGTTCTCGCCCAGCCCGTATTCCTGGATCACCGGCTCGCTTACGCCCAGGCTATCCACGCGGTCGCGAATGGTTTCGATGGCTTCCTCGTCGGTCTTCTTTTCGAGAGCCGTCTGCACCAGGGGCTTCATCGTCACCGTGAAGCTGTTGTCCGCGCTATTGCTCGACACGTCGTACTCGTTGGAGTACTTGCTGTCGAGCACCGATCGGACGGCGCCGGACTGGTTGGGGTCCGTCCCCTCAATTCGGATCAGTTGCGGCCTGTTTTTGGGATCGGGCTTGAAGACCTGCGAAAAGGTGAGATGAGCCGTTCTCAAATCCTGCTGAACGCGGGCCATCGTATTGTCCGTCTCTTCGCCGACCGCCTCTGACACAACCACCTGCAAGATCAGGTGAGCCCCACCGCGAAGATCCAGGCCAAGATGAATCCGCTTGCTCATGGCATCCATCAGCGCCTTGCCGGTAAACCCCGAAGGCACCCCGAAAATGCCATACAGGCAAACCAGGAGGAACACAAAAATCAACGCAATTTTCTTATTGAGATTCTTCTTCATATTTCCACTTCTCTGGTCCGAAAACGATGCAGCCGGTCCAGGAATTAAGACCCCGAAGAGTCTTCCTGCGTCGTTACCGAGGCAATCGCGCTCTTGGCCACTTCTAACTTCAGATTATCTGGCGCCACGCGGATGATAATCACATCGTCCTTGATCGATAGAATGATGCCGCGGATTCCTCCCGCGGTGGTCACGCGGTCACCCGCTTTGATGCTTCCCAGCATCTGCTGCCATTGCTTCTGCCGTTTCTGCTGCGGACGAATCATGACCAGGTAGAGAACCGGGATCAAAAGCAAAGGCAGAAGCATCGTGATGCTGCTTCCACCTGCGCCGGCGGGCGCTGCCGCCAAGAATGCAAAACTCGTTCCCACACTCGTCCTTTGCTCGCCTGGCCGCGCACTCATGCTGCCGCTCAGGCACAGGCATGCTCGGCTTGAGGCCGACCGCCTGATGAAAAATTTGTCTCCGGGAATGTTCCTGGCCTCCGATTAGGTCCGGCTCAGGCTCTGGAAGAAGGGTCAGGCCGCCACGCGCAGGCTACTCAACCTCAGCCCCATGCCCGCTTGAAAACCTGGTCCCCAGCTACCTTTGCTTCCTGTTCGACACGGTCTTCCCGATGTCCCGCTAGGGAATCCATACTGCTTTCGCCGCGCACACTCCCACCGGAATCCAAAAGAAGGCCTAGAAAGATAAGAAACGCGCAACCGGGCACGTGTCAAGGCTACGGCGCACGGACAGAGTGCTTCATAGGGCCCCATTCCCTCCCCAGCGCACCTCAGCGCTTGTCCCTCTTGTCCTTAGAAAGCCTTTACGGATCGCCTGCTTTCCCCTTACGGAAAGTGATTTCTCCTTGGTATGTAAGAGTTCCGCTCCCAGTAGGGTTGGCGGCTTCCGGCCATGCCTTTCTGGAATGCGACGCTGGAGGGTTAGCCATGACTGATTCCGATGTGAAATTGCTGCTTCTCTTCCCAATGGGGTTAGCTCTCATTTTTATGGTCTGGGTGTTATGGAGGCTGGAGAAGCAAATCCGCCGGGGCAAAACCCAATCAAAGACGATAGCTCCCCCATTCAATCAAGCCGAGCGTCCGGCGCCCAGTAGCAGAGTTCAGGCCGCGCGCAGCTTAGACACAGCCTTTGGCCCGCCACTTCAACGAATCGACCGAAGTTCACGCCTTCCCCACACTGTGGGCAGATGAAGCGTTCACCTCGTTGTCCGGGCAACTCCCCTGGATCGACAGCCACCCGCACATGTTCTTCGCGAAAAAGCTGTTCATTCGCCAGCTCGCGGTACGCAAGCATCTGCTGTTGGCTCTTGCTTTCAATCTCCGGATGAAGCTTTCGCGCCAACTCCCGCGAATCCTCCAGCGCAACAATCCGCACCCCGTGCCCTGTCGTCAGGTCGACAAACGTAGCCGCCATCTTGCCCCAGTCGCGAAACTTCAGCGTCCGCTTGCCCAGCCTGCAGCCCGTCACCATTCCAATCGCGTCGGTAGCGCAGCGGTCGATCTCGACAAACGTCACCAGCCGCTTCCGATCTGCCCCGTATGGATCATCGATGCCTAACCCTTTGAGGCCCACCAGCGCCATGCGCACGCCCAGTATTTGCCCTGCGCACATGTGTCCATGCGCCGCTTCAGCTTTCATCAAGAGTGCATCTAGAGAGTCCATCGTCGGTTTCTAAAAAGCCGCGTCCTTTCCACTTCAGTGCTGTTCACATTCTAAGATCAACCCTCAAGTACGAGGACCGCGAATCCCGGAGCCAACTCCATCCGTCCCGGCCACGGCTTCAACTCCGTAGCTTCCGGAGAAGCGTAATTCAGCTTCGACGACTTGGAGCTCTCGATGTCGACTTCGCAGACGATGGGATCGGTGTCGCCCATATTGGCAATCACGACTCCCCGAAGCCCGTCCTTCCGCCGGAACACCGTATACGCATCATGCGGTTTTCCATTCGACAGAACCCTGGCTCCGAGAATGTCCCGGAACTCCGCGTCCCAGACCCAGTCGCGATACTTCCGCCTGAAATCATCCACCAGTCGGCCATAGGTCATCGTGCTTGGCATCTCGTCGAGTTCGCCATGAAAATCCCTCGGCTCGTAGCTCATTGCGAACCGGTAGAGCAGGCACGCGTTGATCATCTGCCGATCGTCAAAGCCGGTTACCGCAACCGACATCGGAGCGAACGGATCAACGTATCGGCCAAAAGGCTTAAATCCATTGGCGATTCGAAAATAAGACATGTTGTAGGTTTGCAGTTCGATGTCGTAAGGAGATTCCCCCGCGAAAAGGAACTTTTCGGGATCAATGATCGTTCGAAAGCCATCAATGAGCGGCACGTCCCCTGAGAAGACTTCCCCCGGCTCAGAATGCCCGTGGCTCTTCGAAAAGCATAAGGGGCTCATATGCCATTGGCATTCGTCAAAAAGGATGCCACTCGCTCCCAACTCAACGCTCTTCCTGAACTCTATAAGCGCTCGCTTCCTCCAAATAGGACTGGCCTGGCACATCCCCACGCCGTGCCGGGCATTGATGCCGGAAATCTGCGTTGGAGTGTCGTAATCGTAGCCATTGAACATGTACGGATTGCCATAAGGGTCTTCAATGGCGAATCGCTTGAAATCTCTCTCGTAAGCCGGTCCCGTCACATCCGCCCAGGCATACTTGTTAAAGAGAATGATTTCAACGCCCAACTTCCTGCTTTCCGCAATGGCATCCTTGAACTCCTGCGCGGTGCCAAGCCGGGGCTCTGTATCGTGCAATGGAAAATTCCGGTCTTGCCCGCCGGTTTGCCAACCTGTCAACTGAATTGCCTTCACTCCCCAGCGTTTACAAGCCTCCGCATATCGTGGCAGGTCCTTGTACGGGAACTCCAACCGGTCTTCGGCGGAGTTGATCTGGACCTGCTGCCAGGAGTGCACGTCCTGCACCCATGCAGGCGACTGTCGTTTTTTGTGCCAAGTACTTCGCCACGTCTTGTAGATGTCTGCGCCCGCATGCCAGGTCCCCGAAAACGGCTCGAGTACCAACTCCTCGGAGTGCTGGCTTGCACCGGGTGCGATAAAGGAAAAATGATTGGGATCGACGCTGACCGCGGGATCGCTGACCTTCCCGGCAGGATCCGAGGCGTGCGAGTTAAAAGAATCCGAGTATGCCGGCGTTAACGAGAAGTTGATTTGCACCGTCAACGCTTGTCCGGGATCGTGGTAGCCGAGGTAGAACCCGCGAGAATCCCCGAGCACAAGGCAGAACTGGCTGTCTGTACCCAGGTGCCTTATTTGGGCCGGGGTGTCGAACCCATAGTAGCCGACCTCGTTTCCGAAATTCGGCCAGAGGCTGTTCGAAGCCATGCCGCTGTAGCCCCATGCCACTTGCCGAAGCGTTTTGTCGCCGGCAGATGGCTTCAATCCCGCGAGGCGGGGATAAGCGTAGCTCTCCACCACGAACTTGCTGCCGTTGCTGATCTGTAGCTGAAATGCACCCCCGCCCCAACTAACCGAATCGATTCCTTGACCTCGATATCGAGTTTCCCCAGGCGGTCGCTGTTAAAGCCGGCCCACGTTACGGTTGCACCATTCGCTGTGTGATCAATCGCAGGAGGACCAGCATTCCGCTCCGTCAAATAGTGGTAGCGATGGTCGGGAGCGGGCACATGCAGCCGCATCCGCGCCGCGAAGTTTCCAGTTCTGCTGGATTGCCACCAGGCTTTCCACGCAGCCGGTTCGGCGATCGAGGGAGATCGAGACTTGATCGTTTTCGAGAACCAGCAGGTCTGACGCAGTCGCTTCAGCCTTCATCCTGGGAACGGTCCCCAAAACCCCAGTTGCGCTTGCTGCCAATGTTGTACCCAGAAACGTGCGGCGTGAAATGGCCATGGAATAGCCTTCCCTTTCCTGCGGGATTTTTCCGAGGCCACAAGCTTATCGCGGACTGCCTTCAAATGACTTGCTAATTCTGGTTTGATTGCGACGCCGGCACCACTGCAGGTGTCTCTGGCTCATCATCCGAGTCTTCCACCAACACCGCCGAGCCGGGGACAAGATCAAAGCTCGCCGCCTCTTTTCCCGACGGATGGAACGTCACCTTCAACGGCTCGCGCTGCCACTCCGGCTGCCCGCAGGCCGGATCAGGCCGGTTCTCCGCATCGAATGCCGCCAGCTTCTTCGCCAGCACCGGCTTTCTCACCGCCAACTGCGCCACCACCGCATACAAGCTCTTGCCCGTGGCCGTCACTCCGCAATAGGCGCCGTAGTCCCGAAACCAGCTCACCTGGCTCACGCCGGGATCATAATCCGGCAGTTTCAGCGCCGTAACATGCCCGGTCAACCGGTCTGCCAGCAGCCAAGGCCCGCGCTGCCATACCCAGTGGCCCTGCTTGTCGCCTGGCAGGTTGTCGTTCAACCGCAACACGCGACGAACCACGAAGCTTCGGTCCGTGACGTCATGTGCGTCGCCCGTGGTCCACTCTTTCACCTGGCCATCCACAACCAGCCCCCGAATCTTCAGCTCGTTTTCGCCGGAACCAGCGCCCGCTGGATCGCCGATCTTGGAATACGGCACATGCTTCATCGCGCCCAGCACCACACTGTGCGTTTTTCGCGGCGCCGCATGCGTTGGCGCTGCGCCAGTCAGAAGTACCAACATCCCCACCGCAGCAATCGCAACTGGCCGAACCTGCATGGCTAGCCCTTCGCCCTCTCCACAGCCCGCGCCACGCGGAACGCCGTGCCCTCGTTCAGATGCGCCGCCAATACCTGCATCCCCACCGGCAATCCAGCCTTGGTCGTCCCGCATGGCACCGTCACGCCGCAGATTCCCGCCAGGCTTGCCGTAACCGTGTAAATGTCGGCCAGATACATGGCCAGCGGATCGCCGGTCTTCTCGCCCAGCCTGAAGGCGGGCGTCGGCGCGGTCGGCGTCACAATCGCATCCACATCCGCAAAGGCGCGCAGAAACTCCTCGGCCAGCAGCCGACGCACTTGCTGCGCCTTCAGATAGTAGGCGTCATAATAGCCGGCGCTCAGCGCATACGTTCCCAGCAGAATCCGACGCTTGACCTCCGCGCCAAATCCCTCGTCGCGCGAGTGGCTGTACATGGCCGACAACGTGTCCGATGCGGGTGACCGATACCCGTAGCGCACGCCGTCAAAACGCGCCAGGTTGGCGCTTGCCTCCGCTGTCGCCACCAAATAATACGAAGGTATGGCATATTTCGTGTGCGGCAGCGAAATCCGCTTCACTTCGCACCCCGCCGCCCTCAGATCGTCGATCCCGCTCTCGATCGCCGCCCGCACCTCCTGATCGAGTCCCTCCGCGAAATACTCATCCGGAACGCCGATCCGCAGCCCTTCAACGGGCCTGTCGCTCTCCGCCGCATAATCCTGCACCGGCGTCGGCGAACTCGTTGCGTCCATGGGGTCATGTCCGGCAATTACGCCCAGCATCGTCGCGGCGTCGCGCACATTGGCCGCAAACGGCCCAACCCGGTCCAACGACGAAGCGAATGCAATCAGTCCGTAGCGCGAAACCCGCCCATAGGTCGGCAGCACGCCTACCACTCCGCAAAAGCTGGCCGGTTGGCGAATCGAGCCGCCCGTGTCCGATCCCAGCGTAGCCACCGCCAGATTGGCCGCCACCGCCGCCGCCGAACCGCCGCTCGAACCGCCCGGAACCCGCTCCCTATCCACCGGATTCCGCACCGGACCATAGGCCGAATTCTCGTTTGACGAGCCCATGGCAAACTCATCGCAGTTCAGCTTGCCCAGCAGCACCGCACCGGCCTCTTCCAGTTTCTTCACGCCGTGGCGTCGTAGGGGGGCTGATAGTCCTTCAGAATCTTTGAGCCTGCTGTCGACGGCGCGCCCTGCATCACCAGTACGTCCTTGATTCCGACAGGAATACCCGCCAGCGGTCCCAGCGGCTCACCCTTGCCTGCCGCTGCGTCAACCCGCCCCGCCTGTTCCAGCGCACGCTCTTTGGTCAGGCTGAGGTAAACATTCAGCCGCGGATTCACCTCCGCGATGCGATCGAAGTACCTGTCTGCAAGGTCCACGGCCCTGACGCTTCCCGCAGCAATGCCCTCCCGCAACTCGGCAAGAGTCTTCGGCTTCTCAACGTAGGTCTTGGCTGCGTCTTCTACCTTCATCTGTATTCGACCCTGAACCCCGCGCTCTTTCCCAATGAGTCCCTGTTCCCTTTTCCCCGTTCCCTGCTTTTCCCTATCTCTCAATCACCTTGGGCACCTTGAAAAAGACCCCGTCCGTCTCCGGCGCTTGCGTCATCACGGCCGCACGATCCAGCGAGGGCACCTTCACGTCAGGCCGCAGCGAACTCGCGCCTCCTGCGCCCTCCAATTCACTCACCTGCGCCAGCGGTATTACGCCCTTCGTATCCAGTTGGTTCAACTCGTCCACATAATCAAGAATGGCATTCAGGTCATGCACCATGTGGCCTGATTCTTCCGCCGTCAGTTCCAGATGCGCCAGCTCGGCCACCCGCCCTACATCTTCCACAGTAACTTTGGCGGTCATGCCCCGGTTTTCCTCCCGGTCTTACTCACGGTTTTCATCGCTTGTGCTCCGGTCGGAGCCTGAAGGTAAAGTATAGCCGGTCCCCGACTTCGCCCTTCCTCGGGACTTAGTCCACCGTCAAAGACAATGTCACCATATGCGACACCCCATTCGACACGATCGTGACGGGAATGGAATACGTCCCGGCAGGGGTATTCGTATTGGTGGCGCCTGCCGGCGGTGCCCCGCCTGTGCCGCCCCCCGAACCAGAGCAACTGGCAACTCCGCCCAACACCAGAACACTGAGCAGGACCAGCAAAAAATCCCTTCGCCGCCGCGCCCAAGCCAGCGGCAGCAGCATAAGTCCGCATGCCAGCGAAACTGCGCCCCATCCTGCCAGTCCCGTATTGCGCGTGGACAATGCAGAATGACCAGTTGCCACCTGCACCGTTACGCTCCCCGTCGAATTCGCGGCTACCGTTTCGCTCGCCGGGTTGAAAGAACACACTGCGTTCGCTGGCAGCGAACCACATTGGAACGTAAATATCCCCGCCGACCCACTCGCGGGCGTCAGCACAAGCGCGAAGCTTGCAGTCTGTCCACTTGATATCGTCTGGCTCGACGATCCGGAAAACCCCACCGTAAAATCTGTTCCCTTTCCAGATAGGGGGGCCTGCGCGACTGCCGCCATTGAAGAACTCGCAACCGTCAGGTTGCCTGTCTTTTGCCCGGCACTCCCCGGCGCAAAAGCTACCCCCGCGGTGCAACTGGCTCCAGGCAAGAGAGAGGTTGTGCACGTATTGCTCGCCAGCTTAAAACCGTTTGAAATCGTCAATGCAAGATCAGTGAGCGCCACCATGCCCGCATTGGTCATAGTGATCATCTGTGCCCCGCTCGTCGTGCCCACACCTGTCGCGGGAAAACTCAGAGAGGCAGGCTGCAGTTGAACGACTCCGGCCAGTCCGCCCATTCCGCTCAGGACGACCGTAGCGGTATTCAGTGACGAGGCCTCGACCGTCAATGTGCCCTGTGTCGTGCCGTTCAGGGTCGGCGTGAACACCACCCCCGCGGAGCAACTCGCCCCGGCGCCAAGACTGAGTCCGCAGGTGTTCTGCGTCAGACTGAACGGCCCGGTCACGAGCAGTGCAAGACCGGATGCATTTGCTGCGCTCGTATTGTTGATAGTGGCGATTTGCGCTGGAGAGGTCTGGCCGAGCATCGCCTCCGTAAAGGTCATCTGTCCGGGGCTGACGTTCAGGCCGGACGCCGCGGTTCCAGTGCCACTCAGCGCCACGGTCGCAGATTTCACCCCCAGTGTCGAAGATGAAACCGTCAGCGTAGCTGTGTTCCCTCCCGTTGCGGCCGGAGTGAAGATCACCTGCACGGTACAACTGCTGCCATTGTTAAGCACCACTCCGCAAGTTGACGAACCCGTCGAAAAACTGTTCGCTGACAGACCCGTGATCTGAAAGCCCACATTGCTCATCGGTGCCCCACCGCTGTCGCTGACTGTGAGCACAAAAGGCACACTACCCGTGCCTATCTGCTGCGATGGGAAACTCAAACTTGCCGGGTCCACTCCGATGACCGGCGGCGACAGACCGGTGCCGGTCAATGTCACCGTCTGGGTCTTTGAAGCATCCGCGACAGTCAAGTTGCCAGTCTGCGTCCCCGGCCCTGTTGGCACGAACACCACACTGATTCCGCAGCTTGCGCCTCCGGTAACCTGCGTGCCGCAGTTGCTTGACACCTGAAAGGGTCCACTCGTAGAAACTGCGACCGACGTGAGCGGCACCCCGCTGCTATTGGTCAATGTGACAGTCTGCGCAGGTGAAAATGCGCCGACAATCGTGCCTGAAAACGTCAGCGATGCGGGCGAAAGATTATCGGAAGGCGGCGACGCGCCCGCACCGGACAACTGCACGGTCTGCGTCCCGCCGGCCTCAACAATTGTCAGCGTTCCCGTGACCGCTCCCGCCTGCGTCGGCGCAAACGTCACAGACAGCGCGCAGTCACTGTTCGCGGCTAGCGAACTCCCGCATGCGTTATTCGCAATCACAAACGGAGCGGCAACGTTCACGCTCGTAATGGGAATCGCGTTCGCGCCGCTATTTTCTATCGTCACCTGCAACGCGGCGGATGTTTTTCCCACCTCCACCGCGCCGAAGCTCAACGTACCCGGCGCCACGGCGACCGTCCCTGCATTCACTCCGTTCCCACTCAGCACCACCGTTAACTGTCCTCCGGCCACGTTGGCGCTGATCGTCATTTGCCCTGACAAGCCGCCTGTCTGTGTCGGCGAAAACGTCACTTGAATCGCGCAACTCGCGCCTGCATTCATCGCAGCGTTCTGGCAGTTATCCGTCTCACTGAAGTCCCCGCCCACCGCAATCGCTGTGGGCGTCAGGACAATCCCACCCGTGTTCGTCACCGTCACGGTCTGTGTGCCGCTGCTCGTCCCATTCGCCTGGTCACTAAACGTCAGCGCTGCAGGGGTCACGGTGGCCGATGTCAATTGCATGCCCGCTGTCCACAGCGGAATCTGCCACACGCCTCGTCCATACGTGGCGGCCGCCAGCACATTCAGCGACGCTGTTGCCGGAGCCGCGCTCAACCCCACCACAGGCGCTGCTGGCAACCCCGTTCCATAAACCGACCAGCAATTGAATCCCGTTGCCGCGCAACTGGCAATCTGCCGGGTCGAAAAGACCCCAGCGTCCGTCGCAATGTACGCCGTGTTCGCATCCTGCGGGTCCACCACGAGGCTATTCGCCGGTGAAAACGGCAGATTCGACGCGATTGTTGCCCAATGCGCACCGCCATCCGTCGAGCGGTAAGCCACCTGCACTGCCCGCGTCGGATTGTTGACTCCATCCACCGTTACGTAAACCGTATTGCCGGTCGGGTCGTGCGGGTCGATAAAGATGTTTGAAATATCGAGTGCGTAAGCATTAAATCCCATCGGGTCATTACTCACCGGATTCAGCGTCAGATCGCGCCATGCCGACCACGCGCCCGTCGCGCCCAAGGTCGCCCGAAACACATGCCCAGCTCGATTCGCTCCACCGTCGAGTGCTCCATGCATGCCCACGTAGACCACTTCGCCACCGCTTCCAAGAACCGTCGCGGTCATCGAGCGGATCAGTGCATCCCCATTGCAAAAAGATTGCCCCGTTACGCCGTCAAGGAAAGGGCCGATCGCATTCGCACTGCTCCAGCCGCTGCCGTTCGCCGGCCCGCGCCACACCCGGCACGTCCCAATCAGCAGTTGTGTCGTATCCAGCGGATCCACCACGAACGGCGCTGGCGCAGTCATCGTGTACCCATCCCCACTCACATCTGTGTCGCTCACCGCCGGCGTCTGGCCAAAGTCCGAAGGCGTGCAGTCGCCCGATTGCGAACACAAGTGGATCGACACGCCGGCTTGGTTGTTCACATACCAGTTCGACTTATTCATCGGATCGATCGCCACCGGACCACCCTCGCCGCCAAGAATCTGCGGCCAGATCGCCGTCGGCTCCGTCGTGCTCTTCACTCCCGCGGTCCCGTTCTCGCCCAGCCCCGTCATCATCGTGTAGGGTGAGCCCATCACCTGCGACATGCTCACCACTTCCGCCAGTGACCCAAGTCCACTGTTCAGGTTCTGGAAATGAGTCGCGTCGTTCGCCGCGCATACCGTACCTGCCTCGCCGATGGCATCCATCGACCGCCACAAGCCGCCGTCGTTGCCCACCAGGATCTCCAGCGGATTCGAAGAGTTCCAGGATAGCGCATGCTCGTATCCAGCCACCTGCGCGCTCTTGCACGTATTCGCGTTGGTTGTGTTGCGCCAGGCACAGCCCATCGCCAGGCTGCACTTCCACAGGTCGTTCGCACCTGCCAGCAGCAAAGTGTCCTGCCCCGAAGGCACCGCCGCCAACGCCAGGTTGTAGTCTCCATTTGCAACAGTGGCGGATCCCAGCAACGAATCGTTCGTCTCCAACGCTGCCGTATTCCATTGTTTTGAGAAGCTGATGCTCGTGCTCGTGCATGCACCCGCGGAGATTGTGCACGAGTCCTGCCAGATTCCCTGGTCCTGGTTGCTCCCGTCCACCGTCCAGGCAAACGTGTCACCGCTCAGCGGATTCACGGCCAGCGTTCCTCTAAAAATCGGACATGCCACCGAGCCTGTCGAATTCGGATTTGTCGGGCACATCAGGGTTGTCAGTCCCGCGCCGGGTTGCGCCGTCAGCCTCGTCCACGTCACGCCATCGACCGATTGGTAGTATCCGTGGTATCTCACCGCGGAAACAAACAAGTGCCGCACCGGGTTCCACACCACGCTCGTCGCCGCGTTCCCATGGGGCGATGAAAAGACATCGCCAGGCCCTTGCACATCCGCTCCACCCGGGTCTGTAATTTGCGCCAACGACCAAGTCATTCCGGCATCGTTCGAGTAATACAGCCCTGCATAGCTCACGCCCGGCTCTTCCGCGTCGACAAGTTCGCCTTCGAGGGCCTGCGATACCGCCGCCACCACCACCTGCGGATTGGTTGTACTCCACGCAAATCCGGAAAAGCCTTCGCCGATAAATCCGTACAACTGGTCTCCGGTAGCCTGGATCAGCTTCCACGAAATGCCGCCATCGGCCGAGCGCAGGATTCCCGCGCCGTAGTAGGAGTCGAGCGCATCGTTCGGGTCGCCCGTACCCGCCAGAATCACTCCTGTCCCGCCCGGCTGAACTGCGATTGCACCTATGCTGATCGACGCTTCGTGGGCTCCACTCAATGCAGCCAACTCGTCTGTTAGAGGAGCAAACACTACACTGGCCACGCTTGACGTGCCTGCGTTCTGCGAAACCCAAACACCGCCGCCCGTCGTCCCCACATAAACTCGATTGCCTGTCGGATCAGCGGGATCAAGAGCAATCGACGATACTCGCCCGGTTACAAGGCCATAGTTTGCCGAAATGACTGCATTAGGTCCCAGAGGCTGCCACGACACTGTTGCCGGCGTAGCCGCCATTAGCGGCCATGGCCGCACACTGGCCGAATGCAAACGCGACTTGGAAATCCCCGGGTGAGCCGCACCCCAACCCCGCTCAACCAGGAAACGATGCGCCTCCACCACCCGTGGAGGAACATTCTGTGCCTGCGTCATCGCCATCACCGCAAACAGGGCCAGCATTCCCACCACTTTGCTTGATCTTCCATGAGGTCTCTTGCATCCCCGTGGAGAAGGCGAACTACCGCGCGTGCCGCTGGTGCAGGCAGCATGGGTGAGATTTTTCTGATGAGCCCAACTCGTCACACGCATCCGGGATCGGTTCCCGCCTCCCCTTCGTATCTTCCGTGGGGAACATAAGCGGAATCCAATGGATTACGAAAAACGAAACAAACAGATTCCGGGTTTGGAATTGTGGCCCATTTTAAACGGCGCCGATGCGCCTCTGTGTGATGGCTGGTACAACCGAGCCGCCGCGATGCAACGCTAGAATTCCAGCTGACCGCTCGCCGCACCATTCTGCCCTATATACGCCTGGGCGTCGAACTTCTTCGCCAGCGACGCGCCACTCATCGGCCGCACCAGGCCGAAGACCGGCCGCTCAAACCACGGGCGATCATGCTTGCCCACAATGGCCCATGCAATTCCTGCATAGCCATTCGGGTCGCGCCCGTCGAGTTCATAGCGGTCGTTCAGCATCACCGCCCACTCAAAGGCCCTGGCTGGATCAGGAGCCCATTCCAAAATCTTCTTCGCCCAATACATGCGCATGTAGTTGTGCATCCAGCCGGTCTCGACCATCTCCCGCTGAGCCGCGTTCCACAACTCGTCGCCAGTCTCGCCGCGCTCCATCTGTTTCAGGCTGTAGCGGCGCGGCCTCTCGTCGCCTGCATGTTCCACCAGCGTCTTGCGCGCCCATGGCTCCGCGCACTCCCAGTTGTCATAGTTCGGATTGTGTCGCACAAAGAGCATCGACAACTCGCGCCACCCAATCAATTGTTCCAGGTACCGATCCCGCGCCGAAGCCGAAGCCATTCCCTCCGCCACAGCCTTCTCCACCGCCAGCGCAATCGTCAGCGGGCCAATATTGCCAAAGTGCAGGTAAGGCGACAAGCGGCTCGTGCCCTTAACTTCGGGATGGTTCCGCGTCTGCTCGTAATCACCCAGGTCGTGCTTGAGAAATTCTCCAAGACGCCGAACCGCAGCATGCGTGCCTCCGGTGAAACTGTCCACCGGCACCACGCCTCGATCCAGTTTTGCAAACCCGGTCGTCAAATCCTTTCCCGCCTCATAGCTCGAGAGCCCTCGCGGCGGCTTCCAGGAATACGCGGGTTCTATCTTCGCCCGCGCCAGCAAGTATTTGGGCAGTTCTGCCTTGAGGTGCGGCCGAAAGTGATGCATCAGAAAATAGCTGCGCCCAAACGCCGCCGACGGCACCACCACATCCGCATCAACCGTCCAGAAAGGCAGTTTGAGTCGTCGAGCCAACACCCTGCGCCAACGCTCCGGCTCGCGGCAGGGATTCTCGTCACCCACCAGCAGGGCCGCCCCAACCTCCTCAAGAAATGCTTCCACGGAGTTGTCCGGATACCGCCGCAGCACGAAACCCACGCCTCGCTCCGCAGCATCCTCCGCCACATCCCGCAGTCCCTGGCCCATGAAGTGGTAGTGCCGCAGGTTGGCATTGGGGTAGTTGGGAATCACCGAGAAGAACACAACCACCGGCAACCCCAACAAATTCCCTGCCCCAATCGCCACATCCAGCGCCGGATTATCCAGAATCCGCATCGCCCGCTGCATCCAGTAAACGACGCACCGCCCGCCCTTGCGCGGCACACCCCCGCGACGCACACAAACGCGTGGCTGGATTGTTATTCGAGCGATCTCTTGGGGAGTGACTGAACGATCCGGCATCCTGGCAATCCGTGATGAACTCCAGTCACCATTCTGCATCCCAGCAGCAAATGGCTCCGCAATAAACCCGAAAAGTGTCGCGTCATCTCAACAAACAGCAAGGCACCCTTCGATCCCGTGAAACCAACCAGCAGAAATGAAAAGGGCCGCCCAAAAGGCAGCCCCGGTTGATCCCTGATCTCTGGCCCCCTGTTACCTCTACCAGCGTCCCCAAGCCCGCGTCATGTAGTCCGTGAGCGTCATGCCCACCAGGACAATGAATACAAAGACGCCGGCCAGCACCGTCAACTTGGTCAGCCTGGGGCTGTACTTCACGTGCATGAAGAACAGCACCACCAGCATCATCTTGATTACCGCGATGCCCAGCGCGACCACCGCATTGAACACGCCGAGATCAATGTAGGAAACCCCCACGGTCGTCCCGGTCAGTATCAGCAGCGCGACGCCGACCGCGACGTAAACGCTGGGACTTACGATGTGCATTTCATCTTCGTCGTGCTTCTCGTGTTCGCTCATGCCGGTGTCCTTCATTGATGTCTGCTGATGAGGTACAGCAGCGGAAACAGGAAGATCCAGATAATGTCCACAAAGTGCCAGTACAGTCCAAAGTTCTCAACAAAGGCGATGTGCCCCGTGGTATAGGCTCCGGCCTGCGCCCTCACAATCATGAATCCCAGAATCGCAATACCGATGATCATATGCAGCGCATGCATCCCGGTCATCGCAAAATACAGGAAGAAGTAAAGCTCCGTGTGGCGCGCCATGTCGAGCCCCAGTGGCTTGTCGTGATACACGTTGTAGACTTCAGGATCGGAGGCAGGATCGACAAACGACTGCACACTGTAGCGAATCCCGGGAATGTGATGCTTTTCCCATTTTTCCGTGTATTCGATCGACTTGATTCCCAAAAAGGCCGCGCCCAGAATGAACGTGAGCACCAGGTAGAAAACCAGCCCGCCCTTGCGCTTTGTCTCCGCGCACCAAACACCCATAGCCAGGGTCAGGCTCGACGTGATCAGAACCGCCGTATTGGCTGTGCCCCAGCCAATATTCAACTGGTGCGACCCCTGCACAAACGCCGGGTAATACCAGTTGCGGAAGATCAGATAGGCGGTGAACAGCCCTCCAAAAAACATCACTTCCGTCAGCAGAAACAGCCACATGGCAAAGCTTACGGCGTCTCGTTGCTGCCCGATGGTCTCGAAGTGGTGGCGCTGGAAAGGCGGATGCTCCGAGTGAGCTGCTTCCATGGCGCCATGGGTTGTCACGACGGGGCTATCCGACACTGGCTACCTCTTTTTCTTTCTGGTGCTCAAGCCACTCGTAGTCGTAGGCTTCGTGGTCCATGATCGGAATTTCCGCGAAGTTTTCCGTCAGCGGCGGCGACTGAGTCTGCCACTCGAGCCCCGTGGCCTGCCAGGGATTGTTGCCCGCAATTTCGCCGTATTTCAGCGACCAGGTCAGATAAAGCACCGGTAGCAGGTAACCCACGCCGAGGACGGAAGCGCCCGCCGTCGAAAACACATTCAAGATCTGGAACTCCGGCGGATACGATGCGTAGCGCCGCGGCATCCCCAGCGTACCCAGAATGAATTGCGGGAAGAACGTCAGGTTGAAGCCGATGAACGTCACCACTGCCGCCAATTGCGATATCTTCTCCGGATACATGCGCCCGGTAATCTTCGGCCACCAGAAGTGAACGCCCGCCAGAAACGCCATCAGCATGCCGCCCACCATCACAAAGTGGAAGTGAGCCACGATGAAATACGTCTCGGTCAGGTGAATGTCGGTGCCCGTCGCCCCCAGAAACACGCCCGTCATGCCTCCAATAGTGAAGAGTCCCATGAACCCGAACGAATAAAGCATCGGCGTCTCAAAAGTGATCGACCCCTTATACAAGGTGAACGTCCAGTTGAAGATCTTGATGGCCGAAGGCACGGCAACCAGCATGGTAAGCAAAGAAAATACCAGGGTCGAATAATTCGAAATGCCCATGATGAACATGTGGTGGGCCCATACAAAGAAACCGAACACTGCAATCGCCACCGACGAAAAGGCAACCGCCGTGTAGCCGAACACGCGCTTTCGGCTGAACGTCGAGATCGTTTCTGAAATCACTCCCATGCCCGGCAGAATCATGATGTACACGGCGGGGTGTGAGTAGAACCAGAAAAGATGCTGGAACAGGAGCGGATCACCGCCTTTTGCCGGATCGAAGACCCCGATACCCACCGTACGTTCGAGGACAATGAGCACCAGCGTAATCGCAAGCACCGGGGTACCCAGCACCATCAGGATGCTGGCTGCATAATGCGCCCACACAAACAGCGGCATGCGGAACCACGTCATGCCGGGGCACCGCATCTTGTGGATCGTGACGATGAAATTCAGCCCTGTAAAAATCGAGCTGAACCCTGCAACGAAGACCGCGAGCCCCGTGGAAATAACATGCGTATTCAGGTAGTGCGTTGAAAGCGGGGTCGTGAACGTCCAGCCCGTATCCACGCCACCCGACGCCATCGTATAGATCGCCATGATTCCAGCAACAACGTAGAGATACCAGCTCAGCAGGTTGATTTTGGGCAGCGCTAGATCCTTCGCTCCCAACATCATCGGAATCAGAAAATTGCCCAGCGTAGCCGGCACCGACGGCACAAGAAAGAAAAACACCATGATCACGCCGTGCATGGTGAATAGCTTGTTATACGTGTCAGTCGCCACAAGATCCGACTGTGGCGTCAGCAACTCCAGACGGATAAGCCCCGCCAATGCCCCGCCAATGAAAAAGAAAAACGTAATCGATATCAGGTAGAGAACTGCAATCCGCTTGTGGTCGCCCGTCAGCAACCAGCTCAGCAGGCCGTTCTCCTTGGACAGGAAGTTCATCTTCGGAATCCTGGCCGTTGATTGATCCGGAAGAAGGACGATCGTATTGGTACTCATTGCTTCACCATCCCCTGGCTCGCGGGTTTTTGACCCGGAGCCTTTTGCGCACCTGGCGCCTTCCCTTCACTTTCCGGCAGCAAATCCGTTGTCGTGGTCGTCTGCTGCACGCGATAGTCGGAGTGGAGGTTCTTGATGTATTCCACCAGGTCAATCACGCCTTCTTCGCTGATCTGCCCCTGGTAGGTAGGCATGATCGGCGCATATCCCTCGGTAATATGCTGCGAAGGATTCAGGATCGCCTGGCGCAGATACGCGTCGTCGGCAATAATCGATTGGCCGCTCGTGAGCATCAGCTTCGAATCGTACACATTCGCCAGGCTCGGTCCGCGCGCATCAGGCCGCGTGTTGTGGCAGGCGTTGCAACTCAGGCTCGCAAACAGCCGCTCCCCATTTTGCGCCAGCGAATTACCGCTGGTGGAGCTTTCCAGCCACTTCTGAAAATCGTCCGGCGTCATGACCACCACATCGCCGATCATGTGCGAGTGATCGGTGCCGCAATACTGCGTGCAGAACAGGTGATACGTGCCCGGCGTGGTGGCTTCAAACCACACCGTCGTATACCGGCCGGGAATCGCCTCGCGCTTCACGCGGAATGCCGGAATCGAAAAACTGTGAAATACGTCCTGTGAAATCAGCGTCAGTTGTACGGCTCGACCCGCCGGCACATGCAGCGCATTGATCTCGTGTTGGCCGCCCGGATGCTCCACCTTCCACATCCACTGCTTGCCCACCACGTAGATATTCATCGCATTGGCAGGCGGTGTGTAAATACGGAAATAGAGCAGCGCGCCCCACACGAACATGACCAGGAACAGACCCAGCGGAATGATCGTCCACGTAGCTTCCAGCAGTGTGGAGCCTTCGATCTGCACCGCCACTGGATGACGCTTCTTGCTGTACAGAATCGAGAAGCTGGTCACCAGCAGAATGACGATCGTCAGTCCCACCAGGCTCACCAGCACCATGAAGAAGTACAGCGCGTCCATCTCAGGCGCGATCTTCGACGCCTCCGGCGGAAACAGCGCGAAGTTCGTCATCCACTTGACGAGAAACTGCCAGATTACTGGACTGATGTGCGACATTCCGTTATCCGTTCACCTTTGCGTCTTTCAGTGCCGCTTCCGTCGCGGGCTGGTGTCCCTGCCGATAGTCCTGGCGGAACATCAGCGTCATGAATCCGCCCAGCAGGACCACCGTAAGCAATCCGCCCAGCTGCACCACCCGCGCCACGATCAGCGAGTGCGTGTTGGTCTGGGGATTGTAGTGATAGCAGTACGTGAGAATGTTATCCACCGGCGAGCCGATGCGATTGGACGATGCCTCGTTCAGCCCCAGCAGCATGTCCTTGGGCGAGTACTCGACTCCCATGTAGTACTGCGCCAGCTTGCCTTCCGGCGTCACGATCTGAATCGAACTGGCATGCGCAAATTGGATCAGGTTGCTGCCCGGCACCTTCAGCTTCACATACCTGAAGCCGACCGCCCTGGTCAGCGCATCGATGTTCGGCTGCGTTCCGGTCATGAAATGCCAGCCGTTGGCCGTCTCAGGATGCCCGTAGCGCTTCACGTATCTCGCGCTTCTTGGCCGCCGCCAGATCCGGTTCCCTCGGTCGGATCGATGCTGACCACAATTACATTGAAATCCTTGCCCGGAACGAACCTCACCATCTGCAGAGCGCTTGTCAGCCCGTCCAGTTCCTCTGAACAAAGCATTGGGCAGCGGTAGTACACCAGCGCAAGAATCGCGGGGCGCTTCCCGAAGTACTCGCCCAACTGAACTTGCTTGCCTGTATCGTCGGTAAAAGTCAGGTTCAGCGGCAACTGCTGATTCAGACCGCTGCGCAATGCCCACCCCGTTCAAAGCGTCGGCGCTTTCGTTTGTCTGCCCTTCTGACTTGTCACCGTAGCTTGATACCTGTGCCGCACTGTCAGCGTCAGAAACGTCATGCACAACACTCCCGAGGCAATCGCGGCTTTCGCCGGGTTGCACCACTTTCCCCGGATTGTGACTGCGCACTGCATGATTTCAGCTCCCTTGCTGCTCTTCCTATTCCCTGGTCCTAGTCCGCTTATTGCCTCTGTTTCCTTCTACCGCCGCTGGTGCGCCCATTTGGGACCTGGAAACCACAAATCTCAATCAGCCCCGCTATTGCCTCTGTTTCTCTTCCACTGCTCGCGAGGCTGCCAGATCCTGTTCATACGCCGGTTGGCGCAAATCCGCTGGTTAACGGCAGCGCAACTGTCGGCTTCGAGTCCCCGGCCATCAATGGCGCTTGTTGCGCCGGCCGGCGCTACCGGCAATCCACGCTGCGCAATCAATCTCCATCGCCCGCTCAATCGGAATCCTCACCATTCCCTTCGACTGATCCACCCAGCTGTAGTTCTCCAGCAACAGATCCTCACGCGCGTGCAGGTCGGCCACATCCTGGTTGCCATCGTCGATCTGCAACCGCGGCGTGGGAAACTTCTGCGTCAGCTCCGCCACCTTGTTCTGCAACTCCGGGTTGTTCGGCAGA
Organism: uncultured Acidobacteriota bacterium; assembly: GCA_963718435.1. GTDB lineage: Bacteria > Acidobacteriota > Terriglobia > Terriglobales > Acidobacteriaceae > Telmatobacter. The sequence goes on along the minus strand of CAVQZQ010000122.1, from coordinate 37,050 downwards.
TTGCCCAGCTGCGCGCACATCCACCGTCTGACGTCCACTTGTTGGTCGGCCCGTCCTCCTTATTCATCCGCGCGTTGATCACCTTGCCCATGCCATAGGCCAGCACGCCCGATCACCGCGACAAACATCAGCGAGCGCGGTCAGAAAGACGATGATGCCCGTGACCCTGACGTCGGTTTGCTCATAGCCTGCGGACGCGTCGACTCTTCCGGCTCGGCCGTGCGAGCCCAGGAATTCGTCATCGTGCTTATGCGTGTGGCATGTTCAGGCTCCAGAATCTCCGCCACATGCGGATCGTTTGTCTGCACCAGCGGCCGCGTCTTCAGTTGCATGCAGAAGTAAGCCACCCAGAACGCCATCATCGCCACCGGCACGGCCACGTACTCCAGAATTCCCCAGCTGAAGTGCAGATTGCGCGCCGCATCCTTATAGTTCGGCTCGATCAGCCAGAACAGGTCGAAAGCCCTGGCAAAGATCATCCATTGGCACACGCGAATCAGCCGCTTCTTGTTCCGCTTAATATCGCGGGACAAGCAGCAGCGTGAATGGAATCAACCAGTGGAAGATGAAATCCAGCGTGATGATGATGCCCCAGTGTCCGCGGATCCGATCCAGATACCAGTTGATCTCATCTGGCAGGTTCCCCGACCAGATGATCAGGAACTGCCCGAACGCCAGGTAGATGTTCAGCATCACGAACGCGAAAGTGAGCTTGCCCAGATCGTGCTGCTCGGTCTGGCGAAGAATGGTCTGGAACGGCTCGCCCTTGGAAAGCGAGAGCGCCACGATGATTGAGAACGCCAACACCGCATATCCTTGTCCCACCAGGAACAGCAGGCCATAGACCGACGAGTACCAGGTCGGGTCCATCGACATCACCCAGTAGATGACCGCCGCCGTCATAGTCAGGGAGTAAACCACGATGCCCGGCCCGCTGATGTTCTCGAGCTTCTTGATCCAGTAAGGCGTGTTCTCCGGCGAATCGGCATCGCGCCTCAGACCCAGAGAATTCAGCCGCCATGTGTAGAACCCCCAGATCGCAAAGCACAGCAAGCCCACCAGAACAGAACGCGGTCGGGTTCAGCATGGGCCGCTTGAATTCGATGCAATGCGCCTGGAATTCGTTGATCAATCCCGACTTCAGCGCCGCCGCCAATTTGCCGGACTGATGCCGTGCATCTGCGCCCACAGGTAAAGCCGCTTCATGTTCAACGCGACAACAACCCAGTAAACAAAGACCAGCGGCAGGGTGCGGCTCATCGCTTCCAGCGGCCGGCGCAGCAGCAAGCCCCATTTGCCGCCTGAGCAATACTGCACCATCAGCAGCGCCAATCCGCCCACCGACAAGCCGAACGTCAACATCATGCCAAGCGCCCACGCGCGCAGCACGTGATCCAGTCGATCCCGTCCGCCAAGAAGCCAGCCCGACCGCAATCACCGAGAAGATCACCCCGACCATCAGCGCGCGCGACTTCCAGCCGTCCACGAAGGCCGGCGCGCTTAAATCAGCGGGGAGCGCCTGGTGGCCGCGTGTGTTTCGTGAGCCATTCCGATCCTTTCCTTACTTCGTGTGCCGCGGGAGCCGGTTTACTTGTTGGAATTTTGATCTGCCGGATCCGCCGGGTTGGCCGGAGCCATCGCCGGCATGCCTTCTTTGGTCACCGGCGGATAAGCCTGCACCGCAGTTGCAGGCAGCGTCCACGGTTCTGCATACCCTCGGGCAGATTGTGCTCCGCTGCTACTTCTTTCAAGCTCTTCACCTGCACGCCTGTAGGCACGTCGCTCGCAGCGTGGCCGCCTGGCTCAACTGCAGCGCCCGAATGTACGCCGCCACCGCCCAACGATCTTCCGGAGTCAGTTGCGCCGAGTAGTCCGGCATCGCCCCGTACCCGTGCGTCATCACGTAGAAGTAGTGCGAAAGCGGCTGCGCCCTGCGCACCTGGTCATGCAGATTCGCCGCCGGCTTGTAGCCGCGCTCCACAATCTGCCCAGCCCGTTGCCCACCCGCGAGTGGCACGGCGTGCAATAAATATTGAAACGCTCCTGGCCCCGCTCCAGCACTTCCATGGTCACCGGGAACGGCATCAGATCCTGCTCTTCGCGGTACCCATTGGCGCCCTGGATGACGCCAGTGTAGAAATAGCTGTCTTCGTGCAGCTCGCCGCGCGCCACCGTGTTCAGCACCTGGGGCCGCGCTCCGCGATGGTCGGCAAAAATCTCCGAGCCGCGCTGCGGAATCATCTTCGGCTGGTTCTGCATGTCCTGCCGGCACCCGGCCACCAGCAGCAGCGCAGCGAAGCCTGCAGCCGCGACGACCGGCGGGTCACACGCGTTCCGCTGATCCCTGACCCCTGATCCCTGATCCCTGTACTTGGCCATCAGTACTCCACCTCCACCACCGAAGTCGGTTCGAAGCTCGTCGAGATAGGCCTTCGGTCTCCGACCAGTTCGAACTTCGGATCCAGCGCCTCAAGGCATAGGAAGAACTTGTCCGTCGTCGCCCCGTCGCGGAAATTGGGCGCGTTGAAAAGCGGATGATAGAGCGCAGGCAACTTGTTCAGTGCCATCATCCCAAATGCCGCCGACAATCCAGCCCATAGAATCGTCCACTCATAAGCGGGCACAATAAACGCCGGCCAGGAGTACAGAGGCCGCCCCGCCACGTTGATGGGATAGGCAACCACCGAAACCCAGGTTTCGAAGGAGAACATCGCCGCAAGGCCCATCAATCCGCCCATCAGCGTCACAAGCGGCACCTTGTTGCGATGAAAGCCGATAGCTTCCGCCGCTTCCTCCACCGGGTACGGCGTATAGCAGTCCATGCGCCGCCAGCCATCCTGGCGCGCCTGCCGCGCGGCTCGCACCAGGTCGCCCGGCGTATCGAATTCGGCCAGCAGGCCGTAGGTTCCTTCGCGTGGCGGGCATCAGTCACCACTCCTCGCTGCCGCCTTCGGCTTGATCTTGGCCGCCGGGCAGCAACATGCGCATTTCATTCATCGGAATCATGGGCAGGAAGCGCACGAACAACAGAAATAGCGTCGTGAACAGTCCCAGCGTGCCCACATAACGTCATGTAGTCCCACTTGGTGGCGCGATACGTGCCCCACGACGATGGCAGGAAGTCGCGATAGAGGCTGGTAACGATGATCACGAAGCGCTCAAACCACATGCCCGTGTTCACGATGATGGACAGGAAGAACATGAAGGAGATATTGGTGCGCAGTCTTGCGCGACCACAGCGTCGTCAGCGGAATCGCCAGGTTGCAGGTGATCAGCACCCAGTAGGACCAGCCCATCGGCCCGAAAGCGCGGTTCCAGAACATGAACGCTTCCCAGTGCGAGGCCGAGTACCACGCCATGAAGGCTTCCATGCCGTAGCCGTAAGCCACGATGAATCCGGTCGCCAGCATCACTTTGCCCATGTTGTCGATGTGGCGCTCCGTCACCAGCGCTTCCAGGTGATAGAACTTGCGCAGCGGAATCGCCAGCGTCAGCACCATGGCGAAACCCGAATAAATGGCGCCGGCAACAAAGTAAGGCGGAAAGATCGTCGTATGCCAGCCCGGCAGCACCGCCACCGCGAAGTCGAAGCTGATGACCGTGTGCACTGAGAGCACCAGCGGCGTTGCCAGACCCGCCAGCAGCAGCGATGCCGTCTCATAGCGCATCCAGTGCCGCACCGAGCCGCGCCAGCCCAGCGAGATCATGCCGTAGAAGTACTGCGCCAACTCGCGACTTGGCGCGGTCGCGCAAGGTGCCGAAATCGGGAACCATGCCGATGTACCAGAACACCACCGAAATGGTCGCGTAGGTCGACACCGCGAACACATCCCACTCCAGCGGAGAGCGGAACTGCGGCCACACGTTCATGGTGTAGGGCAGCGGCAGCATCCAGTACCCCAGCCACGGACGGCCCACGTGGATCAGCGGGAACATGCCCGCGCAGACCACCGCAAAGATCGTCATGGCCTCGGCAAAGCGGCTGATGGAGTTGCGCCAGCCCTGCTTGAACAGCAGCAGAATCGCGGAGATCAGCGTACCCGCGTGGCCGATGCCGATCCACCACACAAAGTTGATGATGGCAAAGCCCCAGGCTACCGGCTGCGTGATCGCCCAGATGCCGACGCCCTTCAGGAACAGCCACGTCACCGCCACCAGCAGCACCGTCGCCCCCGCGCCGGCTACGCCGAAAAAGGCAAACCAACCCAGCGGCGTATGCGGCGTGAGCACAATCCGCGTGATCTTCTCGGTGACCGACTTGAAGGTCTGCCCCGGCGCCAATAACCCGGTACTCTCCGGTTGCCGGGTCGATCGCCGGGTCGTCTCCGGTTTTTACTTCCCTGGTTGCCATCGTGTCTTCAACCCTTTGCCGGCGAATGTTCCACCGGTGTCTCTTCCAGTTCACTGATTCAGATTCATACCTCAGCCACATAGGTCGTCCGCGGACGGGTGTTCTGATCGGCAAGCACCTGGTATGTCCGCTCGCTCGGCGCTGCAGCTTTGCCACGCGGCTGCTCTTATCGTTTAGGTTGCCGAAAGTGATCGCCGTGCGCCGGGCAAGCCTGCTGGCAGGCCGTCTGGATTTCGCCGTCGCGAATGGGGCGATTCTCCTTGTCGGCATCGATCTTCGCCTCGGTGATGCGCTGCACGCAGTAGCTGCACTTCTCCATCACGCCGCGCGAACGCACCGTCACATCGGGATTGCGCATCAGCTTCAGGCTCTCCGTCTCGTAGTCGGAGTAAAGCAAGAAGTTGAACCGCCGCACCTTGTAGGGACAGTTGTTCGAGCAGTAGCGGGTCCCCACGCAGCGGTTGTAGACCATCATGTTCAGGCCTTCCGGCGTATGCACCGTCGCGCCCACCGGGCAGACCTGCTCGCAGGGCGCGTTCTCGCAGTGCTGGCACGGCATGGGCTGAAAGTGCGCCCGCGGCGCGGCCAGATCGCCCTCAAAGTAGGTGTCGATGCGCATCCACTGCATGTTGCGCCCGATGCGCACCTGCTGCTTGCCCACCACCGCGATGTTGTTCTCGGCATAACAGCTCACGATGCAGGCATTGCATCCCGTGCAGCTGTTCATGTCGATCGACATGCCCCACGCGTTGTCCTGATACGTCCAGTTGGGGAACAGCGAGGTTCCCATCTCGGTCTTCGTCGCGCCCTTCGCCCTCGTTGGCGAAATTCCGGATTAGCCTTGTACTCGTCCAGCGTGGCGTAGCGAATGATGCCGCGCTCGCCCAGCGCCTCATCGCCTTCCAGCGAGTTGTTGCCGTTGCCTTGCTGACCGCCAACCGCTTGCCGCGATGATCCTGGAAGTGGCTCTTGGTGATCGCCATGCCCCATTTGCCTTCCACCTTCTTGATCGACCCGGTGGCGTAAAACGGAGCCCGATGCTGGGCGGATCAGGTAGCACTGTAACCCGCTCCCGAACCTACCCGGCCCGCAAACTCGCGCCCATAACCCAGATACACCGTCACCGAATTCTCCGGATGTCCCGGCGCCACAATCACCGGCGCCTTCACCTTGCCCCCGCCCACGCTCATCTCCACGATGTCGTCTTCTTCCAGGCCCAGCTTGGTCAGCATCGCGCCCGAAACCATCGCCGCGTTATCCCAGCTCAGACTGGTCACCGGCTTGGGCAGTTCCTGCAGCCAGCCCACATTTGACCAGCGACCGTCATACACGTTCGGATCGGGCCGGAAGATGATCTCGACCGCGTCCTTCGACGTCGGCGCGGGAACCTTCGGAACCTGGCACCTTGGCCCTGCGCCCGACTTCGCAAACGCCGTGTCTGCGATCCACCCGTCGTGCAGCGCCTTGCGCCAGCCCGTCTCAAAATCGCCCTTGATGAGCGCCTTGCAGGTCTCGCGCACCGCTTCATAGGCGCTCACAGCGGCTCATTCATCAGCGCCTGGAAAACGTCGATGCGCCGTCTTGCCGCCGTAAAGCGGCTCGATCATCGGCTGCACGATCGAAACCGTGCCGTCATACGCCCGCGCGTCCGACCACGACTCAAGATAATGCGCGGCAGGAATATGCCAGTGCGCAAGCTGCCCCGTCTCGTCCAGATGCGAGCCCAGATGCGCCACAACGTTCGCTTTGTTGAATGCGTCGGCAAATCCCAGATCCGCCGGCGCCGAGTAGTTCGGATTGGCGTTCAGAATGATCAGCCAATCCACCTTGCCCGCATTCAGATCCGCCACCAGCGCCTTGATATCGCCGATCTGGTCGCTGGGCAGCGGATTTGCCGGCTCGGCGCGCAACGGTCACCGTCTTGCCCACGTTGCCCAGCGCCTCGTTGATGGCCAGCGCCAGATGCCGCTACCGACGCATCCTGATATAGCCCCGGAATCACCGCGCTCTTGCCCGCGCTCGCCTTCAGATCCTTGGCCAGCGCGGCCAGGAACTTCTGCTGCTCGGCGGTCCACGCATAGGTGGGAGCGTCGACCCCCGATACGCCCACAGCCGCTAGCCAGCGCCGCCGCAAATGCCGGAATCTCGCTCGCCCGCAGTCCGCAGCCGGTGCTCCGCCTTCATGCCCGTCGTCGTCGGGCGTGCTCTCGATCGCATACAGCCGGTTCATCCCCTTGTCAGGTTCTTTGCGCCGCTCGGCATAGTCCCGCACCAGCTTGTGAAAGCCCGGATACGCCGCGCCAGAAAGAAAGTCCGCATCCAGCGAAACAATCACATCCGCGTCGCTCAGGTCGTACTGAACATTCAGCACCGCTTGGCCAACGCCGTCCCCGCCATCGCCGGGTCATACTGCACCAGCTTCGCCTTGGGATACGCCTTCTGCACCGCCTTCCACTGCCGCGCCAGCGTCGGCGAAGTGATGGTCGCGCTCAGGAAATAAATCCCGGTCCCGTCTTTCGCTCGCAGCGACCTTCAGCCGCAACGCTTCGGCAAACTCCGCCCACTCCCGGTTCTCGCCCCGATACAGTGACATGCTGCGAACGATCCGGATCATACAAATCCAGCAGCGTCCCCTGCGAAAACACATCCGACGACCGTGGTTGTAAGCATGCTCCGGATTGCCATCCACCTTGATGGGCCGAAACTCATCGCTCTTCACCAGCACCGGAACCGCGCCTGTTACAAACGGGTGCGCCGTAGCAAAGTACATCGGCTTGCCCAGAACCAGGTCTTCCGGCGCTTTCACATAGGGATAAATCGGCTCGTCCGGCTGCTTGGTGCACCCCGCCAGCCCGGCCAGCGCCATCGATGCGCCCATCAACTTCATGAAGCCGCGACGCGAAACCGGATCCACCCATTCCTGCGCTGCTCGGAAACTCCCGCTCGCACCGCCGCCTGAAACTCCGGCGTGTCGGCCAGCTCGTCCACCGAACGCCAATATTTTTTGCCCTTGGTGCCCTGTAGTTCACGGCGCACTTCGGCCAGGCTCATCGGCGCCGCGGACTGAGCCTCAAGAGAGGGAAGATCCTGCCTTGTTTCAGGGCCCGACTTGAGTCGTGCCGAAACCCCTGCAGAATTGACCGCAGCTTCAGCCCCTGATGGATGCTTCCCGAGAAATTTGTTCACGACTTTCCCTTTTCTATCCGACATTGTTCAACTCAGGTCCACTCATCGGTTCGTTCATCGGTGGCATGTATCGCAGCTGCTTAGCTGTCTCGGATTCTTGATCTTGTAGCTCTGCAGCAGGAAGTGCCCCAACGCGTCCTGGCTGGTGAACTTCCGATAGTTCTCCGATCCCGGCAGCTTTGTTGCCGTGGAGTCGGCCACTTGGCCTTGTGCCGTGGACGGCAGTTCCAGCGAGGCCACTTCGGTCCCTGTGCTCCCCGTTGGGTTCCGCATCATGCAGTTCACGCCCTGCGCCGTCGGAACTCCGGGCTTCTCATCCTCTGCCGCGCACCACACCGGGTGGTCATCCGACGGTTCCTCCCACGCCATGTTGTAGATCTCGCCGGTGGGTCGCAGATTTTTCGCCGGATTCCGATGGCAATCCAGGCACCACTCCATCTGCAGGGTGTTCTGCGCAAATGTCAACGGCATCTGGTCCACGCGGCCGTGGCAGCTCGAGCAGCCGATCCCCTTGTTCACATGAATTGAGTGATTGAAGTAAGCGAAATCCGGCAGGTCGTGCACCTTCGTCCACGCAATCGACTGGCCGGTGGCCCAGCTATTACGAACCGGCTCCAGCAACTGCGCGTTGGTCCAGATCTGTGCGTGGCAGTTAATGCAGGTCTTCGTCGGGGGAATCCCCGCGTAACCCGACTTCTCCACCGTCACGTGACAGTACTGGCATTGCAGCCCCAGGCCCTGCACATGATGCTTGTGACTGAAGGGCACCGGCTGTTCCGGACGCTGACCCTGCCGCGTGACCCACGGGGAACGCTGCAACTGGTTCAACGTGACCCCAAGTGCGATCACAATCAGCCCCGTCAACACCAGGCTCGCACGAGCTAGCGCGTTGGAGCTGCGGTCAAATATCTGCGCCATGAATGCTTTCCTGCTGGGTGTTCGTTTGCTTCGTTTGGTGTCGCAATCTGCGGACTGTGTTGGCGGTCACATACCTTCCGGTATTTCTCAGTTTTAATGCGAAGGGAAGCTTTGCTTCGGATGCCCCGAAAAATCAATATAGCAGCCTAAACCGTCCCCGCGAGTTCTGAAGCCTCGCAAAATCGAAAAAATATTCGCGTTGTCTAAAATTTGTAATCTACTGAAAAGACTGTATCTTGTGATGAAGTTTCTTTCGGGGAAAAATCTCCCGCTCCCCGGTCGTCCACGTCCCAGAGAATGGGATATTACTAATCAAAATAGCACGCGTAACTCCGCCCTCAACACCGTTGCGGCACGACCAACTTTGGTCCCGGCGCCATGTTGAAGCGACCACGAGTTGTATCCAGGACCATTCTGCTCACCATCTCCTTCCTTGCGATGAGACATCATAGGTCTTCGCAAAGGACTGGTCCGGTGACGTGCTCGGCCAGCCTGCCATGACTAAAAACACATCCAATACAAAAAGCGCAATCGCAATATCGTTGAAAAGCGTCGCCTGGCGAAGATTGGGCCACAGCTGATTGGCTGCCCAGAAGAGAAACGCAATCGCCAGCAGAATCGCCTTCACCACTTCCGCGCGCGCTGGCTTGTGTGCCGCTTGGTAAAAGAAGATACGCAAAAGCAATCATGGCCAGCGGAAATGCAGCGAGAAAGTCATGCGCTCTCGCAGCAAACAGCCGCGGATCGATGTCCCATGTCAGGAGCACGCCAACGCTCGCCAGCGTCACCACTCCAAGGACGACGGGAAAAGTCCGATGGACCCGATTCAGACGAAGATACATGCGCAATTATCCTTCGCGGTTCAAAAGGAATATATAAGCGCCGTAGGCGTCAGGCAGATCAAAACAACGCGAAAGAGCTAACCGGCCCCCTCGCTTTCCGTTCCTAACACACATCAACATCGTTGCAACCCAGCCTCAATGCAGATTGCGCTCGCGAATCCCCTTCGCCCAATCCCGACATCCCAATGCTTTAGAATTCAAAGAGCCATTTCAACCGGCTGCCTTCTGTTTCAAAACCCTCAGTTTATGCGGATCTCAGCCCGGAGGGTGAGCGCTTATCGATTTGAAAGTCTGAAAGGAATGGGCCATGAAATACGCGGGATTGCTTGTCATGCCGGCTGGTTTTTTCCTCACCATTGCAGCCATCCTCCTGTTCCCCGCTCCCGCCCCGCGCGCCGCTTTTGTCGTCTGCGGACTGGCCGTCGAAGTATTGGGGTTGGGTGTCGCGGTGCGGGGCCACATGCAGGCTCGAGGGGAGCAGCGCCCGTGACCTCCTCTGCCTTGATTCCTTTCACCGAATCCGTCTTCACGCTCACCCTGGCACTTCTGGTATTGGCTCCGCTCGCCATCGCGGGCGTGGCCCTCATCAATACAGGCCTTGGCCGCTCCCGCTCGGCAGCCCAGTCATTGCTTGGCTCGCTGTCTATGATCTCCGTCGCCGTCATCGGGTTCGCCCTTATCGGCGCAACCTTCGCCGACGCCTCAGCGCCCGGCCACATCTTCCATCTTTCCGCCAAGCCGTGGAACTGGGCAGGCACCGGTTCGCTTCTGCTCGGCGGCCTCGGTGCAGCTCCTGCTCGCGCGCAGCTCTCCATTCTTTTTGAGTTCCTCGCCGTGGCTCTCATGGCTCTCATCCCCTGGGGCTCCGGAGCAGACCGCTGGCGCCTCCCCGCGGGAATCGCGTCCACCGCCGTCCTCGCTGTCGTCGTCTTTCCCTTCCTCACCCATTGGGTCTGGGGAGGCGGTTGGCTGGCCCAGCTCGGCATCAACTTCTCCCTCGGCGCCGGTTTCCTCGACGGCGGCGGTGCAGCCACGGTCCACGTTCTCGGCGGTATGTGTGCTCTTTCGGTTGTCTGGATCGCCGGTCCCCGCAAAGGCAAGTTTCCCAAGGAAGGTCTTTCCACCGCCATGCCCGGCCACAATGCCGTCTACGTTCTCTTTGGCTGCCTTATCGCCTTGGTCGGATGGTTTGCGTGGAACATGGCCGGAGCGCTCCTCTGGCTCAATGCCGCTCCGTCCGCCCTGCCGGTCACCGCGGTCAACACGCTGCTTTCTGCCGCCGCGGCTCTCGGCGCCACCTATGCCGTCACCCGCATTCGATTTGGCAAACCCGACGCGAGCCTCTGCGCCAACGGCTGGCTCTCCGGGCTCGTTGCATCCAGCGCCTGCGCCGCTCTCGTCTCGCCTGGCCAGGCCCTCTTCATCGGGATTGTCTCCGGAATCGCCACCCCTCTCCTGGTAGAGGTCCTTGAGCTCGCACTCTCCATCGACGACCCCTCGGGAGCGATTAGCGTTCATGCCGTAAGCGGGCTTTGGGGATTAGTAGCCGTGGGCCTGTTCGCCTCTCAGCCGGGCCAGCTTGTCGCTCAGCTTGTCGGCATCGCCACGCTGCTCGGCCTCATCCTGCCGCTGATTTATCTGCTCTTCTGGCTCCTCAACCGCGTGGTTCCCTTCCGCGTCGACCCCGATGGTGAGCGGATCGGCATGGATCTCCATGAACTCGGCGGCGGTGCCTATCCCGAGTTCGTTGTCCACCGCGACGACTCCTACCGCTGACCAAAGGCAGCTCATACTCTCAGATTGCAGTCGAGACCCTCGACGCCCTCCAAGGGCCTGGATGTGCGTCGCCTCCTCCTCTTTACGAGCTAAAGGGATTTACAACAGGTCGGATGGCGATTGAGGTGCAAAGTGCCATCGGAAGCGTCAGCATCGGCCTCACCATTTGGTGCGCCCGCATGACCCTTCCGTGTCATTGAGAGTTCTGAATTCCGGCGTCAGGATGCCTGTATGCGAGTCAACCTCATCACTCAACGGTCCGATCGTTCCGATTCAAATATCGGAACAATTCCGCTCTCCCTGACAATCCGCCCTGCATGCGGATTACCCGGCGACTACGAGTGCCCCACAGATAGCGCCGCACTCCTCCGTTTGCTCCGCCAACAAACCGACCTGCCTGGTTACGTCCTGCAGAGCTTTGAGCAGAGTCTGCGCGCCCAACTCGGTGCACGCTTACTGGGCGTGGAACTGAGCGACACCGTCCTCACAAAGATGGGCTACTTTATCGACTAGGCCTCTGACCGCTTCTTGTCGTACCAACAATGGGTGCCCCAGGGGTGCCCCAGGTCTTGCCTTTGAGACCTGGGAAAGCACGAACCCAGAGCACAATGGGTGCCCCAGGTCTCGCCTTTGAGACCTGGGAAAGCACGAACCCAGAGCGCAATGGTGCCCCGGGTCTCGCCTTTGAGACAATGGGAAAGCATGAATCCAGAGCACAATGGGGCGCCCCGGGTCTCGCCTTTGAGACCTGGGAAAGCACGAACCCAGAGCACAATGGGTGCCCCAGGTCTCGCCTTTGAGACCTGGGAAAGCACGAACCGAGAGCACGAAATCACCCGGTCAGAAACCTGAAAGGCTTCTGACGCTTTCTCCCCGTCTGCTGATTTGTTGACCGGCGCCCGCTCGTCACCGCTTCGCCAGCAGTAGCATCAGCCCAAACAGCGCCAGCGGAATCAGCGCCAGCCCGGCATACAGCAGCATCCTCTTGTTCGGCCCCTTGCGCCGCCCATGTCCGCCCGGCCGCACGTCGCGCTCTTCTACTCCCACTTGTTCCTGGTGCTCCAGGTCCCAGGCCATCTCGTGTGCCGTCGCGTAGCGGTGCCGCGGGTCACGCTCCAGCGCGCGGTACAGAATCTCCTGCAACTCGGGCGAAACCTCCGGGTTCAGCTCGCGCGGCGGCGGAGGGTCGTTGAGCAACCGCTCATTCATTGCTGCCAGCGGATTCTGATCCACAAACGGCACCCGCCCCGTCAGCATCTCGTAAAGCATGATCCCCATCGCGTAAATATCGCTGCGCTGGTCGCCGCGCTGGCCCTTCACTTGCTCCGGTGAAATATAGTCGGGCGTCCCCATCGTCGCTGAGAGGTTCACAAACGTCAGGCGCCGCGCGTCTTCCTTCATCGCGATGCCGAAATCAATCAGCTTGATCTCGTCGTTTGCGTCCACCATCACGTTCTCCGGCTTCAGATCCCGATGCACGATCCCCCGCTTATGCATGTAGTCCAGCGCCTCGCACATCCCCAGCGCAATCTTGACCGCCCGGTCCACCGGCAGTTTTTTCTTTTCATTCAGAATGTTCCGGAGCAGCCGCCCATCCACCCATTCGACCACCATGTAAACCCGGCTGCGCGTTTCGCTGTTAAAGGTCTTCACCACGCCGGGATGATCCAGCAATTGGCCGATCTCTTCTTCGCGCTTGAAGCGCTCGAAAAGCACCGGGTCGGCCTCCAGTTCCGGGTGGGGCACCTTGATCGCCACTTCCCGGCCGGTCTTCTCATCCGTCGCCTTGTAAAGCACTGACATGCCAGTGCGCGCAACCACCGCGTCAATGCGGTAGTGGTCGAGCACCTCGCCGGGAGTAAATGTAGTCCTGGTCGTGTCTGTCGTCATCGCTCGCGTTATTTCTCTGAACCGATTGTTTCATGCTGATTCATAAGAAACTCCTCAGAGAAAAACGAAAGAATCGCTTCAAGGCGCAATTACGTGCCCAAGGTCTGTTAACACGATTGGGGCGGTATCTGACTCCACCCGCTGCGCTTCTATATGATGGGATGCGAGTATGCACCGCATTTTGAGACTCCTGGCGGCCTGCTTCACCCTAGCCTGCGGATTGGCGCCTCTCCCAGGCAACGCCGCCGCGGCCGGATCCCGCTCCCACCCCCCCATGCCGCCGCAGGAAACGGGCTTCCTCAATCGCACCCTTCAACTCCACAAGCTTGACTACCACTTCCAGGTCTACTTGCCGCAGGAGTGGCGGCGCGACGACCGCAAGCAATGGCCCATCATTTTGTTTCTTCATGGACGAGGCGAGCGCGGCTCGGAGGGCATGTGGCAAACACAGATCGGCCTCCCTTCTGAAGTGCGCGACCATCCGGAGCGCTGGCCCTTCATCATCGTCATGCCGCAATGCCCGCAGGGCCAATATTGGACTGATCCCGACATGATGGAAATGGCCATGGCGGCTCTGGATCAGGAGACCGCTGAATTCCATGCCGATCCTGCACGCACCTATCTCACTGCTCTCTCACTGGGCGGATACGGCGCCTGGGAACTGGTCCGTTCCAATCCCAAACGCTGGGCTGCCGTGGCCATTGCCGCCAGCGGTATCTTCTGGAGTTACGCGGCCGAACGGTGGCGTGCTTCGGCCACGCTTCCGGCCGAATACGCCCGCGATATCGGCCACACCCCCCTCTGGCTTTTCCACGGCGGCGACGATGATGTCGTATCGCCGCGAGAGGCCGAGCTGATGTATGCGGCGTTCAAGGCATCGGGGGGAGACATCCGCCTCTGGGTCTATCAAGGCCTCCGGCACGATTGCTGGACCCGCGCTTTCAATGAACCCGAACTGCCTCGCTGGCTGCTCGCTCATCACAGCGGTCAGCAGGAGCCGCCTGCGTTTGCCGAGCGTCTTTTGATTCCCCTTCACCCGCCCGCCCTTCGCCTCACGGCTGGCCAACTCGACGGTTTCGCAGGCGAATACCGCGACACCCACGGCGTGCTCGCCGTCACCGTCTTTCGGCAGGGCGAGCAGCTTTACCAGAAGGACCTCCACGGCGCGATCTCCGAATTGGCTGCCGAATCCCTGTCAACCCTGTTCTATCCCAACGGCAACAGCATCAGCCGTCTGCTCGTGGAGAGGGATTCCCAGGGCCGCGTCGCCGCGCTAGTCTTCCACGACGACCGCCACGAAGAGCGATGGGAGAAGCGAGGCGCCGCACCCGTTCGATAAACCTCAGCCCTTAATTCGATTGAGATATCCCGACGGAACCTTCCACTCGTCGGTTCCGTAGTAATCTCAGTACGAATCGAAGAGGAGGCACAATGTTTTGCAGCGGATGTGGTCAGGCCTTGGTGACGGGGCAGCCAGTCTGCCCTCAATGCGGCCGCCCTGTGGCGCCGCCAATTCCCCCCGTGCCGAATCTGGAATTCCAGTTGAACAACTACGCCGGCAGAATCAAAGCGCTCAGCATCGTTTGGTTCGTGTATGGAGGATTGTCCCTGGTACTTGGCGTCCTGGGGCTCGCCTTTGCCAATACATTCTTCCACGGCAACTTCGGTCCCTGGCAGCATGGGCCCTGGGATCACGGTTCGTGGGGGCCGGAATCATTTTGGCCCGCGATTATTCGTTTCGGATGGGCCATGGTCGTCGTCCGCTCGGCGCTTGCATTCGCTGCAGGTTGGGGGCTGATGGAACGCACCGCATGGGGCCGCGTCGTCGCCATCGTGGCCTCTTTCCTGTTCCTGCTCAAGATCCCGATTGGAACCGCGCTCGGTATCTGGACACTGGTCACGCTCCTCGGCTATCGAAACACAACCCTCTACGACCAGTTGGGATAAACGCGCCCCACGGAAAGATCTTCCTCCACGGTGAGACCGGACAACTGCTCCGTGTTCCCTGTTCCCTGACCCCTGATCCCTGATCCCTGACTGTCCCCTGCCATACAATCGAAATCATGAGTTTTCCTGAAAGTCGCATGCGTCGATTGCGCCGTACTGAGTCTTTGCGGGCGCTGGTCCGCGAAACTGCGCTCGATCCTGGCGATCTGATCTACCCGCTGTTCATCTGTCCCGGTCAGGGTGTGCGCCGCGCTGTGGGCTCCATGCCCGGCGTCTTCAATCTCTCCGTTGACGAAGCTGTGAATGAAGCCGAAGAGGCCGCTCGCCTCGGGCTGGGCGGACTGTTGCTCTTTGGCCTGCCAGACGCCAAGGACGAGCAGGCTACCGGCGCATGGAGCGACGACGGTATCGTGCAGCAGAGCTTGCGCGCCCTCAAACAACCCTCCTCTGCAAAGAAACTCGTTCTCATCGCCGACGTTTGCCTCTGCGAATACACAAGCCATGGCCATTGCGGCGTGATCGTCAAGACAGAGGATGGCTATGACGTCGACAACGATCCCTCTCTCGATCTGCTGGGCCGCACCGCGGTCAGCCTGGCGCGCGCCGGAGCCGACATCGTGGCTCCCAGTGACATGATGGACGGCCGTGTCGGAGCCATCCGCTGCGCCCTTGACGAGGACGGCCTCGCCCAGACTCCGATCCTGAGTTACGCATCGAAATTCGCTTCCGCATTCTACGGACCATTCCGTGAAGCCGCTGATTCAGCCCCCCAGTTCGGCGATCGCAAAACCTACCAGATGGATGGCGCCAACCTGCGCGAGGCAATGCGCGAGATCGAACTCGACCTCGAAGAAGGGGCCGACATGATCCTCATGAAACCCGCCATGCCTTACCTCGACGTGGTGCGCGCAGCCCGCGAGCGCGTCGACGTACCCATCGGCGCATACCAGGTATCAGGGGAATACTCCATGCTGCAGGCCGCATTCGAGAAAGGCTGGCTCGACCGCGATCGCGCCACCCTCGAGTCGCTCCTTGGCATCCGCCGCGCCGGCGCCGACTTCATCGTGACCTACTTCGCAAAGGATGCCGCACGGTTGCTTTAGCACGGCGCCTCAATTCTGCGGCTCCTGCAATTCGATCCGTTCCGGCGTCCCGTTCCTGAACTCCCCAACGTGCAGCTTACACTTTCGCTACGATGGGGATAGCCGGGCTTGGGAGCTGCATCATGACCACTCTTGAAGTCATCAGCGTTCTCACCGCAACGGCGGCCATCTTCGGCTGGATCAGCGTCAGGTTCCTCAGGCTCCCAATCACCATAGGCACCATGCTGCTGACCGTATTGGTCTCGATGGCCATGAAAGGCGCGGGCGGTCTTGCCCCCGGAATCCATCAGTGGGCCGTGAATCTGGCCGAGCAGATCGACTTCCAGAGTTTAATCCTGAATGGCATGCTGCCCTTGCTGCTGTTTGCCGGCACCTTCATGCTCGACCTGAACGAGCTGGCAAAGGAAAAGCTCGCCGTCTCGCTGCTCGCTCTGGTGGGCACGGTGCTGTCAGTCTTCTTGGTTTCGGGTTTGATGGAAGTGCTTTCCGGATGGAAGGCTCCTTGGATCGAATGTCTCCTCTTTGGTGCGCTCATCTCGCCAACCGACCCCATCGCCGTGATCGAGATGCTGCGTCGCACCGGGGTTCCGAAGCGCATCCGAACCCAACTTGCGGGTGAATCGCTGTTCAATGACGGCATCTGTGCGGTCCTGTTCATCACCTTGCTTGATGCTGCGCGCGGGCAACCACCTACCTTGTGGAGCTTTGCCGGCCTGCTCTTGCTGAAAGCCGGCGGAGGAACAGTCCTGGGTATCGGCGCGGCATGGATCGCATCGCACCTGATGCGCCGCCTTGACGCCTATCAGGTCGAGATTTCTCTATCACCCTCGCGTTGGCTCTTCCCGCGGCTATGCCACCCGCGGTAATGCTCGGCATCTCTCCGGACCGCTTGAAGCTGTCGCCGCAGGAATCGCTCTCCGCTACTTCAATAGAAACCAGCCCGCCGAACGGGTGGCTCACGACAGCGTCAACGGTTTCTGGAGCGTGATTGACGAGGTGCAGAACTCATTGCTCTTTGTCCTGCTTGGTTTGGAAATCATGGCTGTATCGCTGAATGGCTTCACCCTGCGAGTCGGGGCAGCAGCTGTCGTTGTGGTCGACGCTGTCCGGCTCGTAGCCGTGGCGCTTTTGCTCGGTCTGCTAAGGTGGCTGCGCCCCAAGCACCGCAGCTCCACCTTTATCCTCACATGGGGCGGCCTGCGCAGCGGCCTTTCCATCGCCCTCGCGCTTTCGGTTCCCGCGGCACTCGGACGCTCATGGATCCGGGCGCCACCTACGTCGTAGTCGTCTTCTCCATCGTCATCCAGGGCGGCTCCATGGATTGGATCCTCCGCCGCAAGAGCCGAAAGCACGTCACCGTCTGATCTCCCTCCGACTACGCTTTCTGTCGATGCCTACTTCTTGATGAAAGCCAGCAGGTCAGCGTTAATCGTTTCCGCTTGCGTAGTTGGCATGCCATGCGGGAAGTTCTTATAGGTCTTGAGCGTCCCGTTCTTCAGCAGTTTTGCCGAAGGGCCCGGCAGCGACGTAGGGCACGATCTGGTCGTCCTCGCTATGCATCACCAGCACCGGCACTGTGATTTTCTTGAGGTCGTCGGTGAAATCAGTTTGTGAAAAGGCGACGATGCCGTCGTAATGCGCCTTCGCGCCGCCCATCATGCCCTGGCGCCACCAGTTATGGATGGCTGCTTCGGAGGATTTCACGCCCGGCCGATTGAATCCATAGAAGGGGCCCGACGCTATGTCGAGATAGAATTGCGAGCGATTGGCCGCGAGTTGCACCTGGAAATCGTCGAAAACCTTCTTGGGAAGGCCATCCGGATTGGCCGCCGTCTTCACCATCAGCGGCGGCACGGCGCTGATCAGCGCGGCCTTCGCCACACGGCTCTCTCCATGCCGTCCCAGGTAGCGCGTTACTTCGCCGCCCCCGGTCGAATGCCCGACGTGTATGGCGTTCTTCAAATCGAGATGAGCCGTCAATGCCGCAAGATCGTCGGCATAATGATCCATGTCGTGCCCATCGCCGGTCTGGGAGGACCGCCCGTGGCCGCGCCGGTCATGGGCTATCACTCGATAGCCGTGATTGAGAAAGAAGAGCAACTGCGCGTCCCAGTCATCGGCGCTCAGCGGCCAGCCATGGCTGAATACCATCGGCTGACCTGTGCCCCAGTCTTTGTAATAGATTTGCGTTCCGTCTTTGGTCGTGATTGTGGGCATGAAAAACCTCCTTGTTTTCTTGTTGGAGAAGTTTGGTTGTTCCGGATGGGAACCCACTACAAGCCCGTTGAGTGCCGACGGCAGAACAGCAGGTCGACGAGTTCGCCGGGCCGGCTTTCAATTTCGGCGGAGCCAGTGCTCCTGAGTTCTTCAAGGTTAGCAGAGCCGGATTGCCGTGTGTGAACCGGCTCACATGAAATTCGACAGCCTGCGGAAACCAGCGTCCATTCAGCACAACATCAGAAAACTTCTTTGCGTAGCGACGAGTCTGTGGTCTTCTACTTTCACCCGCGTATGCTCAAGAAGCTCGAAAGCTATTTTGAATTCGCTCATCTGGGCACCAATTGGCGCACTGAGATTCTGGCCGGCGTCACGACATTCCTGACCATGGCTTACATCGTCCTGGTCAATCCGGCCATTCTCTCCGCCACCGGCATGCCCTTGCCTGCCGTTACCGCGGCCACCTGCCTCTCCGCGGCCTTCGGTTCCATCTTGATGGGCATCGTCGCGCGTTATCCCATCGCACTCGCGCCTGGCATGGGGCTCAACGCCTACTTCACCTACACCGTATGTCTCAAGATGCACATCCCCTGGCAAACAGCGCTCGGCGCCGTCTTCCTCTCAGGCATTATTTTCCTCGCACTCACCGCGGCCGGAATCCGCCAGATGATTCTCCGCTCCATTCCCCACGAGCTCTACGCAGCAGTCGCCAGCGGCATCGGACTCTTCATCGCCTTCATCGGATTCCGCAATGCCGGCCTCGTCGTCAGCGATCCCGCCACCCTCGTCGGCATGGGCAACATTCGCAATCCCACCGCTGCGTTGGCTCTCTTCGGCCTCATCCTCATGGTGATTCTTGAAGTCCGCAAGGTTCGCGGCTCCATCCTCATCGGCGTCCTGACCACTACCGGAATCGCATGGGCACTCGGCCTCGTTCACTGGACACCGGCTGCCGGCGGCTTTCAATCCCTCGCCGCCACCGCTTTTAAACTCGACATACATGGCGCGCTCAACAAGGGCCTGCTTGAAATCATCTTCGTCTTCTTTTTTGTGGACCTGTTTGACAACCTGGGCACCCTGGTCGCCGTCACCAAGCGCGCCGGTCTCATCGCGCACGACCATTCCATCCCTCGCCTTAATCGCATTCTGCTGACCGACGCCACGGCCACCGTCTTCGGCTCCCTCACCGGTACATCCACTGTGACCAGTTATGTCGAATCCACCGCCGGCGTCATGGCTGGGGGCCGTTCCGGCGTCACCGCCATCGTCACGGGCCTGCTGTTTCTCGTTGCGATTGGAGCCGCCCCTTACGTAGGCGTCGTCCCTCAAGCCGCTACCGCCCCCGCGCTGATTCTTGTAGGCTCCATGATGCTCGCCACTATCGTCGAAATCCGCTGGCACGATCCTCTCGTCGCCATTCCCGCTTTTCTTACGCTTGTCCTCATCCCGCTGACATACTCCATCGCCAACGGCCTTGGATTCGGTGTCATCGCCTGGGCAGTCCTCCATCTCGCCACCGGCCGTTTTCGCAAGCAGGACTGGTTGCTCTACACACTTGCCGCGCTGTTCCTGCTCCGCTTCATCTACCTCGGCGCAACCTAGCGATTGGTCACGACTCGTATTCTGGCCAGACTTCAATCCCTGCACCAACACCAACTGCGGTTGTCATCCCGCCGAGTCGAGGGATCTGCGGTTGCTCTTTGATCGCAGCGCTGTTCCGCAGTACCAGCCAGTGTCAGGCCGATAGAATCGAAGGGATGCGCCTCTCCACATTTGCCCGCCCTGTCGCCGCTGCATGCGCCCTCATCGCGGCCGCTTTCGCCGGCGCCGCGGATACCTACCAAATCATCCACGCCTACCCACACGATCAACAGGCCTTTACGCAAGGACTCATCTACCTTAATGGCTACCTGTACGAAAGCACTGGCCTGAAAGGTCACTCATCGCTCCGCATGGAAGACGTGGAGAGCGGACGAATCCTCAAATTCCAGGATGTCCCCAGTCGCTACTTTGCTGAGGGACTGACCAGCTGGGGTAGCACCCTGATCCAACTCACATGGCAGTCGCACACCGCACTTGTCTACGACCGGTCCACTCTCCGCTTTTTGCGCACTTTTCCGTACGATGGCGAAGGCTGGGGCTTGACGCAAGACGGCAAGAATCTGATCCTGAGCGATGGCAGCGCAGCCCTGCGCTTTTTCGATCCCGCCACATTCCATCAAGTGCGGAAGATCATCGTTAAAGATCGCGGCGTTCCCGTGACCGAGCTCAATGAACTTGAATTCATACACGGCCAGGTCTACGCCAACATCTGGCACTCCGATCGCATCGCCCGCATCTCCCCCGTAAACGGAACGGTGCTGGGATGGGTCGACCTCACCGGCCTGCTGCCCGATTCCCGGCGAACCAACCCCGAAGCCGTGCTCAACGGCATTGCCTTCGATGCGGTGCACGATCGAATCTTCGTCACCGGCAAGCTATGGCCGAAGATCTTCGAAATCAAAGTAATTCCTGAATCGGTCAAAGCCATCTCTAAGAACCGGAGCAATTAACAAACTGGAACCACCCCACAGAGATTCCGCGATCACATTCCGGCAGTGTCTCCAACGCGTATACTCGTCGGCAAGGCAAGCGCAATGGACCCGTCGTCATTCACCACACTCAGCCTCTCCCAGAACGCGGCCATCCTCACCATCATCCTCGCCTTCGCCGGCTACCTGGTCACTTTTCTCAGCGCACGCATGCTGGCCCGCCGCCGCGACAAACTCCGCCTGGTCAACAAGCGCCTCAATGAGTTCTACGGCCCTCTCTACGTAGCCTCCGAAGCCGGAAATATTGCCTACCGTTCGCTTTTGAACCGCCAGGGAAAAGTAAAGAGCGAGCCCATCCTCGACACAGAGATGAAGGATTGGGTTTTATGGATGACCACAATTTTCATGCCGCTGAATGACATTCGCGAGAAGGTCATTATCGAGAAAGCGCACCTGATCATCGAGGAGCAGATGCCCCAGTGCCTGCTCGATTTTGTGACTCACGTGGTGGGCTACAAGGCAGTCCTCGCACAATGGGCCGATGGCGATTACACCGAGCGCCGCTCCACCATCGGCTGGCCGCCCGAATTCGACATCTACGTAAAGCGCTCCTACGCCACGCTCAAAGCGCAACAAACCAACCTGCTGCACAGTGCGCCATGGCGCCTCTACCAGCGGCTCTTGCGGCGGACAAGCCGGTAAGCTTCCATAGGCAAAACCGGAGCCTTCTGATTTGCAGCCCCTCAAGGGGCTTCACGTACCGGCATCTGACGAAAACAGCCTCCGCAAATCCCGCGCCGGCGCAGTGCGACAGCTTCCGCAAATCCCCGCGCCGTAGGCGCAGTGCAAGGGGTCGGCGCGACCAACAATACATCCGGAGTCCCATAGGGACGGCGCTCACCGCTACGAGCTCATCCTCTTCGCACTTCTTGGGAAAAAAGTGAGAAAACTCAAACCCGGACGACTTCCGTAAGTGTCAAACTGCCACTGCCACTCCGGTAAGGCCGAGAGTTCTCCCGTTATCAACCGTCCTACGCGATTCTTATACGGGAACCGGCAACGCCAGATTCTTCCATAACCGTAGCGTAGGGTCAGCCTGGTTAATGGTGTAGAAATGCAAACCGGGCGCCCCATTGCGCACCAGCGTGTCACACAGGCGCGTGACCACGTCCAGGCCAAAGTCGAGTAGTGCCGGCTTGTCGTTCTGCAAGTGTTCCAGGCGCAGCCGTACCCAACGCGGCAGATCGGCGCAGCAACCGTTACAGAAGCGAAGCGTATTGGCACAGCTGGTGATAGGCATGATGCCCGGCACAATCGGAATCTTAATGCCCGCCTTGTGACAGCGCTCGACGAAATCAAAATATGCGTCTGCGTTGTAGAAAAGCTGGGTCAGTGCCCCATCGGCCCCGGCCTCCACTTTGCGACAGAAATTCTCAAAGTCCGCGCCGGGATCGGATGCCTGGGGGTGCATCTCCGGGTAAGCGGCCACTTCGATCTTGAAGGCGTCGCCATGGGTCTCACGAATAAAGCTGACCAGTTGATTGGCGTAATGAAATTCTCCAGGCGCAGAAGAGCTCATGGCGGTTGCCGGCAGATCGCCGCGCAATGCAACAATTCGCTTCACGCCCGCCTCTCTGTATCGCTGCAGGTGCGCAGCCACGTTGGCGCGCGTCGAACCCACGCACGTCAGGTGCGGAACCGCTTCCACGCCGGTATGCTTCACCACCGTAATCAGCGTGTCGTACGTTCCGTCCTGATCGGAGCCGCCCGCGCCGTGCGTGATCGAGAAAAACTCCGGCCCCACCGCCGCAAGTTGGCGGATCACCGCCGGCAGCTTGGCGAGACCCTCCGGAGTGCGCGGCGGAAACAGCTCGAACGAGAAGCTAAGCGAATCCATATAAGTAAATCACCGGTAGTGGTCAGTGGTCAGTATTCAGTGACCAGTGGTCAGCGAAAGCAGCCGATACACGGCAATACGGATCGCTTATCAAGGTTCTTCTGACCACTGACCACTGTTCACTGTTCACTGTTCACTGTTCACTGTTCCACTAGTACCTGTAATTCTCCGCCTTGTACGGTCCATCCACCGACACGCCCAGATAATCAGCCTGCTTTGGCGTCAGCGTGGTCAGCTTCACCCCGATCTTTTCCAGATGCAGCCGCGCTACCTCTTCGTCCAACCGCTTGGGCAGCACATACACATCGACCTTGTACGTATCCTTGTTCTTCCAGAGATCGATCTGCGCCAGTGTCTGGTTGGCGAAGCTGTTGCTCATCACAAAGCTCGGATGTCCCGTCGCGCAGCCCAGGTTCACAAGGCGCCCCTCGGCCAGCACAAAGATGCAATGCCCATCCGGGAAAGTGTACTTGTCCACTTGCGGCTTGATATTGAGCTTCGTTACGCCCTTCTCCGCATTCAGCAGGTCCATCTGAATCTCGTTATCGAAGTGCCCGATGTTGCAGACAATCGCCTGGTCCTTCATCTTCTTCATGTGGTCCAGCGTGATGATGTCAACGTTGCCGGTGCAGGTCACGTAGATGTCGCCGCGTCCCAGCGTGTCTTCCACCGGCGCAACTTCGAAACCTTCCATCGCCGCCTGCAGAGCATTAATCGGATCGACCTCAGTCACGATCACCCGCGCTCCCATTCCGCGCAGCGAGTGCGACGAGCCCTTGCCCACGTCGCCGTAACCGCAGATCACCGCCACCTTGCCCGCAACCATCACGTCCGTCGCGCGCTTGATGCCGTCAGCCAGCGATTCGCGGCAACCGTAGAGATTATCGAACTTCGACTTCGTCACCGAGTCATTCACGTTGATCGCGGGAACCAGCAGCTTTCCCTGTTCCATCATCTTGTATAAGCGATGCACGCCCGTCGTCGTCTCTTCGCTAACCCCGCGCCACTCTTTCGCGATCTTGTGCCAGTGCTGCGGGTCCTCGGCGTACACCTTCTTCAGCAGGTCCTTGATCACCTGCTCTTCGTGATTCCCTGAGGGGCTATCGACCCATTTGTCGCCCTCTTCCAGCTCATAGCCCTTGTGAATCAGCAGCGTCACGTCGCCGCCATCATCCACAACCAGCTGCGGACCCAAGCCACCTCTATGGCTCAGCGCACGATAGGTGCAATCCCAGTATTCTTCGAGTGACTCGCCCTTCCAGGCAAACACCGGCACTCCGGCAGCCGCAATGGCAGCAGCCGCGTGGTCCTGCGTCGAGAAAATGTTGCAGCTCGCCCAGCGAACCTCCGCGCCCAGGCTCACCAGCGTCTCAATCAGCACCGCCGTCTGAATTGTCATGTGCAGCGATCCGGTAATCCGCACGCCCTTCAGCGGCTTTTCCGCCGAGTACTTGTTGCGAATCGAAACCAATCCCGGCATCTCGTGCTCGGCGATGTCGATCTCTTTCCGGCCCCAGTCCGCCAATGCCAAATCAGCGACCTTGTACTCCGAACCCGCGACTTCAAGTGTTGTAGCAGCCATTCCGCTTCTCCTTAGGGATTTTTCAATGATCCGATGTTGAATGGTACGCGCTTTATCCCGTACATAAAACCAATGCAACTCTTCAGAAACACGTTGAAGGGCCCGGACTCCGGTCCGTACATAAAACCAATGCAACTCTTCAAAAACACGTTGAAGGGTACATAAAACCAATGCAACTCTTCAAAAACACGTTGAAGGGTACGGGCTTCAGCCCGTACATAAATGCCAGCAAGAACCCACGGGGCTTTAGCCCCCCTGAGGGAAAGTCCGTCGCGCCGGGTTAATCTCTCTCAAACCATCCATCGTCCCATCGTGATATGTTGATATGTATCAGAAACCGCCTATGCCGTCAATCGTGAAAATTCTTCGCGTGGTGGCCGACCCCAGCCGGCTCCGCCTCCTCCTCCTGCTCCAGGCCGAGGAACTCTCCGTCGCCGAGCTGCAGGAAATCCTCGTCATGGGCCAAAGCACCATCTCCACCCATCTCTCGCAATTGAAGCAAGCCGGCCTCGTTGAAGACCGCCGCACCGGTAAAAGCAATCTTTACCGCACAGCCGCCCGCCCTGTGGAAGAATCCGCCGCTTTGAAAGGGCGCGACTTCAGTCGTGCCGAAAACGGCGAAATAACACCCCGGCCTTTAGGCCCTGAGGGACCTTCGCCTTCCACTACCCCTGCCGCCCGTAGCCTTCTTGATGAGCTGATTGTCCGAGCCCGCAACGAGATTCCCGAAGCCGCACAGGATCAGGCAGCTATGCGCCGCGTTCTTCGCAAGCGCCAGGACAAGATGCGTAGCTTCTTTGACAGCGTCGCCGGCCGCCTCGGCAAAGACTATGTTCCCGGCAAGTCATGGAAGAGCCTTGCCGAAGCGCTCCTGCGGCTCATGCCGCCCATGGTCGTCGCCGATCTGGGTGCAGGCGAAGGCGCCTTTGCCCTGCTGTTGGCGCAACAGGCAAAAAAAGTCATTGCCGTCGATTCCTCCGCCCGCATGATCGACGTGGGCCGCGAACAATCTCTCCACCACGGCATAAAAAATGTTGAATTTCGCCTCGGCGACATGGAAGAGATTCCCATCAGCGACGCGGAAGCCGACCTCGTCTTCTTCTCCCAGTCCCTTCACCACGCCCTTCATCCGGGTACCGCGATTCAAGAAGCCTTCAGAATTCTCCAGCCCGGAGGCCGCATCATCGTTCTCGATCTGGTCAAGCATCGCTTCGAAGAGGCGCGCGAACTCTACGCTGACGAGTGGCTCGGTTTCAGCGAATCGGAGCTGGAAGACCTTCTCGAAAAAGCAGGATTCACCGACGTCCAAACCTCCATCGTCGACAAGGAGCCCGAGACTCCCCAGTTCCAGACCCTGCTCGCAGTCGGAAACAAGCCGCACTAATAACCAATCGCAACGGCGCGCTTGAACCTCAACGCATCACGCAGCCGAGTGCCCCAACCGCCTGCGGCCCCGAAATTGGGGGGCGCGCGCCGCCCCCAAATCGAGCCAGGAAGTGGAGTGCCAAATCCTTCCCGCAGTCTCATCGCGAGAAGGGTAGGAATGCACGAATCCTAACCCCATTCAGATCCGTTCGAGGCGGCCCGCATCTCGGCTAGTCGTCGATAAAATAGCCGATGTCGGTGAGGACGCTCTCACTCAGCTCCACTCCCAGCAGCCGCGCTGCGACTGGGGCGCAAAGCTTGCCTTCAAACCGTTCAAGAACGGGAGCAGACAGGTTGGTCTTCTGCCGAAGCAATCGCATCAGCGCATCGCTATCGGTTGGGAACTGGTATTCGCCCGGAAAACCGCAAGCCGGGCGAATCGTCAGTGAGAGCGGAATCTTTCCCTTGCTTGAGCGGGAAAGACTGAAGGGTTCGGTGATCAAGTTGACTCGCATGCGGAATATTCCCACCGTTTCAGCCTCCACTATGTGATTCATATCACCACACGCGTTACCAAGGTTTCGAGCGGCGCCAAAGTGGCGAGCCGGACCAAAATGGCTTCACTCCTGGCTGACAGCCATCCACTCACGATCGCCCGCTGTGGAACCTTTCTAAAAAACGCACCTGAAAGCCACACGGTCGTTCATCCACCTAACCCTATCAATTTCAAACACCTGACCGCGAAAACACAGCAGATTTAGCGATCCAAATGAGCCAAAACAGCCCTCAGCCACTGCCAAAAGGCCGCCTCACGGCCTCTCACTGGTCGCTCGGCGCCAAAGGCCTGTGAATACGGGAGTAGTATTGGAAAGCAAAATTCTCCATGCAAAGGAATAGACCAGAATGTCGTCCGACCCAACCAGGTTCCGTCTTAACCGTCGAAGCGTTCTCAAATCCTCTCTCGCGTTGCTCGGCGGCGCGGCTGTCGGACAAGTGGCGGAAGCCGAACCGGAAATCAAGAATGTCAACCTGGCCTCGAGCCCATCGTCCCTCAAGATCACTGACATGCGTTACGCGGTCATTGTGAAGCCGGGCCCCAGCCCTTGCGTCCTCATTCGCATCGACACCAACCAGGGAGTCTATGGACTCGGCGAGGTGCGCGATGTCGCAGGTCCGCAATATGCGATGGTGCTTAAAAGCCGCATCCTCGGTGAGAATCCGCTGCGCATTGACTACCTCTTTCAGAAGATTGCTCAGTTCGGCGGCGGAGCACGCCAGGCGGGTGGTGTCTGCGCGGTCGAAATGGCGCTGTGGGACATTGCCGGCAAGGTCTACAACATTCCTGTCTATCAAATGCTGGGCGGCAAATGGCGCGACTCGATCCGCATCTATGCCGATACCACGGAATCGATGGACCCCGCTGAATATGGAGCCCGCGCCAAAGAGCGCAAAGCGATGGGCATGACCTGGATGAAGATGGACCTGGGCATCAATGTGCTCGATGGAATGCCCGGTACCGTGATGCAGCCCGCAGGCATGAGCAAGTGGGAAGAGCGCGACCAGCCCAATCTCTTTATCGCGACGGAGGTGACCGACAAAGGCATCGACCGCCTCTGCGAATATGTAGCCGCAGTGCGCGACAACATCGGCTACGACATGCCCCTCTCCATGGATCACCTCGGCCACATCGGCGTGAAGTCGGTTATCCGGCTTGGCAAGGCTTACGAGAAGTTCAATCTGGAATGGATGGAAGATGTGATTCCGTGGTACTACACAGATTTGCTGAAGGAGATCACCCAGGAGAGCCCCACTCCCACTCTCACCGGCGAGGATATCTACAAGGTCGAAGACTTCGAAACCCTCTGCAAGGAACACGCCGTCGACAAGATCCACCCTGACCTCGCAACGTCCGGCGGAATTCTGCAGACGCATCGCATCGGCGACATGGCCTTCCGCTATGGTGTACCCATGGCAATGCACTTTGCCGGAACACCGGTCAGTTGCATGGCCAACGTCCACTGCGCCGCAGCCACGCGCAACTTCCTCGCCCTTGAAAACCACTCGCTCGACGTGCCCTTCTGGCAGGACCTCGTCAACGGAATCGAAAAGCCCATCATCAACAAGGGCTACATCAAGGTCCCGGAGACGCCTGGCCTCGGCATCACGCTCAATGACGACGAGTTGAAGCGCCACCTGAAGCCCGGAACCGGCTACTTTGAACCGACGCCCATGTGGGATGAAGCACAGTCATGGGATGACGCGCTCTTCAGTTGAGCCCGGCCTTCAGACGCCCCGGGTCTCCAGATGTTCGGGACCTGGGTATGCTTGAAGCACCCACCACTGTCAGCCCACCACGGTTCACTGACCACTGCTCACTGCTCACTGACCCCTGATCACTGTTTAATCACCGTGCCATCGCGCAGCCGAATCTCGCCCCAGCCGCCATTCAGCGGGCTCGCAGTAAACGGAGCCTTGGCCGCTTCTTTCTCGTCAACTTCGATGCCCCATCCCGGCTTCTCGCTCACCCACAGGTATCCGTCCCGCATCTCCGGACAACCTTGAAAGATCGCCTGCGTCCGCTCGTTGAAGGGCGAATACTCCTGGATTCCGAAGTTATAGCTCACCAGGTCCAGCGTTACATTGGCCATGTGCCCCACGGGCGAAACATCGCCCGGACCGTGCCACGCCGTCTTCACGCCAAACTGCTCGGCAAGAATCGCGATCTTGCGCGCCGGGCTGAATCCGCCTGCCTCAGACACGTGCACGCGGATGTAATCGATCAGCTGCTCCGAGATCAGCGGCTGCCATTCATGCGGGCTGTTGAAGAGTTCACCCATCGCGATCGGCGTCGCACAGTTCTGTCGAATCTGCCGGAAGTATCCCAGATCTTCCGGAGACAGCGGGTCCTCGAGAAAGAACATGCGAAACTGCTCAGCCTCCTTGCAGAACTGCACCGCTTCGTTGGGCGTCAGCGCGTTCATGCATATCATGCAGCAACTCCACTTCATCGCCAAGTTCGCGTCGGCAAATCTCCAGCAGTTTCAACGCGCGTCGCGATCTGGGCCGCAGGGTCAAACAGCGGCTTGTCATGGAGCGCCTTGCGGCCTGCCTCGCTCCTTGTGCTGCGAACCGTAGCCCGCCATCCCCGGCAGTCCAACCTGCACACGCACATTGCGCCAACCCTGCGCCATGTACTGCTTCGCGTTATCGACAACCTCTTCAAACTCGTCGCCGCTCGCGTGCGCGTACGTGTCGACGGCTTCGCGGCACTTGCCGCCGGCAAGTTGGTAAACAGGCATGCCGGCCTGGCGCCCCTTGATGTCCCACAGCGCCTGGTCGATGCCGCTGATGGCATTGTTCAATACCGGACCGTTCTTCCAGTACGAACTGTCGTAACAGGATTGCCAGATGTCTTCGATGCGGTCGGTGGTCTTGCCCAGCAGAAATGGCTTGAGATACCTTTCCACCGCCGGCTTCACCAGGTCGGCGCGTTGGGTGAATGTTGCGCAGCCATAGCCATAGAGGCCGTCCTGATCTGTCGTGATCTTCACTACGGTCAGCCGTACACCCTGCGGTTCGCATTCAATCACGCTGATATCTTTGATCCGCGGCGACGGCATCGCCCGCGTCGCCCGCGCTACTTGCTCTTCCGCTTCACCAAATCGTGAAGCCACAGCCAGCACACCCGCGCCTGCCATGGACTTCAACAAATCACGTCGTTCAATCGGCATTTCCGAGCCCCTTTTCCAGGATTGCATTGTGAGACGAGAACAGAAACGCAATTCTACCCCGCAGATGCGGCTGTGCGCATTTCAGAGAGCACTTCAACCGTGGGTCAGCTTCAAAAGGCTGGCAGGCCCGCCACTAATGTGCCGGTCACCCCTTCGCGGCAGAACACGGATCGAAAAGCGACATTTCCTCTTCGCTCGGCACCTGGAAAGTTTCAATCCATCGCAACAAGTCGTCTCGTTTGATGGGCGGGTTCTCCAACCCGCGTCGCTGAATCCTATCGAGGAGCACATCGACCGGTGCGGAGAGATAATGCAATTCAACTCGAGCGCCAATGGCGCGAGCACCAAGCCGCAATGTATCGCGCTCCGCCCTTCCCCATGTGCCCCATTCAATGATCACCGTCAGATCTAGAGCCAACAGCCTTTGCGCAACCACCCATTGCAGATGCTCAACTTTCGCGCGCATCGCCTCGTCGTAGAGGTTCACGTTTAAGGTATCCATCCAGTCGTCGGCACAAAGACGAACTGCGCCCAGCGTGGCCTCGAGCAGTTTGGCGTGCGTGGTCTTGCCCGAACCCGGCAGACCACATACGATGATTAATCGCGACCCGCAGCCTGATCGCTTCATAGTTCGACGATTCCTCCCAGCCACGTCTACCCGCAATGAAAAGCCAGCAAATCCGCAAAGGAGAAGTGCGGAATTGCTGGCCATCGATGCTTCGCTGTTCAAAGTGCGATCGGGATGAACTCCTTCAAGTCCGATCAAAGGCTAGGCGGTCGTAAGTTGTGTCAGCGTCGGAAACTTAAATCGCGCCTTCGCAATCGGCATACCGGTGACCTCAATCCGGCTCAGGTCACGCGTACCCACGCCTAAATGTTCGGCCAGCCGCAACGTGCTGTCGCAAGTCTCAAAGGGAGCCGATCCGCGATCTGCCATCGGGTCAAGCCCCATCGTTGCCGTCGCCACGGCGTCTGTTGAGACGCAATTCATACCAGCAATCAGCAGTCCGGGATGAACCGGTTGATGGATAAAGTTGCGAGCCTGGTCCGGTAACTCCCCACCCGTCATGGTGTAAATGCCATCGATGACCGCCAGGTGAATGGGCCGCGCTGCCACCAGGTCCGCGGTAATGCGCGGTACCCGATACCCCGGATCTTTCGACGCATTTCCATTCACCGGCTGCGGTGCGCTCTTCGGCGGTACCCGCGACCCGGAATGCATCGGCCCGCGGAATCCCGCTGGAACAATGCTCGGCTCGTCCACGGGGGCTTCGTCACTATAGATCGTGCAAGGTGTGATGCCGAAACAGTTCTTCATCGACAGCGTAACGCCGGCAGTCCTGTGTTCTTTCAGCTTGGCCAGCGAGACAAACACATCGGTGTCGCGATAGGAATGATTCAGGTCGTAGCCTTCATACATCAGCCCGCCGCCCGGAACCATGAAGCGCGCATACGTCTTCCCGCTTCCCAGGAAGTTGGTGTTCTCAAACTCCACCCGCTTCGCCGCACCCGCGAAGTCCTGCGGCTGCCAGCCCGCCGAAATCATGAACTCCTCCAGTGGCTTGGTCCCAATGGGCGCACTTTCCAGCAGACGAATGCGTGTCGCCCCCGCCTTGCCCAACAGAGAAACCAGAGACCCGATAACCTGAGGGTGGACCCAATGGGTCATCTGGTTCGGCATGGAATTCAGCTTGGAACTCGGAAAGCCGGTCATATTGAGCTTGATGGCCACCGTCTTTCCGCTTACCAGCTTTTGCAGTCCGCCAAGCTGGTCGAACATCGTCGAAAGCACATCCCCAACCTGCCGGTTGTATTCGGGACAGACTCCAATCGCGACACGGCTTGCGGATCCCTGCACGGCCGACGCCATCGCGGGTCGCACCATGTAGGCGCCAGCTGCCATCCCCATGGCGCCAAGAAACTGTCTGCGGGAACAATTCGGTTTCATCTTCATGTAACCTCTACCCAATCAGTATCGCCCCAATTTCGCCAGGATGGGCGCGGAAAATTACCCCAATGAGACCCTGCGACGATCCGGCGCCCATCTGGCTGATTCGCTCTGGGACCGATTCCGGCTTCTGATGGTGAAGCTGTTCTAACGTGCAGCTCCCGCTTGCGTCGCAGCTTCCACTTCAATCAGTTTGCCGCTCTTGACGTCATACACATATCCATAAATGGGAATGGAACGCGGCACCAGCGGGTGATTCCGGATGCGAATTACATCATCGACCACAGCCTGGTTTCGATCCGGAATCGCAAGCCACTCGATAAACTCTCCGGCTCGCGACCCAGGTCCCTTTCCAACATCGCGGAAGCCCGCGGAAGTAAGCTCGGCCGTTTCCAGGCTGTTATTGAGCAGTCCGCGCATCACTTCGTTGGTAAAGAATTCCATGCCGCACTCGGTGTGATGGATAACGAAAAACTCGCGTGTGCCGAGCAGTTTGTAGCTGATCACCAGCGAACGGATGGCATCATCGCTGGCGCGCCCGCCGGCATTGCGGATCACGTGCGCATCGCCCTCCCTCAGGCCGGCGTATTTGGCTGGATCGAGCCGGGCATCCATGCAGGTCAGAACGGCAAACCGGCGAGCGGGAGGAAGCGCAAGCTTCGCCTTCTCTCCAAACGATTCGCTGTATTTCTTGTTGGCGGTCAAGACTTCATTGAGAACATCGCTCATGGTCTTCTCCTTGCTTGTTGAATTCAGGTCGGCTGCACCATAGTTGGTTCGGTAACTCTCAGCGATGACGCCTAAGGTCCACAAAAAGCCACAATACACCTCCGCCGCTACAGGCACAGAGGCAATAATAATTGCCGACTTCCAGCCAGACGGGCCACCCGACCCTAATGTCGTATGCCATACATAAGACCCGTCACTGACCCCGCCAAATCGACTGCATCGTCTTCCGCATTCGTGCGTGAAAACCTGGCAACCGCCGTCATATCAATCTGAACAATTCCACACGCAGCAACCTGAATCTCAGCAACAAATCCGTCGTCGCCGGCCTCAGGTCTACGGCGGAAAGGCCTTAGCCAACATCAAAGCGCACAGGGGCATCCAATGTTGAAAGAGAATTCGGGCGGGTGACACCCCTTGATTGAAAGACTTGGAATCCTGAAGATGGTGTTGGTATGTGTATCCGTCACATTTGCGTGTGTAGTCCAGGCACAAACATACCCAATCGGGCCTGACGGATCCAGCACTTCCCCGGCCCAGAAAGATCAAACTCAGAGTCAATCGCTGGGTTGGGGATCGAACATTCAGAACGCACGTCTGGCGCGCGCTGCGCAATTGGCTCTGCAGCGCGGTGATCACGCGCAGGCGGTGGATACGCGCAGCGGGCCGCGCAAGCTGCTCCAAACGATCCTCAGCTCTGGTTCCTGCTCGGCTACGCCGCAAGGCTCGACGGGAAGTACGCGCAATCTCTCGATGCTTACTCCCGAGGTCTTCACTTGAGTCCGTCATCGCCCGACGGCCTCTCCGGCATGGCGCAGGACTACAGCTTGATGGGGCGAACGGATGACGCTGAGCGCCTCCTGAAGCAGGTCATCGCGTCCAGTC
This sequence comes from uncultured Acidobacteriota bacterium, assembly GCA_963718435.1. Lineage (GTDB taxonomy): Bacteria > Acidobacteriota > Terriglobia > Terriglobales > Acidobacteriaceae > Telmatobacter. The sequence continues at coordinate 4,155 of CAVQZQ010000122.1, read as the reverse complement.
CAAAGCGTGCCGAGGATGCCTTACTGCTCGGGAATCTTTACATGAAATCGAGAAATTACACCGAGGCTGTGAACTGGTTGGAGCGGGCCGAACGGGCGCAGCCAGGCGCTCGTTCAGAATTATTGTTGGCGCTCTCCTATCAGGAACTAAAACGAATGGATCTCGCAAGTCACTATCTCGATCTTGCCAAACGGCGCGCCCCCAATGACCCTGAGGTGCAGCGGTCGTTGGCCGGGTCTTACCGCGACATGGGAAAGTATTCCGAAGCAATCGCGGCGCTCAAATCCATTCGCAATCCGAGGCCGGATATCATCGCCGAATTGGCTTACACCTACCAGCTCGATGGCAAGCTCGACAACTCCGCAAAGCTCTATGCCCAGGCCGCGAACGCGGTTCCGAAAGACATGGGCCTGCAGCTTTCCGCAGCGCAGGCCGAGGTGGCCGCCGGTTCCATCGAAGACGCAGATCCATTTTTGAAACGCGCACAAGCACTCGATCCCAATTACTATCGGATGCACGCCATTCGCGGGGAGATAGCGCAGATGCAGGAACGCGGTCAGGACGCGCTCCAGGAATATAAATTGGCCTTGGCAAGCCTCCCCCAAAACCCTGCCGAAGGCTCGCTCTATGGGATTCAGTTGCATATGGATCTCGTAGGACTCTACCAAAATCTTGAAGATGCAGACCGCCGCTCACAATGAGCTCCAGACAGCCCAGACGCAAATCAACGCGCTCGACGGCTGGGGGCCTGCGCGAGGCCATTTTTGCGCCTGAGGGCGTTGATCAGGTTGAACGTCGGAAATCTCGACGGCGCATTATCCGACGTCAAGGATGCTCTCGCGCTCGATCAGCATGATCCAAATAACTTGCAGCTCAGCGGCGACATTCTCATGAAGCTCGGCCGTACCGACGATGCTATCGCGGTCTATAAGCGAGTCCTTGAGATTGATCCCCTCAGCCGGTTTGCGCTGACATCGCTCGGTTATGCTTCGCGAGCCGAAGGGCGCGACCGCGACGCCGAAAAATACTTCGAGCGTCTCGAGCAGGCCTATCCTTCGTTGTACGTTCCCTATCTCGCCCTCGGCGATCTCTACACGGCGCGCCGCGAATTCACCAAGGCTGAAGCCTCTTATAGCAAGGGGTTTGGGCTCGCGCCTCGCAATGCGCTGATCGTTGCCGGAGGAATGAACGCGGCAGTCGAAGCCCATAACCTTGACCTCGGCGGGGTATGGCTGACCCGCGTCACAGAGGGAATGCAGCAGGAGCCTCATGTCTTGCGCGAAAAAGAAAGATACCTGAGTTTCTCGGGCAAGTATCAGGAGTCCGCTACAGCCGGTGAAGAGGCCATCAAGGCGCTTCCTAAAGACCGGGATGTGGTCGTCTATCTTGGCTATGATCTGCTCCACCTCGGCAAATATGATGAGCTGTTGACCCTCACATCGCAGTACCTCAACGTCCTTCCGAAAGAACCTGACATTCCTCTCCTCGAAGGCTACGTGCACAAGCATCAGGGACTCGCCGAAAAAGCGCGTGAGGACTTTACTGAAGTGCTCGCGCGCGACCCCAACGTCGTCACCGCATATGTAAACCGCGGATACATGTTTAACGACCTTCATCAGCCCCAGCAGGCCGCTGCAGACTTCGAGGCAGCCCTCAAGAGAGATCCCAAAGATGGAGAGGCTCACCTCGGGCTCGCATATGCGGATCTCGATTTACATAAGCCCTTGGCTGCGGTCCATGAATCGGAATCGGCGGAACGTGTCATGGGCGATTCCCGCGACCTTCATGTGATTCGCGCAACGGCTTACGGGCGCATGGACAACCTTACCAAGGCCGTCACGGAATACAAGGCTGCGTTGAAATTCACTCCCGATGACGGCGCTCTTCATCTTGGATTGGGGAACGTATTCTTCGCTGAGCGGCGGTACCACGATGCAATCGGGGAATTGGAGACAGCCGAGCGATTCTCCCCGAAAGATGCGTATGTCTATGCACTGCTCGCGCGTTCCTACGCCAATCTTCGAGATCGGGATCAAACGCTGCGCTACGTCAGGCTCGCAGAGGAGCATGCACGCCCATCGCGCAACTTGGCAAGCACCTCGGAACAAAGCGACATTCTGGTTTCAACCGGGTTGGCCCTGAGCACGCTAGGCGAGCAGTCGTCTGCGATGGAGCGCTTCCGCGCAGCCCTTGAATTGCCCGATAGCAATCGCGTGGGAGTTCGTCTCGCAATTGCACAGCTTATGGCGCAGCAGAACCACTCAGAGGAAGCGGAGAGACAGGTCGCGTTGGCGTTGATGGAGGCGGAAACAGGAGATACCCCGCCGCCCGATAGCAGCCAGTTCATCGCGGCATCGGACGTATTCTCGTCTGTGCACGACTACCAGCTTTCGCAAACCTACCTTGAACGCGCCAGGTCTGCAGGCGCGCCTGCAGCAAAAGTTCAGTCGCGATGGCCAACGATTATCTGGCCGTCGGAGATACCTCCAGGGCTGAGGCCGAACTTTCTTCCATGAGTCCCGCGGCTGACGGCGTCCCCGATTACCAGTTCCTGCTGGCCAGGGCCAATGTATTTCGACAGCAACATCAGAACGCCCAGGCCCTTACCTCCTTTGCGCAGGCATCCAACGCCGGCGGAGAAGACCAGGCGGCCGAGGAGGGCATGCTCCAGGCCGGCGCGGACGAAGGGCTCAGAATCACTCCCAACGTCAGCCTGCTTTCCGACTTCTCAGTGCAACCAATTTTCGAAGATACGACGGTTTACGTTCTCGACTCCAAGCTGGACTCTTTGTTTCCGGTGCCAAGTTCTGACACCGCTCTTCTTCCTCAACCCCGCTCCTCCCTCGAGACGCAAGGAACCGCCGCATTCCATCTTCATCTCGGTCAGGTCCCCACTGGCAGCGGATTCTTTCAGGTCCGCAATGCACGCGGCCAGATATCGGTGCCGAGTATAAGTTCGATCGTCAATCGCAACACCACTGACTACACCTTCAACTTTGGGCTCAATCCCACCCTTCATCTCGGAAACAATGTCTTGACCTTCAACAGCGGTATCCAGGGAACCGTCCGGCGCGACTCCTCTGTCTCCGGTTCAAATGAACCAGAATCTCTTTCGCGTCTTCACTTATCTGTCCACAAGCTCTTTCTTCAATGCAGTCTCAGTCAGTGGATAGTAGCCTTCAGAAGCCGGTCCATTCACCGAGAGCAACCTCCACTCGCGGCAAATGACGGCCGCTCTTCGACTTTCGTGTCTAAGGGTCCCTGGGGAAAGACTGCTCTTGTCACCGGATGGGGTCCAACGATCAACTGTTCAAACCCGTGAATAACGAGGACTACTACACCTCTTCCTACGTGGGCATTGAGCATCGGTTTTCCGAACGTCTGAATCTCCGCGCCATCGCTGAGGATCTGCGCGCCTGGCGCATCGTGGGATCAAGGTGGGGAAACGCCCAGGATTTGCGGCCCGCCGGGATCTCGACTTCGCTCCGAACCCAAACTGGGATTTCCAGTTTTCATCCGCCTACTCCAGCACCAGGAGTTTTCCGTTACCTTGATGCGATCCAAAATGGCTTTTCCGTCAGCTATGCGAGGCCATTTCGCCGCAGGTTCGTTGATGATTCCGGCTCCGTCATTCTCCAATACCCGATCAGGTTTTCGGCTGGCCTCCAGGAAGAGAGCTTCTTCAACTTTTCCGGTACTCAAAGCCAACAGCTTAGGCCTTACGTGCAAATCAGTATTTTTTAGAGGTGGAATTACGATGAAAATATGTTTAGTTGCTACTTTTCCTCCCAGCGGACGCCAGCTGAACGAGTATGCATTCCATGTGGCGCGCGAACTACCGGGAAATCCTGACATCGAATTGACAATTCTTGCCGACGAATTGACCGACTACGATTTTGCGACCGACGAGAACGGCAATCCGCTTGAGATTCATCAGGATGCAAGGAGTTGCCCGGTTTTAGCGTGATTCGCTGTTGGAAATGCGACAACATGGCGATTGCCGCAATTCCTGCCTGTTGAACACCATTCGGAGACTGAGAACCCGATGTCGTGTGGTACAACCTCGTCTTCTCCAGCTTTTGCAACGCCCGAGAATCCCTGGCTGCTTCATTTTCAGGAAGCTCCTCGCCTGCTGTTACTCGCGCCGCCGGCTTA